>CAYVGC010000014.1:0-58066 GCA_964449815.1 uncultured Bifidobacteriaceae bacterium
TAAACAACTAACCAAATGACCCAACTTCTCCGTCCACTTTATCGAAGCAAGCCCACTCTCCGTGGGGTTTGGGTGAGGGAGGACGTAAAACCATTCAGCGGCAGCGGCGACGACGCTTGCGGGCGAACGGGAAATATGTTTGGAGACCTCGGCAAAACCGCGATAGCGGCGCTCGGTGAGCGCCGACGGATGCCATTGCGCCACATTGCGACGAGCGGTATCAGCCCTTTGACTGCACCAGCACACGGAAGGCACGGCCCAGATGTTCGGGATGCGTGAGGGTTTGAAACTGGCGCGTGCGACGGGTGTTCCATTCGCCAAATGAATTGTCCTTCACGGCGTTTTTCAAAATCTGCGTGAGGAACTGCGGCTGGGTGCAGAAGCTTTCGGTTTTCAACCCGGCGGCCTCACCGGCGGCCCGGATGGATGAGAAATTGACGTGCGCGGTCAGATCCTGCTCCCCGGCGTTGGCCAAAAGGTCATCGGCGAGGTGGTGGCGGTGATACGCGCGGAGCGTGCCGCGCGGACGGCTGGGTGAAAACAGTTCGTCGGCGGTGAAACCGTAATCAATCGTCAGCAGCCTGCCGCGCGCCAGAATCCCGGCGGCTTCGCGCCACCAGGTTTCAGCGGCGGGGCTGGTTTCGATGAGGTAGCCGTCGGGCAGAACGTCCAGGAACGAAGCTGGAAGCTGGAAGGTGGAGGATGGCGGCGCTGATGCCGGTTGCGGAATTTTCTCCCAGCGGAATTTTTCGCCGTCGAGCGCAACGCCGCACTCGAACCAGGTTTTATTTTTTGCGTCCCAGCCGTGGCGGTGGACGGGAAAGGCGTCGAGCAGTTCATTGTTGAAAATGATGCCGTTGAAGCGTTGAAGCGTTGAAGCGTTGAAGCCGGAGATCCAGCGGATGCGCGGCGCAAAAGTTTTCAGCGTTGCCCTTTGCCATTCCTGCCGGCTGGCGGAAGGCTCGCTAATGGCATATTCAATTTCGGAAAAAAGCTTTGGCCGGTGAATTTGCAGCCAGCCCAAAATATCGGCGGCGAGTTTGCCGTCATGTGCGCCCGCCTCAACAATTTGCAATTTGCCATTCACAATGGGCAGTTCCGCGAGCCATTCGGCGAACTGGAACGCCAGCAGTTCGCCGAACAAACTGCCGGCACTGACGCTCGTGATAAAGTCGCCGCGCTGGCCGACCCTGTCCTTTTTTGTTTCGTAGTAGCCAGTTTCGGGACAATAAAGCGCCAGTTCCATGAAGCGGGCGAAGGAAATCACCCCGCTTTTACGGATTTCTTCGCGGATGGCTTCGGTGGGCATTTTCATTGCTTGCAGAGCGGCATGGCATTTATTAGTGTCGCGTTCACCGAGATGATCTATGGCGAAAATTGACGCGTTTTTCAATCTGATGTTTGAGCAGCGGGCTTCCGACCTGCACATGGCGTCGGGCAATCCGCCGATGATGCGCATCAACGGCGAGCTCCAGCGCGTGGATTATCCGCCGCTGGAAAACGATTCGCTCAAGGCCATGCTTTACGAAATCGCGCCGGATTACAAAATAAAACAGTTCGAGGAGACCGGCGACGTGGATTTCGGCTACGAAATCCCGAACATCTCGCGTTTCCGCGTGAATTTTTTCAACCAGAAAAACGGCGTCAGCGCGGTGTTCCGCCAGATTCCCAGCCGCGTGCTGTCGTTCGAGGATTTTGAAAAACTGGAGGCGCCGCTGCCGTTGGTCTTCAAAAAGTTTGCGATGCTGCATCGCGGCCTCGTGGTGGTCACCGGACCGACGGGTTCCGGCAAATCCACGACGCTGGCGGCCATCGTGGATTATTGCAACCGCAACCGCAAAGACCACATCATCACGCTGGAAGACCCGATTGAGTTCGTTCACGAAAGCAAAAGCTGCCTGGTGAACCATCGTGAAGTCGGCGTCCACACCAAGTCGTTCGCCTCCGGCCTGCGCGGCGCACTGCGCGAAGACCCGGACATCATCCTCGTCGGCGAAATGCGCGACCTGGAAACCATCGAGCTGGCGATCACCGCCGCCGCGACTGGCCACCTGGTTTTCGGCACGCTGCACACGCAGAGCGCGGCCAAGACGGTGGACCGCATCATTGACGTTTTCCCGGCGGACCAGCAGAACAAAATCCGCCAGACGCTGTCCGAGGCCCTGAAAGGCGTCGTGGCGCAGACGCTGTTCAAGCGGTCGGACAAAAAGGGCCGCGTGGCGGCGTTTGAAGTTCTGGTGTTCAACACCGCCGTGGCCAATCTTGTCCGCGAAGGCAAGACGCACCAGATTCAAGGCATGATCCAGGTCGGCAAGAAATTTGGCAACCAGCAGCTCGACGACCACATCATGGAACATGTCCGCATGAAACGCATCACGCCGGAGGACGCCTACGACAAGGCGCTGGACAAGAAAAAATTCCGCCCGTTGCTGGCGCACCCGCCGGATGATGACGAAGCCCTGTGAAATATGCGCCGCCCCGAACTCGACCAAATACTGACGACGATGCTGGCCTCGCAGCCGGAAGTGTCGGACCTGCTGTTCACCAGCGACCGGCCGCCGCAGGTGGAGGCCTACGGCGAACTCAAGCCGGTGGTGCTCGATCCGCCGATTGAACGGCTCACGCCGTTCCAGATCGAGACCATCGCGCTGAACATCATCGGCGACAACCTCTGGCAGATTGAAGATTTGCTGCGGCACGGCTCGTGCGACGCCTCGTATGCGTTGAGCGACCAGGCGCGTTTCCGCGTGAATGTTTTCTCGCAGCGCGGCAATTATTCCATCGTGTGCCGCCAGCTCAACACCAAGATTCCGACGCTGGAACAATTGAAGCTGCCCGAGACGCTCAAGCAGATACCGCGCGAAAAAACCGGGCTGGTGCTCGTGACCGGCGCGACCGGCTCCGGCAAGTCCACCACGCTGGCCGCCATCCTGAGCGAGATCAACAAGTTCAAGGCCGTTCACATCGTCACGCTCGAAGACCCGGTCGAGTATCTGCATGTGCATGACCGGGCCACGTTCAACCAGCGCGAGATGGGCATTGATTTTGACTCGTATGCCAACGGCCTGCGGGCGGCGCTGCGGCAGGCGCCCAAGGTGATTCTCGTCGGCGAAATGCGCGACCAGGAGACGGTGAAGATCGCCTTGAGCGCGGCGGAAACGGGGCATCTGGTGTTGAGCACGCTCCACACGATCAACGCCGGCGAAACCATCAACCGCATTCTGGGCATGTTCGAGCCGGAGGAGCAGGAGCAGATTCGCATCCGGCTTTCCGACTCGTTGCGCTGGGTCGTCAGCCAGCGGCTGTGTCCGCGCATCAGCGGCGGCCGCCACGCATTGATTGAGATCATGGGTTCCAACCTTCGCACGCAGGAGGCCATCCGGCTCGGCGAGAGCGAAGGCAAGACGTTTTACGAGATCATCGAGGCCAGCTACACGTTCGGCTGGAGGTTGTTTGACCACGCGTGCCTGGAAGCCTACGAGCAGGGAATCATCACGGAGGAAAACGCCCTGCTTTACTGCACCAAACGCAGCGTGGTGTCGCGCGGCATTGACAACCAGAAAAAGTCGCGCGGCGAAATCACCACCGACGTCAGCGCGCTGCGGATGCGGGCCGGCAGCAGCGGCGAGAAACCACCCGCCTTGAAATTAAAATGACGCGCTCCTTTGATTTTGTCAGCAACGAGGACAAGCCGGCCCTGATCGCCTTTTCCACGCCGGAATGGCTGGAGGAGGCCAGGGTCGCATTGCAGGAACTGGGCTACAAGGTTCACACCGCCGCCACGCACAGCGACTTCCTGACGCGCTTCAGCCAGGCGCATTATCAGGTCGTGCTGGTGGAGGAGCTTTTCGGGGCCAACACGCCCGAGGAAAATCTGACGCTCAAGGCGCTCCAGACCATGCCGGTGAACCAGCGCCGCCATGCCACCGTCCTGCTCATCGGCAATGCGTTTCAGACCTTCACGCCGATGGAGGCGTTCAAGAACAGCGTCCACGCCGTCATCAACAGTTCCGAAATGTTCCTGCTCAAGCAGCTCGTGGAAAAAGCCGTCGCCGACAACAATCTTTTCCTCCAAAGCTACCGCGAAGTGCAAAGCCGCCTCCTCACCAGCGGCGCGCATTCCTAGCCGGGCCTCGCCGGTGAACCCGCCGGAAAGTTGCGTGAGAAGTTCAGCCGCATGGTCAGCGCCGCGCCGCCGGGGCGCACAGCCATGTGGCAGGATTGCGGCCGCCAAATTGTGAAACTGCCGGGCTGGATTCGCTTCAGCGCCCCACCCGGAGCAAAATCAGCAAATCGATCGCGAAGAAAATCACGATGATGATTTCCAGCCACAGCATCCGGCGCTCATTCACCTCCGCGTGGACGACGCTGTAAAGCTTGTCGAGCTGGGCGAGCCGTTGTTCCACGCTGGCACGCCACTGGTCGAGATAGAAACGGTCGCGGGCGCCGAGATAAACGCGGGCGAGATACCAGTCGCCGAAAAACTTGGTGATGTGCGTGACCTCATCGGTGAGCTTGGCCACATCCACCCGGAAACGGCGCAACTGGCGCAACACCTTGTTCGCCGCGCCCAACAGCGACAGCGTCGGGTGTTCCAAATCCGCGTAGGCGCGGTCGAGATACTGGTCCAGCCGTGCGTCCATCACGCGGAACTCTTCCAGTTGCAGATTGGCCAGCTCCAGCGCATACAACACGTCGTCCACATAACCCGTCAAATCCACCACCAGCGCCGCGTCCCAGTCAACCACCGCCAGATCCGTGTTCTCAAACGAGCGCTGGATGCGCAGCACTTCGTTCACCTGCGCCTCACTCAGCTTTTCCGCCGCCGTTTCCGTGAGCAATCCCGCCACGTCGCGCCGGTGTCCGCCAAGCCAAACATTGGCGTCCTTCACGCCGTCCAGGCCGGTGAGGCAAAAAACCGTGTAGGCTTCCGGCGGCGGAAATTCCGCGCGGCCCACGACGGAATCCTTTAGGCTGTCACAGACCTTCGCGCAAAAGTTCACCGCCACCCGGTCTAGCGTCATGCCATCCTCCAATTTTGGATTGTGAAACGGCATCAGGTCAGGCAGCGCGTCCGCTTCAAACACCACGCGCATCATCACGGTGACCACGCCGACGTCATAAATGCGGATCAGCAGACGGACGGGTGAACCGTTCAATTGCGCGGGCAGCGCCGACAGCTCGATGGCGAGCGGCTTGTAAAGTGGCATGTCCTTCGGCAACGTCCGGTCCATGCGGATTTCGAATGGAAACGGCTTTTCCGACAGGATTTCCCGCACGCGCGACGTGATGATTTCGTTCGCCACATCAAACGCGTAAAGATAAACAACTTCGCCTTTCATCCTGATTCAATCTTAACCGCCGGCGGTCATTTGTCGAGCCAGCCGCTGGTTCATCGCTTTTGCATGGGTTTGCCAAACGTGACGCGTTGAACTGAACCGACCGGCGGAAAGTCATTCCGCTTTTAGGCAAAGCCGGACCGGCGAGCGAACGCCGCCGCCCGGCCTCAAAGCGGCGGCTTGTTATTCATCATCTGACGAACGAAATCAATGTGGCCGCGCAGACCGTAGAATTGATCGGCCAGGAACGCGGGCACCTTCATTTTGTTGACCTCGGTTTCGATTTCGTCCAGGCGTTTGAGCAGGTGCTGGTGCCTGCCGGCTTCCGGGGCATTGGACATTTTTTTTTCCAAAACCAGCAGGGCCCGATACCAGCGGTAGATTCGCGTCTGGCTTCGCCAGCGATAGAGGTGGGGAATGCTGCGCAGGATGGGAATCAAGATGACAATCATCGGCACAAAAACCACCACGATGCGGCTGGTCAGGCTCGCCATCCAGAACGGAAGATAACGGTAGAAAAAGCTGGCGCCTGATTTGTAAAAGCGGGACGCATCGGCGCTGATGTGAAAGTCATGCTCGATGGGCGCGGGGAATTCGCCCTTGCGCTGGAGCAGGTTCGCCCGGCCATTCACGTCTCGCGCGGCCTGCAGCAACAGGTCGGACAGCGCGGGATGGAGATGGTTTCGCGCAATCAGCTCGACCGTGGGACCGATGAGATAAACATCCTGCGCGGGAATGTTTTTTCCCAGATCAATGCCGCCCTGCGGCAATTTCAGCACGCTCAGGTAGCTGAAGCGCCGGGTGTAGGCCTCGGCCTGCGTGAAGTTCAACAGGTGAATGTTGGTTGCCAGCAAAAGCTGGCGCATGATTGCCGCCGAGGCGTCCTCGCCCATTAGAAATACAGCGTCAACCTTCCCGTCCAGCAGCGCCCCGGCTGATTCCGCCGCCGCCCAATCCAGCAGCGCTGTCGTTTCGCCGGGTTTGATGCCGTTGGCGCCCAGCAGGGTCAGCACCAAAGTCCGGGTGCCGCTGCCCACCGGGCCGATGGCCAGCCGCCTGCCGGCCAGGTCCGCCAGCGATTCAATGGGTGCGCCACGGTAAAAAACCAGCAGCGGCTGGTAGGAAATGCTTCCCAGCGAGACCAGCTTGTCGGTGGCTCCGTTGGTGATTCCGCCCTGGACGAATCCCACATCCACCTTGAGCGAGGGATCGTCAAGCCGCTGGAGATTTTCGAGCGAACCTTGCGAGGTGAGGATGTTCAACTTTACGCCCTGGCTTTTCAAAATGTTGGAATACCGGAAGGCGTTCGTATAAAAAATGCTGCCCTCGGGTCCGCTGGTGATCGTGATTGAGCTAGGCGGGGCTGAATGAACAAAGAAGAACACCGCGCCAATCAACACCAGACAGCTTGAAATAATCATGCCAATGGCGGCGGCGCGGCCGATGCCGAAATTTTCCAGGACCAGCGTCAAAATGTTCGGCCTGGGAACCGGGATTTTACCGGTGGCGGGCTGGGACGGCAGATCACCCGGTTTCTTAGATTCGCTCATGTCGCAGCAATGTAGGCGTCGAAACAAATGGAAACAAGATGGAAGGACGGGCGGAAATTTTTTATCCGCTGGCTTTTGTAGGGAGACTCAGGGTTCGGCAACATTGATTGTGTCCACCATGAAGTCGTCCAAATAAAAAACCGTTTTGTCATTGGCATTGCTGCTGAAACCGATCCAGGTGAGGGTTTTGAACTTTGGGCTGCCGTTGGGAAGTCCCTTCCATTCGTGCGGCACCTCTCCGGGAATGATGACTTTCAGCGACCAAGTGCCCGCACCGGCGGAGGTGCCAAGGCTGGCCGACACCTCGAAATGCAGCCACCGGCTTTCCGGAAGTTCGAGCAGATCCCTGCCGCCGGTTTTAAGCTTGTTTTTCCGAATGGCAAGCTGCGGGCCGGTTTGATATTCCGACTGGCCCCAATCGCGCCATTCAAAGTCCACATCCGCCCCCGGTTCGAGCCGTAGGGCAAAGCTGTTCTGAATGCGGCCTTTGGGGTAATCCATGGTGACGAACAGATGCGGCTGCCAGAGGTATTGGAGACCGGGGGCGTCGGTAATTTTCAGGCTGTGCCGGCCGGTCGCAGCGGTTTCGTCAGTCACGAGGATCGAATCTCCTTTGCCGTCAATGTTGACCTGAAAGTCTCTGGGCGGCTTGCCCACGCGGTCCCGCTCAAAATCAAGATGCATCGGCATGGGCACCGGAGCCGGGGCGGTTTTCAGCGGCGGATAGGTCGCGCGCCTCGCCTCCGCCAGCCACGCCGCGTCGCCATAGACGCCGGCCTGCGAATAATCAAACGGCTTGAAGCCAAGCCGCAACGCCGGCGAATCCGGCTGGAGGTGAAAGTCGTGTCTGGCGGCGTCCACGAACAGCGGGTCGGCGACAACGCTGCCCAGTTCGCGGCCTTTGCCCGCCCACTCCAGGGAGCCGGTTGCGTCATTGCGGTTCGTCGGCGCGTTCACAGCCGTGCGCTGCCAGCCCGAGAGCGAATTGCCGGCAAAGGTGACGGCATGACCGTCGGCGTTCCAGTAGCAGTTGCTGCGAGTCAGTTGACGGTTGTCGAACCAGGGTCCGGCCAGTGCCGGGCTGGCGTTTGTCCAATAAATGATATTATTCTCGAAGGTGAACGAAAGATGGTCTTCCACGCGGGTCACCTGCAACTGCTGCTCCAGGCTGTTTGCCAGAATGTTGTTGCGCAGGATATTTTCCCTGCCGTAATGCTGGTGGAAACTGCCGGTCTTGGTGTCATAGACCAGATTGTTTTCAAACAAGATGCCCGAGCTGCCTTCGTCGGTGTAAAGCCCCCAGCCGCCGTAAGAATAAGAACAGATGTCGTGAAACACGTTGCCGCGCACCACGGTGCCTTCCGAAGGGCCGAGCGTGTAGATGCCGCCCATGTCGCTGAGCAATCCTTTGCCAATATGATGGACGTGGTTGAACGAAATGTTGTTTCGTTTGCAATTGCTCTCGTCATAGCCCCAGCGCCAGCCCGCGCTGATGCCGGTGTAAAACAAGTCCGCGATTTCATTGTGGGTGACCTGGTTGTCCGGACTGAATCCGATCCAGACGCCGACGGCGCAAGGGAAAATATATCCGCCATGGCGGATGATGTTGTTGTCAACAATGATCCGGCTTGTGCCGGCCGGCGAATTCGTCGGCATTTGCGTTTCACCGATGCGCACGCCGCCGGCGCCGAGATCCTCAATCCGGCAATGGCGGAGCACATCGTCCACGCAGCCCTGGCGGAACCAGATGCCGTAGGTGCCGACATGGCTGATCGCACAATCGTCGAACACGATCTGCCTGGCACCATCCGCCATGACCACTGCGTCAATCGAAACGGCGGCTTGTGCCGGTTCAAAACCGCCCGGCGGCGTCAACCACTGCGCGTGTTCGAAAGCCAGGCCTTTGAACGTGATGTGTTCGACAAATTGATCCGCAGCCGGATCGCCTTTGATGACGATGAATTTATTCGCCACGGGTGCAATGACCTCGGTCTTGTTCATGTTCTCGCCGGGAAGCGGTTTATAGTAAAGCATTCCGTCACGGCTCAAAAACCACTCGCCCGGCGCGTCCAGAAAGCGCAGGGCGTTTTCGAGAACGAACGGCGAGTCCTTGCGCCACGGGTTCCAGGAATCCATGGCTTCACCGCTGGTGTCGAGCGATTGTTCGCGTTCGTCAATTCGATCCACGAAGCGGCGGGTGACGTCCCAGTTGTGATAAACCACCAGGTTCATGTCCTTGAGTTCTTCCGCCGTGAGGCCGGCGACCGACTTGAAATCGTTCGGACGCAGCCACACGGTTTGCCACGCGGCTTTGGCTGGCTGGCCATTTTCATGGACAATCGGTTCCTCTTGAACGTCCCGCAGATAAAACCAGAACTTGTTCGGTGTTCGAGCACGGACGGCTCGGTGACCATTCACCCAAAGCTGCTCAAAATACCAGCGGCCGCCGGCAACGTCCGCAATGTGAGTGTGCCAGATGCCGTTGGTTCCGGATTGCCAGCCGTGAATGGCGCGGCCGCCGCTGAAAACCGGATGCGCGCCCTTGGCGGCTTCATAGTTGATCGGCGCCGTCGCGGTTCCTGTGTCCGCAAAATCCAGCTCAAGCGGAGTGGTGATGTTGTATCGGCCTTCGGCAACGACAACCTTGACCGGTTCCACCAACTGGCCTTGCTGCTTCAATTGCCGGATCGCGTTGCGCGCACCGGCGAGGGTGGCCAGCGGTCCATCGCTGTGGGCGGCATTGGGACGGGCCAGTTTGCCGGTCCAGGCATCGTTGCCATCTGGAGCGACATGAAACTCAATCGCCGAAGCCGCCGGAACCGTCACCAACAGCAGCGCAAAAAAAACTGTCACGATCCGGCTGGCCCGACTATTGCAGATGCTCATAAAGGCTGAAACTTTCAGGTTCAACGCGGCTGCACCTCGGCTTCCGTGATTTTGAATGTGTAAGCATAATGGCATGGGGCGGCATCCGGCGCCAGCTCTGGCGTCGTGATCGTCAGGGTGTTGCCACGGAGGGACTTCTTCAGCTCGCCCGGCACGCCAAGCATCGTCACGGTTGAATCGTCCGGAACTTTAATGTCTCGCAGCACCAGCTCCTTGCCCGGCCAGCCAGCGGTGATCGCGTAGAGCGCATCGGGCTTCTTTGTGAAGAAGACCTGTTTGACCGCAAAACCGTTGGTGGGAGCCTGTCCAACCTGGTCCAGCAGGTTGTATTTGACCATGAATTCGCCGTATTCCTGCTTGGGCAGCACGCCTTCAGTCCACTGGCAGGACCGACCGGCGCAGCGGGTCCCGTAAATCGCCTCGCCATTGACCTTGAGCCAGCCGCCAATGTCCAGAAGGCGTTGCTCCATGAGCGGGGGAATGGTGCCGTCGGCGGCCGGCCCGATGTCCAGCAGGAAATTCCCGCCGCGACTGACGAGGTCAATGAGCACGAGAATGAATTCGCGCGAGGTTTTGTAATCATCGCAGCGTTCGGCGCGGTTCAGGCCATAGGAATAAGCCATGCCCCGGTTTTCTTCCCACGGATGCGAGCCGTTTTGCATTCCGGCGGCGTATTCGGTGGTCCAATAGCCGCCATGTTTGTGGCGGGTGTCGCTGCCCCAGCGGTCATTCACCACCACTTCGTCCTTGCACGGCGAATCGTTGAACAGCCACGCCAGCAACTCCTCGCTGTGCCAGTCCTTGGAATTCATTTCCCATTCGCCGTCGGCAAAAATGATCGCCGGCTGGTAACGGGTGACCACATCCTTGAACTGCGGCGTCATGTGCTGTGAAACATAAAGCGCCCGGTTGGTCAGCCAGAGCGGGTTGAACCACTCATAAAGGGAATAGTAAAAACCGAACTTCAATCCGCGCGCCCGCGTCGCTTCGGCCAGTTCACCCAGCAGATCGCGTTTCGGGCCGATCTCCATTGCATTCCACGGACGGCCCCAGGTGCGGCTGGCCTCGGCGCTGGGCCATAGCGCAAAACCTTCGTGGTGTTTCGAGGTGGGGACAACGTATTTGATTCCGGCGCGGACAAACAGGTCGGCCCATTGCTTCGCGTCAAAGAGTTCGGCGGTGAAGCGGGGGGCAAAATCCTGGCAGTCGAAATTCTCGCCGTAATTCTTTTTATGAAACTGCCACCAGACGTTCGTGGGGTTATGGTCGGCTATATGGTTCCAATACCATTCGGCGTATTGACCGTGATCTCCCCAGGCCGGAACCGAATAAACTCCCCAGTGAATGAACACGCCAAACTTGGCGTCCTGATACCAGGCGGGTGTCGGGCGTTGGTCGAGCGAGGTCCAGTTGGGTTCGTATTGCTTTTCCGCAGCGAATGCCGGAAGACCTGGGTGGGCAACCGTAACGAGCGTCAGCACAGCAAAAATAATTTGAGGGATGGCTGTCTTCATGGTTTTGATTAGGCGGTAAACTGGCAAACTGTATTTGCCTTAAATAGGTGTCAAGCGTATTTCAACTTTCTTGGTCTGTCGTGCAATTTTTTGTTCCACAGCTTTCGGCAAATCGGCAGTCAAAATATCCCGTCACACCTTGCGCCAGTCGTTCCGCGAGCATCATCCGATGAATGCCAGGAGGCTCCGCCGGCGCGTCATTCCGGCTGGGCATTTACAAATTCCTGATGCAATCGGGCGTAAATCCCATTTTGCAGCAGCAGGCTCTCATGGGTGCCGCGCTCGACGATGCGTCCCCGGTCCAGCACCAACACCAGATTGGCCTTGCGAATCGTGCTCAAGCGGTGCGCGACAATGAACGCCGTTCGTCCCTGCAGCAGAATGTCCAGCGCCCGTTGCAGGCGAGCTTCGGTGACCGAGTCAATCGCGCTCGTCGCCTCGTCCAGCACCACGATGCGCGGGTTCGCCAGCAGCGCCCGCGCAAAACAAATTAGCTGGCGCTGGCCAAAGGAAAGCGATGTCCCGCGCTCCGCCACGCGCGTGTGCAGTTTCTGCGGCAGCGCGTCCAGCAGGTCGAGGCAGTCCAGCGCTTCCAAGGTCGCCCGCACGTCCGCCTCCGTCGCCGCCGGCCGGGCGAACCGGATGTTGTCCAGCACCGAGCCAAAGAACAGGAAATTGTTTTGCTGCACGCTGCCCATTTGCGACCGCAGTGAATCGCTGGTGACTTGGTTCAAGTCGCAGTTGTCCACCAGCACGCGTCCGCTGCCGGGCAGATAAAATTTCTGAAGCAGGGCCACGAGCGTCGTCTTGCCGCTGCCAGTGTGTCCCACCAGCGCCACGGATTGTCCCGGCCCGGCCACAAACGAAATGTCCGTGAGCACCGGCCGCCCCGGCTGGTATTCAAAATTCACCGCCTGAAATTCCACGCGGCCGTTGATGGCCGGCAACGGCTTCGCCGCCGGGGCGTCCTGCCATTCCGGCCTTTGATCCAGCATCCGGAACAATCGTTCCCCGCCGGCCATCGCCATGAATGCCTGATTTAATTGATTGCCGATGGTTTGCACCGGATCGAAAAACAAGTTGGCGAGGAAAAAGAACATCACCAGATCGCCCACTTCCATGTGCAGCCAACCGTGCCAGTGCAGCGCGCCGAACGCGCCGAGCAGCGCCATTGCGCCGAGGAAAAGCTGGCTTTTCAGTTGCAGCAACGGCACGAACACAGCCGACGCCTGCGCCACGCCCACGTTGTTTTCGCCATGCACGTCCACCAGTTTTCGGAAAAAGCCCGCATTGACATCATGCCGCACGAACGCCTGCGTCACGCGGATGCCGCTCACCGATTCGGCGAGCGTGGAGGCGACGCGGCTCCACGATTCCTGCACCTTCCGGAGCCGCCGGCTCATCTCCTGCCGGTAATTTTCATTTACGAACCAGATGATGGGAACCAGGAAGGCCATCAGGGAAAAAAGCTTCCAGTCATACCACGCCATCAATACCGCCGACGTGGTCATTTGCAATCCCTGCACGACCAGCACGAAGGCCACCTCCTGCACGCCGGCGCGCACGCTGTCAATGTCCGAAGTCATCCGGCTGATGATGCGGCCAAACTTGGTCTGGTTGAAAAACGACATCGGCATCGTCATCAGTTTGGCAAACAGCTCCGACCGCATGTCGTGAACCACCGCTTCGCCCAGTTCGAGCGCGAACCGCTGGCGAAAATGAAAGCTCACCACCGTGAACAGCGCCAGGGCGAAATAGCCCGCCGCGTGCCAGTAAATCCCCGGCAGATCGCGTCCCGAAATCGGCCCGTTGATTGTGCGCCCGATCAGCCACGCCAGCGCCGGCAGTTGCAGGCCGCGCAGGAACGTCAGCACGAAAAGCCAGTTGCGCTTGGCCGCGTAAGGCTTGGTGTAGCGGAAAATGCGCCGGATGAGTTTCGGCTGCAACGGCGCCTTGTCCGCTTCGCGTTCTTCCATCGGGTTGTAGAATGTGATCGCTTCGCGCGCCGAAGGATCTCCCTTTGCAACTTCGTCGGTTGGCGGCTTGCTTTTCGGCGGCGCGCTCATAAATCCATGATCTGTAACAGCGCGGTCTCGTGATATGGCCCCGGACGGTGAACCAGTTCCTCGTGTGTGCCCGATTGCGTCAGGCGTCCGTCTTCCAGAACCAGAATCAAATCGGCGCGGCGCAGCAAATTCAGCCGGCTTGATACAACAAACGTGGTTCGCCCCGTCATCGCTTCGCGCAGGGCTGACACAATTTCATTTTCCGTCTTCGCATCCACCGACGCCGTCGGGTCGTCGAGAATCAGAACCGGCGGCTGCAAGATCAACGCCCGCGCCAGCGCCAGCCGCTGGCGTTGTCCGCCCGATAAATCCACTCCCGATTCGCCCAGCACCGTTTCGTAGCCGTGGGGCAGGGCGGTGATGAACTCGTGCGCCGACGCGATCCGCGCCGCGCGTTCGATCTGTTCCGCCGTGGCGTGCGGATGGCCGAAGGCGATGTTTGCCGCCACCGTGTTCGAGAACAAAAAACTTTCCTGATAAACAATGCCGATCTGCCGCCGGAAGGCGTCCAAATCCAGTTCGCGCAAATCCTTTCCATCCGCGAGAATCCGGCCCTGTTGCGGATCGTAAAATCGCGGGATCAAACCGAGCAACGAGCTTTTGCCCGTGCCGGTCATGCCGAAGATGCCGACGACCTGGCCGGCTTTCGCCGCGAAGGAAATTTCCGTCAGCACCTGGTTTTCCGGCGTGTAGCCGAACGTGACCTTCTCAAACGTGATCTGCCCCGTGAGCCGTCCCGGCTTGATGGCGTTGGGCCGGCTTTGCACTTCCACCGGCGTGTCCAGCACTTCAAACACGCGCCGCGCCGCCGCGAGGCTTTGCTGCACGGAATTTGCGATCGTCGAGATGGTCGCCACTTGTCCGGTGAACTGCTGAAGCAGTCCCGCGAACACCACCAGCCCGCTGCCCAGCGGAATTTTCCCCTGCACATACAGCCAGCCGCCGTAGGCGAACAGGATCACCAGGCTCAATTGCGACAGCATTTGCGTGCCGGGCGTGAAGATTGACAAATTCCAGAAAATTTTCCGCTGCTGCGAGGAAACCTGGTCGTTCGCGGCTTCAAACCGCCGGACTTGGTGCGATTCGGCGGCGAAGCCTTTGACCGTTTGCATCCCGCGCACGCTTTCGCTGAAGAGCAGAACCATGTTGTCCGTCAATTCGCGGTTGCGCAGATAGCCCGGACGCAGCCGCGCCGAATAGAATTGCGCCAGCCACCACAACGGCAGCGAAACCGACAGGCACGCGAGCGTCAGCGCCGGCTGAATCCGCCACATGAAAAACGCATAGGCGGCGAGCGTGAGAATCATGTTCACGCCTTGCAGCAGCACGCCGTCCACGAACAGCCGGGTGTTCTGCACGTCGCCCGTCACGCGGTTGAAAATGGAATTGGAGCCGTGAACATCGAAGAAGCTGAAGCTCAACCGCTGCAGCTTGGCATAAAGTTGCGCCCGGAGCGCCGGCACGATTTCCCCCTGTGTCAGCCGCGCCGTGAGCATGTTGTAATGGTAGGTGAGCGCGGCGCGGACCAATGCCTGCGCCACAATCGCCAGCGCCAGGGCCGTGACGATTTGCAACGCCGACCACGTTGCCGGCGGATGCCAGCCAAACGGATATGCCGGCGGCGGCAGCGACGGGTCCAGCGCCTGCCGGATGACGTCAATCACCAGGCCCAACAACTGAAGTCCGGCGATGCCGAGCAGCAGCAGGATCAGGCTTAAGATCACTGACCAGACACAGTCTGCGCGAAACCGCCACGCCAGCGCGAGCAGACGGCGAACGAGTTTCCCGGTGGAATACAGCTCGTCGGCTGAAATTGTTTTTGATGTTTCAGACACGTTCAGACTCCTTAAAGTGCCGCAGGCGGATTCTGCAATCGAATCAAAAATCAGGATCCCGCCAAAAATCAAAGGGACTTTGAGTCCAGACGCCGATGGACGCATGGCTCATCCGCCGCCAATGCTCCAAAAAATTATCACATGACGACCAGCGGGCAGGGACCTTGTGCTGCGATGTCACCGGCCCGACGCAAAGGGTTATCGCTTGAGGCGGCGCGGGAGCTGCGGCATATTCGGGCCGTCAAGCCCGGGCTGATGCCGCCGCCAGCATGGTTGCACCCGCCCCGGCCTGTTTCACCCCATGCAAATCAAGGTCGCCATCGTGGATGATGATGAAGGCATCCGCAGCAGTTTGTCGGCGTTGCTCAAACGCGCGCCCGGCTGCAAGCTGGTCGGCGAATATGCCAACGGCGAAACGGCGCTGAAGGAAATTCCGCAGCACCTGCCGGATGTCGTGCTGATGGACATCAACCTGCCGGGCATGAAAGGCTACGAGTGCGTGCGCCAGTTGAAGGAGGCGCAGCCAAGCATCCAGTTTCTGATGCTGACGGTTTACGAGGACAGCGATTCGCTGTTCAATTCGCTGCGCGCCGGCGCGAGCGGCTATCTGCTCAAGCGCACGGCCTCGGCGCGTCTGCTGGAGGCGGTCCGCGATGTTTTCGACGGCGGCGCGCCGATGTCGCCGCAACTTGCACGGCGCGTGGTGCAGTTTTTTTCCCGGCCGGCCACGCTGGATGCCGGGCTGGCCAGGCTCACGCCGGCGGAACGGGAATTTCTCGACCAGCTCGCCAAGGGCTATGCCTACAAGGAAATCGCCGACCGCATGAAAATCCGCATTGACACGGTGCGCAGCTATGTGCGGACGGTTTATGAAAAACTGCACGTCCATTCGCGGACCGAGGCCGTGGTGAAATATCTGCGCGGCTGACTTTTTTGAAAACGCCGGAATTCGCGCTCAGGGCACGACCTCAATTTCGTAGAACTTTTGCGGTGCCGGCGGCGCGTTGGAAACATCCAGATAAGAAGTGGACAAGCCGCTGGCCGGAACTGCTCCGCTGACCGGCACAAATGGGCGGGTCAAATTGATGGTCGCCAACACCAGATAGTTGACGCCAGGCGCGCTGCTCCACACGACTGTCTGGTGGTTGCCTAGCAGGTTAGAAATCACCGGTGGCGGCACCACGATCACTGTCTGCGCGCCGCTCAAAACCACGCCGGTTTTTGGGTTGGAATAAATAATCTGAATGACATTGGTGCCGTTGACCGTGCCGGGAGAAGCACCGCTCCAGTTGTAAAACAACGAGCGCAGTCCGCTGCAGCCGCTGACAGATCCAGCGGGGCGGAAAAGATAGGCTGACTGCGGCTGCAACGCGCCGTTGATGCTCAAGTTAAACAGGCTGGCATCGTTTGTATCCAAGCTGGCGGTAAAGCAAACCTGGATCAGATAGGTCGTGTTGCTCCCCATCGGAATGACCGAGCCATCGCCCGCCGGACTGGAAAAATACACGACCGGCGGCGCGGCGGCGGTCGCGAATAATAATTTGTAAGGTGCCACCAGTGCCTTGCCGGAGACCGCATCAACCGCCGTGTTGCTCACCGCCACGATGATGTTTGTCAACGGAGCAAACCCAATGCCGCCGGGTGTGAACGTCAGCGTGTCGCCGCCGGCCGACCAGCTAAAAGTTCCGGCAAGCGGCGGGACGGTTGAGAAAGCTGATTGAACGCGGTTGGTGTTCATCGGCTTGCTGAATTGCAGCACGACGGGTGAAACTGGCGAAACATTCATGGCCGCGTGGGCCGGCGAATTGCCGACCACGACCGGATCGAGCGGGAGCAGTTGCGACTGGGCGATGAAAATTTTTGCGGCGCCGGCTGGCACGGAGATCTGCGGCGTTTGTGACCCAGCGATGACGGTGAGAATTTCATTCGTGTCCAGCAGGTTCACGAGCGTGGTGCCGGGCGCGTAAATCGTGGCGCGGTTCGTCAACGTCTGCGCGGAGCCGGCGGTGTTGCAGACCACGAAAACTTCCTGCGTGCCCAGCCGTCGCGCGTAGGCAAAGAGACCGGGGCCGTTGGGATCATTCCACTGATTGACATGCGTGCCGAGCGTCAGCGCGGGATAGAGCCGGCGGAAATTGTTCAACTTTGCGACGAGTTGAAACAGCGGATGCGTCTCGTTAAAACTGTCCACGCCGGGGGGGCCGTCCTTGAATTGGCCGGCAAACATGTCTTCGCGGTCATAGGGATCGCTGCCGCCGTTGAACGCCTGTTCGGTGCCGTAATACAAACACGGAATGCCGCGCGCCGTGTAGAGAAACGCCAGCGCCACGGCGAGGCGGTTCGTGTCGTTGTTCGCGTTGCCGGAACTCAAGAAGCGCGGGTTGTCGTGGTTGTCGAGAAACGTGACGAGCCGCATCTGCGCGTTGGTGTCGTAACAAGCCGCGACGTTGTTGTAGTGATCTTCAATTTGTTTCGTGTTGCCGCTGGCCGTGGCGAAGACGCTGTTGATGATAAAAAAAAGTGGATAATCCAGCACGGAATCGAGCAGATATGGCCCGCCGCTTTGCGTGCCGGTGAAGGAACCGCAAAGCGCTTCGTTGGCGTCGAAAACCTCGCCGAACATGAAAAAATTCGGCCGTCCATCCGCCGCCGCGAAGGCGTGAACCGCCGGACACCACGAACGCCAAAAGCCGATGTCCACATGCTTTACCGTATCAATGCGAAAGCCATCGAAGCCGGCCTGCTGAATCCAATATTCGTAGATCGCCGCCATGTTGGTGCGGACGTAAGCGGACTCCGTGCGGAAATCGTCCAGGCCATCCAGTTCGCCAAGCTGCACCTGGTTCGTGTCGTTGTAATTTTGAATCAAGCCATAGTTATGAAACAGGTTGGTCAGCGCGTTGTTGCCGGAATTGTATGTCGAGTTGAAAAGGTCGAACGGGGCCGCGAAGGTTTTGGTGTTGCTCCGGTATTTGAGCGTGTAACCGGCCGGCGGATAGACAAAATTCCCGTAGCCGGAATCCGTGCTGTAAATCAGGTCGTCGCCGTGGTTCACAACGATGTCATCAATCACCAGCAGGCCGCGCGCGTGCGCCGCCTGCACAAAATGTTGCAGGTCCGCCAGGCTGCCCCAATGCGGATCAACGTGGTAAAAATCGCGCCCAGCGTAGCCGTGAAACTGGCCGCTGCCATTCAAGACAACCGGTGAAATCCAGATTGCGGTCGCGCCCAGCGCCTTGATGTAATCGAGTTTCTGCTCGACGCCCAGAAAATCGCCGCCGTGGACGGAACTGCTGCCCGCCGGCGAATAGTTCCCATCGGCGTTGTTGTTTGAGGGATCGCCGTCGAAGAAACGGTCGGTCATAATTTGGTAAATGCTTTGCGCCTGCCAGAAGCTGTTCGAAACGGACTGAGCCGGGGCCACCGTTTGAAACAAACCAATTGCCGCAAGGCATAAAATGACCTTGCGCGCGGCGACCGCTGTTTGGTCCAGGATGAATTTCACCGTTTCCAAGACACTTAACTCGATTTACAAACCCATTTCAAACTGAATGACCGTTTTTAGCATCGCATGAATATGCGAGCCTGGGCCGGGCTTGGTTAAAGGCAAAAGGCTGTCAATCCAGCTTGCGTGCCGTTAGTCTGGTCGGGTTGAAGTCAGCATGACAGAAATCAGCCTGCCACGACAGCCACGCCGACGAAAAACTGCGCGCCATGATTCGCCTTGCCAGCGCCCGAACAAAAACTAAATTTATCGCACGCATGTGGTCACTCCTTAAAGAATTTTTCAAGTTCTCCCGGCAGGAGAAAAAATGGTGGCTGATCCCGCTCATCATTGTGCTGCTGCTATTGGGCGCGATTTTGATTTTTACCGCCAACTCCGGCATCGCCTGGGCGCTTTATCCGTTCCTCTGATTCATGCCCGCGCCGCGCAATATCCTCGGCGTCTCGGCGTATTATCACGACGCCGCCGCCGCGCTGGTGGTGGATGGGAAAATCATTTCCGCCGCGCAGGAGGAGCGTTTCACGCGCAAGAAGAACGATTCTGATTTTCCGTGCCAGGCGGTTCAATTTTGTCTCCGCCACGCGAACCTGACACCGGCGCAGCTCGACGCCGTGGTGTTTTACGACAAGCCCATTTTGAAATTTGCGCGGCTGCTCGAAACGTATCTCGCCGTCGCACCCGGCGGCTGGCGGACGTTTCCCACGGTGATGTCCAACTGGCTCGGCGAGAAACTGGATTTGCGCAAGGCCATTCGCGCGGAATTGCCGGGGCTGCGGCCGGATTGCGAAATTCTTTTCACTGAACATCACCAGTCGCACGCGGCCAGCGCATTTTATCCCTCGCCGTTTGACGAGGCGGCGATCCTGACGATTGACGGCGTGGGCGAATGGGCGACTACCACCATCGGCCACGGGCGCGGCAGCGAAATCAAAATGCTGAAGGAGCTGCGCTTTCCGCACTCGCTCGGTCTGGTTTATTCCGCGTTCACGGACTACTGCGGTTTCCGCATCAATTCTGGCGAATACAAGCTCATGGGCCTCGCGCCCTATGGCGAGCCGAAATTTGCCGACGCCATCCGCCGCGAACTGCTGGACGTCAAACCGGACGGCTCGTTCTGGTTGAATCTGGATTATTTCAATTTTCTGCGCGGCACGACGATGACGAATGAGAAGTTTCATGCGCTGTTCGGCGGGCCGCCGCGCGGGCCGGAGGGAAAAATCACGCAACGGCAAATGGACGTGGCGCGTTCGATCCAGTTGGTCACGGAAGAAATCATGGTGCGGCTCGCGTGTCACGCCCGCGAAGTCACCGGCCAAAAAAATCTTTGCCTGGCCGGCGGCGTCGCGCTGAATTGCGTCGCCAATGGAATCATTCTTCGCGAAAAGATTTTTGAAAAAATTTGGATTCAGCCGGCTGCTGGCGACGCGGGCGGCGCGCTGGGCGCGGCGCTGGCGGCTTGGTATGCGCAGAAAGAAAATTCGCGCGTTGTTTCGCCGACTGATTCAATGCAGGCGTCATTGCTCGGCCCCGGATTTTCTGATGACGAAATTGAAACGGTGCTGCGTTCGCACAATGCAGTGTTTCAAAAATTGGAACCGGATGTGCTGTTGGATTTCACCGTCGAACTTCTCAAATTGGGAAAAGTCATCGGCTGGTTTCAAGGGCGGATGGAATTTGGGCCGCGGGCGCTCGGCAACCGCTCAATCCTCGGCGACGCGCGTTCGACGAAAATGCAGTCGGTTATGAACTTGAAAGTGAAATTCCGCGAGTCGTTCCGGCCGTTTGCGCCGATTGTCCGGCGCGAGCGCGTGGCGGATTATTTTGAATTGGACGCCGCGTCGCCTTACATGCTGCTGGTCGCGCCGGTGAAAAAAGAATTGTGCCGTGCCGTTTCACCGGAGATCAAAGGCCTCGCCCGGCTCAAGGAAATCCGCTCCACGCTGCCGGCCATTACGCATGTGGATTATTCGGCGCGGATTCAAACCGTGGACCGCAGCGGTAATCCGCTGCTCTACGATTTGCTGCGACGCTTCGAACAGGCGACCGGCTGCGGCGTGCTGGTGAACACGTCGTTCAACGTGCGCGGCGAGCCGATTGTCTGCACCCCTGACGACGCGTATCGTTGCTTCATGAATACGGAGATGGATTATTTGATCGTGGGCAGTTTCGTGATCGAACGCACGGCGCAACCGCAGAAGAAAATTGAGCGGCGCATTCTGCCGCAGGCTGATTAAAATGAAATTAAACTTCAAAGAAGACCCGAAAGAATGGCGCAAGTCCGCGCTGCTGACCGCGCTGGGGCTGGCGCTTTTGAGTTCGCTGCTGTGTTGGCGCAAGCACCTGCCGGTGAATGTCTGGCTTGGTCTGCTCGCACTGCTCGGACTCGTCGCAATTTTGGCGGTGCTGGAACCGCGCTGGTTCCGCGGCTGGTATCGGCTCTCGCTGCGGCTGGGATTTTATTCGAGCCAGTTCCTTGGCCGCTGCGGGCTGATAATCTTCTTCATTTTCATCCTGACGCCGCTGGGCTGGATTTTGCGGCTGATGGGCAAAGATCCGTTGCAACTCAAGCGTCCGTCCAACGCGGCGACTTACTGGCATCGAGCCAGAGATTGTAATCCCTTGGACCGGCTTTTCTAAAACCTAAATCTTGAAACATCGCCCGAACAAATCAAAAGCCGGACGCAGCTCGGGAAATGGGAAAACGTCCGGCCAGAGTCCGCACAAAGAACCAGCGGTCCCGCTGTCGCCGCGCCGCCAATGGCTTTTTCGTTTTATTGCGCTCGTCGTCCTGCCGCTGCTGTTGCTGGGCGGGTTGGAAGTGGTTTTGCGACTGGCGGGCTACGGATATGCCACCGGCTTCTTTGAAAAAATCCGCGCCGGGGAAAAAGACTTTCTGGTCAACAATGAAAATTTCAGCCTGCGGTTTTTCCCGCCGCAACTGGCGCGCTGGCCCAGCCCGGTCATGTTCGAAGCGAAAAAGCCGGCGAACACTTACCGCATTTTCATTCTGGGCGAATCGGCGGCGCGTGGCGAACCGGAGCCGCCCTATGCGGCGTCGCGTTATCTGGAAACGCTGCTGGACGAGCGGTTTTCCAACACCCGCTTTGAGATCATCAACCTCGGCACCACGGCCATCAACTCGCATGTCATCCTGCCCATGGCCCGTGACTGCGCGCAGGCGGACGGCGATTTGTGGATCGTTTACATGGGCAACAACGAAATGGTCGGACCGTTCGGCGCGGCGACCGTGTTTGGGGCGAAGGCCCCGCCGCTGGGGTTCGTCCGGCTGAACCTGGCCATTCAGCAAACGCGCATCGGCCAGTTGCTGGTGGATCTCAGCCGCAAGTTGAGAGGCAACAGCCGCAACGCCTCGTGGGGCGGAATGAAAATGTTTCTCGGCAACCAGCTTCGCGCGGATGATCCGCGCAGGGAAGTGGTTTACCGCAATTTTGAACGGAATTTGGACGACATCGTCCGCACCGGCTTGAATTCCGGCGCGAAAATCCTGCTCAACACGGTGGCGGTGAATCTGAAGGACTGCCCGCCGTTTGCTTCCTTGACCAATTCTAATCTGCCTGCCGCAGATCGGGCGCAGTTCGATAAATTATTTTCCGCAGCCTGCGCGGATGCAGCGCAAACCAACTTTGACGCGGCGGCGGAGAAATTTGCGCAGGCCGCAAAGCTGGATCCGCAGTTTCCAGAGTTGCAATACCGCTGGGGCAAATGCCTGCTGGCCCTGACCAATTTCACCGGGGCGCGGGAGCACTTTCAAGCGGCCTGCGATGTGGATGCGCTGCCTTTTCGCGCCGACTCGCGCATCAATGGCACCATTCAAAAAATCGGGCGGCAACTGGCCGGCGACCGGCTGGAATTTTTTGACGCGGCGGCAGCTCTGGAACGGAACCTGCCGGCGGGCGTTTGCGGACAGGAAACCTTTTACGAGCATGTGCATTTCAATTTTAACGGAAACTTCCGACTGGGCCGCGCGTGGGCGGAACAGGTTGAAAAAATGCTGCCGCAAGAAATTTCCCGCACCGCCGGCACCAACGGCTGGGCATCACAGGAACTTTGCGAGCGCCGGCTGGGCCTCACGGACTGGCATCGTTGCGCGGTGGATGAAATCGTCATTGACCGGCTGCAGCATCCGCCGTTGAGCGGACAACTGAACAACGCGGAGCGGTTGCAAACGCTGAACGGCGAGGCCCAGGCGTTGCGCCAGCGGATGAATCCCGCCACGGCGGCGCAAGCGGCGGAGATTTATCAGGCGGCCATCCGGCGTTCGCCGCAGGATTATTGGCCGGTGGAAAATTTCGCGGAATTTCTCGAGGCGGTCGGCGATTTGAAAGCGGCGGCGGCGCAGTGGCGTCGCGAGTGTGAATTGCTGCCGCATGACTGCAACTCGTATTACCAATACGGCCGCCGGTTAAGCGCCCTCAATCAATGGGCGGAAGCCGAAGCGGCGTTGACCAAGGCGTTGTCGCTGCGTCCGCGTTTGACCGAGGCCTGGTTTGAACTGGGCAATGTGCAGCTCGGCACGGGGAAGTATGAGCAGGCGCTTCGCGATTATAAACGCGCCGCCGGGTTGGACCCGGAGAACGCCGCCTACTGCGCATATACGGGCAAGGCTTTGGCGAAATTAAACCGTCACGCCGAGGCCGTTCAGCTTTGCCGTCAGGCCATTCAACTGCAGCCCGATTTGTGGGAGGCGCATTTTGCCTTGGGCGATGAACTGGCGGCCGCCAGACAATTTTCCGAGGCCGAGACTGAATATGCGCAAGTCATCCGGTTGCGGCCAGCCATCGCCATGGCCCATCTGGACCGGGGCGTGATGCTGGCCCGGCTTGCCCGTTTCGACGACGCGCGGCAGGAGTTTCAGGAGACACTGCGGCTGGAACCGGGCAATCAGCAGGCGCGGGAATACCTCGACCGGGTGTCCGGCTGGAAGAGCCGGCGGCGTTGATTTTTTCTCCGGTGGCGGGTTTGTCCTTGTGAAGCCGGTTTGATTTAGGCGCTGAGTCCCGCACAAACATGCGGTTGCCGGGAAAGGTGGGTGCCATTAGACTTTCATCGTTCCATAATATTATTTCAAAACAACCAACAACCACCCATGAAATCGAAACTAGTTAAATCAAGAAGCCGTTTGCTGCTGGCCGGTGTGGCGTTTTGCGCCGCCGGCATGGTGGCTGCACAGGCGTCCAGTTCGTTTGTCACCTTCAGCGTGGACATGTCCGTGCAAATCGCCAACTCAACTTTCGTCCCCGGCACGGATACGGTTTCCGTCAACGGAACGTTCAATGGCTGGGGCGCGGGAGTGAACCTGGTGCTGGATCAAGATCCGAGCACTGATGGCACGGTTTATACCAATACCGTGAATGACACCAGCGATGCCAATGGCGGGCAAGTGCAATATAAGTTCGTGATTGACGGCAGCAACTGGGAGACTACGGGCGACTATCATAACCGGACGGCATTGCTCCCTTCCACCAGCGGCGGCAGCCTGGTGTTGTCCACGGCATTTTTTGCGGACGCGGGAACCCCGGTCGCCAACAATGTGGCCTTTCAAGTGGACGTGTCACAACAAATCGCCCTCGGTAATTTCGTCAACGACGGGTCAAGTTACGTGGAAATCCGGGGTTCGTTTAACAGTTGGTCTGGGGGTGCAAGCGTGTTGACCAACGATCCCACCATCCTTAGAACAAATCAGTTTGGGCTGGTGACCTCCAACGTCTGGGTCGGCACTTTCACGGTGACGGCCTCGCCTGGCGCAGCGATTGATTTCAAATATGTGATTCAGCCCGGCACGATTTGGGAGTCGCCCGGCGCAGTCAATTCCGATGACGGCGGCAACCGCTTCTTTGCCAACGTGGCGCAGACGCTCCCGGTGGTGGACTTTTCCGACGCACCGTTTGCCCCGCTTAGCACGGTCATGTTTTCAGTGGATATGTCCGCCCAGGCGCTTTTAGGCAACTGGAATCCCGGTGAGGCGGTGGACTTGGCTGGCCAATTAAACAATTGGAGCACTTCCGCCACC
The DNA here is from genome assembly GCA_964449815.1 of uncultured Bifidobacteriaceae bacterium. GTDB lineage: Bacteria > Verrucomicrobiota > Verrucomicrobiia > Limisphaerales > UBA11358 > UBA11358. Next base: position 24,727 of record CAYVGC010000014.1, read on the forward strand.
CCCATGACCAACGACCCCACCGCCAGCAATACCAATATCTATTATGCGGTTGCCACCCTCGGCGAGGGATCCACTCCGCAATATAAGTTCACCTTCCAAGGTGCTGGCGGCACAGTTTGGGAATCTCTCCCTGCGACAACCCCGACCCTTGGCGGAAACCGCTTCTTCACGGTGCCCTTGGCCACGAACGTGACTTTGCCAACCGTGTTTTTCAGCGATCAGTCCGTCTATGACCTGCTCAACACCAATATGTGGGTAACTTTTACTGTTGACATGACCGGGGCATCACAGTATCCGTCCGGCCCCGCTTTTACTCCCGGTTCGGATGAGGTCTTTGTGAACAGCCAGGCGTTCAGCGGAGCTTGGATGAATTGGGATCCTATTAGTTTGGGAGCCTATCAACTAGTTCAAGTCGGGGCCAGCTCGCTATACACAAATACATTCCTGATTCCGATGGGAAGTGCGCTGACTACAACCTATAAATATGGCATTAATGGCGCGGATAACGAGGCCGCCAGCGGCAATAATCACGGCCGGGTCATTCGCTCGCTGGCCACGGGGGCTTACAATTTCCCGACGGACACCTTTGGTAACCAGTATAACGAACCCTCGTTTGGACAACTGGCGGTTGGAAAATTGTCGGGAGGAACAGTTCCGGTGTCGTGGCTTGGTGCCCCGAATGTGCAGGTTCAGACCAGCACCAACTTGACCAGTGGCACCTGGGTCAGTCATCCAGAAACTGGCGGGGCTGTCTGGAGTGCGGGAATCAATTCCACCAATGGTTTGATCAGCGTCACCAACTGGCCTGCTGGCAGCGGAAAACTCTTCTTCCGGCTGATGCAGCAATGAGCTGGAGTTGACAGGCAATCCGCCCCAGCCGGGCGACCGGCCCGGCTGCGGCGGGTAAATTGGGAATTCTGAAGCAAATTATGAAAGCAAGCAACCGGGGTTTCACTTTGATTGAGTTGCTGGTTGTCATTGCCATCATTGCCATTCTGGCGGCGATGCTGCTGCCGGCCTTGTCCAAGGCCAAACTCCGGGCGACGTCTATTTCCTGCATGAGCAACTACAAGCAACTGGGGTTGTCTTGGTTCATGTATGCCAACGACAACAATGACCGGCTGGCCAGCAACAATGATATGTTTCCCGAGCCGGGTGCCAATAAATCCAAAAATTGGATATGTCCCTATGGCGTGGCGCTGGATTGGTCCAGCAATCAAAAAAACACCAACACTTTGTATCTTACGGTGGATGATCCCAATTTAGGAACCGCGCTGTTGGGAAGTTATGTCGCCAAATCGCTGAAGATCTTCGTCTGTCCGGCGGATAACAAACTTTCCGGCAACCAAACGCCACTTGGATGGGCGAACCGCATCCGCACCTGCGCCATGAACGGGGCGATGGGCGACGGTTCAAAATGGTTTGGCTTCAATATTGATGGCAGCCCCGCTCCTGGTCATGCTTCAATGTCCGCGTTTTACAACGCGAGAAAAGAGTCTGACATGCACACCCCAGGACCGTCGGATTGCTGGGCGATTATGGATGAACATCCCGACAGTGACGACGATGCAACTTTCTTTGTTGACCCGGCAGATGCCAGTGGGAATGGAGCCTCCGTTATCGAATTCCCGGGAAATTTGCATGGCAATGCCTGTGGAATAGTTTATGCCGACGGACATTCGGATGTGCATGTCTGGAAGGGTGCCGCGTTTCTGAAACCGGTGGCTTATATAAGTTATCAGAACCAGTCTATCAGCGGCGACATCGCCAGCCAGAAAGATTTGGCTTGGCTCGCCCAGCACACGCCGGCGAAATGACCACTGGCCTGTTCAAAAGACAATTCCCCCAGCTTGCATCTTCGTGCGGTTCCGACAACAGGTTGTGAAAGGACATGAAATATTATATGAATTTTAGTCGCTTGACCAAACCATGGTTTCCGCTCGCCGCCGCGCTGGTTTTGCTTTCGCCCGGCGCAAGGGGCGACGCCGATGTTTCCCCTGCCTTTGCCCGCACGTCTCCCGACTGGCTGCGCGCCGGCACCATCTATGAAATTTTCCCGCGCGATTTCTCCGTCGCCGGCAACCTCAACGGCGTCACCGCCAGGCTGGATGAAATGCACGGCCTGGGCGTGAATATCCTCTGGACGATGCCAATTCATCCCATCGGCGAAAAATTTCGCAAGGGTGAATTTGGCAGTCCCTATTCCATCAAGGATTACTACGCGGTTGATCCCCGCTACGGCACGCTGGATGATTTCAAAAAACTCGTCGCTGGCGCACATCAGCGCGGCATGAAAGTCATCATGGATGTTGTCGCAAACCATACGTCGTGGGACAGCGTGTTGATGCGGCACCCGGATTTTTACAAGCAGGATGCGCGGGGCCAGGTCATCCCGCCCGTGCCGGAATGGACGGACGTGGCCGGCCTGAACTATGCCAGTCCCGCGCTCCGCGAATACATGATCGCGATGCTGAAGTATTGGATCAAGGTAGCCGACGTGGATGGTTTCCGCTGTGACGTGGCCCACATGGTGCCGACGGATTTCTGGGAACAGGTCCGCGACGAGCTCACCAAGATCAAGCCGGACATCATGCTGCTCGCCGAGGCCAGCAAGCCGGAACTGCTCGTGAAGGCGTTTGATGTTGATTATGCCTGGCCGCTGCTCGCCACGATGAATGACGTGCTCATCCGCAGCGCGCCCGCTTCCGACATCCGCCGCACATGGGAGAAAAACCGACTCCAGTTTCCCAAGGGCGCGCTGCACCTGCGGATTTCTGATGATCACGACGAAGCCCGCGCCGTCGCCCGCTATGGTCTCAATGGTGCGCTCGCGGCCTCCGCACTCATGTTCACGCTGGACGGTGTGCCCCTTCTTTACAACGGCATGGAGGTCGGCGACGCCACCGAATCTGGCGACCCGGCCCTCTTCGACAAGCTGAACATTTTCTGGCATCCCAAGGATCGTCCGCCGTTGCGCAACATCTACCATGATTTGATCCAGCTCCGGCATCAATACGCCGCGCTCCGCACCACCGACGTGGACTGGCTGCACAATTCGGATGAAACCCGGCTGGTCACGTTTCTGCGCGCCGACGACAAGGATCAATTGCTTGTCGCCATTAATTTTTCCAGCCGCCCGCTCACCGGCAGGGTGGACTTGAAAAACGCGGACGGCTTTCTGCCAGTGGAAATTTCCGGCCTGCAACATTCCGACCGAAGCCCGCTGCCCGAAATTCATCTGACCGGCTTTGAATGGCGCATTTACCATCGCGCCGCCGCCGCAGTGGCCGCGAAATAAAAAATTTTCAATTTGGCACTTTCATCGCAACCTGCGTCATGCAAAAGCCCCGGCTGAATTTCTGGCAGATCTGGAACATGAGTTTCGGCTTCCTCGGCATCCAGTTTGGCTGGGGACTGCAGATGGCAAACATGAGCGCCATTTACAGCTATCTGGGAGCGGACGCCGCTTCCCTGGCCATCTTGTGGCTGGCGGCGCCCGTCACCGGCGTGATCATCCAGCCTTTGATCGGGCAGTCCAGCGACCGGATCTGGACCCGCCTGGGCCGACGCCGTCCGTTTATTCTCGGCGGTGCGATTCTGGCTTCCATTGCCCTGGTTTTGATGCCCAATTGTCCCTCGGTCTGGATGGCGGCGGGGCTGCTATGGGTGTTGGATGGAACAATCAACGCCAGCATGCAGCCGTTCCGGGCCTTGGTGGCTGACAATTTGCCCGAAGAACAAAACACCCAAGGTTTCGCCATCCAATCGCTGTTCATCGGGCTGGGTGGAACGGTGGCGTCGGCCCTGCCGTGGATGATGACCAACTGGTTTGGCGTCACCGCCGCCGGCGGCGGACATGTTCCGCATTCCGTTCGGCTCTCGTTTTACCTGGGCGCGGCGGCGTTCATGGGCGCGGTGCTTTGGACGGTTCTTAGCACCAAGGAATATCCGCCTTCCGAATTGGAACTGGCCGCCATCCGGGCGCGGAAATTCGATTGGACCCTCGGCCTGGGCGACATTTTTACGTTGATCTTTCATCTGCCCCGGCGGATGTGGGAGCTGGGGCTGGTTCAATTTTTCACCTGGATTGGAATGTTTTCGATGTGGGTATATTTTTCACCGGCGGTTGCAAAAAATCTTTTTCACGCGACCCCCGGCTCCCTGGAAATGGAGGCCGCCGGTGCCTGGTCGGGTTTTTGTTTCGCGGCGTATAACGCCGTCTGCTTCATTTTTTCCTTTGTGCTGCTGTGGGGCACGCAATACACCGGTCCCAAGCTGATGCACGTTTTTTGTCTGGCGGCCGGCGCACTGGGGCTGGCGTCGGTTTCGCTGGCGACGGGCAAACACCAGTTGCTGCTCTCAATGACTGCGGTGGGCATTGCCTGGGCGAGCATTCTTTCGATGCCCTACGCGATGCTGGCACCGGCGCTGCCGAAGGAAAAAGTCGGGGTGATGATGGGGATGTTCAATCTGTTCATCGTGCTGCCGCAGATTGCCGCCTCCAGCTTGCTCGGTTACATCTTGAAACAGTTTCTGCACAGCGAACCCATGAATGCGCTCGTGCTCGGCGGGGCGAGCATGGGACTCGCCGCCCTGCTGACGCTGGTGGTGGTAACCTTCAAAACTACTGGTGCAGAAACACTGCCGGTCGCTGGCGGCGGCGGACATTAGCGCGGCGCGGAGGTGTTTCCCTCATGCTTTTATATGAGTTTACAGCCCGGCCATTCCGGCGGCCATCCTCCGCCAAAAGATCACATGGCGGTTCAAGTTTGACTCGGCCTTTCGGGCAGGGTCGGCGCGCTTTCCATTGCTTGTTAACCCTTGTTGCTTTTCTTCCGCCGTGAAATTTTCACAAGGAGCAAACCAGTGGTCACCCCGACGCACGCCCAGCCGAACCAGTCGCCGTGGCGGTTGTAGAACGTCGGGGCGGATTTTTCGGCGGATGAGAGCAGGGGAATTTTCACGGTGAGCGCGCCGGGGCCGTATTCACTGCCGTGCGCGTCGCGGAAGATTTTTCCAATGCGGCCGTGGCCGTCAATCAGGCAGGTGATGCCATTGTTGGCGCAGCGGAGCAGGGGAACCCCGTTTTCCACGGCGCGGAAAACGGAATTAGCCATGTGCTGCCATTGCTCGGCGCTGTCGCCGAACCACCCGTCGTTGGTGAGGTTGACGAGAAAATCAACCTCGTCCTGCGCGGCCTCGCGCACGATGCCGGGGAACGTGTCTTCAAAGCAGATAAGCGGCGCAGTCTGGACGCGGGAGGGCGTGGCTGCCGCCGAGCCGATTGAAATTGTTTTTTGATCCTCCGGGTTTGGTTCGCGCGCAATTTCAAACGTCACCGGTTTGTCACCGGGCGTCCAGCCGCCGGTGATGGGTGTGAACCACTTGAGGAACGGCAGCCAGTTCGCGAGCGGCACGTATTCGCCGAAGATGACGAGCCGGCGCTTGTGGTAGGCCTGCCGCCAACGTCCGTCGGGGCCGACGAGAAAGGCGGCGTTGAAAAAATTCGTGGCGGCCGGATGAAATTCCACGTCGTCACCGTTGAGGATGAGCCAGACGTGGTTGGACTGCACGAATTGATTGATGGCCTGATACGTCGGATTGTCCAGATCAGGCACGGCGGATTCCGGCCAGACCAGTAAATCGGAGGGGCGAGCCCCTGAATTTGTTTCATCGTTCAAGCGGGGGACTCGTGGAACTCGTCCCTCCGAAGTTAGCGCGCGTTGCGACCGGTCGAGCAGTTCCTGAAAACGCCGGGCATCGGCGCTGGAACTCCAAATCAATGTTTGCGGAATGCTGGGCTGGATGACGGTGACGCGCAAAAAATTTTCGGCGGGCACGCTGCGGTTCAGCGAAAAGAATCCAGCGACGAAGCAGCCCGCGATCACCAGCAGCGGCAGGGCAATTTCCGCCTGCCAGACTTGGCGTTTGGCCGGGTGACGTAAAATCATCAACGCCGCTGAATACAGCGCGAGCGAAAACCAGGCGACCAAAAATGACACGCCATAAACGCCGGTGAACGCTGCGATCTGGATGAGCGGGAGCAGTTGGTATTGCGAGACGCCGAGAAAGCTCCACGGAAAACCGCCGAAGATGCGCGCCCGCAACATTTCCAGCGCCACCCACGCCGCCGCGCCACCCAGCGTCCAGAGCGTGCGGCTGGTCCAATTGTAAATTGGAAATTTGAAATTGGAAATCAACCATACCCACGCGCCGGAAAACAACGCGACAAACGCGGCCAGCGCCAGCCAGCCAAGAATCGGAAAGCCGGTGGCCGGAATCAGCAGCAGCCAGTAAAGCGAAGCCAGCCAGAAGGCAAATCCGCTGACGTAGCCCAGGCGGAAACTTTCGCCGCCGGATTTGCCGTGCGCGGCGGCCAGCATGAGCGCCGGTGCAATCCACGCAAAACCGGCGAGGCTGAATTTCGGAAAGGCGCTGGCCAGCAAAAGTCCCGCGCCGATGGCGGCGAGCCAGCGGCGGTGGCGGGCAACATGTTCGAGGATTTTTTTCAACGCGGAATTGGTTTGCGTTTGACGGATGAATCAATGTTTGGCGGCCAGCCACATCACCAGCAGCGTGAGTGCGCCGACGAGATAGCTGGTCCAGTCCTTGAGCGCGAACACGACCGGGTCGTCGTGCATTTCGCCCCGGCGTGCGAGTTGCCACGCCCGGCTGATCCAGAACAGCAGCAGCGGACACGCCAGCAGCAGGAGCCGCGGGTGTTGATACAGCAGGCTGACCTGTTCGCTTTGCCTGACGTAAAACGCCAGCACCAGCACGGCGAGCCAGCCGCTGCCAATGCCCAGTCGCGCGACCAGTTTCAAATGCTGCGTAAAATAACCGCGGCCGGTGGCCAGGCGTTTGCCGGCGGCGAGTTCCGTTGGCTCGGTCAACTCCACATAGCGTTTCACCAGCGCGAGACTGAGGAAAATCGCCATTGAAAACACCAGCAGCCATGAGGAATTGACGATGCCCGTGGCCACGCTGCCCGCCACCAGCCGCAGCGTGTAAAGCCCGGCGAGGAAAAAAACGTCGAGCAAAATGATCTGCTTCACCCAGCAGGAGTAAATGGTCGTCAACGCCACATACAAAACCGTCACCGCCGCAAAGGCCCATGACAACCGCGCCGCCGCCAAAACGCCGGCGGCCAGCAGCAGCGGAGCGCCGATCAACCCGAATGGCAACGGCAGATCGCCGGCGGCAAACGGGCGGTTTCTCTTGGTCGGATGTTGCCGGTCGGCATCCAAATCCACCAGGTCGTTGAGCAGATAAACGCCCGAGGCGCACAGGCAAAACGCCGCGAACGCCTGGCCGTCACGCAGCAGCAACGCGGGGTCGTTGAGTTTGTGCCCCGCCAGCGCAGGAACGAAGATGATCAAATTTTTGACCCATTGATGCGGCCGCAGACTGCGGCTTAACGTGCCGGTGAAAGACGAGTCGGGCGCGAAAATTTTCCCGATCGTGGCGCAGGCGGCAGCCTTTTTCTCCACCGACGGGCTGGCATTGACGACGATGGCTTGGCGCGCGCCGCGCCAGACGGCAAAGTCGGCGGAAGAATTGCCGGCATAATCAAAGCCGCGTTTGCCGAATTTTTGCGTGAGCAGGCGCAGCTTGTTTCCGCTGCGCAGATTGGTTTGGCCGTCGCTGGCAAGCACTTGATCAAACAGGCCGAAAGGGTCGGCGACGGGCTGCGCCATCTTCAAATCGGACGCGGTGGCGAGGATGATTTTGCGCCCGGATTTTTTTTCGGCGCGCAACCATGCGAGAAATTTTTCATTGACGGGCAGGGTGGTGGCGTTCACCGCGACACGCGCGGCCAGTTGTTGTTTCAGAAAGGCGCGACCGTGGGTCCACCAAAGCAAAATGGAGATCAGCGCGAAGGGATTTCGTTTCAGGAGCCGCACGACCGATTCCCACAGCATGTCGGTTTTGATGAGCGTGCCGTCCAAGTCCACACACAGCGGAATCGTCGTCGGTTTTTCAGGTTTTGTCGGCGGCGTCATCGCATTGTTGGTAATGAACGGCAGCAGGGTGCCAAGGCCAAATGCCGTTGACAAGCGGTTCCGATTTGAAAGCATGAGCGCCTTGCATGAAGCGTCTATTGGAACGGCCCGGAATGGTATTTCTGCTGGTCTTCATCTGGAAAGCGGTGCTGCTGCTGACAATGGCGCAGCCGGTTCCGGCGAACGACGCCTTTTTCTACGACGGCCCGGTGGTGCATCTGCTGAACCACGGCGGCTATTTCAATCCCAGCATCGCGCAATCGCGGCCGTTTTCCGGCACGGAATTTTTCTGCGCCTATCCGCCGCTGTATCAACTGGCGCTGCTGTCGTGGATGCGCCTGTTCGGCACGAGCGTTTTGTCAGCCATGTGGTTTCACCTGGCGTTGTTCGGTGGATTTGCTTTGACGGTGCTGGCGATTTTCCGCCAGTTGAAAGTTCCGGCCAACATCGCCAGTCTCGCCGGCCTGTTTCTGCTGGCGATCACGTTTGACGACCGGCCGGACGGCCTGGCGTGCCTGCTGGGAACGCTCGGTGTTTATGCCCTGACGCGCTGGCTGGCCGGCGCACGCGGCCGGGCGTGGCTCGCGGCGCTGTTCTCCGTGCTGGCGATTTGCACGAGCCTGCAAGTCGGCGCGCTGTATGCCTTCTGGATTTTCCTCGGTTTCACCGCCGGCTGGAAAATATTCCGTGTCCGCCTGCCGCTCGGTGCATTGGCGGCGATGATTTTGCTTCCAGTCACGCTCGCCGCGAGCGTGCGGTTCGGCTTTCCGCGTCTGTGGGCCGGATTTCTGGAAAATGTCCACGGCAACGCCTCGCTGACCGGCCTGCGTATGCCGCAGCTTGACGAACTGTTCAAGGCCGTTCGCAATCTGCCTGCGATTTTTCTGATGAGCGGCTTGTTTTTCGTCACGGGCACAGGCCGTCGTCACCTGAGGGAAATCAAAACGCGGGGCGCAGCCGAAATTCTCTTCGCCGCCGGCCTCTTCGCCGGATTGAGTTTCACTTTTGCGTGTTTGTTCGTCGTGTCGGCGAACTGGCTGATTGTGGTCAATTATTTTCAGCCCATTTTAATTGGATTGTTTCTGACCGCCGTTGTCGAAAAAGTTCCGGAAATCATGCGCGCGCGGGCAACCAAAGTTTGCCTCGCGCTGCTCGTGGGACTGGTGTCAGTCCGCGCCATCGGCCTGTCCACTTGGGGCGTGGTTTGTTCGATGAATGACAGCTACGCCTCCGGCCGGCAAAGAGTGGCCGCCGAACTGGATTCTGTTCCGCCGCACGCGAACGTCCTGCTTTCTTCCGCGTATCTCTACGAGGCCGACCGCCACACCAACGGCAACTGGATTCATGAAGATTACGCGCCGCTGCGCGAGGAAGGGGAAAACTATGCACAGGCGCTGCGCCGTCTGCACGCCGCCGGGCTCGTGCTGACGCAATATGATTATTACCGCCGCTATCAACCGGTGCTGGAAGAATTGCGCGCGGCCGGCGGCGTCCAGATTGTTGTCACAAATCTTGCGCACATCCGTCCGCCCGACAGCTACGCGCACCTGCAAAAAGTCCTGCAACACGTCTCCTGGGCGCCGGTGATTGTGGATCTGAAATGGAAATGAAACGACGTTCGTTAGGTGAGCGAAAAGCGGCTGCAATGCTCAATCGCGCCAAGCTGGATTCCCATTTTGAACGGATGCTTCACCCGGTGGCGGTTACGGAGACGCAAATCTTTGTCCATCCATCGTCTCCAAATTCCAAGAGCGTTTATCCGTCACAATTTTCACCGCGCCGGCCTGGCGTGTGAAAATCACGGGAATTTTCTGGCGGGCCAATCTTTCATGCAATTCGCGGCTGGCGCGGCGCGTGGCGGGAAATTCCGAATCGGCGATGACAATCACGTCGGGCTGCACCGCGTCCAGCAGCTCGCCGCACAGCGGTTCGTCTTCGGTCGGCAGGCCGGTGATGACGATGTTCGCGCGCAAATTATTCGTATGAGCGAGCAAATCACTTTGACCAGCACGGCTCAAGTCGTCGAGCAGCAGAATTTTGGCGCCGTGAAAATCTCCGCGCAGCACGAGCGCGGCGTCGTCCGCCCTGGAAAAACTGCCGGGCGCAGCCGGAAACAAAACCTGCCAGTTACCGGCCCTGTCGCCGCAGTTCAGAATTTTACGGCGCGATCCTTGCGGCCGGCCGCCTTTTTCAAATTCAGCAATGGCATCGCGGTAGGCTGGTGAACGGACTTTGGCGCTGCTGGTCCACAATTCGCCAATGTAGAAAAGTTCGGCCAGCGGTTTGGCCCCGCCGCAATTGCGCATGTTGCCATCGGCCAGCACGAGGCGCGGCAGCGAGTTGACGCCCTGCGCCCGGAGAAAATTTTTGAGGGTGAAATTGACGGCGTTTTCGTTGCCGCAGTTGATGAGCCAGTCATTTTGGCGGCCTTCCGCGTCCACGAAAACGGCCTGGCCGCCGTTGAGCGGCAGCACGGTCAATTCGGTTTCAGCGCGCGCCGCCTGCCATTGCCAGAAATAAACTCCGCCGATGAGAAGCAGAACTGTGGCGCCGGAAATGATTCTTCGCCGGGTTGAAAACCAGCCGCTGAAGGCGGCGATCAGGACGAAATAATAAATGGCAATGGTCGTCAGCGACGGTTCCGGAACGTAGAAATACGCGCCGGGAATTTTGGCGGCCTCCACGCTCACCCATGTCATGGCCACCATGAAAAACCACGCGGCGTGGTTGAAAAGCACCGTGAACCACGACAGCCAATGGCCGCAGATCAGCGCGCCGAGATTGGCCATCAGCGCAAACGTGCCCAGCGGCACGGCGAAGAGGTTCGCGAGGGTCGAGACCGGGCTGAACAGGTGAAAGTATTTTGCGGCGAGCGGAATGGAACCCAGCCACGCGGCAAAAGACAGGCCGCAGTAGTGCGCGAATTTCTGCGCCGGCCAGTGCCGGATTTTTTTCCAGCCGGAGACAAGTTCGTCCGGCAGCAGCGGGTCATGTTTCAAAATCCCGTCAAAAAAACCGTTCAATGGCGGCAGCATGAGCGCGATGGTTAGCATGACGAAAAAGGAAAGTTGAAAACTTGCCTCGAAAAGCTGCCGCGGCTCTGCCAGCAGAATAATCAAGGCCGCAGCGGCGAGGGAGTTCAACAAATCGCTTGGCCGTTTCAGCGCCCAGCCGCCCAGGATAATCGTCATCATTACAGACGCGCGGATGGCGGACGGTTCCCAGCCGGTGGCGGCGGTGTAAAACCAGATTGCGGGAATCGCAATCGCACCGCACCACGCGCGTGAGACGCGCAACATGCGCAGCAGCGCGACGATCATGCCGGAAAGCAGCGCGATGCGCAGGCCGTCTATCGCAAACATGTGCATCGTTCCGGCGCGTAAAAAAGGCTCGCCGATGTCACCGGTGAAGGCGGTGCGCCAGCCGAGCGTCATCGCCCAGAGCAGACGCAACGGCTCGTCTTCGGCGGGCAGGCCGAGGGCGAGCGTCTGCCTTGACCAGCTTAAAAAGCGGTCGGTGAGCGGCGGTGCAACCGAACACGGTTCGAGTATTGTCCAGTCGTTGGTGGAATCCGTTTTGAGCTGGTAAAAAATGCCGCGCGTTGCCAGATATTTTTGAAAATCGAAAAGCCCCTTGGCCAGCGGCGGCGCGGGCGGCGCGATGACGCCGGAAATCTCCACCGGTTGACCGGCGAAAAAATCCGCTCCCAGCATGTCCGGTGTGGCAACCAGAATCTCACCGTCGGCGGGCTGGAAATTATTTCCCCGCCGGATTTCGCGGACGCGGACGCGGGCGACGCTGCGCCATTTTTCCTGCTCGTCGTGTTCGATAATTTTCAGGCGTGGAGTTTCGGCAAGCGCGCCGTGGACGGTGACAACCGCCGGTTCATTGCCCAACACGCGACGCAAATCGTTTGGCGAAACGACGGCGGTGCGCGCGGCGAAATTGGTCCAGCCGACGAGCGTCAACAGCGGCCAGATCAAGAACGGGCGAAGTTTTTCGAGGACGAGCACGAGGACGAGGACAAAAAAAGCGAGGCCAAATAATGCGACCAGCGGCGGCTGAAAAATTTGAGCGGTCAGCAGGCCGGCGGCGTAGGCGAAAACGACGGCGACGAGCGGACGGTTCATTTTTCAGGCGTGCTTGAAAACCTTTTCCCGCAACCAGAACAACCCCAGCGCGGCGCCGCCATTCCGCAGCCACAGCAGCAGCAATGCGGCGGCTCCGCCGCAGGTGTCAATCACCACGTCCGATACCAGCGGCGTGCGCGAAGGGACAAAGGCCTGGTGCAGTTCGTCGCTGGCGGCATACATGGAGACGATGGCCAGGGTCAGTCCGGCCTCGTTCCAAGACCACGGGCGCGGATCGTTTTTTGCCGGCTTGCGGATCGCGCGCCAGAACAGCCAGGCCAGGATGGCATACTCGGACAGGTGACAGCATTTGCGGAAGACATGATGGAGGGCCGCCACCTGCATGGGCGACAGATGAGGAAACAGCCAGCGCACCAGCGGTTCAAAAATCAGGGAGGAGTGCCGGAACGATTGCGTGTCGGCGGAGGCGGAAAAAATCAGCGCCATCCAAAACACCGCCGGCAGCCAATAGCGGATGAAGCGGAAAATTGGCCCGGCTTCGTTTGGTTGGACAGACGGTGAACACATCCGGCAAGATTTTAGTGGATTTGAGTTTCAGAGTCCACCGAGTTTGGCTGCCGGTAGTGTCTTAATTTGAAAACATCCGGTTCCCGTCGCCTTGACCTTTATTGAAATGCTTGATTCGTCTCGGTTTGCCAAACTGCGGCTCTTGGATCAGATCGTCCAACGACAACCCCAGATAAAGCAGAGCTAAACCAGCCCTTCGAGGATGTGAGGCAAACGTTCGAGACTCCGGTTGAACGACGCGCGGGCGATGGCCTGCTCGGCATCATGTTCGTTGGGAAACAAAATGCGCCAGCCCGAAGCCTGCAGGCAATGGTCCTGCGTCACTTCCACATAATTCCCACTGCAGCCGATTTGCGCTTTGCGCATCAGCAGATCGGCAATCTGCACGGAAGCGATGATCAGTTGATTGCTTTCGGCTTTTTCCGGATGGTGATGGAACCGGACGGCGTTGACCATCAGTTCCGGCAGCCGGTGTCGTTCGAGATAAAGCGCGCCGAGTTCGCCGTGGTCAATGCCCAATACTTCATCCTCGATCACCAGCAGATCCCGCTGGCCCAGTTCCGCCTGCCGGTGGATTTCGGAGAAATGATCCGGAAAGGACCACGCCATGATGATTTTGCCCACGTCATGCACCAGACCCGCGACATAATCCGATTCATCCGTCGGCGTCTGGACCATGCCGACGACTTCGCGTGTGAGAATGGCGGTGCCGATGCAATGCTGCCAGAACTGCCGCCACGGAAACGCGCATTGCCGGGACAGCCGCTGGAAATCCTCGATGATGGGCGTGACGGTGGTCAGTTGCCGGATTTGCCGGACGCCCAGGTAAAACACCGCCTCCTCAATGCTGTTGACTGGCGTGGCCAGCCCGTAATAGACCGAATTCACCAGTCGCAGCAGCCGGGAGGTCAGGCTGGGATCGCGCTGGATGATTTCCGAAATGTGCGCCGAATAGCGCTGCTCGGCCTGCAAAAGTCCCTGCAACGCCTTGTTGATGCTGCTCAAGGAGGGCAGCGATGGACACACCGCCAGCCGGCTATCAATATCCTTGCGGCCCAGCCGCCTGACTTTTTCTGATGCAACCAAGGGAAACATAATTAGACGCTGTCTCCATCGGCAATTTCATGGCGGACTTGAGCGCAAATTTTACTATCCGCGACATAACCGGTCATTTTTTCCTCAAGCCTGGGAAAATTTTGCCGATTTACTTGACGTTGAAAGATCGTTGTGGGGAATGGCTTTTCAAAACGACAAAACCACGACGCGCGAGTGTCGAAGTTGGTTCGGACGATGTCGGAAAATAACATTTGAGCATGATTCCTTGGCTTTTTAAGCGCTGCCAGGGTGGCGTTTTCTTGGTCACGCTGGCGGCTTTGACAAGTCAGCCGGTGCGCGGCGGAGCCTATCTTCCGCTGGTCGGCCCGCCGCCTTTGCGATTTGAAATGGCGATGGTCCATGCCCCAAAAAATTCATGGATGTTGCCGGCCCCGCCTCCGCCGGTGACTGTCACTGAGACCAATCCACCCACAGCATCCGTAATTCCAAGCAATAACATTGTTCCCGCGCCGCCGCCGGGCACGCCAACCAACGCGCCGGCTGTTTTGCCGCCGGCAGATTCGTCGGCAAAATCCGCAACGCCAACCCGTCCGGCAGAAGACTTGCTTGTCGTTACTCCTGAAATGCTGGTTGATTATTTTAAGCCGACCAACGCCGCGACGAACGCGAACAGCGCCCACGTTCCGTTGCCGTTGAATTTTACGCCGCCAACGTCGCTTCCAATTCCTTCCAGCCAAGCGATTTATAAAAACCAATGAGCCGGTTTAGCGAGATATTTTTTGTCCGGCAGATGAATCAGAGACTCGCTCGAAAATTTATTTTCGGGGCGGTGACACTCGGCTTTTTCGCCGGAGCACGGGCAATTTTTGCCGATACAAGCACTCCCGCCGGACCGGTTGCGGATTGGGATCCATTTTCAATCACGGCCATGATCGCATCCAATTCGCTGATTCCGTCGGCGGTGGACGTTTCAACGAATTCGCTTCCCGCGCAGATGGCCACAATGGTAACGACGAATAAAGCCGCGTCTGTCCCGGCGGTTTCACCGGCACCGATGGACGAGTTCGTTCAGAAATTGGAAACCGCCCGTTACCTGCGTAAAATGCGGAGAACCAAGGAGGCTCAATCTTTGCTGGTCTCGTTGCTGAACAGCGACGTGCCGGAGCCCATCCAAAGCTCCGCCTTGTTTGAACTGGCCGGGCTGGCGCAGGGCGAAGACGACCTCCCGCGCGCCCAGCAGATTTGCGCCCAGTTTCTGAACCGCTGGCCGGGCGACCCGCGCGTGCCCGAAGTGCTGCTCCAGCAAGGGCGGCTGTTCCGCCAGATGGGACTGCACGACATGGCGCTCACAAAATTTTACGCGGTCATGACCGCCGCGCTGACCCTGAAAAGCGACCGGCTGGATTACTACGAACAGCTTGTGGTTCAGGCGCAGTTGGAAATCGCCGGGACGCACTACAGCCTCGGCAAATATGCCGACGCGGCCGAGTATTACTCCCGGCTGTTCAAGCAGGACAATCCGGAAATTGACAAGCCGCAAATCCTTTACAAGCTCGTCCGTTGTTACAACAGCACGAGCAATTATGACAAGGCCGTCAGTTGCGGGCAGGAATACCTGGCGCATTACCCCGACGCCCCGGAAGAGCCGGAGGTGCGCTTCGATCTGGCGGCAGCCCTCAAGCAATTCGGACGCGACAACGAATCGCTCCAGCAGGTTTTAACCTTGCTTCAAAAACAAAGCGCGCGCGCGGCGGAACACCCGGAGCTTTGGGCTTACTGGCAGCAGCGCGCCGGCAATCTCATTGCCAACCAGTTTTACCGCGAAGGCGACTATCCGCGCGCGCTGGACATCTACAACAGCCTTTCGCAACTGGACGCCTCGCCGCAATGGCAGTTGCCGGTCTGGTATCAAATCGGCATGACCTACGAACATCTCCTGCAGCCGCAAAAGGCCACCGACATTTATCAGCAGATCATCAGCCGCGAGGCGGGAATGGGCACCAACGCGCCGGCCAGTCTCTCGTCCATCGCGGACATGGCGCGCTGGCGCGTCGGTTTTATTCAATGGCAGAACACCGCCGAATCCGCCAACCGCCGTTTTGCTGACACCAACGCCCTGTTCGCCGCCAAAGCCGTGAAACCGGTTTCCAACCATGAATAATCCTGCACCCGCCGGCTTCGTTCCCGATCTGATGCGCGCTTTGCGCGCTTTCACCGTCCTTGGCGAAGAGACGCTCGCGCTGGTCACCCGCGAGCATCAGGCGCTGGCCGGCACCGGAGATTATGAGCCGTTTGAATTTTATCGTTTGAGAAAGGGCTTGCTGATCCGCCTCGAACCGTTGATGATAGGCATCAGGCGCTGGCGTCATTTGTGGCAGCAAATAAGCCCGATTGAGCGTGCCAGTTGCCCTGATGTGAAAATTGTAATTCAGATGCTTCAAGATTTGCTCGTCAAAATTCTCCAGTTGGACCGGGAAAACCAGCAGGCTTTGCTTCGTCGCGGACTGGTTCCGGCCCGGCATGTGACTGCCTGTGCCGCCCCGCCGTCAAATTTTGTCGCCAACCTTTACCGCCGCTACAACTCTCATTGATTTGCTTATGGCCATTGAAAAAATCATCGTGCTGGAGGACGACGCCATCGTCCGGCGAAACCTCGAACAGCAATTGCGCAACCGCCGCTACGACGTGGCCGCCGTCGAATCCCTCGCCGAGGCGCAGGAGTATTTGAACCGGGACAACTTCGATTTAATTTTTCTCGACGTTTGCCTGCCCGACGGCGACGGCACCGAATTGTTGAAGGCCCTCCAGCTCCGGCCGCAAAAACCGCTCGTGATTGTCATGTCCGGCTTCGGCAGCGTGGAATCCGCCGTGGACTGCATGAAAAATGGTGCGTTTGATTATATGATCAAGCCGTTTTCAGTCGAGCAGCTCGGCGTCACGCTGAAAAAGGCCGAGGAATTCATCCAGCTCGTCCGCGTCAACCGTTTTCTCTCGCAGGACAACGAGGACACCGGCTACGAACTGCTCGGCCAGAGTCCGGCGATGGAAAATCTCCGCCAGCTCATCCGCAAGGTCGCGCACACGCAGGCCACCGTTTTGATCCAGGGCGAAAGCGGCACCGGCAAGGAGCTGGTCGCCCGCGCGCTTTACCGCGCCAGCACCCGCGCCAGCGCGCCGTTCATCAAGGTCAACTGCGCCGCCATCCCGGAAAACCTGATCGAAAGCGAATTTTTCGGCCACGAGCGCGGCGCGTTCACCGGCGCGACGAACAAGCGCGAAGGCCGCTTCGAACTGGCCCACGGCGGCACGATTTTGCTGGATGAAATCAGCGAGATTTCCCCCAGCGTCCAGGCCAAGCTCCTGCGCGTCCTGCAGGAGCGCGAACTGGAACGCGTCGGCGGCAACCGCACCATCAAGGTGGATGTGCGCGTCATCGCCACCACCAACCGCCGGCTCGACGAAAGCGTCGAGAAAAAGGAATTCCGGCAGGACCTGTTTTTCCGGCTGAACGTGGTGCCCATTCACGTCCCGCCCCTGCGCGAACGCAGCGAGGACGTGCCGTTTCTGGCCGAGGATTTCACGCGCCGCTTCAGCCGCAAGCACGGCACACCGGTTCACGGCCTTTCGCCGGACGCCCTGCGCGCGCTCAAGGCACATCCCTGGCCCGGCAACGTCCGCGAATTGCAGAACGTCATCGAACGCGCCGTCATTCTTTGCGACGATTGCACGCAGTTGGAACCGGAACATCTCGGTTTCGGCGCTTCCGCCGCGGCAGCCCCAGACCTTTCGCTGCCCGCGTTCGCGCCGGCCACCAGCGCGGTTTCGCCCGAAACCAACGGACATGGCGGCGGCAATGGATTTCTCCCGCTCGCGGATGTGGAAAAGCAGCACATCCTGGCCGCGTTGCGCTGCTGCAAGGGCAACCGCACCCATGCCGCCAAAATGCTGGAAATCAGCATTCGCACCCTCCGCAACAAGCTGCACGAATACGACGGCGAGGTGGAACGTGCGGAATTGGCAGACGAAATGTGACGAGCTTCACGCCGCGCGGCGTGCTTGTCGCATAGTTTTGCATATTGGTTGGAACGCTGGGAACGGCCTGGCTTGAGGGCGGGAGGGCTTTCCATTTCTGTCGGGCGATGCCGCCCGGCGCTCCGTTTCATTTTTTGCCGGCCACTGCCCACTGGACAACAGTTGCCTAGCAGCGGCGTTCTTGCCGGAAACATTTTCCCCTTTCGCGCCAGGCCGCTTCGAAAACAGCCAATTTTCGGCGAAATCTGCCGCTGGCATCGGTGCTGCTTAACAGCGTTCGGAAAAAGTCACATGATAGACGCGTTGTTCAACCAGCCGGATTATTTGGCCGCCAAAAAGCAGCTCGATGCCATCGCGCTGCGGCAGGACGCCATTGCCAGCAACCTCGCGAATCTCGAGACGCCCGGCTACAAGCGGCTGGACGTGTCACCCGCGTTCAATTCGGAACTTGAACGCGCCTGCGCCGCGCGCGACCCGCAGCAAATCGCCGCGCTCCGGCCGGAAATCGCCGTGGATCCCAACGCCGTCGCCGTCAGCCCGGACGGCAACACGGTGAACTTGGAAAGCGAACTGCTGGAAATGAACAAAAATTCCCTGGCGAACACGCTGGAGACGCAACTGGTCACCACGGACTTTTACCGGCTGCGCATGGCCATCACCGGCAACGCCGGCTGACGCTTATGATTGACATCCTTTCCGGCATTCAAAGCACCTCCGCCGCGCTCGACGCCGAGCGCACGCGGCTGGATGTCATTTCTGAAAACATCGCCAACGCCAACACCACCCACGGCCCGGACGGCAAGCCTTACCAGCGGCAGGTCGTCGTGTTTGAAAGCGCGCTCCAGCAGGCGATGAACGGCGGCGCGGCCGTGCCGACATTACGCGTCGCCGGCATTGAAAAGGATCAACGCCCGTTTGAAACGGTTTATGAGCCGGGCAATCCGGACGCCGACGCGCATGGCATGGTGGCCATGCCGAACGTCAACATTCACGAAGAAATGGCGGACATGATTTCCGCCGAGCGTTCGTTTGAGGCGAACCTAGCCGTGGTCAAAAATGCGCGCGCCATGGCGTTGCAGGTTCTGTCCATCGGCAAACATTGACTTGAGCCATGATCCCCATTTCATCCATCCAGCCGCTGATGTCGGCCTACGGCGTGACGCCGGGCCAAAGCATCACGCCGTCGCTGCCGGTGACGCCGGCGGAGCAGCCGGGCGCGCTCGCCCCCGCACAGCCGTCGGGTGATTCGTTTTCGACGATGCTTGGCAAGATGGTCGAGGAGGTGAACGCGAAGCAAGTCAATGCCGCCAACACGGTGAACAATTTGCAGGCGGGCGGCGGCGTGTCCTTGCACCAGGCCGTCATCGGATTGGAGGAGGCCAACGTCTCGTTCCAGCTCATGGTCGAGGTGCGCAACAAGCTGCTCGATGCCTATCAGGAGATCATGAAAATGCAGGTGTAAGGAAATTTTCCAATGAACAACCTATCAAAGCTCGGCGCCCAACTGGCCGAAATCTGGAAGCAGCTCGGCGTGAGCCAGCGCATCAGCGTCATCGCGGCGACGCTCGTGCTCGTGGCCGGCCTGGCCGCCATCGCCTTCTGGTCGTCGCACACGGATTACAGCCTGCTTTACGGCAAGCTGTCGGATGCCGAGTCGGCGAAAGTCATCGCGGCGCTCGACGACGCCAAGGTGCCTTACAAGGTGGGCGGTGGCGGTTCGATTCTCGTGCCGGCCGACAAGGTTTACGAGATGCGGATGCAACTGGCGGGCAAGGGGATTCCCAGCGGCGACGGCGTGGGTTTTGAAATTTTTGACAAGCCGAACTTCGGCATCTCGGATTTCATCCAGCGCGCCAATTACATCCGCGCGGTGGAGGGCGAACTCGCCCGCACCATCGGCCAGATCAACGAGGTTGAGGCCGCGCGCGTCATGATCGTGATGCCTGAAAACCGGCTGCTGCTGGACAAGGACAAGCATCCCACGGCGTCGGTCTTCGTCCGGGTGACGGGCAACACGCAGCTCCAGCCTTCTTCTGTCAATGCCATCCGCTTTCTTGTCGCCAATTCCGTCGAGGGATTAAGCCCCAATTCCGTCACCGTCGTGGACAACCTGGGCAACATGCTTTCCGCCAACGATGACAACGATTCCATCGCCGGCCTCACGTCATCGCAACTGGGAGCGCAGCGCAATCTCGAACAATACCTTTCCAAAAAGGCGCAGGACATGCTTGAAAAAGTCCTCGGTCCCGGGCAGGCAGTCGTCCGCGTTTCCGCCGAAATCAATTTCAACACCGTCACCACCACCCAGGAAAAATACGATCCGGACGGCCAGGTCATCCGCACGCAAACCAAGGACGACGAAACCACGGATTCCAGCACGGCAAATTCCACCGCCGCCGCCGGCATCACCGCCAACACCGCCACCGACACGAACGCCATGACGAAGGTTGCCGCCCCGGTCAACAATTCCAACGACCACAAGACCACTTCGACCATCGAATACGAAGTCGGCAAGACGACCAGCAACACGACGCAGGAGGCCGGCGGCCTCCGGCGGCTTTCCGCCGCCGTGACGGTCGCCGCCCGTTACGAAGGGGAGGGCGCCGGCCGCAAAATCGTCAACCGCACGCCGGCGGAACTCGACCAGCTCAAGCAGATTGTCACCGGCGCCATCGGCGCCGACAATACGCGCGGCGACAGCATCACGCTGGAGGAACTGCCGTTCAACGACGAGTTCGCCACCACCATGACGCAGCAACTGGACCAGCAGCAGCGCCGGGAATTCTGGTGGGACACCGCGCGCAACCTCGTTTATCCCGCGCTCGGTGTCGCCGCGCTGCTCCTGCTGCTGCGCATTTTCAAACGCACGCCCGTTCAGGAAATTCCGCTGGGTGTGCCCGTCGGAAAAATTCTCGGCAATGGTCATAGTAATGGCAATGGCAACGGCAACGGTCATGGCCACTGGCTGCCGGAGCAGCCGCCCGGCGTCGTGACCGTGGACGTGCTCAACCGGCTCATCAAGGAAAACCCCGCGAACATGAGCCAGGCCATCCGCGAATGGATGAGCCGCGGCCCGAACTCTGAACGCTGATTTACCATGCCTGCCCTAGCTGCCAATCCACCGGAAACAGTCCCCGCCGGCAACGGCGCGTTGAACAAGACGCAGAAACTCGCGGCGCTGCTGGTCATGATCGGAGCCGAGGGCGCGGCCGAAATGCTCAAGCAGTTCCAGCCGCGCGAAATCGAGGCCATCTCCCGCGAGATGGCGCGGTTCGGCCTCATCACCCGCGAGCAGCAGCAGGAGATTTTGCAGGAATTTTCCGAGGTGGCGCTCGCCGCCAGCACGTCCGTTTCCGCCGGGCCGGACATCGCGCGCAACACGCTCGAAAAGGCGGTGGGCAGCTTCAAGGCCAGCGATATTCTGGGCCGCGTCCTGCCCAACCGCGTCTCCGCCGGCGCCATGCAGTCCATCGCCGACATGGATTCGCGCAGCATTTTCAACCTCGTCCGCGACGAGCAGCCGCAGACCATCGCCTTTGTCGTCAGCCACCTTTCCCCGGAAAAGGCGGCGCAGATTTTCGCCCTGATTCCGAACGAGCAGCGGAACCACATCATTGAGCGCCTCGCCACGCTTGCGCCGACGCCGATTGAGGTGGCGGAAAAAGTCGTGAATGTGCTCAATGCCAAGATGGGCGTCAAACAAACCCGCGCCATGAGCCAGACCGGCGGCGTGACCCCGGCGGCGGACATCCTTAACGCGATGGACAAGAATGTCAGCCGCGAATTGCTCGTCAGCATCGAGGAGCGCAACCCGGAGCTTTCCCAGGCCATCCGCAAAAAAATGTTCACCTTTGAGGATTTGCTGCTGCTCAACCCGCAGGTCATCCAGCGCATCATGCGCGAAACGGAAATGCGCGACCTGGCCCTCGCGCTGAAGAAAGCCAGCGAGCCGCTCAAGAAACTGCTTTTGTCCAACATCTCCCACCGTGGCGCCGAGGGCGTGCAGGACGAAATGCTGGCGCTCGGCCACGTCAAGCTCCGCGACGTCGAGGCCGCGCAACTGCGGCTCATTGACGCCGTCCGCAAGCTCGAAGCTGAAGGCGAGATTGACCTTGATGAAGCCCGCGTCGCCGAATATGAAGTGGTCTGAAACCATCACGCTCACCGAGCCGCTCAACGACGTGCGCCTCACCGCGCTACCGCCCGTGAGCGAATGGGACCAACGCCTCCACGCCGCCGAACAGGCCGCCTACGAACGGGGCCGGCTCGCCGGTGAGAAAAATCTTGGCGAACAAATGGTCCAGCAGCGGAATGAACTGCTGGAGTTGCACCAGGGCGTCATCGAATCGCTGGGCCGCGCCGTGCCGGAAGTCATTCAGCAGACCGAAACCACGCTGATGCAGATCGCGCTCGAATGCGCCCAAAAAATTGTCGCCGGCATTCCCGTCACGCCGGAACTGGTCGAAGCCGTCGTGCGCGAGGCGGTGTCCCAGACGAAGGAGACCGCTGAAATTCTCATTCAGCTTCATCCCGATGACCTGACGTTGTTGCGCAAACATCAATCACCGATCCTTCAGGGTTTGCCCGAGGCCGGTCCGCTCAAGTTCATTGGATCCTCCAAGATCACCCGTGGCGGCTGTCTCGTGCAAACCCGGTTCGGCCTGCTTGACGCGCGCCGTGAAACCAAAATCAAACAGCTCCGCGAATCCATTTCCGCATGAAGCCCGCCAATTCCTGTCCGACCCGGCGTTTTGACGCCGCACTTCAGCGCGTGCGCTCGGCGCGCGTCATGGAAACGTGCGGCCGCGTCGTGCAGGTCATCGGGCTGGTCATCGAATCGGAAGGCCCCGTCGCCTCCGTCGGCGAAATTTGCCGGATTGAATCCGCGCGGCACGACGGCGTCACGCTCGCCGAAGTCGTCGGCTTTCGGAACCATCACCTGCTGCTCATGCCGCTGGGCGACCTGCACGGCATCCATCCCGGCAGCGAAGTCACCGCCACCGGCGCGCCAATGCGCATCGGCGTCGGCAACGCGCTCAAGGGCCGCGTGCTCGACGGCCTGGGCCGGCCGATTGACGGCCTGGGGCCGGTTCAAACCGAGCTGTCCGTCGAACTGAACCTGACGCCGCCGCATCCGCTCAAGCGCCAGCGCATCCACCGGGTTTTTCAAACCGGCATCAAGGCCGTGGACACCTTCACGCCGTGCGGCCGCGGCCAGCGCCTCGGCATTTTTGCCGGCAGCGGCGTCGGCAAATCCACCCTGCTCGGCATGATGGCGTCGCGCGCCGACGCCGACGTGAACGTCATCGCGCTCATCGGCGAGCGCGGCCGCGAGGTCCGCGAATTTCTGGAACGCGACCTCGACGACGCCGGCCGCAAAAAATCCGTCGTCATCGTCGCCACGTCCAACGAGCCGGCGCTGCACCGCGTCAAGGGCGCGTCGCTGGCGATGGCCATCGCGGAATACTTCCGCAACCTGGGGCTGGGCGTGCTGATGATGATGGATTCCGTGACGCGGCTGGCGATGGCGCAGCGCGAAATCGGCCTGGCGGTCGGCGAGCCGCCGGCGACGCGCGGCTACACGCCGTCGGTTTTTTCCCTGCTGCCGCAACTGCTCGAACGCGCCGGCACGGGCGAGACCGGCGACATCACCGGGCTGTTCACCGTGCTCGTGGAGGCGGACGACATGAATGATCCGATCGCCGACGCGACCCGCTCGATTTTGGACGGCCACATCGTGCTGTCACGCGAGCTGGCGACGCAGAATCATTATCCGGCGATTGACGTGCTGGAAAGCGTGAGCCGGTTGAACCGCGATTTGCTGCCGCCGGAAAGACAGAATTTGACCGCCGCCGCGCGCGAACATCTGGCGGTTTACCGACGCAACCAGGATTTGATCAGCATCGGCGCCTACCCGGCGGGCAGCAACCCGGCGATTGACCAGGCCATCGCGCTGCGCGAGCCGCTCAACCGGTTTTCGCGTCAGGGTGTCAACGAGGGTTTCGACGCCGCCCAAAGCTGGTCGCTGCTGGCAAAGGCCTTGTCCACGCCGGTTCCGCCCAAACCACCGCAACCGAGGAAATAACCCATGAAATCATATCATTTTCCGCTGCAATCGCTCCAGGTGTTGCGCGAGCAGAAGGAACGCAACGCGCAAAAACGATATGCCGGTGCGCTGCGCGCCAGCAACGAGGCCGCCGCCAGACTGGATGCCGCCACCCGTGAACTGGACGCCGCCTGGACGGCGCTGCACGAGGAGGTTGCCGACAACATCACCGCCGCCAAGCTGCACCAGACCCGCGCCTGGTGTGGCGAGCTGGAACGGCGCTGCGAACAGTTGTCCGCCGCCTTGAAATTGTCGGAACGCCTGACCCGCGAAGCCTGGCACGAAATGCTGCTGGCCACCCGCGACCGCGAGGCGCTTGACCGGCTGCGCGAAAAAAGCCGCCGCGCGTTCGACCGCGAGATCCGGCGCGACGAACAAAAGCAACTGGATGAAATGGGGCTGCGGCTCAATCTGCCGCCCGTTCCCCGGAACGAAACCGTCACAACACAAATGGCATGAACATGACACGCTGGCTGACATCTGGCTGGGTGGCCGCCCTTGCGGGCTGCCTTCTTTATCTCGCAACCACGGCGCTGCTGATCCGGCCCGTCCAGTTTGAAGGCGCGCGCCTCGCGCTGGCCGCCGCGAAGCTGACACCGGACGACGATCCGTCGTGGAAATTCAAAAACCCGGAATTCGAGCAGTCGGTGGCGGAACTGAAGCTGGAAAAAAACGATCTCGACACCCGCGCCCAGCAGTTGCAGGAATTGCAGGCACGGCTGGCGGCGCAGCAGCAGGAATTTTCCACCGCCACGCAGTCGGTCTATCAATTGCAGGCCGAGTTCGACCGGAATGTCATCCGCATCAAGGCGCAGGAGGTGCAAAACTTGAGCAAGCAGGCCAAGATCATCTCCGGCATGTCACCGGAAGGCGCGGCGAACCTCATCAACGAGATGGCGGACGAAGACGTGGTGCGGCTGCTTTCGACGATGAAGACGGACGAGGCCAGCCTGATCCTCGACTCGATGAGCAAGCTCGGCAAGGTTCAGGCCAGGCGCGCCGCCGACTTGACGGAACAATTGCGATTGGTCCTGCCTCCCGACACCGCCGGGGCGGCCAAATCATCCCCGTGATGTCCAAGCTGAGTTTCATCTCGCCGCCGGTCGCCGCCGGCTCGTCCAAGAATTCGCCGCCGGTTGCCGATTCCAAAAACATTCAACCGGCGGAAAAATTTCAGGCCGTCATGGAACGGCTGACGGAACTTTTTTCACGCGCCAATCTGTCAACCCCAACCGGCCCGACCGATCTTTCCGCCGAGTTGGCTTCCCCAAAAAATTGCATCGGCAAAACCGGCCAGGACACGGCAAAGGACGGCCTTTCGCCGTTGACACGACCCCAGCCCGAATTAACGACGATATCGGACGTTTCATTTCCACCGGCGATCCTGACGCCCGCCGCGGCTGAACTGGCCACCGCAGAAATGTCGTTGGCCGTCCCTGCGAAAGCCGGGGCGGTTCTGTCCAATCCGTCAGCCAAAACTCAAACCAGCCCGGCCAATTTTTCCGCCGGGCAATCCCCTGAACAAAATATCACCGGCAAAACCGGCCCGGACACGGCAAAACAGAGCGGCCCGCCATTGAGGCGTCTTCAATCCGAATTAACGACGAAATCGGCTGTTTTAATTTCACCGGCGATCGTGATGCCCGCCGCAGTTGAACTGGCTACTGCGGGAATGCCAGTTGCCGTCGCTGTGAAAGCCGGGGCGGTTCCGTCCAATTCACCGGCAAGACCGGAAACAGCATTGTCCGGTGTCATGGTGGTTGAATCCGGGCCGGAAAAGCCGATGACAACCACTGAATTGGCTCCGGCAACCAGTCTGCTTTCGCAGCTTTTGGGTGAAGCGGATGACGGGCCGGTGGCGTCAGCAAAAAACAAACAAACCGATTCGCCGGTTGCCGCAGTGAATGGCCCGGCGGATTTGTTGGCGTCGGTTCAAAAATCCGGGCCGGCCCAAAGCCATGTTGATTTGCCGGAAGCGCTGGCACCCGGCGTCGTTGAAGCACCGGCTACGGGCGCGGCCCGGTCCGGAAACGAAATATCCGCAGCCATTCCCGGCGAAAAATCGCCGGAAACTCAGGGACAGCCAGCGACCATTGCCATCCAGGCCGGCCCAATTTTGGAGGCGGTGCCGGCTTTAGCCGCGCCGCCATGCAATGCTGGCACAGTCGTTGCTAAACAAGAGCCAACCATGAAAATGGCGTCAAATAAGACAAATTTTTCCGAGCTGGAGCAAAAGTTGCCGGGTGCGGCGACGGTTGTGGCTGGGGAAAAGTTGCCGCCCCGTCTGCCGCGTGTGCTGGCAACCGCGCCAGCCAAGAACTCCGGCGAACCGTCATTGCTAGGCAGCGCCGGAATTTCAGCGGATGACGGCGCCGCCAAGGCGGTTTCGTCCGACCTGCCGGATTTGCCGCGCCTGACGCCTTCCGGCGAGCCGCTGGTTCAGCGGACACAGGAACTGGTTTCGCTGCAAGTCATGCAGTTGCGCGAAGCCGGCGCGGATGTGTTGCGGGTCGTCATCAAGCCGGAAGCCGGCCTCCGCCTGTCACTTGACATACAGCAACACGGGGGCAGCGTGGAAGTGCGGGCGGTTTTGGACCGCGGCAATTTTGATCTGCTCAACCGGCACTGGCCGGAATTGCAGCAGCAGCTTGAGTCGCGCGGCGTGCGGGTGGCCCCGCTCGTGAACGCGGACCAGACATCTGGAGACGGGGGCGAAGGCTTCCGACAACCTACCACATCCCACGGCCAACCTGCCGGGGACGATGCCGATCCGGCGGCAACGCCGGTGGCGCAAGTCCTTGGTCTGCCCACGGCCACAGCCACGGTCACGGCCACGGCTTCCGCCTCCAGAATTTCTTCGTATCACCTCGAAACCTGGGCTTGATTTTATGTCAACTGTCTCATCCATCACCAACAACAGCGCCACGAACTCACAGACGTCCACCGATGACATCACGTCGGCGGTATCGCAAACATTATCCGAGCAGGACTTTCTCAACCTGTTGGTCACCCAGATGACCCAGCAGGATCCGCTGAACCCGGAGACCAATCAGGACATGCTGTCGCAGATGGTCCAGTTCAGCACGTTGCAAAGCAACACGACCACGCAGACGGACATGAGCCAGTTGGAAACCGGCCAGACTTTTACGGAAGCCAACGCCCTGATTGGATCACAGGTGAATTTGCTGACGGATTCCAGCGGCGACACGGCCCAGGGCGTCGTCAGCGGCGTGGACATGTCCACCGGCACGCCGCAGATCATCGTCAACGGCCAGAGCTACGGCCTGAACCAGGTTCTCTCAGTCACCCCCGCCACAACTCAATCAACCAAATCAACCAACTAACAAAAATATGATCGGTTCACTCCAAACAGGCGTCAGCGGTCTTCAGCAGTTCCAGGAAGACCTCCAAGTCATCGGCAACAACATCGCCAACGTCAACACGGTTGGCTACAAATCGGCCACGATGGATTTTGAGGACGAGCTTAGCCAGAGCCTGGCGAACGGCTCGGCCAATTCCGTGCAAATCGGCGAAGGCGTCACCACCGGCGCCATTGACTCGGATTTCTCCCAGGGCACCATCAACACCACCGGCGGCACCACCAATCTGGCCATCAATGGCGATGGCTATTTTCTGGTCAAGGACTTGTCCAGCGGGCTGACGTATGCCACGCGCGATGGTGAGTTCAACCTCGACGCCAGCGGCTATTTGACCAACGCCAGCGGTTACCGTGTTCAAGGCACGGTCGGTTCGTCCAGCACCGTGACGGATTTGCAGATCAACAGCGCCACGGCCATTGCGGCCCTCAGCGACACCACCACGCCGGCACCGACCTTGCAGTCTTACACCATCAATACCAGCGGCCAGATCACCGCGTCGTTGAGCGATGGCACCAGCGGTGTCATCGGCCAGATCATGCTGCAAAACTTCACCAACCCGCAGGCGTTGGTAAAACAGGGCGGCAATCTTTACTCCTTCAGCGCCACGGCGGGACCGCTGGCCGCACCCGGTTCGCCCGACACCGCCGGCCTCGGCCAGATTCAATCCGGCGCCCTGGAATCTTCCAACGTGGATCTGGCCAGCCAGATGGCCGATTTGATCACGGCGCAACGCGCCTTTGAGGCCAACGCCAAAATGATCACCACCAGCGATGAGATTTTGCAGGACCTGGTGAACCTCAAACGCTAATCCATCATGCCCGCGAAACCCCAGACGCAGGACGAAGCCGCCGCCACCGAGGAAACCTCCGCGCCTGCAGCGAAAACCGGCGGTGGTTTCAAATCCTGGCTGCCGCTCATCGTCGTCATTTTGCTGATGCCCGCGCTGGCCTACGCGATGACGGTTTTTGTGCTGCTGCCGCGAATTCAAACCGGCCTCGGCCTCCCGACGGCGGCGGCCGAGTCTGGTGCGAAGGCCAAGGCCGGCTCGCCCGGCGGAAAGAAAATCACCGTGAACATGAACAAGCTGCTCGTCAATGTCGCCGGCACGATGGGTTCGCGCTACCTGCTGGTCAGCCTTTCGACGGTCAGCACTGATTCCAGTTTCCAGCAGAAGATGACGGACAACGACGCGGCGTTGCGGGACATGGCCAGCAGCGCGCTCGCCGTCAAAACCCTGGCGGACCTGGAAAAACCTGATGAACGGAATTTGATCCGCACCGAACTGCTGACCGGTTTCAACAACATCCTCGGCAGCGACGAGGTGCAGGAACTTTACCTGACGGAATTTGCGATTCAATGAACCCATCCGAGCCACAGAACCCGCCCGCTGAAGCCGCACAAGATGTATCCGTGCTCCTGTCGCAGGGCGGGCGTGAAAACCGGAAGGCCGACACCATCCGCAGCTACGATTTCCGCCAGTCCGGTTTTCTCGCGCCGAGCGAGCTGCGCCGCATCCGATTGCGCCATGAGCAGTTCGTCCGCTCGCTCGCCGCGCGCCTGGCGATTTTTCTCCGGCTGGAATTCACCGTCCAGCTCGCCAAGCTCCAGATTGTCGGCTACCTGAAATTCACCGAAAGCCTGCCGAACCCGACGCACATCACGCTCTTCAAAATTGATCCGCTCAAGGGCGTCGGCCTGCTGGTCATCCCGCCGCGCCTTGGCTTGAGCCTGGTGGACCGGATGCTCGGCGGCCCCGGCACCATGCCGGAAACCTCCCGCGACTTGAGCGAGATCGAAGTCGCCCTTGTTGACCAGGTGGCCACGCTGCTTGTCAACGAATGGTGCGCGCACTGGCCGGAAATGCGCGATCTGCGCCCGGCCCGGCTCGGCCACGAAAACAACAGCCGTTTTCTCCAGACCACCACCGCCGAGGCCGCGATGCTCATTCTCACGCTCAACGCCGGCCTGGGCGACCAGTTGGAACCCGTCCAGCTCGCATTTCCCTTCGCCACCATCGAACCGCTCATGCGGCTGCTGGCTCCGGCGGGGCTGCCGGAAACCGACGTCATCGCCGCCGCCTCGGTCCAGCCGAAGTGGAAGGCGGAATTCAACGACGTGCGCGTGCCGGTGGTTGCCGAGTGGCAGGGGCTGAAAGTTTCCGCCGGCGACATCGCCCACCTCAAGGAAGGCGCCGTGCTCATGCTTGATCCCCAATGCGCCGCGCAGGTGCAGTTGAATTTCAACCGGGTGCCCAAGTTTGCCGGCCGGCCGGGCACGCGCGCCGGAAACTGGGCCGTGGAACTGACCAATTTCGTATCCGCTTAAAATCGCATGAACGCCACCGCCCCCGCCAATCTGAACCTCGTGCTCGACGTGCCTGTCAGCCTCACCATCGAACTGGGCAGTTGCCAGTTGCCGATGCGGGAGGTGCTCCAGCTCAACATCGGCTCCGTCGTCCAGCTCGACAAACCCGCCGACGCGCCGGTGGAGTTGAGCGTCAACGGCAAGCTCATCGCCCGCGGCGAAGTCGTCGTGGTTGAGGACCGTTTCGGCGTGAAAATCACCGAGGTCATCGGCAGCGCCGGCGCGATCCTGGCGTGAAAATCGAATGAAGCTGGCAGGTGCAAAATGAAGAATTTCCCAATCAAAACCGCCGGTTTGATTTTTTCATTCGGCATTCTTGATTCTGCATTCGCCCAGACCACCAATTCCGTCGCGGCTTCCCCGTTTGCGCCCGCCTTGTCCACGCCGGACGTGGGCGTGTCGCTGCTCCGCGTGATCGGCGCGCTCGCCTTGGTATTGGGAATTTTTCTGGCTGGCGTCTGGCTGTTCCGCAACTGGCAGCGGCTGGCCGTCCGGCGCGGTCGCGCGCCGAAGCTGAACGTCCTGGAAATCCGCTCGCTGGGTGGACGCCAGTCAATTTACGTCGTCGGCTACGAACAGGAGCGTTTTCTGCTCGCGTCGTCGCCGGCCGGCGTGAATTTTCTGACTCATCTGCCCGGTGCCGGCAATGACACAGCGGATGTGGCGGAGGGGAAACCTGGCATTCCATTTTCCCAGGCGCTGGTGCAGGCGTTGAAAGGGAAATAAAGATGGAAACATTGCACATTGCACATCGAACGCAAAACATCGAATGTTTGCGCCATAATCGGCGTCCGATGCTGTCTCTTTTCCGCCGCTGGCTTCCGGCGTTGTTCGTTTTTTTCATTTTCGGCGCGCTGACGGCTTCCGCGCAGTCAACCAATCTCACCACCGGCTTCGGCCCGGTCCAGATCACGCTCGGCGCCAGCAACGGCCCGCAGGACGTGGACACTGGCATCAAAGTGCTGGCCGTGCTCACGCTGCTGACGCTGGCGCCTTCGATTTTGCTGCTGATGACCTGCTTCACGCGCATCGTGATCGTGCTGTCGTTTGTCCGCACGGCGCTGCAATTACAGGGCACGCCCGCGAGCCAGATCATCATCGGGCTGTCGCTGTTTCTCACGATGTTCATCATGCAGCCGGTCTGGGATGGCATCCAGCGCGACGCGCTCACGCCGTATCAGGCGAACCAGATCACCAGCCAGCAGGCGGTTGACCGCGCGTCGGCGCACATCCGCACCTTCATGCTGCAACAGGCGCGGCCCAAGGACGTGGAATTGTTTGCGCAGATGGCGAAGCTACAGCCGACAAAACCGGACGACCTGCCGCTGCGTGTCGTCATTCCCGGCTTCATCATCAGCGAACTGCGCACGGCGTTCCAGATGGGCTTCCTGATTTTCGTGCCGTTCATCCTGATTGACCTCGTGGTGGCCACGGTGCTGATGAGCATGGGCATGATGATGATGCCGCCGACCACTTTTTCGCTGCCGTTGAAACTGCTGCTATTTGTGCTCGTGGACGGCTGGTCGCTCGTCGTGACTTCGCTCGTCCACAGCTATGGCATGTAGCCGCCAAAAATAATGAATCCCGAATTCGCCATCGAACTGCTCAAAACCATGATTTACCAGGCGCTGATGATTGCCGCGCCGCTGCTGGCCACGGCGATGATCGTCGGCCTGGCCATCAGCCTGTTCCAGGCCGTCACGTCCATCAACGAACAGACGATGACGTTTGTGCCGAAGGCGCTGGCGGTCATCGCTGTTCTGCTGCTGCTGCTGCCGTGGATTGTCCGGTCGCTGGTCGAGTTCACCACGGCGGTCATTCAAAAAATGCCGCAGATGGTGCAATGACATTCGTTGAAACATTAAACCGTTGAACCGTTGAATCGAATTGCCCGGCGCTGTCAACGCATCATCCGATTCAACGATTTAACAATCAATGTAACGGTTTGACGATGGAAATAGATTTATACAACTGGCTGCTGGTGTTCCTGCGCGTCAGCGCATTCCTGCTGGTGCTGCCGTTTTTTTCGATGACGAATTTCCCGCCGACGATGCGGGTGGCGCTGTCGGCGCTGACCGCGCTGCTGCTGGCGCCGATCCTGCCGCCGTGCGCGCTCGGCCACCTGCCGTTGCTTTCGCTGTTTGGCGTGATGATCCAGGAAGTCTGCATCGGGCTGCTGCTGGGTTTTGTCACCCGCATGGTTTTTTACGCGGTGGACCTTGCCGGCAACGTCATCGCCAGTGAACTCGGCCTGAACATGGGCGCCATCCTGGACCCGATGACGGGAATGTCCTCGCAGGTGCCGGGGACGATTTTATTTTATCTGGCGGCGGTGGTGATGTTGACGATGAATTTGCATCATTGGATTTTGGTGGGATTCGAGCGCACCTATTCGGTGCTGCCCATCGGTGGCGCGCACCTGAACGGCGCGCTGTTCCAGATGCTCCTGGACCAGACCAGCCGCATCTTCGTGGTGGCGCTGCAAATCGCCGCGCCGGTGCTGGCGGTGTCGTTCGTCGTCACGGTGGTGTTCGGCGTTTTGAGCCGCGCTGTGCCGCAGATCAACGTCTTTATTCTAAGTTTTTCCTTCCGCATTGTCGGCGGCTTGATCGTGTTCGGCTTCACGTTGCAGCTCTCGGCGCAGCATGTGATCAATTATTTGAACCGGCTGCCGGATGATCTTCTGACCCTCGGCCAACTGATGGGAGGGCGCTGAAGCCATGAGCGAGCAAACCGGCGAGAAAACCGAGCAGGCGACCCCGCGCCGGATGGAGGAGGCGCTCAAACACGGCCAGATTGCGCGCAGCGCGGAGGTGCAGACGGCGTTCGTGCTGCTCGGCGCGCTGGCCGCGCTGACGTTTATCGGGCCGGAAATCTGGCGGCAGCTTGTCACCGCCAGCGTCACGGTCTTCAGCCATCTGCACGACACGACGCTCACGACCACCGCGCTGCAAGGCTTCGCCTTCACCGGCACGCTGGTCTTCTTGAAATGCACCGCGCCGGTCGTTCTCGCCACCATGCTGGCCGGGCTGCTGGCCGGCGGGATCCAAAACCGCTTCAACACCGCCTCCGAGGCGCTCACGCCGAATTGGGCGCGGCTGAATCCGGTGGAAGGCTTCCAGCGCGTGTTTTCCTTCCGTAGCGCGGTGCCGACGCTGATTGCCATCCTGAAATTTTCCATCATCGCCGGCCTCACTTATTCGCAGGTGTGCGCCATTTTGAACGACCCGATTTTCGCCACGGCGGTCAGCGTCGGGCGTCTGGCGGAATTTCTGGCGCAGACCTGCCTGCACATTTTTCTGCGCGTAAGCCTAGCGCTGCTTGTGATTGCCGCCGGCGATTACGGCTACCAATGGTGGCGCACGCACCGCGACCTGATGATGACCAAGGAAGAGCTGAAGGAGGAAATGAAGAACACGGAAGGCAGCCAGATGACCAAATCTGCGCGCCGCCGCCGCCGCAGTGTCAGCAAGGCGAAACAACTGGCCGAGGTGCCCAAGGCCGATGTCATCGTCACCAACCCCACGCACATCGCTGTGGCCCTGCGCTATGACCGGAAAACCATGCGCGCGCCGAAAGTGGTCGCCAAGGGCATTCGCTTGAACGCGCAGGAAATCCGCGAAGTGGCCGCCCGGCACCAGATTCCCATCATCGAAAACAAGCCGCTGGCGCGGATGCTGTTCAAGCAGGCGCGGGTGGGTGGCGAGATTCCTGCTCAACTGTATGCCGCGGTCGCCGAAG
>CAYVGC010000015.1:0-57197 GCA_964449815.1 uncultured Bifidobacteriaceae bacterium
AGGCCGTGCCGTGGTCGGGCGAGGTGCGGATGAACGGCAGGCCGAGCGTCCAGTTGATGCCGCTGTCGAAGGCAACCGCTTTCAGCGGCGCGAGGCCCTGGTCGTGATACATCGCCACGACCGCATCAAAATTCCCTTGCAGCGCATAGTGAAAGACCGTGTCGCCGCTCAACGGGCCGGTGACGTCGAAGCCCCGTTTCTGCACTGCCTGAACCACCGGAGTGATCGTCGTGATTTCTTCGTCGCCAAATTCGCCGCCTTCGCCGGCGTGCGGATTCAGGCCGGCGACGGCGATTTTGGCGCGTTTCAAGCCAAGGTCGCGGCAGGCTTGCGCGGCGAGTTCGATGGCGAGCGTGATTTTTTCCGCCGTCAATTTTCCGGAAACGGATTTGATGGAAATGTGAACCGTCGCCAGCGCGACGCGCAGCCAGCGGCCGTGCTCGTCGGTGCCGAGCAGCATCATCGCGGTGCGTTTGGCCCCGGCGAGTTCGGAGAGAAATTCCGTTTGCCCGATGAATTTGTGGCCGGCGCGGATGATGGCTTCCTTGTTGACCGGCGCGGTGACGAGCGCATCCAGTTCGCCGCGCAGGCAGCGGTGCGCGCCTTCGCGCAGTGCGGCGACGGCGGCATGGGCGGCGAGCGGCGAGCCGGCGGGCAGTTTTTTGGGCAGCGTTTCATCGGTTAGGTTGTCGAAGAAAAACTTTCCATTGCCGGCATAACTTGAGAATTTTTTCAACGGCAGGTTGAGGGAAAGTTTCCCGTTCAGCGATGCGAGGACTTTTCCGTCGCCGATGAGGAGATATTTAGTCTCGTCGGCAGAGGCTTCGGCGGCGACGGCCTTCAGGGCGACTTCGGGGCCGACGCCGGTGACGTCGCCAAGGGAAATGCCGATCCAGTTATTCATGGTGGCGGGTGGCGAGCGACGGGCGGCAGATCACAAGTTACACGCCACGCGTCATACTTTTTCAGAAATAGGTGACAAAGGTTTTTTTCCTCAAGCCGTCAATCCATTGTTTCTGAAGCCGGGCTTGTTCCTGCGTGCGGAGAGTCTTTTCAATGTCGTTGCGGACGTCGGCCAGCGGTTTGGCGTGCGCAGTTTTTTTATCCTCGACCAACATGAGATAGACCGCGTCGGGGGTGTCAATCACGTCGCTGGCCTGGCCGGGCGCGAGGGAAAAAGCAACCTCGCCCAGTTCCTTGCGGAGGACGGAGCGTTCGACCCAGCCCCAGTCACCGCCCTGATGCTGTTGCGAGCCTTGTGAATAAATGGCGGCCATTTCCGCGAAAGTGGCGCCATCTTTCAGCTTGGCCTGGATTTCACGGGCAAACTTGAGGGCGTTGGTGTCGTCGTCCGAACTTTTGTTCAGCACGATCATGCGCAGTTTGACCTGGTCTTCGATTTTGAAACTGTCCAGATGGCTCTGATAATAGTTCACCACCTTGGTGGGGGAGATGATGACTTCGCGCTGGACATTCTGGCTGCGGAGGGCGGAGGTGATGTATTGCTCACGGATTTGTTTGCGAAACTGCTCAAACGTCATGCCCTTGGCCTGCAAGGTTTTCATGAGTGTCACGCGGTCACCAAACTGATCGTGGATCCGTTCCTGCACCATTTCATCCACCGCGCTGTCCAGCAGTTTGGTGTTGTAACCGCCGGTGTCGAAATCGTGCAAAATGAGCTGGCGTTCGACAAGTTGATCCAGGCTGTCGTTGAGCAGTGCGGTGAGCTTCTGCTGGAAGACATCCGGTTGCGAGGCGAATTGCAGCCGGAGCGCGTTGGCGGCGTCGCGGGCGAAATCCTCAACCTCGGCATAGGTGATGGCGCGGTCATTGACCACGGCCTTGATGCCGTCGGCCATCTCGGCACGGGACAACGCCGGCACGCAAAACGTCACGGCCAGCACCGGAATGTAGCGTAAAAATCTCATTGCACCTTTCCGCATGGTAACAACCAGGCAAACGCGGTCAAGCACGGCTCAAAGCTTCGGGCGCGACAGCCACCACATCACCGCCGCCAACAGAACCCCAAAAATCAAGGCCACCGCGACCGCCCAACCCAGGATGACCCGCTGTTTGCGGTAATAATTTCTTCCGCCCTGACCGGGCAGCAGGTAAAAGCGCTCGCGGGGTTTGTCTTTTTTGCGGGAGGACACGCCGCTCTTCTACCAAATTCCACGTCGCGCCACAAGCCGTGCGCTTGCCGCGCGCCCCGTCTTTCCGCTATTTTCAATCCATGCAACTCGAAGATCATCTGGGCGACATCATTCGCAAAGCCCGCGCCATGAGCGGCGTCACCGCCACGGTGGCGGCGACGGCGGCGGGCCTTTCCGAATCGGAACTTTCCGCGCTGGAGGAAACCGGCCAGTGCCCGCCGAAAATAAATTTCACCAAGCTCGTGCCTCAGATTGGCCTGAACGCCGCGAAACTTGAAGGCATCGCCAACGGCTGGACGCCTTCGCCAAAAAACTTGTCCGCATGGCATGAACTGCGTGTCTTCACGACGGCCGGCGACAGCCTCACCGTGAATTGTTATCTCGTCTGGGACGAGGTGACGCGTGACGCGGCGCTCTTCGACACCGGCCTCGACGCCCAGCCGATTCTTGATTGCATCGCCGCCGAGCAGCTTCAGCTCAAGCATGTTTTCATCACGCACTCGCATTGGGATCATGTCGAGGCGCTGCCAGAATTTCGCGCGGCCTGGCCGAAAGCGCGCCTGCATTCCGGCTCCAAAAACGCGCCTGTGGAGCAGCGCAATAAAAACTCCGAAATCATCCATCTCGGTGGCTTGCGCGTGACCCACCGCGAAACCCCCGGCCACGCGGCGGACGGCGTGACCTACCTCGTCGGCAACTGGCAGGAAGACGCGCCGCACGTCGCCATCGTTGGCGACGCGATTTTCGCCGGCTCGATGGGGCGCGGCAACGATTCGTGGGAGTTGGCGCGGCAAAAAGTGCGGGAGCAGATTTTGTCGCTGCCGGCGGAAACTTTGATCTGCCCCGGCCACGGCCCGCTGACCACTGTCGCGGAGGAAAAAGCGCACAACCCATTTTTCTGAACCGGTTAAAAGCCGAAATTGCCACCATCACTTCATTTTCACTTGACATACATATAAAGTCTATGTATAGTGTCCCTATGATTCGTAAAGAGCTCGTCGCCGCGTCGGCTGAACCGCTGATTTTGTCGCTGCTGGCGCAGGGTGAGAGCTACGGCTACGCCATCATTCAGGAGATCAAGGCCCGCTCCGACGGCAAGCTCAACTGGACGGACGGGATGCTTTATCCGGTGCTGCACCGGATGGAACACCGGGGCTTGATCAAGTCGCGCTGGGGCGAAAGCGAGACCGGGCGGAAGCGGAAATATTACTCGCTCAAAAAGGACGGCAAAACCGCGATGGCCAAGCACCACGAACAATGGTCGCTGGTGCATGACGTTCTGTCCGGCCTGCGAAAGGAGCAATATGCTTAACCTCGAACAATCCATCGCGGAATGGCGGCGGCAGATGCTTACCGCCGGAATCAAAACGCCCGTGCCGCTGGACGAATTGGAAAACCATTTG
The DNA here is from genome assembly GCA_964449815.1 of uncultured Bifidobacteriaceae bacterium. Lineage (GTDB taxonomy): Bacteria > Verrucomicrobiota > Verrucomicrobiia > Limisphaerales > UBA11358 > UBA11358. The sequence goes on from CAYVGC010000015.1 coordinate 3,557, forward strand.
CGCGAGGAATTCCGCGCTCTGATTTCAACCGGCATGTCGGAGAACAGTGCTATCCAAATCGCGATCTCGCGTGTGGGCGCTCCGGAATGCGTAGCGACGGAGTTCCGAAAAATACGCGGCGGCATGAACCCAACGGAAATGGCTGGCTGGTTCGGCTTGATGGTGGTGACGTTGCCAACGGCAATTTTTTCAATCACCAACTGGTTTTCCGGCAGGTTCAGTTTTCTCTTATCAGCGCACATTTTCTGTTTGACGGTTGGATACACTGCGGTGTTGCTGGCTGGCGGACTTGGAATTTCCTTGATCTGCCGCCGCTTTTTTCAAGCGCAGTCTTCGGCAAGCGAAGGTTCGCTGAACCGCACAGCACTTCGATTGAACTCGTTGTCTGCCGGATTGGTTTTTGCGGGATTCGTGCTGGGGGTGATTTGGAGCAAACAAAATCGCGGAGGTTATCTGGTGGATGATCCGCGCGCGATCGGCACGTTCTATGTTCTCATGTGGCTGTTCGCCTCAAACTTGGCGCAGCGATATGGGAGATTGTCCAATCGAATCACGGCAACGTTGTGCATTGTCGGCAACCTCATTGTTTGTCTGGCTTGGTTTGGCGGCGGCATTCTGGCACGCGGGTCCCCATTGACTAGCTGCTGGCCGCTCCATGCCTTGGTTGGCGGTCACCTTTTGTTTCTCCTGATGAGTTTGGTTCCGGAACACAAAACGGCCGAAGTTTGAAAAAATTATGTTTGATCTTGAAAATGCGATTGCGATTTGGCGAACACAAATGCTCGCCGCTGGAATCAAAACTCCCGTGCCGCTGGAGGAACTGGAAATTCATCTGCGCGACGAGATTGAGCGGCAGACGAAAGCGGGATTGAATCCACAGGACACTTTCAATTCCGCCGTTCAGAAATTTGGGTCGGCGCACACCGTCCAAAACGAATTCAAGAAGGTTGACCGCCCCCAGGGTGTCCTCAAGTGGAAGCTGATGGATGCCTTCTTGGTGCTTGTGACGATCTTGTTTCCTCTGGTCGTGGGCGGCATCGTGCTGAAAAGGGGAAGCTTTGCAGGCATGACTGCCGGTGAGGAGATGTCCTGCCTGGCGGCGATGGCTGTGTTTTCTTTGCTCGCCTGGGCCGGGAGATTGAGCCGCAGGATCTTTCCGGTCATAGCCAGCCGGCGAACCCGTGATGCCATCGGTGCCTTGGGCACCCTGCTGGTGGCGCTCTGGTGGATTGTCTTTCTGCGCCTGATCGTGCCGCACCACGACTTCACCATGAGCCAATTTCTGGTGGCGTTCATATGGGCGTATTTTCCACCGGCAGGCGCTTTTGTCGGTTTGTTTTGGGGAATGGAAGCCGCTGCGCAGAAAAAATTCCAGCCGGCCAAGGTCTGAACCGAAAGGATAAAATGTTCAATCTCGAAGAAAAAATCGCGGAATGGCGGAACCAAATGCTCGCCGCCGGAATTCGAACACCCGCGCCGCTGGAGGAATTGGAAATTCACCTGCGCGAGGACATCGAACGACAATTGCAACCGGGGCTTACCGAACGAAACGCATTTGAAGTGTCAGCCAGACAAATCGGTCAACCTGAATTGCTAAAAAGCGAATTCAAAAAAAGTGAAAGGGACGGCATGAAACGCAGCTTGATTATCAGCGCAGGAATCATTGGCGTTCTGGTCGGCATGGCTTTTGTCATGCCAGCGGTCGCCCAATACCGGCACGAAGGAGCCATGACGCTTAATAAAATATGTCTGCTGCTGCTTGGGTTTGGTTTGACCCTCGGCGGCGGAAGCGTGGCCGTTTTCACTTTCAGAAAACGCAAAGCCTAGCCGCGGGCGGCGAGAAAGTTTTTCAATTCCGCCGCCGCCTTGCCGCCAAAGCCGGGAACCTCAGCGAGTTGTTCGAGCGTGGCCAATTTCAACCGCTGCACCGAGCCGAATTTTTTCAGCAAGGCCGCCTTGCGCCGCTCGCCGATGCCGGGGAACTCGTCCAGCACGCTCTCGGAAATTTTCTTCAGCCGCAACTGGGCGTTGTAGCTGTTCGCCACGCGATGACATTCGTCGCGCAAGCGCTGCAACAATTTCACCGCCGGATGATCGAGGCCGGGCCGCTGCGGCTGGCTTTTCCCCGGCAAATAGATTTCCTCAAACTCCTTCGCCAGGCCGATGATGGGAATTTTTTCCAGGCCGAGTTTTGCCAGTTCCGCGCAGGCCACGCTCAACTGCCCTCTGCCGCCATCAATCAAAATCAAATCGGGCATCGGCTTGGCCTCGCGTTTCAGCCGCGAATAACGGCGTCCGACCACCTCCGCCATGCCGGCGAAATCGTCCTGACCCACGACGGTCTTGATTTTGAACCGCCGATAATTTGCGCGGTCGGGCCGTCCGTTCTTGAAGCTCACGAGCGACGCGACGGCGAATGTGCCGCTGATATTGGAAATGTCAAAACCTTCAATCCGCTGCGGCGGTGCCGCCAGGCCAAGAATTTTCGCAAGTTCCACCAGATCGCTTTCGGGATTGATCGCCAGCGGCAAATTATAAGGCACGCGCGCAAACTTTTCCGTTCTCTTCCACGTGTCCTGCAAATCGCGGAGAAGGTCGCGCAGGTCGGCGGCCTTTTCAAACTCGTGCGCGGCGGCGGCTTTTCTCATTTCCGCCTCGAGCTGGCCCTGCATTTCGCGGCACTGGCCTTCGAGAAAATTGCACGCGGCCTTGACCTGTTCAAGATATTGCTCGCGCGTGACGTTGCCGACGCACGGCGCGGTGCAGTATTTCAGATGCGCGTAGAGGCAGTGCTTGCAGTCCGCCGGGCCGGGCGTGAACACGCGGCAGCCGCGCAGGTTGAACTGTTTTCGCGCGAGCGCGACGGTGTGGCGCAGCGCCATGGAATTCACGAACGGCCCGAAGTAGCGCGCGCCATCGTCCTTTTTCAGCCGCGTGAAAACGAAGTTTGGGATCAGGTCGTTCAGGTTGACCTTGAGCATCAGGTAGCGCTTGTCGTCGCGGAGCATGACGTTGAAGCGCGGTTTGAATTCCTTGATGAGCCTGCTTTCGAGCAGCAGCGATTCCGGCTCGCTTTTGACCACGTGGATGTCGAAATCCCAGATCGCCTCCACCAGCGCATTGAACTTCAAATCCCAGCCCGTCCGCCGGCCCGGGTGGAAATACTGGCTCACCCGTTTGCGCAAATCGCGCGCCTTGCCGACGTAGATGACCGTGCCCAGGCGGTCCTTGTGCAAATACACGCCGGGCTTGTGCGGGACGGTTCCCAGTTTTTGGCGAATGTGTTCCGACGCGGCCATTGCGGAAAAGGTTCACGCAAAAGCGCGCCGGCGCAAAGGAATTTTCACGGAAGAAAAAGGCTTGCCTGCAAAATAAAACCGGCGTATTCACGGGACCACGCGAGAAAGGAAACCCATGTCAGAAAATCAAGCTCAAGCGCCGCCGCCCGTCACGCCGGCAGGTTCGTCACCGCCAGCGCCGCTTGATCCTGAAAGCCGGGCGCGCACTTGGAACATGCTTTGCCATTTGAGCGCACTGGCGGGTTTCATCGGTATTCCGTTAGGCAATGTGCTCGGTCCGCTGCTGGTCTGGCAGATCAAGAAAAATGAATTCCCGTCCGTGGACGTCCACGGCAAGGCGGCCTTGAACTTTCAACTGACCGTGCTGCTTGGCGTGGTTGCCGCCGCCAGCGCCGGCTTGGTCCTGTCGTTCATCTGCATCGGATTTCTGCTTTTCTTTGTGGCGCTGGCGATCGGACTGGCCGGCCTGATCCTGGCCATTGTCGCCGGTGTCAAGGCCAACAACGGCGAGGATTACAGGTATCCATATCGCATCGAGTTTGTGAAATAAGCGCGGCAGGATGCACAAAATTTCACTTCGGTTTCTGCGTTTTGTTTTCCCTTTCCACCGCCGCCAGGTGCCGGTGGACGAAGAAATAATACAGTCCGCCCAGCACGAGCATGGCCGCGCCGAGCCAGAGGGCGATGCGCTGCAAATCGCCGTGCATCAGCTTTTCGTCCTGCCCGGCCTTGATGCCGACATAGCACAGCACCGAACACCAGATCGCCGAGCCGAGCAGCGTGAAGCAGGAAAATAATTTATAGTCCATCCGCGCAATGCCGGCGGGAATGCCGACGAGCTGCCGCGCGCCCGGCAGCAGCCGCGCGATGAACACGCCCGCCGCGCCGTAATGCGCCGACCAGCGTTCGCCCTTCTCGATTTTTTCCGGCGTGATCAAAAGGCAGCGGCCATAACGCATGAGCAGCGGCCGGCCGGCCTTGCGCGCCAGCCAATAAACCATTGTCGCGCCCAGCCAGGAGCCGAACGCGCCCGCGATGACGATGCCCGGGATGCTCATGTGATATTTTTCAGGATGCGAGTGGGACCAACTGGCCGCGAGCGGGATGATGCTTTCGCTCGGCAACGGCAGCACGGAGCTTTCCGCCGTCATCAGCAGGCCGACGACATAATAGCCGCCGGTTTCGAGCGCGGTCTGATACCAATCAAGCAGAGGCTGGAAAAGATGTTGCAACATGGCGCGGCGTTATAGCGGAAATTCAAATCCGCGCAATGACTTTGGTGAATGCTGATGGCTGGATGAACCGGCCGGTCATCATGCGCCCCGCCGCACGCGTTCTTTTTTCTCCTCCAGTTCGGCCTGAAGTTTCCGGCGCTCGCTGACCAACTGGTCGCGGAGCGATTTCTCCTTTTCAAAATCATCGGCGGCTTTGGCAAGCTCGCCGTTGAGCGCAATTTCGCGCGCGGCGACTTTCGCCGCATATTGGGATTCGAGTTCGGCCAGCTCCTTTTTCTGCGCGGCGGTGAGTTTCACGGTGGGCGCGGTTTTGTTCAAACGCTCCATGGCGAGTTCGTAGGCGGATTTCATCTTGGGATTTTATCAGTTATCAATCATTCACCATCAACTTTTTTTCTTCCACGGCTGTTCAGGAAATTTGTCGGGCCTGCGGATGACTTTTGCCGGCGGCGGTTCGGGCCGGGCCGTCTGCAATTTTAAATCGCTTCCCGGCGTTGCCCCCGGCGAACCGGACTGCGCGGCGGCGAATTCGCCCCGGCTGAAATCGAGCATCGCGGCGTCATATTGTTCCTGCAAGGTCATTTCGTGCCGCCACGCTAACCCACCCGGCCGGCCGGCGGCAAGTGGCGGGAACCGCCTGATATTGTCCCAGGTGGATATAAATCTGACTAATATGCATGTTTTGCCCTGCTTCTGCCGCCCGCTGTCGTTTTGCAAGACGCTTCATTGCAACAAGATAAACATTGCATTAGAATTTGACACGGTTGGCAGTAGTCGCTTACTGTATCCCGGCAATGGTGTCGCGCTGAAGTTCATTTCAGCCGCCAAACCCACCTTGCGTCGCGGTTAACTTTTAATTGAAAGTTCCATGAGTGATACATTGACAGGTGCGCCGGCGGCGGGTGGCGCGAAAAAAGTCTCCCGGATCAACGAAGCGGTGATCCGGATCGCCGGCAATTCGCAGGACGGCATCCAGGCCATCGGCGGCTTTCTCGCGCGGCTGGCTGGCCGCAGCGAGCAGGAAGTCATGACCTTCATGACCATTCCGTCCACGATTTCGGGCGGACCGTCCATTTTCCAGGTGCGCATTGGCAGCGGCGAGGTTCTGACGGCCGGCGATGATGCCGACGTGCTGCTGGCATTTTACCAGCACAGCTACGAAGGCCACATCACCTCGCTCAAGAAAAACGGCATTGTGCTCTACGATTCCGACCATGTGGCGCCCAAACCGGAATGGCAGAACGACTATCACCACGTCGGCATCCCGATTTCCTCGCTCACGGTCGAGGCCATTGGCGGCACGGCCAAGGACAAGGGCAAAAACATTTATGCCCTCGGCCTCATCGCCAAGATGTTTGACCTGAATGTGCCGAAACTCGAAAAGCTCATCGGCGAGCGTTTCACCGGCAAAGATCCGAGCATTTTGAACAACGCGCTGGCGGCGTTCCACGCAGGCTTTGCAAATTCGCCCAGCAACTTGGTGGAAACTTTCCAGTTCACCGACAGCCAGAAAAAGGGCGTCCACCAGGTCGTGATGAACGGCAACGAAGCCATCGGTTACGGCCTCATTGCCGCCGGTGTTCGTTTCGGCGCGGGTTATCCCATCACGCCCTGGACGGACATCATGGAACTGCTCCGGCGCGAACTGCCGAAGTATGGCGGTTCGTTCATTCAGTGCGAAGATGAGATCGCCTCCGTCTCGATGGCGATTGGCGCGAGCTTTGCCGGACGTGTCGCGGTGACCGGTTCCAGCGGACCCGGCATTTCGCTCAAGACCGAAGCCATCGGCTGGGCGGTCATGGCGGAAATGCCGCTGGTCGTCATCAACGTCCAGCGCGGCGGTCCTTCGACGGGAATGCCGACGAACATTGAGCAGTCCGATTTGAACATCGCCATCAACGGCGGTCACGGCGACGCCCCGCGCGTCGTCATCGCGCCCGCGAACGTGGAAGATTGTTTCTACATGGCCATTGAGGCCGTCAACATCGCCCGCAAATACAATACGCCGGTTTTTTTCCTGACGGATCAGGGCATTGCCACGCGCATCGAGGCGTTTGTGGAGCCGAACCTCCAAAAAATCTGCCAGGACATCACGCCGGATTTTACGCCGGTAGCGACGCACAAACCTTATGACTTGGCGGCCAAGGACGGTGTCACGCCGCACGTCAAGCCGGGCACGCGCATTCTGGACGGCAAGTATCCCATCGCCACCGGCCTCGAACATGACGAGTTCGGCCATCCGACCGGCTCGCCGAAACTGCACATGCAGATGAACGCCAAACGCCGCAAGAAATTGCAGGCGCTCGGTGCCACGCTGCCGGTGCCGAAAATTTACGGCCCGCCGGAAGGCAATGTCCTGCTCGTCGGCTGGGGTTCCACCGAAGGCCCGATCCGCGAGGCCGTGGATCGTTTCCGCGCCGCCGGCGACAGCGTTTCGGCGATTCACCTGCGCCACATTAATCCGCTGCCGAACGGGCTGGAAAATATCTTCTCCGGCTTCCATCATGTGTTCGTCGTGGAAATGAATGATGAAGGTCTTTATGGCTACGGCCAGCTCGGCGCGGTGCTTCGCGCCCGTTATTGCGACGCGAAGATCCAGGGCATCAACAAGACCGACGGCCTCACCTGGAAGGTGAAGGAAATCGTCGAGCTGGTGAAAAACAAAGCGCGCAAATAATCTCAACCGCCAAAAAATATGAGCCAGACTTTGACCGAAAATCCCGTTGTCTCCATCAATGCCCCCAAACCCGCCACCGGTGAACGTCCGGGCTTGACGCGCAAGGAAATCGTCGCCGACCATCCGACGTGGTGCCCCGGTTGCGGTGACTTTTCCGTGCTCGCGCTGTATTTCAAGCTGATTGAAAAGCGCAAGCTGTGGCACGAGAAGATCACCTCCATCTCCGGCATCGGCTGCTCCAGCCGGTTTCCGTATTTCGTGCAGGCGCACGGCGCGCATTTCATTCATGGCCGCGCGCTGCCGTTCGCCAGCGGCGTTTCGCTCGCGCGCCCGGATTTGCACGTCTTCGCCTTCAGCGGCGACGGCGATGCGTTTTCCATCGGCGGCAACCACTTCACCCACACCGCGCGCAAGAACATCAAGATGACGCTCGTCGTCATGGACAACCAGGTTTACGGCCTGACGAAAAAACAGACCTCGCCCACCTCGCCGCTCGGCTTCAAGAGCAAGACCGACATCTGGGGCGCGGTGGATTATCCGATCAATCCGTCGAAGCAGGCCATCGCCGTCGGCGCCACGTTCGTCGCGCGCACCACCGCCTCGAATCCCAACCACGTCCTGGCGATGATGGAGGCCGCGATGGACCACGACGGTTTCAGCTTCGTTCATTGCTTGAGCGAATGCGTGGAATTTTACGAAGGCGCGTTCGATGCCGCCAATCCGCGCAAGGGCGGCGTGTTCAATGAAATTCCGAAGAGCCACGACGTGACCGACGAGCTCGCGGCCTACAAGCTGGCCAGCGCGGAGTTTCCCGGCAACTTCGGTGTTTTTTACAACGTCAGCAAGCCGACGAAAAACGCGAAGGAAGCCGAGATCAACCGGAGTTTCCAAAGCAAGTTCACCGGCCTCAAAGACTGGCAGATCCTTCAGAAAACTTTCGACCGGATGAAATAAGTCCATTGGCGACATACGACTTCCGAGTCCGGAACTGCCGCCGGACTCGTGTTTTGTTGTGGCGCGTTCATCGCAAAACGCAAATTATAAATGCCGTCATGCCGATCTACGAATTTGCCTGTCCAAAGTGCCGCCGGATTTACAGCTTTCTCTCCAAGCGCGTGAATCCCGGACGTCTTCCGGTCTGCCCCAGGTGTGGCAGCAAAAAAATGTCCAAGCAGGTCAGCCGCTTTGCCATGACCAAGGGGCCGAAGGAAACACCGGCGAAAACCGATGCCGGTGCGCCGGGCGGTCCCCCGCCGCCGGACTTTGACGACCCGCGCATGGCCCGTGCAATGGCCGACATGGAGCGCGACCTGGAGCATCTGGACGAGAACAATCCCAGGCACATGGCGCACATGATGAAAAAAATGAAGGACATCCTGCCCGCCGGTTCCGTGCCGAAAGAACTCGACGTAGCCATCAAGCGGCTCGAAGCCGGCGAAGACCCGGAGAAAATCGAGGCCGACATGGGCGACGTGCTCGGCGATTTCATGGGCGGCGAAGCAGGCAGCGCGGGTGCCGGCGGCTACACGCACGACAGCGGGCTGTATGATTTTTAACGTCCGATGTCATCGTGCCCGGCAGAAAGCCAAGTCGGCAGCTTCAAGGACTGGCCGGTTCTCCAGAAGAATTTCACCGGGGGAATAGTTCTGCGGACAGGTCAGCGTTTGACCAAGTCCGTTTCCAACCCGGCATAATCCTGACAGTCAGTTTTTGACCGCGCCGATTTGTTGCAACAGATGTTTCTCAAATCCGCGTCCGCCGACTGCCGGTGGCCTGAATAATTCTTCATTCGCGCCTTGGCGGCTTTGTTGTTAAAATTTCCCGGCAATAAATGGCTCACATCCATGAAAAAATTGATTTCACCGTCGCGGTCTTTGTTGTTCACGACGGCAAAATCCTGCTCATCCACCATCGCCAGCTCGACAAATGGCTGCCGCTCGGCGGACACATCGAGCTGGACGAAGACCCGGAACAGGCCGCGTTGCGCGAGGCGAAGGAAGAAAGCGGTCTCGACGTGGAACTGCTCGGCGAGCGTCCGCCCACGACTTCGCCCGGCACCCGCGCGCTCATCGCGCCGCGTTTTCTCGACATCCACCGCATCAGCGGCACGCACGAACACATCGGCATGATGTATTGGGCGCGCCCAAAGGGCGGCGGCCCCGCCGCCGCCGGAACCAAACTGGCCGCCGCAGAACATCACGCCATCCGCTGGTGCTCATCCGCCGAACTTGATGCGCTTTCGCCGCCGATGAGCGGCGCGGTGAAATGGTATTGCCGGCAGGCCATCGAGGAAATTTCCCGATGACCCATCGCCAGCTCAAGGCCGGTTATTTCACGCTCGCGGGCCTGAACACCCTGGCGACGTCTTATTATTTCAACTACCTGTTCTTTTTCCTCCGCGACCGTTTTGGCTTTGGCAACCGCGAAAATCTTTGGACCTCCGCATTGTGCGGTTTCATTTACATCTTCGCCGCGTGGCAGGGCGGCAAATTCGCCGCGCGGTTCGGCCGGGTGTTAAGCCTGAAAATCGGCTTCATCAGCCTCGCAGTGGTGATGGTGGGCGGCGCGCTGGCGCACGGTGTCGTCGCCCAGCTCGCCTGGCTCGCCGTTTACAACGCGGTGCTGCTGCTCACCTGGCCCGCGCTCGAGGCGCTGGTGAGCGAGCGCGAGACGCAGGCCGGCGTGCAGGAAATGGTCGGCATCTACAACTGCACCTGGGCCGGCACGGCGGCGTTCGCGTATTTCACCGGCGGCAAACTTTACGACGCGCTGGGCGCCGGGGCGGTGTTCTGGCTGCCGGCGGGAATTTTCTGCGCGCAATTTCTCCTGCTGCTCTGGCTGGAAAAACATCACGACGTCGTGCTCGCCGCCACGCCGGAACCGCCCAGGGAAGAACATCACGCGCCGGAAACATCCGCGCGGAGCCTGCCGGTCAGCCCGCAGGCGTTTTTGAAAATGGCGTGGCTCGCCAATCCGTTCGCCTACGTTGCCATCAACACGCTCATCGCCGTCATGCCGGGCGTCGCGCAAAAACTCGCGCTGTCGCCCACGCAGGCCGGGCTGGTTTGTTCCGTCTGGTTTTTCGGGCGCTTCGCCGCATTCGCGGTTTTGTGGCAGTGGCGGGGCTGGCAATACCGGTTCCGCTGGCTGCTGGGCGCGTTTCTGCTGCTCATCGTCAGCCTCGCGACGATCCTGCTGGCGCCGCAGCTCTGGCTGGTGGTCGTGGCGCAGATCTTTTTCGGCCTGGCGACCGGGCTGATTTATTATTCGTCGTTGTTCTACGCGATGGATGTCGGCGAAGCCAGCAGCGAGCATGGCGGGCTGCACGAGGCGTGCATCGGCGCGGGAATTTTTCTCGGCCCGGCCACCGGCGCGGCGGCGCTCACGCTGGCACCCCACTCGGCCAATGCCGCGACCTGGGCGGTGTCCGGTCTGCTGGTCGCCGGGTTGGGCGGCCTGGTGTGGCTGCGCAAGTAAACTCGCATCCAGCCGGTCCGGTTCATCTTTGAAAACCAGCTCCGACTCCGCCGGTTGGCAACCGCTGCCGGTTCCGGAATTCGGATTGAATTCGCTTAATTTTTCCCGGCGGCGGCCTTAGACTGGACGGGTAAATTATTTCAACATGAAAGCCATTCCCCTTCCCGCCGCGCTGTTCACGCTGAACCGCGGGCGTCTCGTCAAAAAACTGTTGCCGCGCTCGCTGGCGGTTTTGAACGCCAACGACATCATGCCCACGAACGCCGACGGTTCGCTGGGGCATCTGCAAAACGCCGATTTGTTTTATCTCACCGGCGTGCATCAGGAGGAAACCATCCTGCTGCTTGCGCCGGAGGCGTTTGATCCGAACCACCGTGAAATTCTTTTCGTGCGCCAGCCGAACGAACACCTTGCCATCTGGGAAGGCCACAAGCTCACGAAAGAACAAGCCGCGGCGATTTCCGGCATCAAAAACGTGAAGTGGCTTTCGGAATTTCCGGTGATTTTCCGGCAGCTCGTCTGCGAGCTGGAAAATGTCTATCTCAACAGCAACGAACATCAGCGCGCCGACGTGACCGTGGAGACGCGCGATGCGCGGTTCATCCGCGAATGCCGGAAACAGTTTCCGCTGCACCGCTATCAACGTCTCGCGCCGCTGATGCACGAGCTGCGCGCCGTCAAATCCCAATACGAAATTGACGCCATCAAAGCCGCGTGCGACCTGACCGGCAGAGGTTTCAAGCGCGTCTGCAAATTTCTAAAACCCGGCGTGAACGAGACTGAAGTCGAGGCCGAGTTCGCGCATGAATTCATCCGGCACAAGGGCCAGTTCGCGTATCCGCCCATCATCGCCGGCGGCGCGAACAACAACATTTTGCATTACGGCCAGAACGACCAGGTTTGCAAGAAAGGCGATTTGCTCCTGCTCGATGTCGCGGCGGGCCTGGGAAATTACATGAGCGATTTGACGCGCACGATTCCCGTGAGCGGACATTTCACGCGGCGGCAAAAACAGGTTTACAGCGCCGTGCTGCGCGTTTTCCACGCGCAGGTCGCCGCGCTCGTGCCCGGCAAGACGACCAAAGATCTGCGCTCCGAATGTGAGGAGATCACCGCGAAAGAGTGCGTGGACCTCGGCCTGCTGAAAGTGTCGCAGCTCAAAAAGCAGACGCCGGAGAATCCCGCCGTGCGGCCGTTCTTCATGCACGGGGTGTCGCATCCGATCGGCCTCGACGTGCATGACGTGACTTACAATCATTTCAAAATCGCGCCGGGCTGGGTGCTGACCGTCGAGCCGGCGATTTATGTCAAGGCAGAAGGTTTCGGCGTGCGCATTGAAAACACCGTGCTCGTCACCGAGAACGGGCAGCTTGATTTGATGGCGGACATTCCAATTGAAGCCGACGAGATTGAAGATCTGATGCACCATTGATTTTCAATAATAAAAATGAGCGAATCCTTCCGGCGCGGCGGCTTCTTCCCCGCCATCCGTCTGGTTTGAAACACACCGGGCCGGGCGATGAGCATTCCCATCACAACGCGGATTTACGAGCAGCTTTGGGGCGAAGCGGCTCCGGCCTTTGAACGCGGCCAGCCACAAATTGACGAGCATCTGGCCGACCAGACAAAAGATCTGCGACGCGGGGTGACGCTGGCATTGCGGCCATCCCTTCCAGTGCAGGCTAAAATAAGGGTTTTTCTGGATCCGCTGGCCGAAATGTTTCCGGGCCAATACTTTTACCAGCCCGAACAGCTTCACGTCACGGTGATCTCGATCATTTCGGGAACTGAATTCTGGCGAAAAGAGATGGTCCACCTGTCTTCTTTCCGGAGCCTGCTCCGCGAGATCCTCAGCCGTCACCGTTCCTTCAAACTAGGTTTCCACGGAGTCACCGCCACGCCCGGCGCGGTGTTGATCCAGGGTTTCCCGCTGGATGACGGCCTGGCAAGAATCCGCGATGAAATCCGGCAGGGTTTCGCGCAAAAAGGTTTTGGGGACAAATTGGATCGCCGTTACACCATCAGCGCCGCGCACATGACCATCATGCGCTTCCGCAATCCGGCGGCGGATTGGAAATTGCTGGCCGCCCGGCTGGAAGAAAACCGGCAAACAAACTTTGGTGAAACCAAGGTGGATTCGCTCCAGTTGATTTGGGGCGATTGGTATGCCTCCGCCGATACCATGCGGATTCTTGAAGAATACCGCTTGCAGAACGCGCCCCGCTCGGCAGACGTTTCTTGACCTTGCCGCGCAAAGCCGCTAGATCTTGCACAACCTTTTATGGCAGTCAAAACCATCATCAAGCCCGCAAAATCACCCGCGGCCGTCGGCCCCTACAATCACGCCGTCCGCGTCGGCGACCTGCTGTTCTGCGCCGGCCAGATTCCGATTGATCCGAAGGACGGGAACCTCGTGACCGGCGACATCAAAATGCAGACCGAGCGCGTGCTCCAAAACGTGAAGGCGATTCTGGACGACCAGAAGCTGACGTTTGCGAACGTCGTGAAAAGCACGGTGTTCTTGACCGACCTCGCCAATTTTGCCGGCGTGAATGAAATTTACGCGAAGTATTTCACGGAGAATTTCCCCGCGCGCTCGACGGTCCAGGTCGCCGGCCTGCCCAAGGGCGCGACTGTGGAGATCGAAGTCGTCGCGCATTTTTGAATTGAGAGTGCGCCGCCTGTCGGCGCGTAGAAAGCGGTGACATGCCACCGCCATCCAAGTGAAACCGGAGGCCGTATGAAACCAAAAAAATCCTGGCGCGAAAAACTGGCGGATGACAAAGACCTGCCGAAGGTCGGCGAGGCCGCTGGCAAGTATTCAAAACGCTGGGGCGAAGGCACGTTTGTCATCCCCGCTCCGCGCGAAGTGGACGCCTTGATGCGGCAGGTGCCCAAAGGCCGCGTTGTCACGATCAATGAACTGCGCGCCGCGCTGGCCAAACAGCATGGAACGGATTTCGCGTGTCCGCTGACGACCGGAATTTTTTCGTGGATTGCCGCCCACGCCGCCGCCGAGGCGGAAGCCGAGGGTGCAAAACGCATCACGCCGTTCTGGCGCACGCTGAAAACCGGCGGCGAGATCAATCCAAAATATCCCGGCGGGGTTGAAGGTGTCGCCAGGCGCCTGCGCGCCGAAGGCCACCAGATCGTCAGCCGAGGCAGGCGGCGGCTGGTGGCGGATTACGAAAAAAAACTGTTCACCCGATTGAATTGAACCATGCCTGCCGGAGTTTATCTATTGATCGGATTTGCCGTTGGCGGCGGACTGGGTCTGCTCGTCGGCTGGCTGCTGGGGCGCGGCCGTGGCGGCGCGGAAGGCGAATTGCGCCAGCAGCTCGCGCAGCGTGAATCTGAGCTGACACAGACGCGCGAGCAGCTTTCGCAAGGCAAAACTGCGCTCGCCACCGCGCAGGCGAATCAGTCGGCGGCGGAAAAAATTCTCGGCGAGCAGAAGCAGCTTCACGAGCAAACCTTGCGCGAGGCCAGGGCCGCGCAGGAAAAGGCGCTGGCCGACTTGCGCGACACGTTCAAGGCGTTGAGCGCCGACGCGCTGAAACAGTCTGCGCCGGAATTTCTGCGGCTGGCGGAACAGTCGTTCGGCAAATTTCAAGAGACGGCCAAAGGCGATCTGGCGCGGCGGCAGGAGGCCATTAAAGGTTTGGTTGAGCCGCTCAAGCAGCAGCTCGAAACGTATCAGAAAAATCTGCAGTCAAACAGCGCCGCGCAGTCGTCCGCGCTCGGCGAGGTGAAGAAACAGTTGGAACTGCTCTCCCAGCAAAGCACCGCCCTCGCGCAGGAGACGCAGCAGTTCCGGCTGGTGTTGCACTCGAACCAGGCGCGCGGCAAATGGGGCGAGGAAACCTTGCGCCGCGTCGTCGAGGCGGCGGGCATGAGCGCGCATTGCGATTTCACCGAACAAACGTCGTCCGGCGAAAACCGTCCCGACCTCGTCGTGAAACTGCCGGGCGACCGCTTCATCATCGTGGACGCGAAAGTGCCGGACTTCGATTTCCTGAACGCGCTGGAAACGGCGGAGCCGGTGAAGCGCGCCGAGGCGCTGGCGGCGCATGTGGCCAAATTGAAAGGCACCATCAAGGCGCTGGCCGACCGCGATTATCCGCGCCAGTTCCCGAACGCGCTGGATTATGTCGTGTTGTTTGTGCCGGCGGAATCGCTGTTCAGCGCGGCGCTGGAGGGTGACCACGATTTAATTGTCTGGGCGGCGGAGAAACGGATTTTGCTGGCGACGCCGGCGTCGCTGATTGCGCTGCTGCGTTCCGTGAGCGTGAGCTGGCAGCAGCATGCGCAGACCGAGAACGCCCAGAAGATCGCCGAGGCGGCGCAGGAATTTTATGCGCGCGTGGTGAAGTTCACCGAGCATTTTGCAACTGTCGGCGCAGGCTTGGAAAAGGCCAACAGCGCTTTCAGCGCCGCCGCATCCAGTTTTCAAACGCGCGTGCGCCCGGCGGGCGAGCGGCTGGCGGAACTCGGCGGCCCCACTTCTGGGAAAGAACTGGCGGACATCCAGCCGCTGGACGCGACGTTGCGGCTGCCGCCGCCGGCGTGATTGAACCGGGATTTATTTTCCGGCCGTTCAGGTTTCCGTTTCACTTGGAGAATGCGAAAGACGAGGCCGCCGTCATTTCGATCCGGCCTTCAAAATCCGGGACCAGCGTTTGCCGGCAACCGATGGTAAAATCCTGACTGCCGCCGGTCACAGCCGCAGGAAAATTTTGCGCTGATACAGGAAGCGCGCGAACCAGACGAACAGCGCCACGCCGACCGCCGCGATGACCAGTTCGCCGAAACCGCTGGCGACGTGCGTGTCCCAAAAGCCCTTCACCGGGCCGCCGGCAATCCGCTGGGCGAGCCTTTCAAATCCCAGAAAATTGCTGGTGAGATACAAGGTGATCGGGTTCATGCCGATCCAGACGAACGGCCGGCACCAGGCCGATTTTTTCTGCACGTCCACCAGCCAGTAAAACAGGCCCAGCAGCATCGCGCTGTAGCCGCCGGCGATGAGAACATAGGACGAGGTCCAGATTTTTTTGATGATGGGGAATTCCATCCCCCAAAGCCAGCCAATCGCCGCGCCGGCCGCGCCCGCGCCGATGAGCCAAAGAACTTTTTTCTTGTCCGGCACGGATTTGTTCCGCAGAAGCAGCCCGGCGAAAATGCCCAGGAGCCCGGTTGCGAACGCGGGCAGCGTGCTCAAAATGCCTTCGGGATCGTAGGTGCCGTCATATTTCCGGCCGGGCAGATATTTCTGGTCGAGATAATCCGTCAGGTTGACGCCCTGGATGAAGGAGCCGCGCAGCAGATTCGTGCTGGCCAGGTTGAGCTGCGACACATTATTGAAACCGGCCTCCTTGGTGATGACAGACGTGCCGCCGGGCGTCGGGCGCACATCAGGAAACGGGACAAATTCCAGCAGCGCCCAATAACCGAGCAGCAGCGCCACGGCAGCCGCCATCATCACGCGCAGATTGCAGAAAATGAACAGCAGCCCGCCAAATGTGTAACACAGCGCAATGCGGTTCAACACGCCCATCAGCCGCATGTCCGGCCACGGATTGGTGAAACCGCCGGAATAAATCAAGGCGACGACGAACAGCAGCACGCCGCGCTTCAATACGCGTTTCACGGCGGCGGCGCGGCCCTCGCGCTCAATGATTTTGGTCAGCGAGAAGACCGTGGAGACGCCCATGATGAAAACGAACATCGGGAAAATCAGGTCGTAGAAATGAAAGCCTTCCCATTCGGCATGGTCGAGCTGCGCCGCGAAAAACTTCGTCACCGGGTTGTCGCTCATCTCGTGCAGCGCATAGACAAACGAATCCGCGCCGAGGATCCAGAACATGTCGAAGCCGCGCAGCGCGTCGAGCGAAGTCAGCCGTTGGGAGTCCGCAGTTGTGGTGGAGGGGTTGGCAGCCATGATTTAATTTGGGTTTTCCGGCTTAAATTCAACGGTCTTGAGCATACGGTTCGCGCCGGACAAACGGAAAGAAAAAGTTGTGGCTTTCTTGCCCTTTTGCCGCGGCCCTTTCGCTCGCAGCCGCAAAAGAACCGGGAGAGCTGCGGGCCGCCGGCGGAATAAAGGCCTCAGCCCAGCTTCACCCGAAACAGGCTTTCGGCGGTGATCTTGATCAGTTCGCCGCCGTAAAATTCGTTGCGATATTCCTCGTTTTCGAGCAGGTGCTGGCGCCGTTCCTTCTTGTCGCGGCGCAAGATGTATTTCAGTTCCTTCAGGTCGTCCGACCAGCGGAAGCCGTTGAAAAATTCCGCGCCCGCGAACTGCGTCTTGTAAAGCGCGCTCTCCAGATAACAGGAGCCGAGGTAAAGATGCCGCGTGCCGCGTGCCGCGAACGCCACCGCCGCCGAGGTCATCATGAACATGCCGAGGTTGCGGGCGTAATAATTCAGGTCGTAGAACGCGTAGTAATAAAACGCCAGCGCCTTGCCCTCCAGATACAACGTCGCCACGCCGATTTCCCGGCCCGTCGCCGTGTCCGTGAAGACCAGCAGATGGGAGATGATCGGCGCGCCGAACAGACCGTCAAGCCGCTCAAAGGTCATCACATCCCTGCCGAACTTGATGTCGGCGTAGGTCTTGAAAAACTGGCGGCGTTCCGGCGTGTAATCGAATTTTTCGCGCGGCACCAGCTTCACCTCGATGCCGGTGCCCTTGCGGAGAATCCGCCGGTTCTCGGACGACGGCTTGAACTTCGGCAGACTGACGCGGATCTGGCGACAGAGATAAAAGCGGTCAAGCTGGCGCGACGACGGCAGAAAACCGGCGTTGAAAATGTCCGACGGCGCCTCGCCGTCCTCCGGCACGGCCCAGATGGCATACGGAAACTGGTAATGCTCGTAGTCGGAGTTTTGCTCGGAAAAAAGGAGTTTCACAAATTGAAATGCAGTTTATTTTCGCTTATTTTTTATGGCTACAAAAGCCACGACACTTACGAACACAAGAATTACGACATAGGCAATAACTTGCCCCTTCGTAGCATCGCGGTCATAGAAACCTCCAACAGCCATTATAAAATAAGAAATCATTCGGAAACTTATTTCGCAATCAGTGTTTCATCCGTGTTCAATCCGTGGCTAAAATTCTTTTGGCCATTCACCGGTTTCCGCCGCAGCCGGAGACGCCAGTTCGTCAGCACGTCGTAAGTCACGGAGTTTTTCAGTTTCGCAATGTCGCGCACGGTGATTTCATCAGCACCCTGCCGGCCCATGATGACCGCTTCGTCCCACATTTGCGCCTGTGGAATGTCCGTGACGTCCACCATCAGCGCGTCCATCGCGATGCCGCCGACCAGCGGCGCGCGCCGGCCGTGGATGAGCGCGCAGCCCTCGTTCCGCACGCGCGGAAAGCCGTCGCCGTAACCGATCGGCAGGATGGCGATGCGCCGCTCGGTCTTCGCCGTGTAACGCATCCCGTAGCCGACGACATCGCCGGGTTTTAATTTCTGGATCGCCGCGATGCGCGCCTTGACGGACATCACCGGCTCAATGCCCGGAATCTGCCGGCAGACCTGCGACGGGAAAACGCCGTAAAGCAAAATGCCCGGCCGCACCATGTCCAAATGCGCGTGTGGCAGATCGAGAAGGCCGCCGCTGTTGCAGCAGTGCCGCAGTTTCACGGGAATATTCCGCTGCTCCAGCGCGCGCAGCACTTCGTTGAACCGCGCAAACTGCAGATCCGCAAACGACTTGTCCGTTTCATCCGACTGTGCGAAATGCGTCATCACGCCTTCGAGCAGCAATGATTTTTCGGCCAGGATTTTTTCGATGAGCGGCAAGGCTTCGTCCCAGCGCACGCCGTAGCGGCTCATGCCGGTTTGGATTTTGACGTGAACCGGAACCTGTTTGCCGAAATCTGCCGCGAGCCTGGCGAGTTTGCGGACGGCGTGCGGTTCGTTCATGCAAACCGTCAGGTCATGCGCCACGCACCATTCGAGTTCGGCCTCCTGGCGTTCGCCAAGCAGCAGCAGCGGCGCGGTGATGCCCGCGTCGCGCAGCGTCATGGCTTCTTCCAGATTGCTCAAGCCGAAATACGTCGCGCCCTCTTCGAGCGCGATGCGCACCACGTCCAGCGCGCCGTGACCATAAGCCTCGTCCTTGACGACCGCCAGCAGCCGGACGCGCTTCGGCAAGTCGCGGCGGATCAGTTGCAGATTGCGGCGCAGCTTGCCGAGATCAATCTCGGTCCACGCCGGCCGTAGCGGAAAATTTTCAGAATTTAGTTTCATCGAAACATCAGGGAATGGTTTACCACAAAACTGGGGTTCGTCGAATCGTTAAATCGTGAATCGTTGCATCGGGAACCGGTCACGGAGGCAGGCCCGGTTCACAGTTCACGATTCAACGATTCCCGCCTCACGCCGCGCCCGGCGGCCACAGGCTTTGACCGACGTCCGTGCGGAAATAGCTGCCGACGACGCGGATTTTGCGGATGTTCACATAGGCCTTCGCGATCGCGGCCTTCAAAGTCGGTGCGAGCGCAATCACATCCGCGATCCGATGGCCGGTGGCGATCAATTGGCCGTCCGCCCCGCGCGCGACTTCGTTCCACCAGACGTTGCAGTCGAATTTGCCGTCCACTTCCAACGGCAGTTGCGGCCCGCGCACTTGCGTGAACGGATAGCCGTAGCCCGCCAGCGTCAGCGAACAGCCGAAGTTTAATTTGTCGTTGAACAGCAAATTCAGCTTTTTATTCCGCGCCGTTTGCAAAACGACCTCCGCCGGATTTTTCAGCATCCGCAAAATCATCGGGCCGGACGTGACGCCGATGCGGATGTTGTATTCGATGACGTGCCATTGGCCGCCGCGCTTGATGGCCGTTACTTGCAGCGGCCCGTCGAATTTGGATTCGCGCAGCCACGGCTTCAGCGGATGAATCAGTTCCCGCGCCAGACCGTATTTGTCATTCTCGTCGCGTTCGACGAGTCCGCCCAGCGGCGCGCCGGCGACGATGCCGAGGTTGCCGTTGAAAGCGTATTTGTATTCCTGGTTCGTGACGAGCGAATGGATTTCGCCGCCGCTCACCAGTGCAATGTGGCCGGCTTCGGCACGGCCAAGATACTCCTGAAGAAAAACGCCCTCGGCATAATTCACCTGGCGCAGCCACGCCCGGGTGTCGGCAACGGTCTCGCACATGACCGTATGCACCGGGCTGGTCGGCGAGCAGAGCGGATTTTTGATGACGAAAGGCTGCGGATTTTTCGCGAGAATTTTTTCCGCCTCAATACGGTTCGACGCGACGAATGATTTTGGAAAGGGAATTTTGAACTTCGCGCACAGCTCGCGGGCGAAGTCGCGTTCGCGCTCAATCCGCATCGCCTCGCCGGTCGGGCTGAAAATACCGACGCCAGAATTCACCAAATCCTTCGCCCACGACTGCGTCGCCCAGTCAATGGACTGCGGGATGACGACGTCAATTTTGTTTTCCCTGATGAGCGGCACCGGACTTGGAAAGGCGTCGCACGAAAAGGTTTTTCCGGCGAGCGTGGGCGGAAAATGTCCGTAATTGCGCGTGAGATAAGTCATGACGTCCGCGCCCGCATCCGCCAGCGCGCCGCCGATGCTCTGCGCAAACGAGCCGACTCCCAGCACCATGAAAGACCCGGCGTGCCGCTGCCCGGTGATATGGCCGGTCTGAAAATTCTGCATCACCGTATTTTTTACCAACTCCGCCTCGTGTGCAAATGGATTCGGAACCAAACCTCAACCGCCTGCTTCGGGAAATGTTGTTGCCGGCAAATCCACATAATCAAAGGTATTTCCACGTCCACCGCCGGCCGTCTCGAGCCTGGCGCAGGTCCCTGGCACGGATATGTTTTCTCGCAATGTTCGCGGGCTATGGCATTGAGGAAGCTTGCAGTTTCCATTTTTGATCGAAAACGGATTGTTGACTTTTAAGTGAAACTTACTTTAATATACAGATGTTCTTATCATTCGAGACCTAAAACAGCAATGCAAAATCGGAAACCCGTTACGAAAGGACTGAAGGAAAACCTTGACCCCTCTTGGGAGCGGGTCAGCACTTTTGGAGAAGGCTCAAGGCAATGGAACCGCGTTGTTTCCTCTGTTTCCGGCAGGCTTTCACAGTTCCGGGCGGAGCATTCTTGCAGCATGCAACCGCCACGTCGGCGCGCGGCAATGGCAGTAAACCGGCGGGGCGCTGACATAACGGGGTCCGACCACAGGATCCATGCAAGACGATTAAATGAACTCGCAGGGCGACATCGGCGATTTCGCCTCCGCTTTCAAACATGGCGGCACCGGCGGATTCAAGCAGTCACCGCACGCGAACACTTTTTGGGATCGGGGGCGCGGCAACTGCCGGCATGGCCGCCGGCCCGGGGTCGTCGGCTGGCACAGGCGTTTGAATTTATAGGTCACAAAACGGAATAAAAACGACATGTTTTGTCTTTCTAATCGGCGGGAATGGGTTAAGAATTTTCTTCCGGATGCAATCAACACAGGCGAGAAAACAACCGCCACGGAAAAATGGCACAAGGTCGCTGACCGGCGATGGCTGTGAATAACAAAATGAATCCTGCTCCAACTCATTCGGGCGCGTCCGCCAAATCCGGTTACAACCGTTTCCTGCTCTTCGTCGCCGGCCTGGGCGGACTGCTTTTCGGCGTGGATGTCGGCATCATCGCCGGCGCGCTGCCGTATCTTGAAGCCACCTCCGGCCTGAATGCCAACCAGCTTTCCTTCATCGTCGCCGCCGTTTTGCTGGGCGGCGTGATTTCCACCTTGTTCGCCGGCGCGCTCGCGGACTTTTTCGGCCGTAAAAACATGATGATTTTCAGCGGCGGGCTGTTTGTCGTCAGCGTGCCAGCCATCGCGTTGTCGCACAGCTACGACGCGCTGGTTTTCGGTCGGCTGTTGCAAGGCATCAGCGGCGGGCTGATCGGCGTGGTCGTGCCGCTGTATCTCGCCGAGTGTCTTTCCGCCTCGGCGCGCGGCAAAGGCACGGGCATTTTCCAATGGCTGCTCACGCTCGGCTTCGTCGCGGCGGCGGTCATCGGGTTTTATTTCAGCGGCCGCGTCGAGGAAGTTGCCGGGCTCGGCGACGCGGACAAGCTGTTTGCGTTCAAGGACACCGCCTGGCGCAGCATTTTCTGGGTCTCGCTGCCGCCGGGACTTTTATTCGTCATCGGCGCGTTCATGGTGTCAGAATCGCCGCGCTGGCTTTTCCGTCGCGGCAGAAAAGAGGCGGCGTTGCGTGCGCTGCTGCGTTCACGCTCCGACGAGCAGGCCGAAATGGAATTGCAGGAAATGGAAGACATCGAGACGGCGGAAAAATCTGCCAAGAATTCCGCCGGCAAAAATTCGGACTCGTTGTTTCAGCGCAAATACATCCTGCCGTTCGTGCTGGCGTGCATCATCCTCGCCTGCAACCAGGCCACCGGTGTCAATTCCATCATCCTTTACAACGTCCCGATTCTCATCCAGGCCGGCTTGAGCGACAAGCAGGCGCATCTGGGCTACGTCATTCTCACCGTCGTCAATTTTTTGATGACCATCGGCGCCATCGCGCTGGTGGACCGCAAGGGCAGAAAGTTTCTGCTCTCGCTTGGCAGCGCGGGCGTCATCGTTTCGCTGCTTGCCGCCGGGCTTGTCTTTCACAAAACCGAGGGGCAGCGAGTGGACGTGAAAGACGCAATTCAGGCGCAGGTCGTTTCCTCAAATCAAACGGCGGTGGTCGAATTCAACAATGAATCAGCGGCCAAACTTCTGGCGCAGTCCCACAAAACCATTGCCCAGCCGAAGACCCTTGTTGTGATTTATTCCTACGGCGATTTTCATGCCGCCACCAAAGTCGTCCGTTCCGACGAACCCGGCGCAAAACTCACGATTGACCGCGGCAGTTGCGTGCCGGCGACCAAAGTTTCCGCGTTCTTCAAAAATCCTTTCGCCGGCCTCGCCGCCGCGCGCGTCGCGCCCTTGAAAATTGAAAACGCGCTGATCACGCCCGTGCCGTCGGCGCAAAACGGCTGGCTCACCGCGCTTTTGATCTACTGCTTCATGGCCTCGTTCGCCGTCGGCCCCGGCGTCTGCGTCTGGCTGGCGCTGTCCGAGTTGATGCCCACGCGCATCCGCTCGAACGGCATGAGCGTCGCACTGGTGATCAACATCGCCGTCTCCTGGATCATCGCGGCAGTGTTTTTGCCGACTGTTGGCAAATTCGGCTACTCCACGATGTTTTTTGTTTTCGCGGGCTGCACGGTGGTCTATTTCATCACCGCGACGTTTTTCCTGCCCGAAACCAAGGGCAAAACCCTGGAAGAAATTGAAGAACACTTTGAAGGCAAAAAATGAAACAAAAAAAAATTCTGGCGGCGATTGCCGTTGCTTCTGTCTGCGTCATGGCCCGCGCCGCGAACCCGACCCCCATCATTCCCGCGCCGGCCAAAGCCGAGGCGTCGCCGGGAAATTTCCAACTGTGCGCTGCCACGCGCATTTTGGCCGGGCCGGATTTGCGGGCGACGGCAGAGCTGCTCGCCGCGCGGCTGCGCCCGGCCACCGGCTTCAAATTCAAAATTAAATCCGCGGAACCGGCCGGCGCGGCGGGCGGCATATTGCTGACAACCCAGGAGGCCGACACCAGCCTCGGGGCGGAAGGTTATGAATTGTCCGTCACGACAAATGGCGTGGTCATCCGCGCGGGGACTGCGGCGGGAGTTTTTTACGGTGCGCAGTCGCTGTTGCAGTTGCTGCCGCCTGGAATTTTTTCCACGAATTCCGGGCGCGACCGCGAAATCGCCTGGGCCGTTCCCTGCGTGGAAATTTCTGATTCGCCACGATTCGCGTGGCGCGGCTTCATGCTGGATGTCAGCCGCCACTTTTTTACCAAAACGGAAGTCGAGCAGGTTCTGGATTTGATGGCGCTTTACAAGCTCAACACTTTTCACTGGCATCTGGTGGACGACCAGGGCTGGCGCATCCAGATTAAAAAATATCCCAGGCTGACGAGTGTTGGCGCGTGGCGCGACGGGGTCGGCTTCGGCCTCGCTTCAAATTCCGCGACGGCCTACGACCAGCACGGACGCTACGGCGGATTTTACACGCAGCGCGACATCCGCGAAGTCGTCGCCTATGCGGCGGCGCGGCACATCACGATTGTTCCTGAAATTGAAATGCCCGGCCATTCCAGCGCGGCGCTCAAGGCCTATCCGCAGTTCGCCTGCGCGAGCGCCCGCATTGCCATGCCGGAAAAAGGCGGCGTTTTCAACGGCGTTTATTGCGCGGGCAACGATGCCACGTTCGTGTTCCTCGACAATATTTTGTCGGAAGTCGCGCAATTGTTTCCGGGAAAATACATCCACATCGGCGGCGATGAAGTGAACAAATCCAACTGGAAAAACTGCGACGACTGCCAGTTGCGCATCAAAACTGAAAACTTGAAGGATGAACGCGAGCTGCAAGCCTATTTCACCCGGCGCATCGAAAAAATGGTGAACGCGCACGGCAAAAACCTCATCGGCTGGAGCGAAATTCGCGAGGGCGGGCTGGCATCGAGCGCCGCGCTCATGGACTGGATCGGCGGCGGCGCGGAATCCGCCGCCAGCGGCCACGATGTGGTGATGTCGCCGACGACGTTTTGCTACTTTGATTATTATCAGTCCACGAATCAGGCGGCGGAGCCGAAAGCCATCGGCGGATATGTGCCGCTGCAACGGGTTTATCAGTTTGATCCGATGCCGGAAAGGCTCGCGCCGGAATTTCACGCGCATGTCATCGGCGGCCAGGCCAATCTGTGGACGGAATACATTCCCAATTTCCGCCAGGTCGAATACATGATGTTCCCGCGCCTTGGCGCCCTGGCGGAAGTGAACTGGTCGCCGAAGGCAGCGCTCGACTGGGACGATTTCCAGACGCGCGCCGCGCTGAATGAACAACGGCTCGCCGCGCTGGGCGTGAATTATCGTGCGCTGTCCAAGCCTGATTGAAATGCACTTTGTTTCCGCCGCCAATTTTCCCGCGCCGCTGGACCCGCAGTTCCAGCCGGCGGTTTTGTTCAACTGCAATTACGTTGACGCCGCCAGGAAATCCGGCCGCGCGGTGCCGCTGATCCTCGGGCTGGAGCGCGAAAACGGCCTGGTCTCGCGTTACGAAACCGTCGTGCTGCCGCAGGCGGACGTGGTTGCGTTGCTTTACGCCGAGCGGCTCGTGAAATTTTTGCTGTGGGCGCGCGGTGGCTGGAAACTTCATTTCGGCGGGCCGAAGGCGATTGGCGGCTTCATCCAGAAACAATATGCGCCGCGCGGCGCACGCAAGTTTGACTGCGGCATGATGGCAACCGCTTACGGGAAAAAATTCCAAGTCGTCGTGACCACGGCGGAAAAAGTTCCGGCGGAAAAAGAGTCGCAGATGGCAGCGGGTGGCCATTTGAAAGGCTGCCGCATCGGTTTTGATCTGGGTGCGAGCGATTACAAGGTTTCGGCGGTGATCAATGGCGAGGCGATTTTCACCGAGGAAATGCCGTGGAATCCAAAATCGCAGGCGAACCCGGATTACCATTATCACCACATTGTTTCCGCGCTGCACCGGGCGGCGGCGCATCTGCCGCGCGTGGACGCGATCGGCGGCAGTTCGGCGGGCATCATCGTGGATAATGAAATCCGCGTGGCCTCGCTGTTCCGCGCGGTGCCGGAAAAAGATTTTCCAAAGGCGGCGGGCATTTTCAAACGCATCCAGAAAGAATGGAACGTGCCGGTCTTGGTGATGAACGACGGCGACGTGACGGCGCTGGCGGGCGCGCTGGCGCTCGGCAGCCGGGGAATGCTCGGCATCGCAATGGGGTCGAGCCAGGCGGCCGGGTTCATGGATCGGCGGGGCCATGTTCTGGGCTGGCTGAACGAGCTGGCTTTTGCGCCGGTGGATTATCAGCCGCAGGCGGCGGTGGATGAGTGGTCGGGCGACCGGGGAGCGGGCGTGATGTATTTCTCGCAGCAGGCGGTGAACAAGCTGCTGCCCGCCGCCAAAATTTCGCTGCCGGGCAAAATGGATTTGCCGGCGCGGCTCAAGGAGGTTCAAAATCTCATGGTGAAAGGCGATGCACGCGCCGCCAAAATTTACGAGACCATCGGCGTTTATCTCGGCTGCACGCTGGCGCAATACGCGGAATTTTACGATTTCCGGCAGGCGCTGGTTCTGGGCCGGGTCACGACGGGCCGGGGCGGCGACATCGTGATCACCAAAGCGCGCGAAGTTTTGGAAAAGAATTTTCCCGAAGTGGCGCGCAAAATTGAGCTGCGCGTGCCTGACGAAAAATCGCGGCGCGTCGGCCAGGCCGTGGCGGCGGCCAGCCTGCCCGCGCTGTGGAAATGAACCTATGAAACTGCACAACCCCTCGGCGGAAATTTTCGTGCCGGACGGCAGGCCCGTCGCGGCGGCCCTGCAGCGCATCACCCATCTGGGCATCGGCGCGCACCAGGACGATCTGGAATTCATGGCGTTCCAGGGCATTCTGGAATGTCACGCGAGCAAAACCAAATGGTTCGGCGGCGTCACCTGCACGAACGGTTCCGGCAGCGCGCGCGTCGGCAAATACAAAAACTTTTCCGATGAACAGATGATGGCCGTGCGCCGGCACGAGCAAAACCAGGCGGCGAAACTGGGCGGCTATGGTGTGATGCTCCAGTTGGATTATCCCAGCAGCGCGGTGAAAAGCGCCACCGACGTGGCGCTCAAGGATGATTTGAAAACCATCCTGACCGCGACCCGCCCGGAGGTCGTTTACACACACAACCTGGCGGACAAACACGACACGCACCTCGGCGTGGTCGCCGCCGCGCTGCAGGCGATGCGCGAACTGCCGCGCCGCCGGCGTCCAAAAAAAGTGATCGGCTGCGAAGTCTGGCGCAATCTCGACTGGCTGGCGGACGATCAAAAAGTTTTGATGGACGTGAGCGGCCACGACCAGTTCGCGGCGAAGCTGAACGGCGTTTATGATTCGCAGATTGCGGGCGGCAAACGCTACGACCTCGCGACGCTGGGCCGGCGTTCGGCGAACGCGACGTTCTTCGAATCGCACGCGACGGACGCGGCGACGCAGTTGATTTTCGGGATGGATTTAACGCCGCTGGTGCAGGATGAGCAGAAGGACATCGTGGAATACACCGTTGCTTTCATCCAGCAATTCCGCGCCGACGTGCAAAACAAACTGAACCGCCGGCTGGGGAAAATATAAGCCGTGGAAATCATCATCCAGCCCACGCCGGAGGCCGCGACCGCCATTGCCGCGCGGCTCATCGCGCGGTTCGTTCGCGAGAAACCCGCCGCCGTGCTCGGTCTCGCCACGGGCGGCACGATGGAGCCGCTGTATCGCGAACTCGTGGCGCAGAAACTTGACTGGGGCCGGCTGACGACGTTCAACCTGGATGAATACGTCGGCATCTCACCGACGCATCCGCAGTCCTATCACGGCTTCATGCGGGAAAAACTTTTCCGGCACGTCAATGTTTCCACCGGGCGCGTGAACATTCCGGACGGCCTGGCCCGGGACGTGCCGGCCGCATGTGAAGCTTACGAGCGGAAAATTGCTTCGGCGGGCGGCATTGATCTACAACTGCTTGGCATCGGCACGCACGGCCACATCGGCTTCAATGAGCCGACCTCGTCGCTGGCGTCGCGGACGCGGATCAAAACGCTGACGCCGCAGACGCGGCGCGACAACGCGCGTTTTTTCGGCAGCGAGGAACAGGTGCCGCATCACGTTGTCACGATGGGCATCGGCACCATTCTGGAATCGCGCCACTGCCTGCTGCTGGCGTTCGGCAGAAAAAAAGCCCGCGCCGTCGCCGGGGCGGTCGAAGGCCCGGTCACCGCAATGAACCCGGCGAGCGCGTTGCAACTGCACCCGAAGGTGACGGTGTTTCTCGACGAGGAGGCCGCCGCAGAACTGAGGCTGACGGATTATTATCGCTGGGTTTATGCGCAAAAACCCGGCTGGCAGAAAATTTGATTTTTGGACCGGCGTCGCGTTGCCGCCGCTGCTCGCGCCGCTAAATTTAGCGAACCTAATGAAATCGCATTCCATCCTTGAACATCTGGCGGTTTGCAGCTGGTCGCTGCAGCCGGCAAGCCCCGAAGACCTGGTTGAAAAACTTCGCGAAACGGGCATCCGCCGCGTGCAACTGGCGCTGGATCCGGTGCGCGTGTCGCCGAAAATCTGGGGCGGCACGGGAATAGTTTTCCGCGATCACGGCATCACAATCGTGTCCGGCATGGTCGGCTGCCTTGGCGAGGATTATTCCACGCTGGATTCCATCCGGCTCACCGGCGGCATCGCCCCGGACGCGAAGTGGGAGCAGAACGTAAAAAACATCGGCGCCTGCGCCGCGATTGCCAAAAAAATGGGATTGAAGCTGGTGACGTTTCACGCCGGTTTTCTGCCGTCGGACGAGTCGCACCCGGCGTTTGCCAAGATGCTGCAACGGCTGGACGTGGTGGCGGACCTCTTCATGAAACAAAATATTTTGCTCGGGCTGGAGACCGGACAGGAAACCGCGACGGAACTGGCCGGCCTGCTGCACAGGTTGAGCCACCCGAACATCGGCGTGAATTTTGACCCCGCGAACATGCTCATGTATGACAAGGACGATCCGGTAGAAGCGTTGCAGATTCTCGCGCCGTGGATCCGGCAGGTTCACATCAAGGACGCCCGGCGCACAAAAATCCCCGGAACGTGGGGCGAGGAAGTGCCGGTCGGCACCGGCGAGGTGGACTGGCGTGGATTTTTCTCCACGTTCAAGCACGCCGGGTTGAACGTCAGCCTCGTCATCGAACGTGAATCCGGCGACAACCGCATCGGCGACATCCGCGCCGCGCGCGAGGCGATGAAACAAACTTTTATCTAGACCAACATCATGGCGGCAAAAAAAATCAACGTCGCGGTCGCGGGACTCGGTTTCATGGGCGTCACGCACTTGCGAGTTTATCAAAAAATCCGCGCCGCGCGCATCACGGCGGTGTGCGACGCGGTGCGGTTGCCGGTCAACGGCGCATTGCGCGGGATCAACGGCAACATCAAAAACTCCGCCGATGTCCATCTCGGCGCGCGCGTGAAAGTGTATCGCGAATTCGACAAACTGCTTGCCGACCGCACCATTGACGTGGTGGACATCTGCACGCCGACCGCGCTGCATCCGGCGCAGACCATCGCTGCGCTCAAGGCCGGCAAACACGTCCTCTGTGAAAAGCCGCTGGCGCAAAATTTTGCGGCGGCGCGGAAAGTTTTGAAAGCGGGGGCCGCGTCGGAAAAATTTCTGATGCCCGCGATGTGCATGAGATTCTGGCCGGGCTGGAGCTGGCTGAAAAGAATTGCCGCCAGGAAAATTTATGGCGAAGTGCGCGCGGCGAATTTCCGGCGGGTCACGGCAAAACCCGCGTGGGGCAAGGCTGGAACGCACGCCGGCGGGGCGCTGCTGGATCTGCACATCCATGACACGGATTTTGTGAATTTTTTGTTTGGCCGTCCGGCGGCGGTTTTTTCCACGGGCGTGACCGATGCGGCGGGCGACGTGGATCATGTCGTGACCCAGTATATTTATCCCGGCGGGCCGGTGGTTCACGCCGAGGGAAGCTGGCTGTTGCCCGACGGTTTCAACATGAGTTTTGTGCTTCACTGCGAACGGGCGACGATTGATTTTGACTTGTCGCGCGGAAACGATGCGTTGCGTTTGCACGAATCCGGAAACAAATCGCGGACGGTCAAACTCAAAAATGCGGACGGCTATGGCGAGGAAATCCGCTATTTCTTGGACTGCGTCGCGCGCGGCGAACGGCCGGTTGTCGTGACCCCGCAAGACGGTGCGACGGCGCTGGAAATCTGCGCGGCGGAAGAAAAATCCGTGCGCACCGGCACGGTGGTGGAACTTTGAGATTCAAATGAATGCGCGTTGCAAGCTGTTCGTGATGATGCTGCTGGAATACTTCATCTGGGGCGCGTGGCTGCCGCTGATTTTCAGCTACCTGCCAAGCCTCGGCTTTTCGCCGGCGGAACAGTCGTGGATTCTAAATGCGTTTCCCCTCGCGGCCATCGTCGGCATGTTTTTCAGCAATCAGTTCTGCGACCGCAACTTTGCGGCGGAAAAATTCCTCGCGTTCAGCCACTGCGTTGGCGGCCTGGCGATGCTCGGCCTGGCCTTCACAAAAATGTTCTGGCCGTTTTTCGGCCTGATGCTGCTGCATTGCCTACTGTTTGTGCCAACGATGTCCATCGTGAATTCCATCGCCTTCGCGCACCTGAAGGATGGGCGGAAGGAATTCGGCCTCGTGCGCATCGGCGGCACGCTCGGCTGGATTCTCGCCGCGTGGCCGTTCACTTTCATCCTGGTGGACTGGGACAAAGTGCATCAGTTGAATCCGCACGGTCTGATTGACTGGCTTGGCGCGATGCTCGGCTCTGGTTTGACGGGTGAAAAATTAAAAGCGGCCACGGCGTGGACTTATGCCGTGGCGGGAATCGCATCGCTCGTGCTCGCCAGCTTCAGTTTCATCTTGCCGCACACGCCGCCGAACAAATCGGGCAATGGCACCGAAAAATTCGCGTGGCTCGAAGCTTTGAAATTATTGAGACATCCGTTCGTGCTGGTGCTGTGGCTGGTGACGCTGGTGGATTCGTTCGTGCAAAACAGTTATTTCAACTGGACGGGCGGTTTTCTCGGCACGGCGGCGGCGGCGGGAGGCGTGGGCATTCCCGGCAACTGGATCATGCCGGTGATGAGCGTCGGCCAGATCGCGGAGCTGCTGACGATGTTCATTCTCGGCGCGACACTCAAACGGCTCGGCTGGCGCACGACGATGATTGTGGGAATCCTCGGCCATGTGGCACGGTTCGCGGTCTATGCGTATTTCCCGCGGCACCAGGGAATCATCATCGCAATCCAGATTCTGCACGGCATCTGCTACGCCTTTTTCTTCGCGACCGTTTACATTTTTGCCGACGCGTATTTTCCCAAGGACGCGCGGGCGAGCGCACAGGGTTTGTTCAACGTGATGGTGCTGGGACTCGGCGCGTTGCTGGCGAATTCCATCTGCCCGTTTCTCGGCCAGAAAATGTTCGCGCACGGCGGCGCGACGAATTTCCACGGTCTGTTTTTGGTGCCGATGATTTGCGGGGTTGCCGCCGCCGTGGCGCTGGCGCTGTTTTTTCATCCGCCGCAAACGGCGGCGCCGGCCGCCTCGCCGCATTGAAATGCCAGTTTGCGTGGCCAGCGTCACCGCCACGGCGACGTTCCGTCCGCATTTCCAACCCCGGTTCTCTACGAAGTTTTCTTTGGCATCCGCCAGGCCGCCGTCGTGCGATGAATGCGCCGTGAATAATTTCCTTGTTTGGCGCTCAAAAATTTTTTGCCAGCGCGTGACCCATTGGGTGTGCAAATCATGCGCGGTTCCATCCAACCGCGCAGGGTTTGCGCAGCCCGATCCGGCGGTTCATTGGGAAATCAGCCTGTTTGAGGCTGGCACGCTCCTTGCGTTGGAACCTTGAACCCGGCGACAGCCCGCGTGTGTGCCGCCGATCAATCAAACAACAACTAACCACAGGAACATTCGATGAAACTGAATCGCATCATAACATTGTGCGCAATGGCGGCGGCCCTGGCGTTGAGCGCCGGCAGCATTTTCGCGCAGGACAACGGTAATGACAACGGCGGCCCCGGCGGCGGCCAGCGGCGCAACCGCCCCGGCGGCGGCAATTTTGACCCCGCGCAATTCCAGCAGCGCATGATGGACAACATCCGTGACCAGCTGAATTTCACCAACGACACCGACTGGAGCGCCGTGCAGCCACTGGTGCAAAAAGTAATGGACGCCCGCCGTGATGTCGCCGGCCCCGGTATGCGCGGTTTGTTCGGACGCAATCGTGGCGGACAAAATGGCGGCCCCGGCGGCGGACGCGGCGGCATGTTCGGACAGCCCAGCCCGGAACAGGAAGCCTTGCAGAACGCGCTGGAAGCCGATGCGCCGGCGGCGCAGATCAAGGATCTGCTCGCCAAATACAAGGCTTCGCAACAGGCCAAACAGGCCAAGCTCGAAGCGGCGCAGGACGCGCTCAAAGGCGTTTTGACTTCGAAACAAGAGGCGCAGGCTTATCTGCTCGGCCTGGTGCGGTAACATCACAAATAGAAAGCTGACGATTCATGGCCGCCTCACCGGTTCAAGGTTCTTCAACGAATCAGTTGCTGGAACGCATGGTTGCGTCCCGGCAATTGTCTTCGCTGGACGCGGGCGCCTTGCTTCGCGCCAAACCGCACATTGAGAGCGAAGAGGAAATTCTCCGCTGGCTCGCGACCGAATACGGCCTCGGCTTCACAACGCTCGAAGACGTCGAGCCGGATCGTCAGCTTCTATCCCTTTTCCCCGCGCGCATTTTGCTGAAGGAGGAACTGCTGCCGCTCCAGCGCGTGAACGGCCACGTCGAAGTCGCCACCAGCCGGCTGTTCGCCACGCAGGGGCTGGACGCGCTGAAAACGTTGACCGGCCTGAACCTCAAGCCGATTCTCGCCTCCACCGAAGCCATCCAGCGCGAAATCAAAAAACGTCTCGGCGTCGGCGCCGACACCATCGGCACGCTGGAAGAGGAAAAAGGAATCCAAGTTGTTGATGAAGATTCCGAGGGCAATAATCTCGACGAAGGCGCGGAGGACGAGGCCTCGATCATCCGCTTCGTCAACCAGGTTTTGAAAGACGCGATTGAACTGCGCGCCTCCGACATCCACCTCGAACCGTTCGAGGACGAATTCAAGATCCGCTACCGCATTGACGGCGAGCTGCAGGAAGTTCCCGTGCCGCCGCAATTGAAGCAGTTTCAGCCGGCCATCGTCTCGCGCGTCAAGATTTTGAGCCATCTCAACATCGCGGAAAAACGCCTGCCGCAGGACGGCCGCATCAAGGTGCGCATTGACGACGCCGAGGTGGACATCCGCGTCTCCGTGATTCCGATGCTGCACGGCGAGGCGGTCGTGATGCGCCTGCTGCGGCAAAATTCCACGCTGCGCGGCATGGGCGAACTCGACATGGACCAGCGCGAGCTGGACTGTTTCCAGCGCGTGCTTCAGTTGCCGCACGGCATCATTCTCGTCACCGGCCCGACCGGCAGCGGCAAAACCTCCACGCTTTACACCGCGCTGAACGCCATCAACGACGCCGCCCGCAAAATCATCACGATTGAAGACCCGGTGGAATACCAGCTCAAGGGTGTCAACCAGATCCAGGTCAACGAAAAGTCCGGTCTCACCTTCGCGCGCGGACTGCGCTCGATTTTGCGCCACGACCCGGACGTGGTGCTCATCGGTGAAATTCGCGACCAGGAAACGGCGCAGATTGCCGTCCAGGCCTCGCTCACCGGCCATTTGGTTTTTTCAACACTGCACACCAACGACGCGCCCGGCGCGGTGACGCGCCTCGTGGACATGGGCGTCGAGCCGTATCTCGTCGCCTCGTCGCTCGAGGCCGTGCTTGCGCAACGCCTCGTCCGCGTGCTTTGCAAGCATTGCAAGGAGCCGGACAATTCGCCCACCGCCCAGGCGCTCAAGGTGCAGCTCGGCATCCCGCCGAACGCGGTCATTTACAAATCCACCGGCTGCCGCGAATGCCGCAACACCGGATTTTTCGGGCGGCACGCCATTTTTGAGTGGATGGACACCGACCAGGAAATCCGGCAGCTCATTTTGAAGAGCGCCTCAACCGACCAGATCCGCGAAGCCGCGCGCAAGCAGGGGATGAAAATGCTCGCCGAGGACGGCTGGCGGCTCGTTCGCACGGGCATCACGACCGTGGATGAAGTTTTGAGCGTGACGACCGCGAAGGAAATCGCGGCCACGGTGACCAGCAGAACCAGCGCGACCCCCGCGGAAATCGCGGTCGCCCGAAAGTAAATTTTCATGCCCACGTTCACCTACAAAGGTTTGAAGGCCGACGGCAAAATCGCCGAGGGGAAGCTCGAAGCCCCCGGCCGGCCCGACGCGTTGCGGCAGTTGGAGGTGCTCGGTCTGCGCCCGATCAGCCTCGCCGAAGCCGCCGCCGCCAAAAACGGTTCCGGTTCCAAAAACGGCGCGGGCACGCCCGCCGGGCTGCAAGGCCTCGGAAAAGTTTCCCTCAAATTCGGGTCGAACAAGGTTTCGGCGAAGGAGCTGGAAAATTTCACGCGGCTGCTGTCGAGCCTGCTCGCGGCGGGCGTGCCGTTGAGCCGCGCGCTGGTGATTTTGCAACGGGAGGCGTCGTCGCCAGCGGCGCGGGCGAAATGGAA
This sequence comes from uncultured Bifidobacteriaceae bacterium, assembly GCA_964449815.1. Lineage (GTDB taxonomy): Bacteria > Verrucomicrobiota > Verrucomicrobiia > Limisphaerales > UBA11358 > UBA11358. The sequence goes on from CAYVGC010000015.1 coordinate 37,526, forward strand.
GGAAGTTCACGATCTGGTTGTGGACGGACTTTCGCTCGCCGACGCAATGGCAAAATCGCCGGAGACTTTTCCGCGCGTGTATGTCGCGATGGTCGAGGCGGGCGAGGCCGGCGGGTTTCTCGACGTGGTGCTGGCGCAGATCGCGGAATTTCAATCGCGCGAAAAGGAGCTGAAATCCAAGGTGATGACGGCGATGCTGTATCCGTGCATTTTGCTGGTGCTCGCGCTCATCGTGCTGGCGGTGCTGCTCGTGTTCTTCATTCCGAAGTTCCAGCGCGTGTTTGCGAGCATCCACGGCTCGCTGCCGCTCATCACTCAAATGATCATTGCCGCGAGCGATGCGATGCGCTCCTACGGCTGGCTGATCGCCGCCGGGCTGGCCGGGCTTTACTTCCTGGTGCGCGCGTGGTTCGCCTCCGAGAAGGGCAAGCGCACCTGGGAAGGGCTGGTCTTGAAATCGCCGCTCGTCGGCCCGCTCATCGCGCAATTTGCAATGGCGCGCTTCTGCCGGATGCTCGGCACGCTGATCGGCGCGGGCGTGCCGCTGGTGCATGGCCTGAACGTTTCGCGCCGCTCCATCGGCAACCAGATTCTCGTGGATGCCGTCGCGCAATCCATCGAGCGCGTGCAGCAGGGCGGGCGGCTCGGCCAGAGCCTCGCGGACTGCAAGTCGCTGTTTCCCGGCTCGGTGCTGGAGATGATCGCCGTCGCGGAAGAAAGCGGCAAGCTCGACGCCGAACTTGTGCGCATCGCCGGCGAAACCGAAACGGATCTGGACCGCAATCTGAAAACCGCCGTGGCGTTCGCCGAGCCGGTGATGCTGTTTTTGATCGCGGGCTTCATCGGCGTCATTTTCATCGGCATGCTGCTGCCGGTGCTGTCCATGAGCGAATACATCAAATAAAAAAGGTTTATGAAAATCGAAATCAAAAAAATCGTGATTCCAAAAAACCGGCTGCCCCACGCCTTCACGCTCGTGGAAATGCTGCTGGTCGTCACCATCATCGGCATCCTCGCGGCGCTGGTCATCCCGAAACTCGTGGGCAGAAGCGAACAAGCGCGCACGACGGCCGCCTATGCGGACATCCACGGCGGCATCAAGTCCGCGCTCGACGCTTATGAGGTGGACAACGGTTATTATCCCAAGAGCCTGCAAGATTTGATTCAACAGCCGAGCAACGCCAAAAACTGGCATGGGCCGTATCTCGACAAGCTGCCGACTGATCCGTGGGGCAATCCTTACGTTTATTATTATCCCGGCAAGCACAACGGCAGTTCCTACGACCTGCTCTCGGTCGGGCCGGACGGCAAGGAAGGAACGGACGACGATGTTGTCAACTGGTCAAAATAATGTCCGCCGATGCGCGTTCACGTTGATCGAGCTGATCCTGGTGCTGGCGCTGCTGGTGATCATCACGTCCATCGCGGCGCCGGCGATGGCGAAGTTCATTCGCGGCCGGGCGCTGGATTCCGAGGCGCGGCGGCTGTCGGCGCTGATGCACGCGGCGCAGAGCCGCGCGGTTTCCGAAGGCGCGCCGATGATGTTGTGGGTGGATGAAAAGGCCGGCGGCTACGGACTCGAAGCGGAAACAAGCGGGCAGAACGGCGACACGAAAGCCGAAGAGCTGACGGTGGATGCGACGTTGCAGATTGCGGTGCTGAATGTCGGCACGGGCGTGCAGACGACGTTCAAAAGTCTGCCAGCGATCCGGTTTTTGGCGGACGGCACGGTGGACGAGAGCAGTCCCCAGACTTTGAAATTGACGGACAGCGACGGGTTTTCGCGCTGGCTGACCGAAACGCGACTGCGCACGGGTTATGAAATTAGCGACACCGGCCAATAAAATTTGCGCGGCGCGGCGCCGCCGCCGGGCGTTCACGCTGGCCGAGGTGCTGGCGGCGCTGCTGTTCCTGGCCATCGTCATTCCGACGGCGGTGGAGGCGCTGCATGTCGCGAGTCTCGCGGGCGAAGTCGCGGCGAGAAAAGGCGCGGCGGCGCGCGTGGCCGACCGGATTTTGAACGAGAGCCTGGTGACGACGAACTGGAGCAGCGGCCTGCAGAGCGGCACGGTCACGGAAGGCATTCTGGATTTTCGGTGGAAATTGACGAGCCAGAACTGGTCGGGTGATGTGTCACAGTCGGCGCAGTCCATGCGGTTGCTGACGGCGGAAGTGACGTATTCCGCGCAGGGCAAAGATTATTCGGTGAAGTTAAGCACGCTGGCCAATGCGCAGACGCAGCAGCCAGCAACAATTAATCCGCAATTTTGAAAATGGAACAGACATCGCAGCGCCGGGCAACGCCTGGCGTTCCGGGATTCACGCTGATCGAGATGATTCTCGCCATCGGCGTCGCGGCGATTGTGCTTGTCGCCGTGAACGCGGTGTTTTTCACCGCGCTGCACCTGCGCAACGACACGGCGGACATGGTGGACGCCGCCACGCCGGTGGATTCAGCCGTCACCTTTTTGAAACGCGATTTGCAATGCGCCGTCACGCCGACGAACGGCACGACCAAAATTTTGTCCGGCGGTTTCCGTGTCGGCAACAATCTCAACAGCATCGGCGTGAGCGAGCCGGTGGCGATTGAAATGTTCACCGCGTCCGGCGCGTTGAGCGGCGGCCAGCCGTGGGCCGACATCCAGCGCGTGACTTATGAATTGAAAAATCCGACAAGCCAGTCTGCGAACGGACGGGATTTGTATCGCAGCGTCATGCGGAATCTGCTGGCCGTCGCGACACCGGACGTGACGGAACAACTGATGTTGAGCGGCGTGGCGAACATGAAATTTTCCTGCTACGACGGCGCGCAGTGGAACGACACCTGGGACACGACCGACCCGACGGCGGTCAACACCAATCTGCCGCTAGCCGTGCGCGTGGACATCCAGATGGCCGGCAACGCGAACGCGCAGCCGGTTGAAATCGTCGTGCCGATTGATTCCGTGTCGCGGACGAACATGGTGCTGACCAGCACCCAGTAAAGCTAAAATGAAAATCAGCCAGGAACATCGGACCTTGAACAGCGAACGCCGAACGCCGAACGCCGGTTGGTTCGCTGGCCAGCGTGGTTCGGTGCTGATCATCGTGCTTTGGGTGGCCATCGGCCTCGTCAGCATCGCGCTGTATTTTGCGAACTCGATGAATTACGAACTGACGGCGTCCGACAACCGCGTGAACGGCGTGGCGGCGGAGCAGGCCATCGAGGGTGCGGCGCGTTACGTCGCCTGCGCGCTCCAAAATTTTGCGACCAACGGCGCGATGCCGGACAGCACACAGTTCAAATGCGCGGCGGTGCCGGTGGGCGACGCGAAATTCTGGCTCATCGGGCGCGACCCGAACGCGGACAATTCCACCGAGCCGTATTTCGGCCTCGTGGACGAGGGCGGCAAATTGAATTTGAACAGCGTCAGCACGAACATCATTCTCTATCTGCCCAACATGACGGCGGATTTTGCCGAGGCCATCCAGGACTGGCGCGGCACAAACGGCGTGGTTTCGCTTGATTACACGTCGCTTGGTTACGCGTCGAAAAACGCGCCGTTCGAGACGGTGGACGAACTGCGGCTGGTTTACGGCGCGGACATCAACCTGCTGGCCGGCGAAGACCTCAACCGCAACGGCGTTCTCGACAAGAGCGAAAAGGACCTGAACGGCAACGGCGAACTCGATCCCGGCCTGTTTGAATATGCCACGGTTTATACGCGCGAGCCGAATTTTCATGCCGACGGCTCGTCGCTGACGAACGTGAACACGGCGTCCACCGGCACGATGCGCACGTTGCTGCAAAACGCCGGCGTCAGCACTTCCTATGTGCAGGCGCTGACCCGGACCAATGTCAATGCGCGGCCCTACGCGGGCCTCTTGAAATTTGCCGTCGCCTGCAGAAACGCCGGCATGAGTTCGTCCGATTTCGCAAACCTCTGCGACAACATCACGACCAGCACCAACACCTATTTTCGCAATCGAGTGAATGTCAACACCGCCGGTGCGGATGTGCTGACGGCGTTGTTCATGGGCCTGAACGTGGACGAGCAGACGGCTGAAAGCGCGGCGCAGACGCTGGTCGCTTATCGCCAGCAAAATCCAAGTCTCCTGACGTCCGCAGCGTGGCTGGTGGATGCGCTGGGCAACACCAGCCCGGTCATCACCGCGCTGGCGGGCGGCGACTATGTGACGACGCACAGCTATCAATTTACGGCGGACATCGCGGCGGTCGGGGCGTTTGGGCGCGGCTACCGGCGCGTGAAATTTATTTTTGATATGAGCGACGGCACGCCGAAAATTTTATATCGCCAGGATTTGAGCCGCCTCGGTTGGGCGCTCGGCGAGAAAGCCCGGGAAAGTCTGGTCGCGAAGGACACACCATGAAACCTGATTCAAAATTCAAATTTCGGAAACGGAAAAAACTGACGACACTGCTCGGCCTCACGCTGGACGGCAGCAGGCTCGACGGCGTGGTGCTGCGGCGCACGAACGGCGCGCTACAACGGCTGCAAAGTTTTTCCGCGCAGCTCACGCTGGACCCGCTGACCGGCGCGCCGGAACTCGTGGGCCGCGAAATCCGCAACCAGCTCGACGCGGCGGGCGTGCGCGAACGCGACTGCATTGTCGGCGTGCCGCTGAAATGGGTGCTGACCGCGCAGACGGAGCTGCCGCCGCTGCCGGAAGCGGATGCGGCGAGTTTATTGCAAATGGAAGCCGAACGCGGATTCCATTCCGACGTGACGGCGTTGCAGATGGACAATTCACGCAGCCCGCTGGCGGGTGACAAAAAGTTTGTGCTGCTCGCCGCAATTCCCAACCCGCACATCGGCGCGCTGGAGCAAGTTCTGGCGGCGGCGAAATTGAAGCCGGTCAGTTTTGCGCTCGGCATCTCGGCGCTGCAACCGCCAATGGCGGAAAAATCCGACGGCGTGCTGGCGCTGGCGATTGGCGAGAGCCATGTTGGTTTGCAAATCACGGCGGGCGGCGTGGTGGCGTTGCGCGGGCTGGAAGGCGCGATTGAAAATGAAGCGGGCCGCCGCACGCTGGTCGCGGACGCGGTCACGCGCGAGGCGCGGGTCACGCTCGGCCAGTTGCCCGGCGAACTGAACGCGAAAGTGAAGCGAATCCGCATTTTCGGCCCCAAAGAACTCGCGCAGCAGCTCGCGGATGAAATGGAACTGCGTTTTGAGCCGATGGGCTTGAAGGTGGAAACGGTGCCGGCCTACGCGCCGGATGAATTTGGCGTGACGCTGCCGCCGGACGCGCCGCTCTCGCCGGCCTTCAGCCTCGCGGCGCGCTATTTGACGGAGCAGCCGCCGGCGTTTGAATTTCTGCCGCCGAAGCCAACGATCTTTGAGCAGTTCGTCACCAAATATTCATCGGGCCGTTTGCGGACGACCGGTGCCATCGCGGCAGGCGCGGCGGCGATCATCCTCGGAATTTTTCTGTTTCAGCAGTTTCAACTGTGGCGGCTGCGGTCGCAGTGGTCGCACATGCAGGCCAAGGTCACGGACCTGCAATACCTCTCCGGCCAAATCCGCCAGTATCAGCCGTGGTATGGCGGGACGTTTCGCAGCCTGGCGGTTTTGCGGGAGCTGTCGCTGGCCTTTCCGCAGGACGGCGTGGTGACGGCCAAGGTCATCGCCATCCGCGACGACGGCACGGTAAACTGCTCCGGCAACGCGCAGGACAACGCGGCGCTGCTGGCGGTGGAGGCAGGCTTGAGCAAGCTGCCGGGCGTGTCCGAAGTGCATCGGGAACAAAGCCGGGGCAGCAAGCCGCCGCTGCAATTTGTGTTCAGTTTCAAATTTAACAACGGAGGCGGCGGTGAAAATTAAAAACCGGCAGGATTTTTTGGTGGCGCTGACGATTGCGGCGGTCGGGCTGTTCGCGGCCGTGAATTTTATTTTCACGCCGCTGCAAGGCTGGTGGTCGGCGCGGCAAGCGCAGGTCCGCGATTTGCGCGCCAAAGTCAGCGAAGGCACCCAGCTGATCAAGCGCGAGGCCGGCATCCGCAGCCATTGGGACGAGATGCGTGCGAATGCGCTGCCGGCCGGCACTTCGCAGGCGGAACAGCAGTTTTTGAAGGCGGTGGACGGCTGGGCGCGCGACAGCGGCGCGGCGATCACCAGCCTCATGCCGCAGTGGAAAAACGACTCGACAAATTACATGACGCTGGACTGCCGGGTGGAAACCGCCGGCGATCTCGGCGCGCTGAGCAAATTTATTTACGACATCGAAAAAGGCCCGCTGGCCGTGCGGCTGGATTCGGTGGAATTGAGTTCGCACGACAACAACGGCCAGCAGATGACGCTCGGCCTGGAAATCAACGGGCTGGCCCTCATCACGAATGACAAAAAATGAAACTGATGAAATGTGAAATTTTCCTGGTGCTGGCCGCCGCGCTGGCGGGCGGCGCCGGCGCGTTCGCACAATCAAACGGCGATCCCGGCCCGACGAATTATGCGAAGTTCAGCTCGTTCGTCACCGACCGCAATATTTTCGATCCGAGCCGGCAGCCGCACTTTTATTCGTCAAACACGCGTCAAACGCGGCGGACGCGGACGCGCAACTCGGCGCCCGGCATCATGCTGGTCGGCACGATGAGCTATGGAAAAGGGCTGTTCGCCTTTTTCAACGGGAACAGCGCGGATTTGAAAAAGGCGCTGCAAGTGACGGAAAAAATCGCGGATTACACGGTCACGGAGATTTCACCGAGCCGCGTGATGCTGGAATCCGCCGACAAAAAATCGCAGCTCGAATTGAAAATCGGCGACGGGCTGCGGCAGGAAAACGGCAAATGGGTGTTTTCCGGCGCGGCCGAACTGCCGGCAGCGACCAGTGTGACGGAGACGACAAATGCGCCCAGCGGCGAGGTTTCGAGCGAGACCGGTGCGACCGCTGCGCCGAGTTCCGCGGCCGAGCCAAATGAGGTTTTGAAACGATTGATGCAACTACGCGAAAAGGAAAACCAATGAAAAAAATAATCTTGAGCCTGTTAATGACCGGCCTGTTGGGACTGGCGGCTTCTGCCAGTGCGCAAAACCCGCCGGAGGAAAACAACACCAACACGCCGGCCCCCGCCGACCAGCCGGGGCCGCCGCCCGGCGATGAAAGCGCCTCGAACGGACCCGATGCCGGCGGTCCGCCGCCCATGCCGCCGGACAGCTCGGCCGCGTCGGAAACCAACCAAGGCAAGGAGCCGCTGGTGATCACGCCGTCGCAGTCCAGGGCCGCGCCGCAGGAAGAGTTCCAGTCTGAATTCATGCCGCCGGCGCAGGCGGGGACGAATGCCAACGATTTGAATCTGAATTTCAATCGCGCGCCGCTGGACATGGTGCTGAATTATTTGAGCGATGCGGCGGGTTTCATCATCGTGCAGGACACGCGCGTCACCGGCACCGTGACCGTCAACGGCAAGCATTTGACGCAGGAGGAGGCGGTGAATCTGCTGAACTCGGTGCTGAACAAGAACGGTTACGCAGCCATCCGCGACGGGCGGACATTGACAATCCTGGACAAGAACGATGCGAAAACGCGCGACATCCCGGTGAAGACCGGCAACAAGCCTCAAGAGATTCCGAAGAACGACGAAATTGTGACGCAAATCATCCCGATCCGTTTCGTGGAAGCGCGGCAACTGGTTTCGGATTTGTCGTCGTTCGTCTCGCCGCAGGCCACGGTGGTGGCCAACGAGGCGGGCAATTCCATTGTCATCACGGACACGCAGTCAAACATCCGGCATATCGCAGAAATCATCAAGGCGATGGACGACAGCGCCGAGGCGGAAACGGAGATCCGCGTGTTCCATCTGAAATACGCCAACCCGACGGATGTCGCCACAGAAATTGGAAACGTTTTTCCCAGCAGCACATCCGGCAACAGCGCCCAGGCCCCGACCCGTTTTGGCGGCGGTGGCGGACCAGGCGGTGGGCCGGGCGCTTTTTTTGCACGGATGATGGCCAACGCGGGCACTTCCGGCAGCAGTTCGAATGACCGGGTCAAGAAGGCGACGCAAGTCACTGCCGTGGCGGATGCGCGCATCCAGGCGGTCATTGTGACGGCACCGAAGGACTTGATCGAGGAGATCGCGAGCATGATGAAGGATTTGGATGTGCCTTCGGACCGGGATCAGGATGTGTATGTTTTCCAGATGAAAAACGGCGATCCGCAGCAGGCGGTGACCGTGCTGCAAAACATGTTCCAGAGCAGCAGCACATCGCGCAGCGGGAGCAGCAGCTCGACGCAAAACAGCGCGCTCCAGCAACGTTCTGTGAACGCCACCACCACGATGGGCACCACCACGACCACCACCGGAGTCGGCAGCACCGGTAACGGCGGCGGCCGCACCGGCGGCGGGACGCAATTTTAAGCTGCCAGGCATCAACCACTCAACACAATGAATTTTATGAAGACAAATTACTTTTCAAAATATGTCGGCATCTGGCTGCTGGCCCTGTTCTGCACCGCGATGACGGTCCAAGCCCAGCAACGCGGCGGCGGTGGCTTCGGCGGGTTCGGCGGCTTTGGTGGCGGGGGAAATAATTTTAACCGCGGCAGCAGCAGTTCCAGCAGCGGCCAATACAACAACAACGGCACGGTGGGCAGCGCGGTCATTTCCGTGGATCCGGTGACGCACAACATCATGGTCATCGCCGACAAGGAGACCAGCGAGCAAATCCGCAAGGTTATTGAAAGCCTCGACGCGCCCGAACCGCAGGTGCTTATCAAGGTCGCGTTTGTGGAAGTGCAGGACAGCAAAGCGTCCGACATCGGCGTCCAAGGCGCTTACACCGGCAACCCCCTGGGCAGCAATCTGGGCCAACTCACCGGCTTTGTGACCAATTCTTACCTGCCTACAACCACGACTGCTGTCGGAAGTGGTCAGAACGTTCAGACTACAACTTACACTCCCGTGCCCACCCCACTCTACCAATCAATGAACGTGGGGCAAAACTATGGTTTGCCCCAGTCCCTGTCGGGAGCGGCCGGGAATGGCGGCCTTTATCAAGTCTTGGGCAATGATTTTACGGCGACGGTCCAGGCCATCGCCACCGCCGGCAAGGCGCAGATTCTTTCCCGCCCGTCCATTCTCGCGCGCGACGGCCAGATGGCGGAGATCGTCGTCGGTCAAAGCATTTACCTGCCCAGCAGCGTCAGTTTAACCGCTGTCGGTGGCACCGGCACCACCATTCCGTCCATCAACGGCAGCTACCAAAACGTCGGCATCCAGCTGGACGTCACGCCGTTCATCGGGGCGAACAGTCTGGTGCAGATGATTCTCCAGCCGCAAATCACGTCCATTGACAGCTCGACGCCCGGCCAGGTGATCGAAGGCGGCAGCATCATTTCGTCCGCCGTGTATGCGCCCAACCTCAACAAGCGTTCCGCCAACACCGTGGTCGTGACACCCGACGGACAGCCCGTCGTCATCGGCGGCCTCATTTCCAACGACAAGTCCTCCAGCGAGAGCAAGGTGCCGCTGTTGGGCGACATTCCGCTGCTCGGCAATCTTTTCAAGTTCACCAACAAATCGGACGCGAAGAGCGAGCTGCTGATATTTCTCACGCCGCACATCATCCAGATGCCGTCGCAGCTCGCCGCGATGTCCACGAAGGAAACCAGCCAGACGCCGATGATCACCAGCACCAATTCGTTTTCGGAGAAGGAACTGGATCGCTTTCTGGAACGCGTGCCGGTGAAAAAGCAATAATGAGTTGTCTTTCCCACCGCAGCGGCAAAACTTGAACGACGCATGAATACTGAACAACGGAGCCGATGGGTGACCGGGCTTTTGCTCGGCGCGTGGCTGCTCGTCATCGCGTGGCAGGTGGAAGAGCATCAGCGCGTCGTCGGGGCCGCAAAATCCGACCTGCTCAGCCGTGCGCATGAGATCGCCGGCACCTTGAGCGCCGTCACCCATGCGCTTAGTTTCCGGGGCGCGATTTTTCAGGAGCGCCTCGAGCCCGTCCTCAACGAGCTCGTCAAAAACCGCACCAACTCCCTGGTCAAATTGATTTACGTCGGCCTCTTGAACACCGACGGCGACCCGGTCGTGGCGGTCGGCGACACCAATTTGTTTTCGCACGAAATTCTCGCCGGAAGCGAACTTTGGTCTGACAACTATGTCACTTTTGTCCTGCCGGTTGTCGGCGCGAGCGTCAGCCCCGAAGGCGACCACCCCACGGTCGTCCTGCCGCCGCGCAGCAATTTCACCAACGGTGCGCCGCATTTTCCGCGCCGTGAACCGCGCCCGGATGAAACCAATTCCGCCGGCACCAACGAATTTTCTGCGACGAACTTTCCGCCGCCGACCAACGGCGAAATGGGGCCGCCCCCGCCGCCGGAAGACGACAAGCGTCCGCCTGAAGGCGGCGACCGTCCGCGCGGCGGCAACCGTCGTCCGCCGTGGATGCGCGGGATGTCCGACGCCGAGTTCAAGGCGCTCGTCGCGAAACGCGAACTGCACGGACTCGTCCTCGCCATGTCCACGGAAAATTATCGCGCCGTCTGCACGCGCGACTGGTGGCTGCGCTGCATTATCGGATTTTTCGCCGGCATTTCCGCGTTCGGGGCCGGTCTCGCCTGGCGCAACATCGGCCGGACCGCCGACCTGCAAATCCGCCTCGTCCGCGCCAGCGAGCTGAATTCCCATCTCAAGGAATTGAACCTTGCCGCCGCCGGTCTGGCGCATGAGACGCGCAATCCATTGAACCTCATCCGCGGCCAGGCGCAGATGATTTCGCGCCTGCCCGACGCCTCGTTCGACGTGCGCGAAAAATCCAAAACCATCGTGGACGAGACGGACAAAGTCACCGCCCAACTGACTGAATTCATCAACTACTCGCGCCCGCGCGAAGTCCGCCGCACCAAGGTGGCGCTGACCGCCGCCTGCCAGGAGGTTGTCCGCACGCTCGGCTACGATCTTGAGGAAAAGAAACTGCACATTGAAGTCACCGGCGATCCGCTTGCGATTGAAGCCGACGAACAACTGCTGCGGCAGGTTTTGTTTAATCTTCTCCTCAACGCCATTCAAGCGGCCGGTGAAAATGGGAAAATCCAGGTGGCCGTCCAGCGCGCCGGCGCCAGCGAGGCCGCTTTTGAAATCCGCGACGACGGCCCCGGTGTGCCGCCCGAAAACCGCCAGGAAATTTTCAAGCCCTATTTCACCACGCACCAAAAGGGCACCGGCCTCGGCCTGGCCGTCGTGCAGCAGATCGTTCTCGCGCACGGCTGGGAAATTGCGTGCCTGGGCCATGATCCGCGCGGGGCCGTCTTTCGCATCACCCACTTTAAAATCGCCGCCTGATTTCCTGGCGGCCGCTCCGGCCATGCCCTCGCCCGGCGAAGGCCGTTAATGAAAAATTGCGCCGCGCAGCCCGCGCGGTTAGTTTTGAATTTATGTCTGGCTTTTCCGACCGGTTGAAATCCTCGCCGCTGCTCCTGCTGCTCCGGGTGAATGCCATTCATAGCTGGCGGCGGCTGCTGGCGGTCCGCGAACAATCGCGGCTGCTCACCGGCATCATCGGTCTTTTTGTGGCAAGCTATCTCGTGCTGGCGTTCGAGCTGTTTTATCACGGGATGAAGTTCATCGCCAAGTTCCCCGGCCTCGGCGCGGTGCTGACGGAACGCCTGCTCTACACGCTGTTCGCCTTTCTGTTTGTGCTGCTGCTGCTGAGCAATCTGATCATCAGCTACACCAATTTGTTTCGGAACCGCGAGACGGCATTTCTGCTGACGCTGCCGGTTCCGGCGCAGACCATCTTCAACTGGAAATTCATCGAGTCCACCATCCTGGCCTCGTGGGCTTTTTTATTTTTGATCGCGCCGCTGCTTGTCGCCTTCGGGCTGGTGCGCGACGTGCCGTGGCATTTTTATCCGCTGACAGTTTTGCTCATCGGGCTTTTCATCATCTTGCCGGGCGTGCTGGGCGCGGCGCTGGCCATCGGCATCGGCCGGCATTTGGACCGGAAAAGTTTTCAAGTCGTGCTGCTGGTGGTGGCGCTGGTGCTGCTGGCGTTCGTCGCGTTTTGGTGGAAGGCCAATCCGGTGGACGACGACCTGCTCGACAAGCGCACACTGGAGGCGCTTGACCGCCTGCTCGCCAAGACACGTTTCACGATGTTCCCGTTTCTGCCGAGCTACTGGCTCTCCTCGGCGGTGCTGCAATGGGCGGAAGGCATCATCGGCGGCTCGGTTTTTTTCGCCGCGATTTTGTTGAGCCACACCTTGTTCTTCGGCAGCATCGCCTTCACACGGTTCGGAAACATTTTTTACCACACGGCTTCGGCGGTGCAAAGCCGCGGCGGCAGGTTCAAATTAAATTTCTTCCGTGAAGAAGTTAATTCGCGCCGGCCGGGCTTCCTCGAAAAGCTGTTTGAAAAAATTCCGCTCCTCCTGCCCGACACCCGCGCGCTGGCGGTGAAAGACCTGCGCATGTTCTGGCGCGACACCACGCAATGGGGCCAGTCCGTGATGTTTTTCGGCCTGCTCGGCGCCTACATCATCAACCTCCGCAACTTCACGCACCAGCTCACCAGTCCGTTCTGGATCAATGCGGTGGCGTTCCTGAACCTCGGCGCCTGCGCGTTCAACCTCGCCTCGGTCACCACGCGCTTTGTATTCCCGCAGTTTTCCCTCGAAGGCCGGCGGCTGTGGATCGTCGGCCTCGCGCCCATCGGCCTGCCGCGTGTCGTCAAAACCAAATACTGGCTCGCCAGCGCCGCCTCGCTCTTCGTCACGCTCGGCCTCGTCACGCTGTCGTGCTACCTGCTGAAAATGCCGTGGGCCGACGTCGCCTTTTTCGGCGCGGTCATCACCGTGATGACCTTCGCGCTCAACGGCCTCGCCACCGGCCTCGGCGTTTTGTTCCCGAACGTGAAGGAAACCAACCCAAACAAAATCGTCAGCGGTTTCGGCGGCACGCTGTGTTTCGTGTTGAGCTCGGTCTATATCATCGGCTCGCTCGCGCTGCTTGTCCTGGGCGGCGGCGGCCTGCATGGCAACACCGAATGGGCGGCGGCCTGCATCATCGGCTTTGTCGCGCTGTCTCTGGCCATCGGCTGGCTGCCGATGAAAATCGGCCTGGCGCATCTGAAAAATTTCGAGGCCTGAGGCGAATTTACGCTGTTCGGTTTGCGGTTTACAAGTCCCCAATACAGCCGCGCATAAATCGCATATCGCGGACCGTAAATGACAACTGGCGGCAACTATGACCAGTTCGCAACTTTCTCCAGCTCCGAGAACAGCTTTTCCGCCGATGCAAAATGCCGCTGCCCGACCGCTGAAACCAAACCGAATCCCCTGCCGTAAGCCGGGCCGTTTGCCACGCAAAAATCCGTCGCGCAGTCCGTGATTTGTTTTCGCGCGGAACGCAAGACTTCCGCGTGCCCGCCGTCCGCCTCGAATTTCCAGCCCGTGATTTTCGTTTGGGGAAACCAGCCGCGCAGTTCTGCGATAATTTTCGGCGTGGGCACCAGCTCGACGAGCAGGTTGCCGCCGCGCGTGGAAATTTTTTTGGACGGCACGAACGGCTTCAGCTTTCCCGCCGCGCCGCGCGCGAACATTTTGCCAAAAGCAAAATCACTCACCGCCGCCGCATGAAAAATGGCGTCCACCCTTTTGCCGGAAAAGGATTCCAATTTCGCCCGCAAATCCGTCGTCGTGGAAAAAGTTTTCACCGACCGCGCCCGGCGCTCGCCGGTGTAAGTCGCCGATTCGCCAATGAGCAGCGCGACCCGGTGGCCGCGCGCAGTCAGAAAATTGGCCAGCTCCGTGCCGAGCCGGCCCGTGGAAAAATTCGTGAGCCGGCGCACGCCGTCCAGCGGCTCAAAGCTCGGCCCGGCGGTGACAATGCAGTTCATGCCGCCAAGATAACGGATGGAAGCTGAAAGTGCGAAACGCCGTGACGTCGGGTTTGCGGAAGCTGATTCATAAAAGAATACAGATGGAATTAAGTCAACGCTTTAACTTTACAAGGGAAAATGGTGGAGGCGGCGGGAGTTGAACCCGCGTCCCAAGCAGACCTGCCAGCCGCGACTACATGCTTATTCCGGATAATTTTTTCTGCTATGCGATGCTGTCCGAACTCAAGTCGCACTGCCTAGTCCGCATGGTAAGATCTCGGCTGACAACACGCGGTCTCCATCGTCAACCATGCCTGCTGTTGCGTCCGTCCACCGTAGCAGGTGTCCAGTGGCGAACGTCGTGGCGCTTAGGCCGCGAGGGCTAGTTCTTCGTTAGCTTTTTAGTTTTGATGCGATTATTTACGAGGCCAACGCATCGTCCTCGGCATGCCGCCTCTGGCGTGTTCACATGGTCGAAACCAGTGCGCCCCCATCAATCCGGCATAAACATTATCGGCCAACATCCGGCTGTGGTCAAGTTAATGAAATTCTTTTTACAACGCGGGGCGGAACGGCACTCCGTCATGCGGTTGCGAGAACATTGGTTTTGCTCAAAGAAAAAACCGCCGGGAACAGCTCTGTTCCCGGCTGGAAAAGGTTGCGATAAATTCAGGATCAGCACCTGATGACATTGCGTCTGCGGCGGCACGGCGGATTGCTTTAGCCAGTTCGATCATGCGTATTTTTGCGAAGATGGCAGCGGCCTCGGTTTTCAACTGTAATGCCGCGACGGTGAAGATGTGGTGGTGACGCGGATTCCTGTCACCTGTCATACGCCGCAGTCCCAAAGATCACGGCGAAAGAAACGCGAACGCCGGGAGATTCCGCAGCACGGTGAAAATGATGGCGGCCACGAGCAGCGGCCAGAGAAATTTCACCGGGAAAAAATCCGCGCCCGCCTGGCCGGTGAAATTTTTCGCGCCAATCCAGACGCCGCGCAGCGCCGTGGCCGCCAGGCCGCAAACCAGCAGCGCGTTGTCCCGCAGCGCCGTGGAAAAATTACCGTGGAGCAGCGCGTAAAGCGCCCGGGTTCCGCCGCAGCCGGGACAGTTCAGTCCCGTGAGCCGGTGGAACTGGCAGACGGGATAAAAATTGTGCGCCGACGGATTGAAGAAATAAACCGTGGCCGCAATGCCCGCCGTCGTCACGGCCAGAAGGACGGCGGCGAAGCGCGTGCTCGCCGGATGAATTTTTGGCGGCGCGGAGTTCATTCAAAAGCGGCTGAGATGCCAGTGCAGGGCGGCCGGATTCAAAGCCAGCCGGAACAGGCCCAGTCCAAAAGCGAAGAGCAGGTTCGCCGCCGAAAGCACCAGCCCGGCGATGGCTATTGTGCGGCCTTCCTGCGGTTCCGGCTGCGAACTGATCTGGATCAGCGCGATGATGGAAAAGACCAGGCCGAGCAGGTTGAACGGCACGCAGCAGCAGCAGCATGTCCACGCGAGCAGCCCGCAAACCAGCCCGGCGGTGGCGAAGGAATTTGTCCCGCGCGCCGAAGCGGCGCCGGGCTTGACGGCACCGATGCGCGGCGGCGAACCGGCGAAATCCCCGGCCAGTTCCGGCAGCAGGCCGAGAAACGTCCACTCGCCCGCGCCGTCCACAAAAACCGGCGTGCGGCTGTCGGCGCGGCCCTGCGCGAGCCACTGGCGGATTTGGTCCAGCCCGACCGGGCCGTAAGTCTTGCCGTCCGTGCCAATGATGCGGTATTTCATATCATTCCTCTTCGTCGCCGTGCGCCGTGCTGCGATCCGCGCAAACACCGCGTTTGGCCGTCACCACAAATTCTAGCATGATCCTGGCGCCGGGGCTGGAAAAATTGTTCCGCGCTTCGGCCACGGCTTCGGTGAAAATCTTTCCGCTGCGAAACAGCGCATGATACAGCCTTTTCAATTCCAGCCTTTCTGCGGCGGAAAATCCCGCGCGCCGCAGGCCGACCACATTCAGCCCGCAGATGCCGTTGACCCCGCGCGCCACGGTGAAGGGCGGCAGATCCTTGCTGATGGCCGTGCCGCCCTGCATGAACGCCAGCGTGCCGACGCGGGTGAATTGATGCACCAGACAATTGGCCGAGAGAAACGCCCGGTCCTGCACCGTCACATGGCCGCCCAGCGGCGTGCCATTAGCGATGATGACGTGGTTGCCGACCACGCAATTGTGCGCGATGTGCGCGCCGGCCATGATGAAATTATCCGAGCCGATCACGGTCGCCTCGCCCGGATGGGTGGCGCGACTGACGGTGACGTGTTCGTGGAAAACATTGTGGTCGCCGATGCTCACACACGTCGGCTCGCCCTGGTATTTCAAATCCTGCGGCGCGTCGCCGATGACGCAGCCTGCGTGGAATATATTGCCCGCGCCGAGCTTCGTCACGCCCGTCAGATAAACGTGCGGCCCGACCACGCAGCCCGCGCCCAGTTCGACATCCGCATCAACCACCGCATACGGCCCGACGCGGACGTCCGCGCCGAGCTTCGCCTGCGGATGAATGATGGCGGTGGGATGGATCATTTTCACCACAGCTAATCACAGATGAATGCGGATTAAAACTGAATTTTGCCGCGCAAGATGCTTTGTGCCTTCCTGCCATCGGGGTTAAATTGATTTTGAAATGACCGGCACGCCCATAATTGAATCCAATCCGCAGTCCGCAGTCCGCAGTCCGCAACTGCCGGAGCTGCTCGCGCCCGCCGGCGACTGGGAGTGCGCCAAGGCCGCCGTCGAAAACGGCGCGGACGCGATTTACTTCGGCCTCGACAAGTTCAACGCCCGGATGCGGGCGAACAACTTCACCGAGGCGGTTTTGCCGAGGCTGATGGAATTTCTCCACCGGCGCGGCGTCAAGGGCTGCGTCACTTTCAACACGCTGGTATTTGAAAACGAACTTGCCGATGCGCAAAGTTATCTGCGCTCAATCATTGCCGCCGGCGCCGATGCCGTCATCGTGCAGGATGTGGGCATCTGCAAAATGATCCGCGAACTCTCGCCGGATTTTCCGGTTCACGCCTCAACACAAATGACGATCACCAGCGCGGCGGGGATTGAATTCGCCCGCGGCCTCGGCTGCAATCTCGTCGTGCTGGCGCGCGAGTGCTCGACTGCGGAAATTGAAAAGCTAAACGCGGTTGGTGAAGTGGTCGCGCCCCATGTCACGCGTCACACGTCACTGCCTCTGGAAGTTTTTGTCCACGGCGCGCTGTGCGTCGCCTATTCCGGCCAATGTCTGACCAGCGAATCGCTCGGCGGCCGCTCCGCCAATCGCGGCGAATGCGCACAGGCCTGCCGGATGCCCTACGATCTGATTTCCGACGGCCGGCCAGTTCCGCTGGGCGACAAACGCTATTTGCTGAGTCCGCAGGATTTGTCCGGTTTGGAAGTTTTGCCTGAACTCGTCCGCGCCGGCGTCGCCTCGCTGAAAATCGAAGGCCGCCTCAAGTCGCCGGAATACGTCGCGAGCATCACGCGCATCTATCGCGCTGCGCTGGACAAGCTTCTTAACCGCCAAGACACCAAGGCGCAAAATGAAAATCCCGCCTTGGCGCCTTCGGGTCTTGGCGGCTTAAGTTCTGACCGCTACGAAGTGGAAATGTCCTTTTCACGCGGACTGTTCACCGGCTGGTTTGGCGGGACGGACAATCAAAAACTCGTCCACGCGCGCTTCGGCAAAAAGCGCGGCGTTTTCCTCGGCGAGGTGAAAAAAATTGTGCGCGACGGTGTCATCATCAGTCTCGCCGCGCCGGTCAAACCCGGTGATGGCATTGTTTTTGATGCCGGCCGGCCGGATGAAAAAGAAGAAGGCGGACGGGTTTATGAAGTCCAGGAACCGCGTTTCAAAATTTCCGGCGAGAAATTGACCGAACTGCGCTTCGGCTACGGCGACGTGGATTTTCTGCGCGTCCACCTCGGCGATAAAATGTGGAAGACCAACGATCCGGAGCTCGACAAGCGTCTGCGCCAGAGTTTCGCAGGCGACACGCCCAGATTTCAGCGGGCAATTGAAATCGAGGTTCACGGGTTGGCCGGCAAACCGCTGACGGTCATCGCGCGAGATGAATCTGGCAATGTGGCAAAAGTGGCATCCGCGATGCCGCTGGCGAAGGCGGAAAAACTTCCGCTGACCGCCGAAAAATTGCGCGCCCAGCTTGGCCGGCTCGGCGGCACGCCGTTCAAGCTCGGCGAACTGAGAAATTTCCTGTCGGGCGAAGTCCTGTTGCCGGTGAGCGAATTGAACCGGCTGCGCCGCGAGTTTGTCACCGAATTGGAGAAGCGTCGTGCGCAGCCGAAACGCTGGACTTTGAATGACCGCCGGGACACCGGGACACCGAGTAAAAATTTAGTTTCTGAAATCTCTGCGCCGCCGCGTTTCTGCGCTGAAAATTCAAAATTGATTGTTTTGGTTCGCAACCTCGCGCAGCTTGAGGCCGCGCTGAAATGCGGCGTGACGACGGTTTATTGCGAGTTTGAAGACCCCAAAAAATATCGCGAGGCGGTGACATTATTTCACACCGCACACGGCTGCGAATTCGCAACCCGCAATCCGCAACCCGCAATTTTTGTCGCCCCGCCGCGCATTTTCAAAACGGGCGACGACTGGATTCTCAAGCAGGTCCGTTCTTGCAACGCCGACGGCTATCTCGTCCGCAACTACGACCACCTGAATTTTTTTGCGGACACGCGTCGCGTCGGGGATTTTTCGCTGAACGTGGCGAACCGCATCACGGCGGACTATTTCAAAAATCACTTTGGTCTCGAGCGCGTCACCGCCAGTTATGATTTGAATGTCACGCAGCTCGACGCGCTGTTGCAGGCCGCGCCGCCGGAATGGTTCGAGATTACGATCCATCAGCATATGCCGATGTTTCACATGGAGCATTGCGTGTTCTGCGCGTTTCTTTCTACCGGAAAAGACTTTCGCGACTGCGGCCGTCCGTGCGACGTGCATGACGTGCGGCTGCGCGACCGCGTGGGCGCGGAGCATCCGCTCAAGGCCGACGCCGGCTGCCGCAACACTGTGTTTAATTCGCAGGCGCAGACCGGCGCGGAATTTGTGGAGCGGCTGCTCGCGCTCGGCGTCCGCAATTTCCGTGTGGAATTTCTGAATGAAAAACCCGATGAAGTCCTGCGCACCATCACGAAATACCGCCAGTTGCTGCGCGGCGAAATTTCCGGCGCGCAGCTCTGGCGCGAATTGAAACTTTTCAACCAGCTTGGCGTGACGCGCGGGCAGATGGGGAAATGACGGCCGTGATGAAGCCTTAAGCCCGGCAAAAGTCGAACCTCGTCAAAACGTGATTAACGCATTAGCTTTGCGGCGTGGAGCCACGGATGCAAAGTCGTTTCGTGACGCAGGCGAGGAACTTTTTCCGCCGCCACTGGCAGGCCGCGCTGCGTTGGCGCGGGAAAATCGTCTTCAAGGAGGAGGCCTTTCATCTCCTGCTGGCCGCGCTTGTCGGCGTCATTGGCGGCTCGGTGAATCTCTTCTTTTTCTATGCGGGCGAGATGGTGCAGCGGCTGTTTCTTCCGCAGCCGACCGACCCGGTTCAAGCCGCCGAAATGTTCGCGCCGTGGCAGCGGCTCGCCGTGCCCACGTTCGGCGGACTGGCGGCGGGACTGATTTTACACTGGGGCTTCCGGCTGGTCGGCCCGCAAGGCTCCAGCGATTTGCTCGAAGCCGTGGTCGCTGGCGACGGCCGGCTGCCGTTTCGCACCGAGTCGGTCAAGACGGCCTCGGCGCTGGTGAGCATCGCCACCGGCGCGTCCATCGGGCGCGAAGGCGGCATCACGCA
>CAYVGC010000016.1:0-56745 GCA_964449815.1 uncultured Bifidobacteriaceae bacterium
GAAAAGAATACCAGCAAACACCCGTTGCGTCTATCTAAATAGAAAATGCTCCAGCTTCTCAGAATGGCGATTTATTAATCTAATTTTTTTGAACAGACATTCACTCCCCCCAAAAAGGATAAAACCATGCAAAGACCTGCGGCGGTGACGGTGTTCGGGATTCTCAACATTGTGTTGGCGGTCCTCGGCATATTCGGCCTGATTGGCTCGATGATGCTGTTCCTGCCGCAGGCCGCCAGTTTGCACAATCCGGTCATCCAGATCATCCATGATCATCCTGCCTATTCAGAGTGGATGAATTTTTCCACCGGGCTTGGGTTGCTGGCGAGCGGGGCCAAGCTGTTGGCCGGCATCGGGCTGTTGCAACTGAAATCCTGGGGACGCCAGCTTTCGATCATCTATTCAATTTACGCGATAGTCATGGTCGTGGTGGGCGCGGTGGTGAATTATCTTTTCCTGATGCGACCGCTGCTGGAGCAGGCGCAGCAAAAGCACGGACCGGAAACGGCGGCGGCGATTGGCGGGGCTGTTGGCGGAGCCTTTGGCGGTTGTTTCGGGCTGATTTATCCCATCCTATTGCTTGTCTTCATGACGCGTCCGAGTGTGGTTAAAGCCTTTCAGCCGCTCCATGCCGAGGGCCAAGCGTCCGACGGACATCTGTAAAATTGAATTTCTCAAGAAACCGAGGACTTGTTTCCAGCGGCGGTTTCGGCAACTGCGTCCGGAGAATTGTTCTCGACGCGAGGGTTTGCTTCGTTAATCTCTGTCTGCCGCTCTTCCGAAAAAGTTTGTGACATCAAAATGATTAAAATAGTTGTGTTCCTTTTGGTTCTGGCCCTCAACACGTCTGCGGCCCCCGAACAACCACCCGCCAACCCGGCGGCCAGCCCCGCCGCCCGGGCCGTGTTGAAATATATTCAAGGCCTGTCGAGCCGTCCTGACAAGCGGCTGTTGTCCGGCCAGTTCACCGACTTCGGACCCAGAGCCGGCGAAGCACCCCAAATCTTCGACCGGATCCGGCAGCGCACCGGTTCCAGCCCGGCCATCCTGGGCGTGGATTATGTTGCCTGGGATGGCAGGATCGCCAGTGACGCCCCCAACGCCGTCGCGATCCAACAATGGCAGCGCGGCGGGTTGGTCGCGATCGAGACTCATTGCTCCGACCCATTCCGCACTAATCTCACCGTCAGCGGATTGCGCGACCAGAACGTGGATGTCACGCCGCTGCTTGATCCTCAGTCCCTGGCCCATGCCGTCTGGATGCATGAACTGGACCAGATGGCCGCCGGTTTGGAACAGCTTCGCGATGCCGGCGTGGTGGTGTTGTGGCGTCCATTCCACGAGATGAACGGCGACTGGTTCTGGTGGGGCGGCAAAAAACCGGAAGTTTTCATCCAGCTCTGGCGGCAGATGTTCGATTACTTCACGGCACAGAAACATTTGGACAACCTGCTCTGGATTTATGCGCCCAATCACGGCGAACACACGGCGGATTATTATCCGGGTGACCGCTACGCGGACTTGGTGGGCGTGGACGCTTACACTGACTTTGTGGATCCCGAACACATCAAAGGCACGGCGGAAGTGCTGGCCTTGCCCAAGCCGTTTGGCTTTGCCGAATTCGGCCCGCATGATCCGTTTCATCCGCCCGGCGATTATGATTACCTGCGGTTCATTGACGGCGTGCAAAAATATTTTCCGCAAACAGTCTGGTTCATGGCTTGGAATGCCAACTGGGGTTTGACCACCAATCAAAACGTCACCGCTCTCCTGCATCATCCGTGGGTCGTGAACCGTGCGGACTTGCCCGCGTTTTCCAGGCCAAAACCCTGAACCGCCGAATAATCCGGTGCTTCATCTGATCAAATGAAAGCTATATAATCATTCAACTTTTGAAAACAAAATGACAATTTCCATGAAAAAATTCTTGTTGTTCTTCGCGTCCAGCCTCGTGCTCGTCTCCAGCTTGCGGGCGGAATTGAAACTGCCCGCTGTCATTGGCGACCACATGGTGCTGCAACAAAATCAGCCCAATCCCGTCTGGGGCTGGGATACGCCCGGCACGAAAATCACCGTGTCGTTTGCCGGTCAGAACTATGCCATGACCGCTGGCAATGATGGCAAGTGGATGGTGAAGCTTTCACCGCTTCCCGCCAATGCCGCGCCTCAGACGCTCACGGTTATCGGCTCCACCAAGCGCGAAATTCGGGACGTGCTGATCGGCGAAGTGTGGCTGTGCTCCGGGCAATCCAACATGGAGCTGGGCATTGGCATGGCCCAGGACGGTGCCAAAGAAATTGCCGCCGCCAATTTTCCAAACATCCGCCTGCTGATGGTTCCGAATCTCTGGCGGCCCGAACCGCAGGCCGACATGGCAGGAACTTGGAAAGCCTGCACGCCGGAAAGTGTTGCCGAAGGCGGCTGGGGCGGATTTTCCGCCGCCGGCTATTTTTTCGGTCGTGAATTGCATTGCAAGTTGAGCGTGCCGGTGGGGCTGATTGACGCCGATTGGGGCGGCACGCGCATCGAATCCTGGACACCGCCCGAAGGCTTTGCCGCCGTGCCCGCGTTGAGTTCATTGGACACCGCCGTGCAACTGGGCAATCCCCGCAGCGCCGCGCACAAGCAGAAATTGGAACAGTTTCTCGGTGAAACCGAGCAGTGGCTGGCCTCGGCCCGCACTGCGCTGGCCGACTCCACTCTGGTGCCGGCCATGCCGGGTTATCCGCCGGAACTTTTGCCGCCACATGACCTTCAAAATCCTACCGCTCTTTACAATGGCATGATTCATCCCGTGCAGCCCTTTGGGATTCGCGGCGCGATCTGGTATCAAGGCGAGGCGAACAATGGCGAAGGCATGCTTTACGCTGAAAAAATGAAAGCCCTGGTTGGCGGCTGGCGTCAATTGTGGGGCGAAGGCGATTTTCCATTTTATTTTGTTCAAATTGCGCCCTTTAATTATGGCAACAGTCCGGAACAGCTCAGCGAACTTTGGGAGGGCCAAACTGCCGTTGCCAAGGAAATCTCGAACGCCGGCATGGCGGTTATCAACGACATCGGCAACCTTCAAGACATCCATCCCAAAAATAAACAGGAGGTCGGACGCCGCCTGGCGCTCCTCGCCTTGGCCAAGACCTACGGCCAAACAGATTTGGTTTATTCCGGCCCGACCTTCCAGTCGCTGGCCATCGAAGGCAACACCCTGCGCGTTCGCTTCGATCATGCCGATGGCGGCTTGGTGAGCCGCGATGGTCAGCCGCTGAATTGGTTTGAGATCATTGACGCCGATGAAGGCGGTTTCGTGAAGGCCGAGGCGCGGATTGACGGCTCTTCGGTGGTGTTGTCCAGCCCGGAAGTGCCTCACCCCGTGGCCATGCGCTTTGCGTGGAATCAAATTGCCGAGCCCAACTTGGTGAACGGGGCCGGATTGCCCGCCGGAGCCTTCCGGGCCGGCAACCTGCCGAAACGCGATTGGCTCGGCATGCATGTGCCCGAAGTCAAAAGCTACCAGTTGGTATATGACCTCGACCTGGCCAAGCTCGGCCCGGACATCCGGTGGGACGTGGACAATCGCAGCAAAATCCACGGGCCTTTTGATCGTGTTGCCTACTGTCTTGAACTGGAAGACGCCAGCGGTGCCACCCATGCCGTGTATGTCTCGATGGATGCCTTTACGGATTCCCTCGATAAAATCGGCGTGCCGACTTTCCAATCCGGCGTCCATTTCCAGCAAAATGTCGTGCACCTGAATATTTTCTCCAATGTGAAAAGCCTCGTGACCGGCACCAGCCTCGACGGTGGCAATCTCGAGTTCTGGCCGAATAATTACGGGCCAAACAACGTGGCCAAAGTGCCGAACGCCTCTTCCGCAACTTTTGACTTCGGTGACGAGCCGGCCGAGCCGGCTGACGGCTATGGTTCCATGCAGGTGCATAACCACGACGCCAAACAGACCGTGTTCGCGCTGAATCACTGGCGCGAAGGCCAGCGGGCTGATCTCGGCATCGGCAATGCGCCCGATGGCAATCCAGATTGGACTTTTGCCGCCAACGCGGGCAGTTACATATCCAAACGTCTCCGCATCTTTGTGCATTGCAAATAACACGTCCGGTTTTGTCCCCTTAAAAAAATGGCGTGCTCGTTTTTATCGCACCTTTGCGCTTGCTCCAAACGGGCATGACCGGCATTTTTCCATTTTCATCATGAACCAACTTCTTGTCTCCACGGCGAGGCTGTTGCTAGCCGCCAGTTTTATTATCACCTGTCCTTTCTCCAACCGGGCCGCCACAAACGAGCTGGTGGTCGCGCCGGCGTTGCAGGTGGCGGATCAGTTTCTCCTTGCTATTCCCAAGACCGGCTTCGGCAAAGATTACCTGTTCAGTGCGTCCATGATTCCGCAGGGGCAGTCGCCGACGAGCCACGGCCTGGCGGGAAAGATCGTGCGGTTTGAATTGTTTTCCGACGGCGTGGACATGTATGAATCCACCAAGGGCCTGGTGGTGACGGAAGACTTGCCGGCGCGGCGGCTGCTGGCGAGTTTCGCGATTGTGCGGACGGATGCGGATCGTGTGGTGATTGATTTCAACAAGGGGATGCGGCGCGTTTTCACGCAGTCGTGGACGGACGGCGGCGCGCTGGATTTCTCGTCGCACGACAATGTGCTGGAGGTGCCGGACAGCCGCGTGTTTGAAATGCGGCAGGACGGCGGCCAACTCGTCATCCGGCAAAGCGTCCAGACGCGCAGCCGGGAAATGGATCAGGACGTCGAGGCGCGTTTCGAGGCGCGTTATTTTATCGCGCCCTACCAGCCGGGAAATTTTGAAGGCAAGGAGTCCAGCGTGGTGGATTCGCGCTACACGAAATTTTTCGAGACGGCGGGACAGCTTGAGCTCGGCACGGGCCGCATGTCGTCGCGCATTGACCGGTTCGATTTGAAGCAGCCGGTGGTGTTTTATTATTCAGCCAACACGCCGCCGGAGTATGTTGAAGCGGTCAAGGACGGCATCCTTTATTGGAACCTCGCGTTTGGAAAAGAGATTGTGCAGGCGAAAAAAGCGCCGGAGGGTGTCACCGCGCCGGACGCGAAATACAACCTCGTCCAGTGGGTGCCGTGGGACAAGGCCGGCTTCGCCTACGCGGACGTGCTGGCAGATCCGCTGAACGGCGAATCGCAACACGGCCAGGCATACATGACCAGCGCGTTCACTTTTCTCGGCAAGGCGCGGGCGCGGGCGCTGCTGCGCGCGATGGAGGAAATTGCGGAACCGAAAAAAGATGACAAGAAGAGTGCCATGCCGCAGCTCGGCGTGCCGTTCCTCGATTCGGCGGAATGCTGTGAAATGGATCCGCGCGTGTTTGCGCAGCAGATGGCGCACGGCCTGCAGGATTTGCTGGCCAGCGACCAGTTGACCGACGAGGCCGTGCTGCGCGTGTCGCAGGATTATGTGCGCGAAGTGGTGGCGCACGAGGTCGGCCACATCCTTGGCCTGCGCCATAATTTTGCCGGCAGCCTGGCCGCCACGCTCACCAGCAAGGAATTGAACGACTGGTTCAAAGCTTATCTCATGGGTCGGCCGCTCGACGCTTATACCAACAAACTGGCGTCGAGTTCGATGATGGAATATACGGTTTTCAAAGGCTCGGTGTTTATTGGCTGGCAGATGCGGACGTTCAAGGAACCGTTGCCGCATGATCGCGCCGCCATTCGCTGGGGCTATTATGACAGTCCCGAAGCGCGCACGAACAAGCTCCTCTTCGCCTCGGATGAGGACACCATGCGCTACGGCGATGTGCGGACGTTTGATTACGGCCCGGAGCCGGTGATCAGCGCCTATTCCGAAACCGCGCAGATCATTGACCTGCTGCCGAACAACGTCATCGAGAGGTTTATCAGCGCCCGCGCGCCGCAGAATCCGCACGATCGCATCCCGCTGGAGCAGGTCAGTCTGAATTATACCGCCACGGCGAACGAAATTGCCGGGCAGTTTGTCAGCGCGCTCATCTGGTTCCGCGCCGACACTCGTTCGCTGCTGGTGGAAAACCAGTTTGACTATATCGGCGAAATGAATCTCAAAGAACGCCACCAGGCGCATTGGAAATATCTCAACAGCCAGATTGACAAGCTGGGCGGCGTGGACCGCTCGCTCTTCTCGGATCTGCCGGCGGAGTTCAAGCTCGACCTGAAGGATGAGCCGGCGGGCATTCCCGTCGTTCAGCGTTTGAACGCAAGCAATCTCACTGCGCGTCTCGAGAAACTGCTGGTTTCCACCAACTATGCCGTGTTCGTCGGTCTCGACGACAAGAAATATTCCTTCACGAAGGAAGAACGGGAATTGATTGCCCAGCGCGGCAAAAAATATTTCGACGAACTCCAGAAGGAACTCGTCAAACAGCTTTGCCTGCGGCTCGAAAACGCCCCGCGCGATCTCGGCGTGGAAGCCAACGACGGCGTCAGCGAAGATGACATTGTCGCCAAGCTGGAGCAGCGCATCATCGAGGTCGCCAAATACGTGGTCATTGCCAAGGACGACGGCAAGCGTATTGAAGGCAAGGTGGACCAGAGTTACGTCGAAGTCCCGGTTTTCAAATACGATCAGGACACGCGCGTCGCCGCCGCCAAGGCGCTCAACGAACGAACCGGCTCGTTCAAAGACTGGGCCGACGACGCCAAGGGCGACTTGAACAGCCAGTTGAAAAAAGCGGTGGAAGACGCCATGAACATTGACCATTTCAAAGACTTCAAGGTTTCCCTGCTGTCGCGTCCGTTGCGCGACTGGTATCAGCAGCAGCAGGAACTGCTGGCCTTGCTTCCGGCCGCGCCGCCGAATCCGGGAGCGCCCGCAACTCCACCATTGCCAGCCAAGTAAATAGCGGCCACCGCGCTTGGCACTCTGCCATAATCGGGTTCGCCTGATTATCTCATCAGGCGAAGCAACTTTGCCGCGCGGTCACGCAATGTCCGCGCAAAAAAACGAACCTCAAAGTCTCAAGTGTCCCCCAGCACTTTTGTGGCGCGTGAAGCCGCTTTAGTTTACCGCGACACCGCTTTAGAATAGCGGCCTTGGAGTCAAATTCAGGAGGTAACTCTTCAGTGGTGTGTCACATTCTGGTTACGCGATGGCAAGGTTGGCTTTCGCATTGCGGAAGAGACTACTCAGCATTGATTTTTTCGACGGAATTTTCATTTCTGTCAACGACCCCAGTCCGGCTTCAAACTGTCTTTGGTTGTCCTGAACATGGAGGTTGTTCGAGCGCTTCCGCTTTAAGATGTCGCGGTCAGAATTATTGAAAAACAACTATGCCCATTAAAAAAATCGGATTGATTGTGTTGTTCACAGGTCTTGCCGCCAGCGAGCTTGTTGCGGGAACCTTGACAAATTACACGGTCGGAGATGTTTTGGTTTGCTTTAGAAAATCTGGGGGGGCGAATGATCTGGTTGTGGATGCGGGGCCGATTGCCGCGTTCACCAACGCGACGCCGAACCAGAGGATCCCGATTACGCAATACACAGGCAGTCAACTGGCCTTGGTTGGCACGAACAGTGTCAGTTGGTCCGTCTTCACTTGGTTCGATGATTCAGTTTTGCCGGCGGGCATTCAATGGACTTTGTTCATGAGCAAGGGACGGTCCGCAATTAACACCAAAACGGTTCCATGGCCGGCGGGGCCGCAGGCCGGGCAACAAACAACCGCTGGAGACATGGGAAACATCGTGGCCGGCGCGGTAGTCTGCATCGGCTACAAGGTGGTGAATATTCCGTCCGCTATTATCGAGCCGGATGACGCCAACAATTCCAACCCGCAATATGTGCATGGACAAAGTTATGTTGGCACGCTGGGGCCGAATTTTGATTTCAACGGCGATTGGTTTGGCACGCCGGAAAAAACCGCGCCAGCCGGCTTCACCACGGCGGGGGCGGTGATCCGTTCTGACTTTTATCAGATTCCACCCGGCGACACCGGTGCTGGCAGCGTGAAATTTCTCGGCTATTTTGAATTGAACACCAACGGCGTGATGACCTATGTGGCTTATCCCACCAGCGCGCCAACCGTTCCAGTAATCAGATCTTTCGGCCGCACCAACAACATTTCATATGTCAGCTTCACCACCGGCAGCAGCGGCACTTACACTTTGCGCGGAACCAACGACGCTGGCTTGTCAGTGCCGCGGACCAACTGGCCGGCGATTTCCTCGGTGAGCGGCAATGGCTTGATTAACACTCTGCAAGATGCGACGGCGGTGCCGGACAAGTTCTATATCATTACCGCCCAGTAAGCGGGCGGGCGGGAATTTTTCCAAAACAACAAACCAAAAACAAATATGAAAAAAAATGCAATTCTGTCGGGAGCGGTGGTGGCGGTCGCGCTTTGCGCGATGGATGCCTCGGCTCAATTCAACTATCAAAACGGGGACATGCTGGCCGCGTTCGGCAATGGCGGCTCGACCGATGTCATCGTGGATCTTGGCTCGATCTCCCAGTTTCAACAGCTAAATGGGGGCACCTATTCCTGGAACCTCAACTCCGTTCTGACTT
The DNA here is from genome assembly GCA_964449815.1 of uncultured Bifidobacteriaceae bacterium. GTDB lineage: Bacteria > Verrucomicrobiota > Verrucomicrobiia > Limisphaerales > UBA11358 > UBA11358. The sequence continues at coordinate 8,535 of CAYVGC010000016.1, forward strand.
CGCAGTTTGGCAGTGTGAGCAGCAGCGTCTATTGGTCAGTGTTTGGAGTCAACGACACATCCCTTGGCGGCAATCCCAGCGTCACCCAGGCGGATCCCAACACCGTCTGGAACACGCTGGCGCGCTCCAACCCGTCCATCAAGACGGTCACTCCATTTGACGGCGGCAATTCCGCCGCCCAGCAGCTTCCGGTGGGCGACATCGAGTCCGTCGGCAACCTGACGGTCCCCGGCAAAGCCGGTCCCGGTTTGATCACAGACTACGCGCCGGGCATCGAACTGGTCAAAACTTCCTTGGGCGGTTACAGCTCCATGATGAACAGTCCGTATAATGGCAATTTCCAGGGCGACTGGTATTATAACGTCCTGAACAACGGGGCTGGCGTTTCGGATTTATATCAATCGGATCCCAGTTCGCGGGCCACCTATCTTGGTGATTTCAGCCTCAATTCCAGCGGCACGCTCACCTATAACTCGGTTCCTGAACCCTCGGCCTGGGCCATGCTTGGAAGCGGCGCATTGGCTCTGCTCGCCCTCCGCCGTCGTCGCAAATAAATTCTGTCAATTGATACATAAAATAATTCAACCAACAAAAACACTTTAACCAACAAAAACACAAAAGTAACACTATGAAAAAAACACTGCTCCTCACCCTGACTGCGGGTCTCGTCAGCACGACGTCGCTGCTGGCTTCCGACCTGTTTATCACCGGCTCGACCGCGTTCCGCGCGAACGTCCACGACGCCTGCGCCCAGATGTTCTCCACCTATACGGAATTCACCGGCACGCCTGCAACCGGTGGCGACACCAAGACCGGAAACTCGGCCGCCCAATGGACGATGACCGGCACTCCCATCGCAGGTCTGACCGCGATTTCAGGAACCCTGACCATTCACTCCCTGTTCACCGGTTCGGTTCAAGGCATTCAAACTGTGGAGCAAAGCACCAAGCTGCTGTTCCTTGACGCCACCGGAACTATGATGACCAACACGCCCACAATTGCCTTTTCTGACGTTGCCTCCAGCTCCACGCCGTATCCGGCTACGGGCAATTTCTCCGAAGAAAGCGTGGCCGTCCAGCCGTTTGTCATGTGCCACTCGGTTCCTTTCACCACCATCAGCAACCTGAGTGCGGAGCAGATCAAATATACCATTCAAGCGGGCCGCATTCCGCTTTCGGCCTGGTCTAACAAAACTGCCGACCACGCCAATTATGTTTATCTGCTGAACCGCACCCAGGACTCCGGCACCCGCCGGACGACTTTCGCCATCGAGAACGACGGCTATAACCAGTCGGCGATCGTTTACAACTGGGATCCGACCAACAATGTCTTTTATAAAGCCACTAACACGCTGGCCACCTCGGCGGGCAGCATTGGTTTCGGTGTCGTTGGCGCACCCGGCAATGGTAATGCAAATTTGAACTGGGGCGGAGGTTATGTTGGTGGCGGTGACATTAAAACAGCGCTCGGCTATGCTAACACAGCCAACCAATCCATTGCCTATCTCTCCTTGGCAGATGCCAAGGGCGTCACTGGGGTCAACTGGTCGCAGGTAATATCTATCAACGGCATGTGGCCCACGGTGGCTGGTGCCGGCATCCATGGCAATACGGGCACCAATGATTTCTCGCCCATCACTTTGGGAATGTATCCTCACTGGGCCAATGAAGTCGTGGTCTACCCCGTCGTTGATCCTTCCAGCATCAGCTCGGATCAAAACCTGACCGCGTCGCAATTGGGCGACCAGCAAACAACCGGCACCCTCCTCGGCGTGCTGGACTCGCAAACCAAATTCAACGGCGGCTCGCCCCTGCCGGGCAGCATTGAAGAGGAAATTGTATTGAGCCAGTCCACCGGAGCCACAGCCATCCGCCTCTCCGACATGACCTCGTTCCGGTTCTCGGTCGGCGGCACCATCACTCCGTAATGGTTGTTAGTTCGCAACTAGTCGGCCGGTGCGGATGCGTCCGCACCGGCCTTTCTCTAACCTGCCAACCATGAAAGTCTCCTTGATTCCTGGCGCTTTCCTGCTGCTGGTGGGCAGCCTAAGTTCGCTCGCCGCCGACCTGGTGGAGTTAAACGGCATCACCTGTCTGTGCGGTGAGAAGATGGCTTTCTTTGTCCTCCATCAACCGGCGCAAACCGACCTGCTCAACTTCGCGCTGGCGGAAGGTGAATCGCAGTTTGGTTTCAAGCTGCTCGCCGTGGATGCCATCGGCCATCGGGTGCAGATTGAGAAGTGCGGGGTGAAAAAATATCTGCGCCTCGGCTCCGCGCCAGAGGTGAACTTTCTCGCCGATCCGCAGCCTGCGGTGACAGCCGACCAGGCTGGTTTAGGCAAACCCGCTTCGGCTGACGGCCGATCCGTAGCCAGCTATCTAACCAGCGAAGAGTTCCAACGCATCCAGTCCGGCCACCCCGTCTGGAATGCCGCAGTTGCCGTCGCGGGTAAAAATTCAACTGGCGACCAGAATGCCGATGCCGGAAGCACCGCCGTCACAGCTTCCAATCCCGGCATGCCGTCCGGCCAGTCCGACCATACCAGCGAACTCTGGTATCAGGAATCCTTGAGCATTGAGCAGAGCCGCGTCATGACGGTCGATGAAGTGATCGCCGGCAAGCTGACGCCGTTTCCGCGCACGCCGCTGACGCCGTCAGGAACGCCCGCCCAACTGGTCAGCCAGGAGGTTTATTTTGCCAATTACATTCCCGGCTACCAAGTCACCGGTTTTTTGAATCAATAGTGGCGTCAATTCAACGGCGAGCTGTGTGGTGTTCTGGAATACACTTCATGAAATCCATCGGTGAATGACGGAACGAAATCATCCGCCGGGTTGCATGGCGGATTGTAATAAAATGGTTAGAGTTGGTTGCTCTAACAGCGTGTCCTGGATTATTTTTCTTTTTCGTTCTGCCAAAAAATGGTATTGGTAAGTTCACCATTTCCATGGAACGAATTGAAAGATTATTTTGGTTTTTGATCCTCTGTCCGCTGCTGACGCAGGCTGCCGGAAATAGTTTTCGGATTAATGCCGTAAACCGCAACGGCCAGTTGTTTTGGACCAACGCTTTCACCGCCGGGGTTTGCACGGTGGAAGCCGCCGCTCAACTCAACGGTTCCAACAGCCACACAACCTGGATTCCGCAGCAAAACTATTTCACCACCAACTCCGCCGGTGCGGTTGGCGTCCCGCTCTCGGCTGGCAGCGGTTTCTTCCGGCTGCTGGCGGTGAATATTTCCACCAATACGCCCCAGGCTTACACGAACTTGGTGCAGTCTTATGGTCTCTTGCACACCATCGCGGGCAGCGGCAATGACGCCGGAGTGGACGGGGTGAATTACTGGCTGCCGGTCTTTGAAGGCGGTTATGCCACCAATGCCGCGCTGTCGCGCCCGCATTTTGCGATGGAGGATAATGCCGGCAATGTTTTCATCGTGGATAAAAACAGCGATTCCGTCCTGAAAGTCACGCCGGACGGCCGCATTCATACCGTCGCCGGCACTCACGTCATCGGGAATGGTCCGGACGGTTCCACCATTGCCACGACCGTCGCGATGAATCTGCCCAACGGCTTGTGGGTGCGGGGTGACGGCACGGTTTATGTGCTGGATACCGGCAACAGCAAAGTGCGCCGGCTGGACACCAATGGTCTGATGACCACTTTGTTCACCGACAGCAAGGGCATCAATAATGGTCGCGGGTTGTGGGTGAAGGACGATGAGTCGCTTGTTTACTATGCCTCGGGAAGCAATTTGAAACAGTGGACTCCCGGTGGTGGCACCAAGACCCTGAACAATGATTTCAACAACTTGGGCAACATCATTATCAGTGGGACCAAAATCGTGGCCACCGACCGGGATGATAATACCGTCTGGCTGGTTAACACGAACAATGGCAACCGCACGCTCTTGTTTGGCAACGGCGGCACCAACCCCGTCGTGGATGACACGCTTGCGGCCACCAACAGCCTGAACGATGTGCGAGGGGTCTGGCAGCCGCCCATCGGCGGTTATTTTCTGGCGATTGACAATGGTGCCCAACTCCTCTATGTGGATGTTACCGGCATGATTCATATTTTTGTCAATGGCTACGACAACACTCATGCGGGCGATGGCCAATGGTTCTATAACAATCCGTCCGTCCCAAAATTCGGTCAACTGCGCTCGGTTTCGATGGACCACCTAGGCAACCTGCTGATCGTGGAAAACGATATTGGTTACGTCCGGCGGATTGACTTCCACCGGCTGTCCCCGTGATGGAATGTATTCGGACAACATCGCGGGCGGCGTTAAATCCAGGTCAAGACCGGAGCGAAAGTGTCAATGTTCGTTCAAGCAATCGCACAATTGCGATTGTTCGCAATTCACTCCTTGCCCGGTGGTCAGCCTCCTGTCATTGTTGGCCGATGCGCGCGACGGTTTTGTTTCTTCTAGCCTTGTCTCTTTGCGCCCGGGCGGGCGATAAGTTTGCGCTGCTCCGGCCAACGCTTTATACCGGCAGCGCCGACGCCTCGGGGGCCGTCGCCATTACTTCGAATTTATTCGTGGTGGCGGATGACGAGGACAATTCCCTGCGTTTATATCGCGGTGACCGGGGCGGGCCGCCGCTAAAGGAGTTTGATTGCAACGCCTTTCTCGATGTTCACGGCAAGTCGCTGGAGGCCGATCTGGAAGCCGGCGCGCGGATGGGCGACCGGGCCTATTGGATCGGCTCGCATGGCCGGAACAAAAATGGCAAGGAAAGGTCAAACCGCTGCCGTTTCTTCGCCACGGACATCAGCATGGCGGGCGACGAGGTGACGCTGACCCCGGCGGGAAAGCCTTGCAAGGATCTGCTGGATGATTTAATCCGCGACCCGCGCTTCGATCAATTCCATTTTTCCGCCGCCGCCCGGCTTACGCCCAAGGCGGCGGACGCACTGAACATCGAGGGCCTTTCCGCAACGCCGGATGGACATCTGCTGATTGGCTTCCGCAATCCCATTCCGCAGGGCAGGGCGCTGCTCATTCCACTGCTGAATCCGAATGAGGTCATTGATGGAAAAACCGCCCGCTTCGGTCCCGCCATTCAGTTGGATTTGGGCGGACTGGGAATTCGTGACATCGCCCTTTATGATGGAACCTACATCATCAGCGCCGGCTCGTATCACGGTGGCGGGCCGTTCTGTTTCTATCGCTGGGCGGGGATTGGAACCCGGCCGGAGCGGTTGCCGGTGGAAGATCTCGGGGATTATCATCCGGAGGCGATCATCATTTACCCGGGCAAGGGATTGCGTGAGATTCAAATTTTAAGCGATGATGGGAAGCGCGTGGTCAACGGTGTTTCAAACCGTGATTTACCGATGCGCCTGCGAACATTCCGGAGCTTCTGGCTCGCGCCGGCGGGATTGTGATGTCCACAAACATTGGTGGCGGTTTCCGCGGCGCGAAAACCTCGTTGCCTGCCGCAGACTGCGCTTGCTTTGAACGCTTCATGCGGTCTGCCGAGTCAAACTGAATTGACGAACCCCTTTGGCCGGTGCATGATTTGAGAAATGCACGTTAGAATTCTGTTGGGACTGGTCCTCTGTGCCGCCGCCGCGTCCGCCCAAACGACAAATTTACCAACCCTTACACGGTCGCTTTCCTTGCGCGACTGCATTGATCTCGCGTTAAGCCGGAACTTGGCCCTTCGGATTGAGCATCTCACGGTCGAGATGGCCGGTGATGAGTTGAGCAGCGCCTATGGTGCCTACTCCCCCAATTTCTCGTTTGACGCCACGCACAGTTATGAATCAGACTTGGGCAGTTTTGATGAGAAAAAGTTCAACCCTTATTTTCCGGCCGAAATCACCACCGACAAGCTGGGCACGGATTTGAGCGGCAAGGTGCCGTTTGGATTCAGTTACGACTTCGGCGGTGCCGTCCGCAAGAACGCGGCCATCACGGACTTCAGCTCCGATCCCGAATATCTCAACGACTTCCTCGGCGGCATTCGTTCGACCAATGACCATGACGCCGCCGTCGGATTGAACATGCGGCAGCATCTCTTGAAGGATTTCTGGATTGATTCCGACCGGGAAGTGCTCCTCGCCCGGCGCACCGACTTGAAGATTTCCCAGCAAGTCCTGCGTTTTCAAATCATGACAACCTTGCTGGCAGTCGAGCTTTCCTATTACGACCTGATCGCCGCGCGCGAGGAGATCCATGTGCAGGAAAAGGCGCTGGAACTTCGCCGGCAGTTTGTCACCGAGACTCAGCGCCGCATTCAGGTCGGAGATTTGCCGCCACTGGAAGATGCGCAGGCCGAAACCCAGTTGCAAAACACCCTGACCCGGCTGGCCGCCGCGCGCGAAACTTTCTCCGCCAGCCAGAATCATTTGATCGGGCTCCTGACGGATGATTTCAAATCATGGGCTGACGAAGACCTGCAACCCACGGACGTTCTGCAATCCCTTCCCGCTGCGGTCAACCGCGCGGACAGCTTTCAATTTGCGCTCAACAACCGGCCTGATCTGGTCGAAGCCCGGCTGGCGGTGGAAAAAAGCGGTGCCATGGTGAAATTCCGGCTCAACCAGATCTTTCCCAACCTCGACCTGGTTGGCGGCTACGGCGGTTTAGGCAGCGAAAATTACTCCGGCGGCGACGCCCTCAACGACGCGTTCAGCTTCCGCAACCCGGAATACACTTACGGCATGGTGGTCAGTTTTCCGTTGGACAATGCCAGTGCACGGGGTGACTACCGGGCCAGCAAGGCGGCCAAACAGATTGCCGAATTGCAACTCAAGAAAGCGGAGCAGGACGTGCTTTTGCAAGTGGCGGATTTCGTCAGCAGCGTCGGATTCCGCTTCAGCCAGGTCACTTCCACGCACCAGGCGCGAACTTACGCCGAAGCGGCGCTGGATGCTGAAATGAAGAAATTCCAGAACGGTTTCAGCACCAGTTTTGTGGTGCTGCAATTTCAGGAGACCCTCACGGCGGCCCGCACCGCCGAAATTCGGGCACAGGTTGATTACAACAAGGCGCTCGCGCAACTGGCCTTTGCGGATGGAACGATTCTGGAAAGGCGGCACATAAGCCTGCAGGTGAAATAGGGCGGCGCAATGTTATCGAGCCGCCTCCGGCTTCATAAGCAGCTTCAAATCCACCAGTTCTCCCGGCCGAATGTTCATGCCCGACGGTATGCTGATGCACAGGGGCAGACCCAGTTCTGTGCTGGCCAGTCGAACGGGGATCTGCAACGCCAACGGAAAAGGCTCGAACTGGGTTCCAACCTCAATGATTTGAGCGATTCCAACCTGCTGGCGCGGGCCGCGGGTGCGGATTTCGACCTGGGCGCCCAGTTTGGGATCTTCGATAATTGGCGGACGAAGGTAGCCGATGATTCGAACGGCGTTGAAGGGAGCGATGCTCACGATTGGCTCTCCCGCCGTCACGGCTTCCCCGACGCGATGATAAATTACATCAACCATGCCATCGGCGGCGGCGCGCAGGGTGATCGGGCTTAGTTCCGCTTCCGTCAAACGCAGTTTGGATTCCTCGGCCGCAATCGCGGCCCGCAAGGATTCATCCGTCACCTTGGAGATGTCAACCGTGTTGGTGGGCTGCAGTTGTTCCAGATTGCGCTCCTGTTCTGCCACCAGCGGAACTAGCTCATCAACTTCATTCTGCAAACGTCCTTGTGCCGCTTTCGCCTGATCGAAGACGCGTTCTGAGACGATTTTGTCTTTGAACAGTTCCCCTGTGCGATGGAAATCCGCTTCAGCGAACTGTAAGTTGGCTCTCGCCATTCCAAGCTGCGCGCGTTGACGCATCCAGTCCAGGCGCAACTGGCTATAGTCCATCGCCGCGCGCTGTTTGTCGGTGATCGGCTGCTGGGTCGCGCGCAAAACTTCTATTTCCGACTGGATCACGGCCAGCGAGGCGGCCAGGATTTTCGGGTCCGTCACCAGCACCTGCCCGATCGCCTCACCGGCTGTGACCTTCTGAAAGCGATTGACGGACAATTGCGCCAACATGCCGGGCTTGTAACAACTGACATTGGCTGGGAGCACTTCTGCCTGGCCCACCAGCGTCGGCACCGAGGCATAATCCTTCCACAGCAAAGCAAGCACAAACACGATAATGGTGAAAATGAGCGCCGGGACATAGCGTAGCCGCAGTTCGCGCCATCGTTGGCGCACCGGCATCGGAATCGGTGAAGGTGAGATCATTCTTGATGTTCAGACTTAACTTGATGGATGAAGGTGTATCAGCGAACCGCCCTTGAAATCAAACAAAATCGAATCAAAAAATGGTCGCAAAAATTCCGTTTCCGGCAAAGTGCCGCTTCAGGACCACAGAATAAATTGCGAATTTGCCCTGAATATCGCCGGGCATTCTTCACCGGATGGTCGGCGGATTTGTTCCAGTCATTTCTATTATTCAAAGCGCGAATGAAGCAGGAGTCTGGCGCTGTTTGCGCAATTCAAAGCCAGTCTAAACCGGACTGGAATAAGCGAGGCTGGGAAGCTGGCGATATCCGTTGACAGGGCCGTCACGGTGTGGCTAATTCTAAACAATCTTTTTAGATTGCATGTTCAATGTTCATTTGCCAAACGAGAGTGCGAGACAGCTAATGTCCGAACCGGCGATCGCTTTGCCAAATGGTGCCTTATGCCGTGCCAAGTGCAGTGGAACCGGCAACATGGTTTATTGTTTGTTGGCTGACCCGCAAAAATGCGAATACGCCGAATATTTCGCCGCCAAAGTTTATTGTTATCATCCGGACCGGGCAGAAATTGCGGCTTGCACTGAAAATGAAAAGCGTGAGAGCTTGGCCGAGACAAGCTGAAGAATCCCCAACAGTTAGGACATGACAAAAAGAACGGTTGAAAACTCGCCGGCGAAAGGAGTATTTTGCTTTTAACTTGGCTCCGTCTTTTCAAACCGTCTCCGAATTCAACGTGATGAATATGTCACCGCAGTTAAGATTGCCGATTTATCTGGACCATCACGCCACGACGCCTGTTGATCCGCGCGTTTTGGAAACGATGATTCCCTTCTTCACACAGATGTTTGGCAATGCCGCTTCAAAAGACCACGCCTTCGGGCGGGAAGCGCACCGCGCGGTTGAAGCGGCACGAGCAATTATCGGCAGGTCAATCAATGCCAGGCCTCAAGACATTTGCTTCACCTCGGGTGCCACCGAATCGGCGAACCTCGCGATCAAAGGTATCTTCCACGCTGGCGGAGCTAGTCCTCAGCACTTTATCACCGTGGTTACCGAGCATCCGGCCGTGCTGGACTCGTTCCGCAGAATTGAGTCGGAAGGCGCTGAAGTTACTTGCCTTCCCGTGGATGGGCAGGGAATACTCGATCCAAAGCAGATAGCCGACGCCATCCGGCCCCACACCAAAATGGTCAGCGTCATGGCCGCCAATAACGAAATCGGCGTTCTCCAGCCGTTAAAAGAAATCGGTGCGATTTGCCGGGAGCGCAGCGTCTTGTTCATGACTGATGCGACGCAGGCTTTGGGCAAGATTGCGCTGGATGTTCAAGCGTTGAATGTTCATCTGCTGGCTTGTTCAGCGCACAAAATATACGGGCCAAAAGGGATCGGAGTTCTTTATTGTCGCCGAAGCAGCCCCAAAATTTCACTTAGACCCATCATTGACGGCGGCGGGCATGAGCGCGGACTTCGATCAGGCACGCTAAATGTTCCAGGCATAGTCGGCTTCGCAAAAGCAATCGAGGTTTCCCTTGGTGAGATGAAAACCGAACAAGCCCGGCTCCGGGAACTCCGCGATACTCTCTTCCAGGCACTCCGTCAGGAAATTCCTGATCTGAAGCTTAATGGGCATCCTGATCACCGTCTAGCCGGCAACCTTAATGTCTGCATCCCAGGCATTGTGAATGAATCTTTGATCCTCGCTCTGGCTGATGACATAGCCTTCTCCGCCGGTTCAGCCTGCACCACTGCGGCGGCTGACCCATCGCATGTCTTGAAGGCTCTGGGTCTTTCCAGTGCAGAGGTCAATGCGTCGGTCAGATTCGGTCTTGGTCGAAGCACAAATGCAGCAGAGGTGCAGCACGCGGCGCTCGTCATTGTGGAACAGGTCGCCAAACTGCGAAGGCTGGCCTTTGGCTAACCAAGGGTGGATTTAGCTGCAACAACTTTTGAAAACTTGGAGCGTGTTCCGCAAAAAAACAGGATCAACCAGATTGTAAGATCAAATTTCCGCCTCGTCCTCGTGCATGTAAACGGAGACATTGGCGAAGCCCTCGGCGCTGGTAAGTTCCGACTGAAGTTCATTGGAACGGGAAGTGTCACGCAAGAGCAGCCGGTAAGTCATGTCGGCACCTTCATTGGTCGCCCGGCGGTCGCTGGCCAGGTCCAGCCGGGTGGCATGGCGCTTGAGGATCTGCGTCAACACCGGCAGCCGGGCGGCCACATCACCGGTGACGCGCAGGCTCAACACGGCATCATAGCGCTGCCGCGTGCCAAACGCGATGAACCGGAGGCAAAGCAGAGCGGCGGCAATGCCCAAGGCGGCCATCGCACCCGTGGAAAACCGGGTGGTGCCAATCGCCACGCCCTCCATGATCGTCCAAAGAATAAAAATCGTGTCGCGCGTGTCTTTGAGCACGTTGCGGAAACGCACGACTCCAAAGACGCCCAGCAGGCCAAAAGCGACGAAGATGTTGCCGGCCATGGCCAGCATGAGCATGGCGACGATCAACGGCATCATGCCCAGCGCCCCGACAAAGGTGCGCGAGTAGGAAAGCGCCTCATGGGTCCACATATAGACAAAGCCGATGAACATGCCCACGGCAAAGGCCAGGACGATGATGAACAAAATGATGAGCGGGGCTGGAGTTCCAGGACCGACTGCCGGGCTCAGGTCAGAGTGTTGGATTGAGTTGAAAAAATCATTCATAGCACCAAATCATGCTCTTGTTCCGGCAGCACGCGGCGGTGCCACTGGAGCTGCTGCGCATAAATACACGCGGCATATTTGCAAACGGGAGTCTGCCGGAGATTGAAGACTTTGACCAGATCAAACATCCAGCGCGGCGCCTGATTGTCAAATTTCAACTCGAGGATAACGCCGTCTTTTGGAAACGGTGCCAGGTAAGGCGGCAGATAGGGGCGCCAGCCGCGCTTGGGAACCTGCAGCCGCCCGCTGCCGTCGTAACGGCTGCCGTGGATGTAGCGGTCGAAGGTCACCCGCAGTTCTTCATCATCCGCCGCCTCGAATATTTCGCGGTAATAAGAGACATAAATGGCCCCGTAGGCGCGCGTCGTGTTCGCGAACGACCAGAAATCCTCGTTCACATCCTGCCGCAGTTTGCCCTTGAGCAGATGGTTGTTATCGGCCCAAAAAGGCTGGCTGGGCCAGCCCTCGGCGAGAATCTGGCGGACGCCTTCGCGCGTCATCATCGCCCGGTCTTTGCAAATGACCTCGCTCACCCGGCGCTTGATTTCCAAAAAAGCGGGCCGCTTCCATTCGTCGTCGTAAAACCGGATGCGCAGCTTCATCCGGTTTTTGTGGCCGTTATAAGCCTGCCGGAAGAAAAAGAAATCGGGCGAATCGAGGTAAAGGCTGATGACCGGGTGGCCGCGGATGGAGCCGGAACCGTTGTGGGCGGAAGGAGCAAGATAACTGCTGACGAAATCCGCCACGGCCACAGCACGAGATTCTTCGATGACGTATTTCAGTTCAAACCGGGCGCTGTGTCCCATAGGCTTGCTCGAATCGGCGGGTCTCGTGCGTCAAAACCTCGCACGCCAGCCGGATGCACTCCAAAGGCCGGGGGCTGAAGACGGTTTCTTTACCCAGCATGATGGCGTCAGCACGCTGGCGGGCGATCAACGACAAATCCGAAAGTTCGGCCCGCTGTGGGATGCCGGTCGCCGCGAATGTCTCCAGAATATGCGTGGCGACAACCACCGGCTTGCCCGCCCGTCGCGCCGCATCAACAAGCTGCTCTTGAACTTCCGGCAGGCTCGCATAACCGACGGCCAGGCCGAGGTCTCCACGGGCCACCATGATTCCGTCAGCCGCGTCAATAATCGCATCCGCACATTCCACGGCCGCGACGGTCTCGAATTTGGCCATCACACGAACATCTTTCCCAAGATGTTTCCGGGCCTCCGCGCGGCCTTCGCATACGTCCTCGGGCGATGCAATCAGAGACAGCGCCACCCAGTCAGGGATGACATTGGCCGCAGCAAACTTGTCCAACAACTCGCAGTCGAGTGGCGTAATGGCCGTGAAACCGGTCGGACTGTCAGGCAAAAACAGTGAGTTGGACGCCTTGAGCGGAATTGTGCCCTCGACCAAATGGGCGGCGATAAGCCCCTCCCGGACTTTATCCACAACAAAGTGAAGCCGCCCGTCACAAAACCACATTCGTTGGTTCGGAGCCAGTTTATGCACCAGCTCTTGCAAACCGGGCAGCGGCACCGGCCAGGCACCATTTTTGTGGGGTCCTTCGGTGGTGGCCTCGGGATCCCAGAAAAGAACCTTGTTGCCTACTGTCAGACTCAAATCCTGCATTGTCCCGGTGCGCGGCCGGGATGAGGGAAGATCCAGCAGCAACTGAACGGACAGATCCGCCTGACCCGCCGCCGCTTGCGCCGCGCGCGCATTTTCCACATGTGGTCGCTGGCGATAGCCGCAAGGCAGCCGAATCCAGCGGACACCCGCTTCAATGGCTTGGCAAAGATCTTCTTGTTTTTCCAGCGTCGGCCCAAGCGTGGCCATTATTTCAGGCACTTTCCAAGCCGCAGGTTCGCGATGCAAGGAACCAGATTCAACTGTCGCGATTCGCGACGCCAAGGAGCAGTTCATCATACAAGTTACAGGAATGCAACACAATGTGACATTTGTGTGAAATAAGTCAAGGGGCTTAATCAGGTATTAAACGCATGAATAAGCTGCATATTCCTAGCTACTTGGAAAGTGAAGTTGGCGGATGACTTTGATCCAGGCGTCAAAGCGCGTTGGTTGGTGCTGGCGCATCGCGGAAATTACATCTCGGCCAGCAACAGAAGGACACGGCGATTTGGGCTTCCCACCGTCGAAGCGGCGGCAAATCCGGCGTGTCGGGCCATGGCTTGAATTTCTTCGCCCGTGAACCAGAATTTGTTATCAGGCGTGTGACGGTGCTGAGTTCGCGCCGCCTCGTTCAAAAAATCGAAGACCAAGAAACCGCCGGGTGCGAGGGCGGATCGGGCTGCTTCCAGAATGGCCCGGCCTTGTTCGCGGCCATAATGCGAGAGCAACACGCCGCGCGAAAGCACCGCGCCGGCTTTGGGACAGAGTTCAGGAAGCCTGAAGCAGTCGCCGATGAGAAAGTTGGTTTTGGCAAGGCACTTGGCGCGGGCGACGCGAACCATCTGTGGGCTGATGTCAACGCCAATCCCCCAGGCGAAGGCGGAAATCACTTTGGCCAGCACCAGCCCGGTGCCGCAACCGACGTCAATGACGCCCTGGTTGGCGCAGAATTGCCGGCGCTGGGCGACGAGGCGTTGGATGACGCGGAGGAACCGGCGGTAGGCGTCATCCTCGTTCAAATGGCAGGCTGAATCTTCCAATGCTTGATCCCAGGAATCGGCCCGGGCATCCCAGCGGGCGGCAATTTTTTTGATCTGGTGGCGCGCGTAAACATCTCGGACGGTGCCGATGTCTGATGATTTGCCGCTCATAAGTGGATCTGGCCCTGCAGCGCGTTGTAAGTGGCGAGCAATTCCTCCTTTCCAAGGTAGTCGCGCCAGTGCCACCGCGCGGGCAGGCCGAGCTGGGCGGTGATGATGCGGCGCACCAACTGGGTGGGCACGTTCCGGGCGTCGTAGGCGCGGCGGGTGCCGTCGTTTTCCTGAACGAACAGATAGCCAAATTCGGCGCGCCGGAGCCTGGTCAGCTCGGAAAGTGGACCGAAGGAGAAGTTCATCCGTTCCGCCAGGTGTGGATGGACACAAACCGGTGCCGGGAAAATGTTCAGGTGCGCGTGATCAACACAGCAGACGCCTTTGCCAGAGTCAGGAGCGGGACCGTGTTCAAAAATCAGCGGCGTGACGCCCCAGCGTTTGACGAGAACTCGCTGGATCGCTTGCAACAAGCGTTCGAGGTGGTCGAACTGCGCCGGCGGCAGGTGGGCTAATGAAAGGACATGTTCGCGGGTCAGCAACAGCAGCCCGCCTTCCATGAACTCCCCCAACGGCGGCATGACTATGAAATGTTCATCTTCATACAGCAACCGGGAAGGAAGCTGGTTTCCCATCATCGTGGCAAAGATGCCCAGGCCATCATTCTCAAACTCCGCGCAGAACGGGCAATCATAGCCTGACCGGGTTGCGCAGGCCGTCCCAATGCCCGTTTCCAATGGAGTCATTTCGAGGTGCAGTCCGAATATATCCGTTTCCAGGGCAGCAAGGGCGCGGGCGCGGTGAAGCAGCGGGGACCGTTCGTCGGAAGGATTTTTTATGCCTGACGCTTGGACTGGATCGGCGATGAACAAATCGGAGAGCGGCATCCGCCCGTCTCGGGGCGAAACGGAAAGGTCAATATGGCCCGGAACAGCACCGGACCAGTTTCTTAACGCGCCGTTGAACCAGCAGCCGAGATGGCATTCCATCACCGCTCGATCAGATGTTCCGGCCAGCAGCCGCCGAAGTCCCAGAACGCCGAGGCTGCGGAGGACGGTCGAGGTCAGCGGCCCCGGAAAAGGCGCGTAGGCGTCCAGCACCAAACCAGTATCATCCACGATCACGGGTCGTCCAAAAAGATCGGCGGCGGCCCGGGCTTTTGCGGTCAGAGTTTCGATGAAATTAAGGCTCTGGAGTTCTGGCAGCGGCTGGGCAGGCGGCTGGATCGCGAGGCGCATGCGTTCCAGATTGGCAGCAAACGAGGCGTATTTCGCCGGATTGGAAGAAACGAGCGTAAGCATGAGAGATTTTCAGGAAGCAGCGCTGGCGGACATCTCACCCTTCCCGCAATGAAGCGGAGCAAGGTTCTGCACGCCGGCCTTTTCGCGGATCAACGCCGTTGCCTGTTCCGCGATGGCTTCAGGCCCGGCTCGATTCGCGTCAAGAAACAGCACCTCTGAACGTTGCCGCGCCAGCCAGTGGTAGAACTCCTGTTCGCGCGCATGAAAAGCAGGAGTTGCTGTTAAATCATCCAACAGGCGGGCCGCCCCGCTTTTGCGGGCAATCCGCGACTGGCAGGTCTCAAAGTCCGCTTCGAGGACGAGGGTGAGGTCGGGAACGCAAATCTGACCGGCCACCGGTCGTAAAATGGCAAGCAGGGTCTCCAGCCGCTCGGTGCTCTCGGCGCTGTGAACCGCGAGGGTGGACCAAAGCGAACGATCCATAATAATGAGCGGCTTGGGACCATTCCGCAAGACGCGCATCTGCTCAAAACAGCCGCTTAGAAAAAACATGGCGGAGACAAACCATTCCGCGTCGCGGATCATGCGGGTTTTAAAAGAATCTGAAAGCCAGGCATCATCGGTGCCCAAACAGCCGTGTGCGTCAAGGCGGCGCACGAGCATTTGGCAAAGGGTTGACTTGCCAGCGCCATTGGCCCCTTCGAGCGCGACCACAAATGGGCGGGAAACATCCCGGCTGGCGAACACAGGCAGGCACAACTGCTCAAGGGCGGGGCGATGATGATTTTTATCGCAGTCTAACTTCATGCGGCGAGCACAGGTGTTGAGGACCGGAAGACGTTCATGGAGTTGCGGGAAAGGGGCGTGGTATAGATGTATTCCGCGCCTGGACTTGCCTGGTCGCTGTTGACGTAACCGGCGGTCTCCAGCGCGGCGGCCGTGTCCTCGAACAATTGCTGTAATTGCTCATGGCTCAAGTAATCAAAGCGAACGTCGCCGTCGAGTCCGCCATAACAAAAGCTTTCAAACGCTTTCGGATTTGTGATGCGTATGCCGAAGCGCGAAGCGTCGGTGTAATAGATGGTTCCCGGAAAAGGAATGAGCTGGTGGATGGAAATTTCGTGCGGCCGCAGATCCAGCATGAATGGAATGGATTCATATTGCTCTGCCAGCGAGCCGGGCAAACCATAAATCCAACCGGTCTTCACCCGCAGGCCGGCGTCGAGCGCCGCCCGGATGCCGCGCCGGATTTGCGCCGTGGTCGTCCCTTTTTGGGCCGCGCGCAGAATGCGGTCGGAACCCGATTCGACGCCGAAATAAATTCGCTGGCATTCAGCCGCGCGCATCGCCTCCGCCACCGCCGAGTCCACGCGGTCCGCGCGCATCTGGCCGATCCATTTGACGCCGACGCGGCGGGCGGTGCAAGCCTGGCAAAATCTTAGGATGTCAGGTTTGCGCAGCAGGAAAATGTCATCGGCAAAAAAAATCTCTCTCGCGCCATGTGTGTCGCGCAGGTGTTCCATTTCCCCAATTACATTTTCATACCAGCGGGCGGCGACGCCGTCGCTGCGGACCGTGCCGGTATAATTGCAGCAAAAGGCGCAATGATGGGGGCAGCCGCGCGATGCGAGCATTGAGTGATGGGTGTATTTGGGGAGATTGTAAAGGCTCCGATCCACGAACGGCAAATCATCAAGGGAAGCGGTTTGGCAGTGTCCCTCCGTCCGGATAATCTCGCCCGTGCAGGCGCGGAAGACCAAACCTGGCAGGCCGGTCAAATCCCGTCCTGCGGCCAGGCCCGCGACTAATTCGAGAATGACCGGCTCGCCTTCACCCAGAACAACAACATCGGCACCGTCGGCAATAAGGTCGTCGGGAAACAGCGTGGCGTGGATGCCGCCGGCCAGGATCCGCACTTCCGGGTGCAGTGGCTTCAGCCGGCGAATTTGCTGCCGGGCCACGGGGTAATTCGGCGTGATGACGGAGAAGCCAACGATGTCAGGCTGGAACTCCTCGACAAGTTGAAACAAGCCAGCATCTTCCATCCCTTCGACGTTTTGATCGAAGATTCGCACTTCGTGCCCGTGCTGCTTCAGCAATGTGCCCAAAAACCCGATGCCCAGCGGGTATTCGCGATACATCTGCTTGGGATTGAACGACCGTGGCGCGACAAACAGGACACGCATCAGCAGGCTCCTTTCAATTTGCCGTTCAAAAGAAGCCGGTTTCCGCGCGCCAAAAAATCGTCAATGGCCGGCCGGTCTTCATGATAGACGTGGCTTGAGCCGATGAATCCCGACACCGTGCCGGACGGCAGGCGCAATGCGCCGGCCACACGCCGCGCCATTTTCGCCAGGCAAAGCGCATCGGCGTAAAATTTTTTGAAGGCGTCTTGAGCGCGTGCGAAGTAAACAGTGTGCAAGGTGCCCGCGCGAACCAGAAATTGAACGGCGTTGACACATGGCACTTTCCCGCCGCCGGGTCCGCACAAAGTTAGCACCGCCCGTTTGCTGGCGGGTTCGGCGCGCAGAAGAGAAATCACGTCTTCGAAATCCTGCCGTCCGTCCGGCCCTCGCATCAGGTTCGCGTAACTGTGTCCCAGCGCATTGACTCCGTCCGCGAAGAAAACATTATTCATCTCCCTGATCATCCGGCTGTCTCCAAACTGCCGGATCAACTCATCGCCCTCAACTTCCGCGGGAAAAACAACCGGCACGCCAAGCAATTCAATGCTTTCGCCGTCCACGGAGATTCCTGTTTGAACCGTCATCTGGACCAGCTTAATCCAAGTTTCGCCCAGGCTCGCGAATCTAAGTTCATTCATGCCGGCCAGAGAGGTTGCGAGCGGCCCATTTCGACGAACAAATACATCCGCCGCCGCCGGCGTTGTGCGTTCGCTTCGATGGAGAACTCATAGATGACGCAATCTTGCGTGAGCCGACACCAAAGTCAAGACGCATGGTTCTCCATGAGAAGCCATGGATGGCAGCGAAAACCTCAAATTGAGACCAGAAGAATCGTGGGTTTGAAATTCAGCCCAGTGGAAAAGGTTCAGCGAGATGATTGTCAGGCAAGCAATTTTTGCACTTCAAGCTTTGTTGACACCATTGCCGGATCAAATCGTCGTCTGGACTTTGGAGCAATAATTTGCTTTGCTAGGATGAGAATGAATACAGCTTTTGTGAAATCAATGCCGCAAGGTGATTTTGCGAGAGTCATGGCCTGGTTTTAGAAAATGATCAGTGGCCGCACTATCTGCTTCCAAAACCAGGCCGGATCACTTCTGCAACCGGTTCGGCCGATGGTGCTGAAAACAAGCTCGCACCTGAAAAATAAAAAGGCCGCCGGCAGGCCATGCGGGTTTGCCGCGGATTCCTGGCAATTAAATGTATGTAGTCCTCCGACCATGTCGTTTCATTTCAAAAGAGCGGAGCCTTTGGAGCGGGCCGTGCGGCGTGTTTGCCGCCAGCATATTGGCGTGGCGCTGATCCATCTGCGGAGGTCCAAGCATTCGGCGGCCGTCCACGGCGTGCGCAAGGAAATCAAAATGCTGCGCGCAATTTTCCGACTCGTGCGCGGGGAAATTTCCTTGGATGTCTATCGCAAGACCATGAAGGCGTTGCGCCGGACCGCCAGGCTCCTGGCCGCGCCACGCGACGCGCGGGTCATGCTCAAAGCCTTCGAGAAGCTGACCGGACCGGCCGCCGCCCGGCGGTTTCCCAAAGTCCAAAGGCTGTTGCAAGCATATTGCCGCCAGGAAGCACGCCGGTTTCGGAACGATGATTCTTTTGACAAGGCAAAAAGCAACTTGCGGAAAATAAAGCGCCGGGTGGCCGGCCTGAAAATCAAAACGGACGGCTGGCCGGCGATTGAGCCTGGCTTGAGGCAGAGTTTCCTTCGCGGCCGGCGGGACTGCGAATCCGTCCGCACTCAACCGTCGCCGGGAAAATTTCATCAGTGGCGGAAACAGGTGAGAATTTTCTTGTGTCATCTTCAGGTGCTCTGTCCGGCATGGCCGGCGGCGGCATATCCCATGATGAAAGAATTGAATCAGGTTGGCAAACTGCTTGGCGATGACCATGACCTCGTCCTGTTGAAAAAATTCGTAGCTTCGCGCGGGGACGGACTTGCTGCGGAAGCGAAATTGCTGAATCAATTGATCGAATCACGCCAGAAGGAATTGCGCCAGACGGCCTTGAAATTCGGCGTCCGCCTCTACGCCGAGACGCCGGCGGCTGTTTGCGCGCGGCTGAAAAATCATTGGCACAACTGGCAGGATGATTAAGCACGTCCAAGTTTAAGCGCTGCCAGGCAGCAATCCACCTCGGCTGGTCAAAGTGTCCGGACGGCCGAGAGGCAGGCCCATTCTCACGTTCCGCCACTCACTTTTCAGCAGCGCCGGGGCTTTGCTTGTTGCCAAATCGTGACATGGTTGAAACGCGGCGGACACAAAGCACCTGCATCCTCTGTGCCACTGATGACTGTGGAGCGGCACTTGATACTACAGGAAGTGAGCTTGCGTCCGTCGGGCGAGTGGACGCCTGGCGGCGGCTGGACGGTCGTGCGCGTAGGCGAGGGGATGGGTTATTGTCTTCAAGCCGGCGCGGCGCGCGAGCTGAATATGGGTGACATGGTCGTCGTCGGTTCGCACGCGGCGGTGATTTTCCGCGCCAGCCAGCTGGGGGTGTTGAAACTCGAATTTTTTCTGATCCTGCCGCACTACCTGAACGGCCTGCTCACGGTCACGGAATGGCGGCAGTTGGAGGATGCTTCCAGCCAGGTCGCGACGCGCGCGCTTCACTTCGCGGCCGGCGATCCGGTGGCGCAGAAATTCACCCGGCTCGCGGCGCAGTCGCAGCGCGATGGTCTGGCGGCGCGCGCGGGATTGTTGCAGCTTTGGGCGGCGAGCATCACCAGCCTGCTGCCCACGTCCGGCTCCAGCCTGGCGGCGAGCAATTTGCGCGAACGCTTCCGGCAGTTCGTCGGCAGGATGTCGGAGGCGGAGCTGGCGCTGCATTCGCTGACGCAACTGGCCGGGGAGCTGCATTGCAGCGAACGGCATTTCAGCCGTCTCTTCCGCGAGGAGTTTCACGTCTCGCTGCGCGCCCGCCAGACGGAGCTGCGCCTGCAGCGCGCAAGCCGGCTGCTCGCGGAGTCGGATGCGAAGGTCATCAACGTCGCGCTGGAGAGCGGCTACCGGCATCTCGGCCTGTTCAACGCGATGTTCAAACGGCGTTTCGGCGTCACGCCCAGCCAGTGGCGGCACCAGAGTTTTGCGGCCCCGCCTCAAAACTTGTGCAAGCGCGCCGGTCTCGCGCTAATGCTGCTGCTGTGGCTGGTAAAAGTTTTTTTTGCGGCGGATGCGCTCGCGCAGACCACGAACCTGCCCGCGCCCAAGCCGGCGGCCGCGACAAATGCGGGGCCGCATTTCAAGGTGGAAAAATATCTCGTGTCCGGCAACACCGTCCTGGCACCGGGACAACTCGGACAGATTTTGACCAACCTGCCGGCGGCGTTCGGCACCAACGTCAGCCTGGCCGACATCCGGGCGGAGCTGGCGGATTTGCAGATGGCATATCGCGAGCGCGGGTTTGTGACGGTGTCGGTCGGCCTGCCGCAGCAGAAGCTCACCAACGACACGGTGAAAATCAAGGTGACCGAGGGCCGGCTGGCCGACATCAAGGTTCAGGGCAACAAATATTACCGCACGGAAAATGTTTTGCGGGCGCTGCCCAGCCTGCACACGAACATGCTTTTAAATTCACACGTCTTCCAGCGCGAATTGGACGAGGCGAATGCAAATCGCAACCGCCAGATTTACCCGGTCATCGGTCCCGGCCTGGAGCCGGGCACGAGCGAGCTGACGCTGAAGGTGAAAGACCGTTTGCCGTTGCACGCGCGGGTGGAAATCAACAACGAAACCACGCCCGGCACGCCGGATTCGCGCGTCGCCTTCAACTCGCAATACGACAACCTCTGGCAGCTCGAACATCAGATCGGCATCAGCTATTCGTTCTCGCCGATCAATTACGGCACGGCGAACACCTATTATTTTTCGCCGCTCGATTTGCCGCAAATTGCCAATGAAAGCGTGTATTACCGGCTGCCGCTGGGCCGCCCGGTTTCCGTCCAGCAGCAGATTGATGACAGCAGCGGTCGCTTTGGCTACAACGAAGTCACGCACCAGTTCCAGATGCCGCCGCCGTCGGGCCGGCCGGAGCTGACGATTTACGGCAGCCGCGCGACCACGGACTCAGGCATAAGTTTGGATGCTCCTCAATTTATCACCACAACGTCGTTGCAGCAATTGGGACTCCAGACCGCCGATGAGACGGTGACACTGAACCAAGGGCTGGGCTTCAAGTTCTCCCTGCCTCTGCCCGAATTGAAACGGATCAGCTCCACGCTCACCTTTGGAGCGGACTACAAACATTATCAGTCGGGGAGCATCAGCTCTGATGTTTTTTATAATTTGGTCAATACGACCAATGCCGCCGGTTCGCAGGAAGAGTTTGGCGGTGTGGATTACTCACAGCAACAGGTGCAGACTGCGCAGGTGGATTATTTCCCGGTGAATCTGGGCATCAGCGGCTCGGCCCCGGACAGCTACGGCATAACTTTTTTCAACGCCCAGGCGAACTTCAATGTCGCCACCGTCGGGCACATGGGCAGCGTCACGCAGCAAGCGGGAACCAATTCGGTGGTGGTGCCCGGTGTCGCCTACGCGCCCAACGCGGCGGACAACTACTTCACGGCCCAAATGGGCGCGAGCCGCGAGCAGCGGATTTACAAGGACTGGACAGCCTTGCTCCGTGCCGATGGCCAGTGGGCCAGCACCCCGCTGTTCAGCAACGAGCAATATGCCATGGGCGGTCTGGCTGGCGTGCGCGGCTACATGAGCGGCAATGCTTACGGTGACACCGGCTGGCGGGTGATGCTGGAGCCGCGCACTCCGCAGGTCAACATCGGCATGGTGGACGGCACCGCGCCATTCTGGATGCGCGCGTCGGTGTTCATGGATTACGGTCAAGTTTCGGTGTTGAATGGATATTTTGCCAGGAAACCTTCGCTGGAAGGTCCGGTGATCGGAACCATTCCCGGCAATCCGAGCACATTGGACTTCTGGGGCACAGGCTGGAGCCTGATTGGAAACATCGGCAATCATTTGGACGCCCGGTTTACCATGTCCTTTCCGCTGATCAACACCGGCGGGATGCCGGGCTGGAGTCCGCTCCGCGACCTGCAAATTTATTTCGCGGTCGGCGCGCAATTCTAAACGATTATGAAACCGAGCATGTCATCAAATTGTAACGTCCGGCCCGCCGCCGCCGGACTAAGCTTTGAAGCCGGGCCAAGGTTTTAATTGTATGCCCGCGTCCAATTGCAAATCCAACTTCGGCCGCCTCGCGTTCGGATTTTTTGCCTCCGGCCTCGCCATGAGCGCACTGGCAAACCCCACCGGGCTGACCGTTGCCGCCGGCTCGGCCAGCGCGCAACAAACCGGTTCGCAGCTCAACATCACTGCCGGCAACAATGCGGCGCTCAACTGGCAGAGCTTCAACATCGGCGCGGGCGAAACGACCGTTTTCAACCAGCCGTCGGCCACGTCCATCGTCTGGAACCGTGTGAACGATCCGAACCCGTCGCAGATTTTTGGCAGCCTGCAGGCGAACGGCGTCGTGGTGCTGATCAATTCGTCGGGTTTTTATTTCGGCCCGAATTCGTTTGTCAGCACCGCCGGCCTTGTCATTTCCACCGCCAACTACGCGCCGCCGCAAAACCCGGGCGGCGCCTGGGAATTCAACGGCCCGCCGCCGCTGGCGAGCATTGTGAATTACGGCACGATCAAGGTCGGCAACGGCGGCAGCGCTTTTCTCATCGCCGACCAGGTTGAAAACCACGGCACCATCGAGGCGCCCGGCGGCACCATCGGCCTGGCAGCGGGGCAAAGCGTCCTGTTGAGCGAGCGTCCGGACGGACGCGGCATGAGCATGAGCGTCGTGCTCCCGCAAGGTTCGGTGAATAATTACGGCCATTTGACAGCAGATGCCGGCACAATTGCGCTGAATGCGAAAGTCGTGAACCAAAACGGATTCATCGAGGCCAACTCGGTGCGGGATCAAAACGGCGTCATTGAACTGGTCGCGTCTGATTCGCTCAACCTCGGCGCGAGTTCGCAAATCGTTGCGAACGGCGACAATTCCGCCGGCGGCAGCGCTGGCGGCCAAGTCACGCTTCAATCGGGAAACAGCTTTAACGACGTGAGCGGCAGTGAAATTTCAGTTGCCGGCGGTGCGAACGGCGGCGCCGGCGGCGCGGTGGAAATCAGCGCGCCGGTGATGCCTTCGCTGAATACAAAAATTGACGGCCACGCACAGGCCGGATCGGCCGGCGGCAAACTGCTGCTGGATCCGGATTACATCATCTTGGATACTTTAGGCGGCGACTCAGTAAATGGCGGGGGCACCGTTTCTGTCGGTGATAATCCCGGTGGCACGCTGGATTTGAATGTTAATTCCGCTTTCGCCGGGCTTTCGCAAATTACATTGCAGGCAAAATATGACATCACGCTGGCGGATGGAACTTCGTGGAGTCTTTCAGACAGCACCGGGCAGTCGAGTGGGCAACTCACGCTGGAGGCCGGTCGCAACATTATTTTTGGCAACACCACTGCGCTTTACGATTTGAACAGTTGGTCCATTGCGCTGTTCGCGGGCGTCACGGACTTTGCCCATCAAACCGTCTCGCCCGGCGCCGGCTCGATTTATCTGAATGCGTTCAACCCGAACGACCCGAATAATTTGGTCACCGACCCAAGCGGATACCTCAAGACCGCCGCCGGTTCCATCATGTTGGTGGCCGGGCAGGACATCATCGTCGGCACCGGCTATGTCAACACGACCGGCGGCGGCGGCATCAGCGCCCATGCGCTCGCGGGAAACATTGACACCGGCGGCTACGCGCAAGGCTACATTTTTCAGGCCGGAGATTCGGCAAGCGCAGGCTATTCGGTGGATCCAGGTCAAGGAGTGGGCGGCATCAGCACCACGGCAGGCGGCGATGTCAGCCTGATCGCCGGTGGCAACATCCAAAGTTTGCTGCCCGGCAAGGACGGATATTTTTACGACGGCAATTTTACTTCAGACGCCGCTAATCCCAGCATCGCCACCGCTGGTGCCGGCGCCTACGGCACGCAGGCGGGGAACGTCACCATCATCGCCGGCGGCAATGTGACGGGAAATTACCTCGTCGCCGACGGCACCGGGAAAATTTTCGCGGGCGTGACGATGGACGCAAGCGGCAACCCGGTGACGGACGCGGCGGGAAATTATTTGCTGGGCAGTTCTGGCAGCGCGGGCACGGATCCACTGAATCCCAATCTGGCCTTGAACCTGATCAGCGGCGGGTGGAATGTCACGGCGGCGCAAAACATCATTTTGCAGGAGGTGCGGAATCCCAATGGCGATTTCAACGTCAATCCCGGCGGCGCGTTTCACACTTTTGATTACGCGCCGTCAGACTACGTCAACCTGACGGCGGGCGATCTGGTGCAGTTGGGCGCGTCTTCCTCGGCGCTGCCGCGCTTGAACAGCATTGACAGCCTCAAGGTGCCGGTCATTTATCCTGGCATTTTGAACATCACGGCGGGCGTGGGCGGCGTGGTGCTGGACGGCGACTCCACTTATAACCAGTTGATTCTTTTTCCTTCGCCGCAAGGCAGTCTCACCATCAGCACCACGGACGGCGGTTCGCTCACCGGCAATCTGCCGGCCGTCAGCGGCACGCCGCAAATTTTCAGCCTGATCGTTTCGGACAGCAGCCGCAGCCAATACACCCAGTCGGCCGGCGGCTATTTCGGCTTGAACGATCATGCCGTCACGCCGGTGCATTTGAACAGCGAGACGCCGCTTGATTTGAACATTTCCGGCGACATGGACCTGGTGATGCTCGGTGCGCCTGAGGCGGCACAAATCAACGTGGTTGGCAACATGAACAACTGCAGTTTTCAGGGCATGAATCTGAATGCGGCTGACCTGACGAGCATTGCTGTCGGGCAGGCCGCGAAGGTCAATATGGAGAACAGCGGCATTTTGAATCCAGCCACGGACGGCAGCCTGACGGTGGGCGGTGCCATCGTCAACCGCAGCGCTTTTACGTCCATTGATTTGAGCACGGTTTCCGGCGCGTCCGCCCCCGACCTGTCTTTGCTTTCGCTGGCGGTCAATGACACCATCAGCGGGAATTCCATCTCGGCCGCGACGTTGGCCACGAGTTTTTATTACAACCCCGCGACCCAGGTTCTGACTTATCAAAACATCAAGGGCGTGAGTCTCGCCAGCCTGATCCAACTCCTGCAAAATTTGACGGTTCAGAAAGTGGATGCGAACGGCAATCCGCAGTGGCTGGACTTTCCATATGACACCATTCCCGCCACCACGACGGTTTCGGTTTTAAACCCGGCAACCGCGCAGGCATTGCTGGCACAATACAACACGCTGGGCGCGATTCCT
Organism: uncultured Bifidobacteriaceae bacterium; assembly: GCA_964449815.1. Taxonomy (GTDB): domain Bacteria; phylum Verrucomicrobiota; class Verrucomicrobiia; order Limisphaerales; family UBA11358; genus UBA11358. The sequence goes on from CAYVGC010000016.1 coordinate 33,900, forward strand.
ACCGGAGCTTCGGGATACACGATTGGCGGCGGCGGCAAATTTGAAATTTCCGCGGGCAGCCTGGATCTTGGCACCACGCCGGGCATCCAGTCTAAAGGCGTTGGTCTTTACCACGTTGGTTCACTTTATCCGCTGGCGGATCCGAACGGTGCGGATTTTACCCAGGGCGCAGACATCGTGGTCAATCTCACCGGTGATCTGGACATGTATTCCAGTTCCATCGCCTCTTTGAACGGGGGGAATATTTACGTCAATGCTGACGGAAACATCAACGTCGGTTCCAGTGACTTTACGGTGAACACACTCGGTGCACGGGGCATTTATTCGACTGGGCAAGGTAGCGTGGCGGTTTACGCGGGCGGCAGCATTGACGTGAATGGCTCCCGCATCGCCGCCTATGATGTCCGCCCGGCGAACGGTTCCGCCGCGTTAACTCCGGGCGGTTCGGTGACGGTTGCCTCCAGAAACGGCGGCATCAACGCGGGTGATGGCGGCTCCGGGTTTGTCGTGGTCAATGCCTGCGTCGTTGACCCGGCGAGCCACCAAGTTACCAGCCTGTCGCCGACCATTCCGGGCAGCGGGATTTTGGAAACCTCCTACACCCAGCCTGGCAATATTCTGGTTGAGGCGCCCAACGGCACCATCAATGCCGGAGCCGGCGGCATCGTGCAACTGCTCCTCAACAACCCGGTGCCATCGGGAACCACTTTGTTCGGCTTGCCGTTGAACAAGTCGGCTTTGGCAACCATGTTCCGGCTGGCGCTGGACGGCAATTCGCAGGCCGCGCTGGAATTTCAACACACCCTCAACGGTGTTTTCGGAAACAGCGCAGTAGATGTCTATGCCGGCTATGAATTGCAAAAGTTGATTGATGGCCAGGCACTGGTTGACAGTTTTGGGAATCCCATCATCAACGCCGGCAATCTGTCCGCCGGCACCCTGATAAAAACCTCCGACAGCCAGAACATAGATGCCACCGGCTCCGGCGTGATCGCCGCCGGTTCGGTGGATTTGGAAGCTTCCGGCGGCGTTACGGGAAATGTTTTCGCCCTCGGCAATGTCAACATCAACGCCGTCAACAACGTCAACATCAGTGTTCTGGGCCTGGGCAATGTGAATGTCAGCTCGGGCGCCGGAAGCATTTCCGGAACCATCATCGGCGTCGGCGGCGTGAGCGCCAGCGGCTCTTCGATTGATGCCAGCCTCGAATCCAACGGGTCGGTCAGCGGCAATACCAGCGGTGAAAAAGGCCTGGCCGCCGGGACCGCAGCGGACGCCACCGCCTCGGCCGCCGCCGCCAGTGATGATTCCGCAAAGGCCGCCCAGAATTCCGATGCCAGCGGCGACGATGATCCTTTGAAGAAGAAGGACAAAGGCAAAGGCATCACGCTGGCGCGAAAGGTGAGCCGGGTGACGGTGCTGTTGCCGGGAAAGAACTGAATCCAATTTGAACCAGAAAAATTATAATTAACGACCATGATTCCATTCATCCATCCCATGTTCGCGGCCAACGCCTTTCAGTTTGCCGTTGAGAAGGCGACGCCGGAAGGCAAGGCGACCATTGGCGTGCTGCTCCTGCTGTCCATGTTCAGTTGGACGATCATCATCACCAAGTTCCGGCAGCTTTACATTGCGCGGAAGACGGCGAAGAAGTTTTTCGCCGCCTATAACTCGACGCGCGATCCGCTGGACATCAAGAAGCGCGGCGAGGAGTTTGAGGGCGCGCCGGCCTGGCAGCTTTACGACCGGGGCGCGGAGGAGGTGATGTATCACCTGAAGAACAATCCGGTAACGGTGAAAAGCGTCGCCATTGCCAGCGTCGGCGACGGCAACACGGATCATCTGGCGCGGGCGATCACGACGAAGATTAGCACGGCGGCGTTCGAGGCGGTGAAGGTGGTCTTGGAAGAAGCCGCCGCGCGGGAAGCGATGGCGCTGGAGAAAGGGATGATCGTGCTTTCAACGGCGGTGGCGGGCGGACCGTTCATCGGGCTGCTGGGCACGGTGTGGGGCGTGATGTCCACCTTTGCGGGCATCGCCGTGGCGCAACAGGCGAGCCTGACGGCGATGGCCCCCGGCGTGGCCGCCGCGCTGGTGGCCACGGTCACCGGCCTGCTCGTCGCGATCCCGGCGATGTTCGCCTACAACTTCATGGTGACGACCGTCCGGCACATTACGCAGGAACTGGACGGCTTCGCCACGCGCTACGCCAACCAGCTCGAACATACTTATGTGGACAACCGCGACATCGAGGACAAGATCGCCGGTGCCTTGAAGCGTCATGAGTCAGCCGACTTCACCGTCCGTTGAAACGAGCCTGCATCGTTCCATGAAAAAGTGTTCGCGCAGTGCGCACGAGTCGCTGACGGAGTTGAACATCACGCCGCTGCTGGACCTGGCGTTTGTGCTGCTCGTGATCTTCATCATCACGACGATCCCGCCGGTGAAGGATCTGGATTTGAAGCTGCCGACGGCGGCCAAGCACCAGAAAGACCCGCCGCGCAAGGCGAATTACATCTCGGTGCAGGCGGACGGCAAGGTGGTGTTGAACACGCTGGAAATCCCGCCGGCCGATTTGCTGGGCAAGCTGGTCAATCTGCGCATGGACGACCCGGACTTGAACGTCATCATCCGGGGCGATGCCAAGACGCGTTACAAGCAAATCCGCGCCGTGCTGGACCAGTGCCAGCAGGCGAACATCGCCAAGGTGCAACTGGCGACCGAGGTGATGAAATAACATGCTCCCGCAATCCCAGCCGAAGAAGCCGAAGAACTCGCCCAAGGTCAACCTGACCATCTCGGCAGTGTTTCATGGCCTCATCATCGTGGCGCTGATTTATTTTGCGGCGCACGAAGGCTATCTCGGCAAGAAGCTCAAGGAGATCACAGTTTACAAAGTGGAGAAGGAAAAGCCGCCGGAGAAACCGCTGGAGAAACCGAAAGCCGAGCCGCCGAAGGAAACGCACCAGCCGGTTGAGCCGCCAAAAGTGGCGGAAGCGCCCACACCGCAGGCGGCTCCGCCGGTCGTGGCCCCGCCGGTGGTCGCGCCGCCGGCGGCGGAGGTGCCAAGTTTTGAATTTGAAGGCGGCAAGGCGGTCAATTCGGAGTCGGATCCGGTGCAGCTTTACAAAGGTTATCTTGAATACACGCTGCGCTCGAAATGGAACCGGCCCGACAATCTGGACGATGACCACTACATTGCGGAAGTGGCGGTGAACGTGGACCGGCAGGGAAACTTGAGCGAGTCGAAATGGCTGAAAGGCTCCGGCAACGCGCAGTGGGACGCAAGCGTGAAGGAAGTTTTCAAGCTGGTGCCGCAGATTGACCGCCGGCCACCGACGAATTTTCCGCCGAACGTGACGATCCGTTTTGACGTGCAGGACGAAACCGAACCCGTATTGCAATGAGCCTGAAGAAGACAACCCGGCGCGGCCACGGCACGATGGCCGAGCTGAACATCACACCGCTGCTGGACCTGGTGTTCGTGCTGCTGGTGATTTTCATCATCACCACGCCGCAGTTGATGAACAACCTGGAGATGAACCTGCCGTCCCCCAAGCCGCCGCCGAAGAGCGACCAGAAGCCGAAGTTCACCCGCATCGCGATTGACGCAAAAGGGCAGATCACGCTGGATGACCGGACGGTGACGCTCGCACAGCTCAAGGACAGACTGGCGGCGCTCAAGGCGGAAAATCCCGACCCGGCGGTGGTGGTGAAAGGCTCGGACGAAGTCGAGTATCAAGGCATGGTTTCCGTCCTCGACACCCTCCAGTCCCTTGACATCAACAAAGTCGGACTGGCAACAGAATGAGCTGAAAATTCTGAAGACGGGCAACGGACATAAACAATCTTGAAACCGGTTTTCCTGGTTCCAGCCGCCGGCAACGCGGAAATTGAAACCTCCCGGCCGGACTATTTGATTTCCGACGCGTGTCGAAAAAGGCGAGATGACTCTGCCCGGCCGGATTGCGCTCCCGGCCTTTGTCCTCGTATCCGGTTTCGGCGGCAAAGGAGTGGGCTTTCGTTGCCGACCGACGCGTGAAATTCGCCGGGCGCAACCTGACCATGACCGGGGCGATGATCGTGACAGAAGCGGCCTCGCTGGCTTGGTCGCAAAGCCGGTGCCGGCGGCTGATCTTGGATGAAACCGTGGTTGCCGTCGGGATCCATGGCACAAGGCGCTTTGCACTGCCCAGAAGGTTGCCGGATGGCAATTTCCTGCTTATGATCCAAATTAATTTTATGCGCCGTTTAAGTTTCACCTGCGGCTTGCTCTGCACAACAGCCATGCTGGCTTTGGCGTTGTCCGGTGGCGCGGCCACGGTCAACGTCACCGAACCGCTTTGCGAGTATCTGACGAATCCGCTCGGGCTGGATGTGCTTCAACCGCGGCTGAGTTGGAAACTTACAGCCGCCAATCCGGAGGAGCATGGTCAGCGGCAGAAAGCCTGGCAGGTGCTCGTAGCGTCGAGCGCAAAACTGCTGACACAAGACCAAGGTGATCTGTGGGATTCCGGCTGGGTCAATTCGGACCGGTCGCAACTGAACGCCTATAATGGCCAGCCGCTTCGTTCGGACGAAGAATGTTTTTGGAAAGTGCGTGTGCGGGATGAACATGGCCGAATGTCGGCCTGGTCTGCGCCGGCAAAATGGACGGTTGGGCTGCTCGCTCAGAGCGACTGGATGGGAAATTGGATTGGCACGGATCAGGTCTTCACCCGCAAGCCCGGCTCGCCGCCGGACAACACGATGACCGACCCGTGGCTGCGCAAGTCGTTCACCATCGTCGCCGCACCACGGCGGGCGATGATTTATGTGGCGTCGGTCGGCTACCATGAACTCTTCGTGAACGGCCAGCGCGTTGGCGATGCGGTGCTGATGCCCTGCGTCACCGATTTTACCAAGCGCGCCCGTTACGTCACGTATGACATCACCCGATATTTGCAGCCGGGCACCAACGTCATCGGCCTGTGGCTGGGCACCTCGTGGTCCATTTTCCCGCCGTTTCGCACCAAGGACAAGCCGGCCAGCCCGATCGTGATCGCCCAGGTGGAACTGGAGTTTGCCGACGGCACGAAATCGCACATAATCACGGACGGAACCTGGCGGTGGCATCCGAGTCCGAACACCACCCTTGGCCTCTGGGATTTTATGAACTTCGGCGGCGAGATGTGTGACGCGAACCGCGAAATACCGGACTGGTGTGCGGCCAGGTATGACGATTCCGCCTGGAAATCAGTTTCCGTATTTCAGCCGGAGTTGGCGCTTTCGGCGCAGAAGGTTGAGCCGAACAAGCTGGAGAAAGAAATCAAGCCGGTCGCCATCACTGAACCAAAACCGGGCGTGTGGCGCGTGGACATGGGCGTCAATTTCGCCGGTTGGATCGAGGCAAAAGTCAGCGCCAATCCCGGCGACCGAATTGAATTCAAGTTCTCCGAGCGCGCCGAGCAGGAAATGACTCATCAGTTGCATAGCGCTTACATCGTCGGCCCGTCGGGTCATGGCATCTTCCGCAACCGGTTCAATTACGGCGTCGGGCGCTGGATTCAAATTGAAGGCCTGAAACAGAAGCCGCAGTTGGACGACCTGCGCGGCTGGCTGGTGCGCACCGACTATCAATCCGCGACCGAGTTCTCCTGCTCGGATTCGCGGTTGAACCAGATTCACGCCGCCGCGATTTGGACCTGGGAAAATCTCAGCCTTGGCGGCTATTCAGTGGACTGCCCGCAGCGCGAGCGGATGGGCTACGGCGGCGACGCGCACGCCACGACCGAAACGGCGCTGGATCATTTTCGCCTCGGTGCGTTTTACACCAAATGGACCGAGGACTGGCGTGACGTGCAGGGCCGCGCGGCCGCCTGGGGCGTGGATAAAAAACCTGGCGAGGCCGGTGCCGGCACACAGATTGAGCCGGGCAATCTGCCCTACACCGCGCCGACTTACTGGGGCGGCGGCGGGCCAGGCTGGAGCGGTTATTGTGTCACGCTGCCGTGGGAAATTTACCGCCGCTACGGCGACCGCAGAATTCTCGTCGCGAATCTGCCGACCATCGAGCGCTGGCTGGCATTCTTGGAAACCAAGGCCAAAGACGACCTGCTGGTGCGCTGGGGCGGCGAGTGGGATTTCCTCGGTGACTGGCTCTGGCCCGGCGCGCAGGGTGTGAATGGCGACACGCGCGAGACGCTGTTCTTTAACAACTGTTACTGGATTTACAACCTACAGACGGCCGCAAGCATCGCCGACGCGTTGGGCGAAAAAGCCCAGGCCAAATTATGGCGTCTGCGCGCCGACAACGTTCGGACCGCAGTTCACCGGCAGTTTTTCAATCCGGAGGACAACAGTTACGTCAACGGTTCACAGGCGTATCTCGCCATCGCACTTTTAACCGGCGTGCCGCCGGTCGAACTCCGGCCCGCAGTTGAGAAGCGATTGCAGGAGGAAATTCTCGTGACGCGTAAAGGTCATTTCTGGGCCGGCATCACCGGCGGCTCGTTTGTTGTCAAGGAACTCATCGCTGCGGAACGCCCGGATTTGATGTTCACCATGGCCACCCAGGAGGATTATCCCGGCTGGGGCTACATGCTGAAGAATGGGGCCACAACATTTTGGGAAGACTGGGAAGGCAAAGAATCGCAATGTCACAGTTCCTACTTGCACATTGGCGCTTGGTTCATCGAGGGGCTTGCCGGCATCCGCCCGGGACTTGACGGCCAGGGTTATCAAAATTTTCTGCTCAAACCAGGCTATTGGCGCGGCTGCCCCTTGGACTGGGTGAAATGCCGCTTCGATTCGCCCTACGGCACAATTGAGAGCAACTGGAAACGCGAAGGCGGCAGACTCCATTTCGAATTCGTCGTCCCGCCCAACACGACGGCAACGGTCTTTGTGCCGGCAGACGACCTCAACTCCGTGCGGATGGACGGCCGCGCGCTGGCACCAAAGGTGGTCATCGGCCGCGTGCGCGAGACGGACGTGCCAAAGCTGATCCTGCAGTTGGAGCCAGGGAGACATGTGCTCGAAGTTTTACAAAACTTCACGGCCACGAGCGGCCTCCGGATGCAGATGCAGGGCGTCGAAGACATCGTTGAAGCCGATGGCCTGGGTCGGTTGGGCATCGAGCAGACTTATCACACGGTTCCACGGCATGAACTGTTTGATGACGCAGATGTCCGGCCTCTAATCTGGGAAACAAATGCGCCGGAATAAGATTGCAGAACTGTCGCAAAAGCGAGAACTTTCCCGCTGGTGGCTTTCGTTGAGTTTGGTTTTCATACCCCGCCTTGTGGCCGGGTGCAAGCCAGCAAGCCAATTCATTTTTACCAGAAATCTACAGAACCAGAGGACACCGCTGCAAATGACTATGAACCACAACTGCTTGAAACCACTGCATCAAACAAAACAGGCTCCGGCTGGAATGGGATTTGTTCGCTCGCTTCCATTCATTTTTCAGCAGGCCGGCCGGCACAAAATTTCATTGTTTCCGAATCGCATCGCGGGCGTGATGCTGGTGGCTTTGCTGGGATGTTTAGCTTGCGTGGCGGCATCAGATCCAGTTGAGGAGGCGTTGCCCGTCGTGGGCACAGACGCTCATGGCCACGCTTATCCCGGCGCGACCGTGCCATTTGGCATGGTGCAGCTCAGTCCGGACACTCCGCTGCAAGGATGGGATGGCAGCTCCGGCTACCACTATTCGGATTCCGCCATAGTTGGCTTCAGCCACACGCACCTGAGCGGCACCGGTTGCGGTTGTCTGGGCGACGTGTTGTTGATGCCGACAGTCGGCATGGCCTATCTTGATGCCGGTTCGCCGGGACAAGGTTACTCGTCACGATTCTCGCACGACCAGGAACACGCAACTCCCGGCTATTACTCCGTGTTCCTCAAAGATCCCAGAGTCACCGTCGAGCTGACCGCGACCGCGCGTTGCGGTTTTCACAAATACATATTTCCCGAATCGGATCAGGCGCACATCATTTTGGATTTGGTTCATAACGTCGGCAATGATCCGGTTGACGCCTCGCTCAAGGTGGAAAGCAATGACACGATCAGTGGATACCGCATCTCCAACGGCTGGGGCGGCCGGCGGGCCGTCTATTTCGTGATGCAGTTCTCCAAGCCGTTTGATTCGTTCGGCATTGAGCGGAATGGCCGTCAACTCGCCGCCGATGATCCTGAATCAGTTGGGCGGGAGATCAAGGCCCATGTGGACTACAAAACCGCTGCGAATGAAGCGATTCTGGTCAAAGTGGGCATCTCTGGAACCGGCATCGAAGGCGCCCGGAAGAACCTGGCGGCGGAAATTCCGGGGTGGAACTTCGATGGTGTCCGCGCCGCTGCGGTCAAGCAATGGAAGAACGTGTTCAACGCGGTCCAGATCAAGACGTTCGATCCGCATATTCGCACCACGTTTTACGCCAACTTATACCTGTCCTGCCTGGCGCCGGTTCTTTTCAATGATGTGGACGGAACCTATCGTGGTTATGACCATCAAAACCACGCCGGAACCAATTTCCAGAACTACACCACCTTTTCCATCTGGGACATCTACCGGGCCGAGTGGCCGCTGCTGACAATCCTGCATCCCGACCGCGTCAACGACATGGTTCAGTCCATGCTGGCCCAATATCGGGAACTGGACCAGCACACGACGCCCATCTGGCCGCTCTGGGGCAATGAAACCTGGTGCATGATCGGCTACCACTCGGTGGACATGATTGCGGACGCCTACTTGGACGGATTCCGCGGTTTCGACGCTGAGGCGGCGTATCAGGCCATGCGTGACACGGCCATGCAGGATCGGAACGGCTTGAGAACTTACAAGCAACTCGGCTATGTGGCTTCCCGGCCGGGAGAACAGGCGACCTCGCGCACCATCGAATACTCCTTCGACGACTGGTGTCTGGCCCGCATGGCCGAGGCGCTGGGGCATAAGGAGGACGCCGGACTGTTCTACCAGCGCGCGGCCAATTACCGCAACCTGTTTGACCGCACGACGCAGTTTTTCCGGGGACGGAAAGCGAACGGCGACTGGCGCTATCCGTTTATCGTCAACGCGCTGGTCGGCGACGAATACACGGAGGCGGATGCCTGGCAATACGCCTTCGGCGTGCAGCAGGACGTGCCGGATTTGATTTCGCTTTACGGCGGCGACCAAAAATTCATTCAGAAGCTGGATTCTTTGTTCACGGCAGATTCGACCATCCAGACCAGCATTCCCGACATCAGCGGTTTGATTGGGCAATACTCGCAGGGCGACGAGCAGTGCCATCATGTGGCATACCTCTATGATTACGCGGGAGCACCTTACAAGGCCCAGCAGCACTTGCGCCAAGTCATGTCCACGATGTATGGCGACACCCCCGCCGGCCAGTGCGGCAATGTGGACTGCGGCCAGATGGCAGCCTGGTATGTCTTCAGCGCACTGGGCTTCTACCCGATGAATCCTGACAGCGGTATCTACGCCATCGGCAGTCCGGTGGTGAACAAAGCCGTCATCCATTTGGACGCCGACAAATATCATGGCCGCACATTCACCGTCATTGCCAAGAACAACAACTCGGAAAACATTTACATCCAGTCCGCCACATTGAACGGCAAACCGCTCTTGAAACCTTGGCTCACCTGCGAGCAAATCACGTCCGGCGGCGCCTTGCGGCTGGTGATGGGGCCGAAACCCAATCTTGAATGGGGCAGCGCCCAGGAGGATCGCCCGCCGGCCACCATGCCCGCCGATTTTCATTATCCGGCATTGCCCACGCCGACGTCGGACAAGCTGGTTCCACTGCCTTTCCCGATCCGGGTGGTGTGCGGTGGTGATGAACCGGTGGGGGAATTTGTGCCCGATCCGAACATGATTTCCGGCGGCATGAACCATGCAGATGCTTCGATTGACGTCAGCGCTCCGCACGCCGCGCCTGCGGCGGTTTATCAGAACGAGTGTTATGGCAAAGATTTCGCCTACACCTTTCCGGTGCCCGCCGGCGGGCACTTTCTGGTGCGGCTGCACTTTGCCGAAATCTTCGACAGCGGCGCGGGCACCCGCGTCGAAAACATCGCGATCAACGGAAAGCCGGTGTTGACCAACTTCGACATCTTTGCCGCCGCCAGTGGCAAAAACAAAGCTGTCGTCAGGGAATTTCCGGACATCGCGCCCGACGCCCAGGGAAACATTGTCGTTCGCATTGCGGCAGCCCCGGACAGCCCTGATCAGAATGCCAAGATCAGCGGCATTGAAATCCTGAAGCAAGAATAAACCGCCTCGCCGGGTCACCGGGTCAAGTGGCGGATGGTTAGTGCAAAATCATCCATCAACGCCGCCGAGGCGTCTGAATTAAATGAGCGAGCCGGCGTGGATGCTTGCAGACTTGCAAGCCGGGATTCATGCGCTTTTCGCGGCGGTTGTGATTTCTTCCTGCGTTACCCTCACAAAATGTGACGCGGGTTATTTATCCAGGCGCAAAATGAAGCCGCCGCGCGGTGGAATTTCATGCTGCCAGTCATTGACGTTGGCCAGTGGTGCGACGGCGACCTGCCTGTTGGCATCAGCCCCTTCGGCGATCATCAGCCGCCGGCGATATTTTCTGAAAGCAGACAAATCCAAATTCACGGGCAACGCCGCGCCGGTTCCGTTGATGCCGGCGATGAACCAGCTTTGGCCCGAACGGCGTGCAAAGACGGCAATCTGGCCAGGTTCACCCAGCAGGCAGCGGGTTTCGTCCCAGCGCGCCGGAGCATCTTTGAAAATTTGCAGCGCTTGCGGCGGCAGCGATTCAAAAAATTCCGGCCTGTCGGCGTAGTGAATGATGCCGGACGTGAAAATGATGGCCGCCGCCAGCTCATGCGCGGCGGTGGTGGTGCGCGCGTATTTCTTCGGCGAACAGGCGGCCGGCGTGACGTCCATTGGGCCGGCCGCATTTCGCGTGAAGGGCAAAACCGTGTTCAGTTCCGCCGCTTTTTGCGTGTAACGCGGTTCGTAAAAATAACTCTCGTCGCCCAGCACGGCTTCCGTGGACAAAACATTGGGCCAGGTCCGCTGCCAGCCGCGCGGAATGGTGCAGCCGTGCAAATTCACGACCAGGTGTCGCGCCGCCGCCGCGCGCATCAACGACTGCTGCGCGGCCACGGCTTCCTGCCGGTCCGAACACCAGAAATCCACCTTTACGCCGCAGATTCCAGCCGCCGTCATTTCATCCAGTTTTTCCGCGCTTTTTCGTGCGTCATAAAAATCCGCCGCAAAGAGCCAGGCCAGCGGCATCACGCCTTTGGACAACGCATGGCTGGCAATGGGCTTCAATCCCGGCGACCACCAGCCGGCGTCGAACAAAGTATATTCCCAGCCCATTCGGGCGGCGAAATCGGTGAACTCGTTGAACAATTTTTCGGTGGCCGGGCCGTCGGGATACGACCACCAGGCCCACGATGCACGACCCGGTTTGATCCACGATGTGTCCGCGATGCGCGAGGGCGCGGAGAGATCGGTGATGAGGGTTGACGTGGCGATGTCCCCGGCGGATTTGCCTAAAATCATCACGCGCCACGGCATGGTCCACGGCAAAGTGAAGCGCGGTTCAGGACCAAATTTGTTCGTGTAACCTTTCGTTGTTTCGTCCGCCAAAGGAAAAGCGATTCGATAAGTTCCACCGGTGGAATCTGGATTCAGGTGACAGGCGCAAAAAGATTCGTCCGTTCCGGCTTCCGTCAGCAAAACCCAAGCCGAGGCGTCAGGAACATTGAAGAGCGCGGGGAAAGCCCAGCCAACGGCCTTCTTCCGTGAATTCGGCGGCGGATCGCCAGGCGAAACGTGAAAATAAAAATCTTCATAAGCCGGCGTGTATGGTCCGGCCGCGTGGTATGGCTGCAGCCAGCCGCGTGCATTGGGCGGGAGCGTGAAGCCGGTGCGCTCCGATTCGACGACGCGAATTGTGTTTGAGCTTTGGGTGAAGCGGTAACGGAACGCCACGCCTTCATCACCGGCGGCCAGTTCAATTTCAACCGGGACGTTGTTTGCGTTGCGAAATACAATCGTGCGGTGCGTTAAAACATGATCAACATGCGGTTGTGTGCCGGCAAACAATTCATATTTTTCGCGCCGCTGTTCAATTTCACCCGCCTGATCAAACGTGAGCGAATGTTCGAAGTCCTGATCGTCCCGGCGCAAACCAAGCGGCGATTTTTGAATGACAATTTTGCCGGCCCGTGACGCCTGGCAACTGATTTCCCCGCCGCCACCGAGCGAAACGGAAATGGCGCATTGGCCGTCCGGCGAAGTCAGCGACCAGGAATTTGTTTCCGCCGCGCCCAAAAGTTTTCCGGCCAGAAAAAGCTGTGAAGCCGCCGACAAAAATCTGAACCCGATTTTCTTTTTGAATCCTAAAAACACGATGAATTCTGTCTGGATTAATGGCCGAGGATCACGAGTCAAGTTCGATGACGGAGGCTTCGACGGCGTGCGCGCAGGAAGGCACAAGGCCACCGCGCATCAGTTCTTCGCCGGTGAGCGTTTTGCCTTCCTGCGGAATCGCGGCGCGTCCCGGCGCGGGATTTAACTCGTGGACGGTATAATGCTTTTCCGGATCAAGTCCTTGTGGACGCACCGGCAATGGCTGGCCGTCTTTCAATTGGAAGGCAAACGCCACCGCGCGCGCGCGGTCGGGCGAAACGAAGTTCAGCGCGCCGCGAAAGTTCCCATGCGGATTTTCCAGCCGGTATAAATCGCCGAGCTGGGTGACTTCGCGGATTTGTTTGTAGGCGCTGATGGCTCCGGCGCAAATGGCTTTGTCCTGCGCCGGCAGCCTGGTCAAATCCAGATCCATGCCGAACCGCGCGCTCATTGCCACGCTGCACGCGAAGTGCAGCGGGCGATTGCCCCAATGCGTGACGTGGCTCGCGATGGCCATCGGCGGGAAAAAATATGAATAGTCCCATTGCATCGGCACGCGCAGCGTCGGGTCGGTGTTGTCGCTCGGCCAGAATTCGTGAAAATATTTCAACGCGCCATAATCCACGCGTCCGCCACCGCCGGAACACAGCATCAATTCCGTGTCGGGAAAGGTTTTCGCCGTCTTGTCCATGAGCGCGTAGAGGGCGTTCACATAATCAATCCAAAGATGCGACTGCCGGTCCGGCACCAGATAGAAAGAACCCGGCTGGGTCAGGTAACGATTGCAGTCCCATTTCGCGTAGCTGATGTTCGGCGTGCCTAAAATGTTTTGAATTGTCTGCCACTCGAAGGCTTGAACTTCGGGGCGCGTCAGGTCCAGCACAAGCTGGTTGCGCTGCAATTCGAGTTCGCGTTTCGGTTGCGCGATGACCCAGCCGGGATGCCGGTCGAACAATTCGCTTTTCGGATTGACCATTTCCGGCTCCATCCAAATGCCGAATCGCAGACCGCGCTTGACGGCTTGCGCAGCGAGCGGCGCAAGGCCGTCGGGCAGGCGCTGACGGTTGGGCTGCCAGTCGCCCAGCCCGGCTTGGTCATTTGCGCGCGGATATTTGTTGCCAAACCAGCCGTCATCCAACAGAAACAATTCCGTGCCAGTCATTTTCGCGGGATCGAACAGGCCGGCGATGCGGTTGAAATCAAAGTCAAAACCGGTTGCCTCCCAGTTGTTCAACAGCACTTCGCGCGTTTTGTGGCCGTCGCGCAGGCCGTAATCGCGCGCCCAGCGGTGCAGATTCCGGCTCATTTCTCCGAGGCCGTTCGCGCTCCAGGCCCAGATCATTTTCGGCGTCGTAAAGGTTTCGTTCGGATTCAAATGATATGCGGAGGCGAACGGATTCACGCCGCACAAGGCGCGGATGTTTTCTCCGTTGTCGTCAAATGCGCATTGAAAGTTGCCGGACCATTCCAGCGAACCGGCCAGGACGCGGCCGCTGTTTTCCGCCGGCGGACCATCCAGCGAAAGCACAAACGAAGGATTGCAAAATTGATCCGCGCGCACGCCGAGTTTTGAATCCAGAATTTTCGTGCCGGGCGTGACCGGCTCGGTGATGGGCGCCAGCATTTCCTTCGCCCAGTCGCCGAAAAAATGTGTCAGATAAACATTGGTTGACGGGAGCAGCAGCGCGGTCGAAGCCATGCGTTCCAGCGTCACGACGCCGGATTCGTGATTAACAATTTCTGTCCACTCCTCCACGACGTCCCGTTCGCGGTCGGCTCTGAAATTCAGCGAGACTTCCAATGGATAAGCGGGATCGCGCAGTTGGATTTTCGTTAATTCGCGGCCGGCGGCGTCATTCGTTCGCACGATGTCTTCAAAAAGCAACGCCGCCGAGGTGTTGCCATCCGAGTGGACGACTTGCAAGGCTGGCTCCCAAATGTAACCGTCGCCCGCCTGCGGATAACTTTCATCCGTCCGCTGAAGTTTTTTGGCGGCGTCCGCCAGGCCGACGGCGCGTTGATAAAGTCGTCCCTCCGCCCCGACCTCAAAGTTAAGGGTGAAGCTTTTGGTCTGCACGCTGAATTGCTGCGGCGTCGGCGGCTGGGCCGCATTGGCGGAGCCGGCGACGAGAAACGCCGTCGCCGCGCAAAATGCAATAAAATGAAATTTCATGCCCGTAATTCTAATAAAATCAGGCGGCGGGTCACGCGCCAATCCGCAGCCGGACCTGCCAGGTCATAAAATCCGCTGCCGGCACACGCCCGCAGCGATTTTGTTCCGCCGCCAAAGGCAGCGTGTCCTGATCGGCGTTGGTCGGCTCCAGCGCAAAATGATGGCGGCCGTGCCAGCCGCCAGCGAGAACAATTGCGCGCCGCCGTCAAGCGACACGACGGGTTTTTGATCCGTGACGCCAAGTTGTTCCAGATAAAACGGCACATTTGACTGACAGCGTGGAACCAATGAATGGTCCACGGCATCGTTTTGCCTGCGCCGTAAACGTGGGGCGTGTCGGCATTGATCACCAGCAATTGATTTTTGGTTATTGCATGTTTGCGACCGGCGATTTCCCACCAGCCGTTGCCTTCGGCGCAGTAGATAAAAATGACTTCCGGGCAGCCGAATTTGCGCACGCAGATGTGGCCTTTGGCCTTCGGATAACGGCCGGCATCGGTCGGCAGCAAGTGGCGCGGCAGCGGCTGTTTCAAGGCCGTCGCCAAAATCGGTCGTGGCACCATGACCAGGCGTTGTCCGGCAAAGCTGTCTTGTTTTTCGCGCCGCTTCATGCGGGGATTCCTTGATTAACTCGCAGTTGCCGGCTGAAAAGCAGCAAAAAATTGCCGGGTTGCAAAAATGGCAGGCCGGGTTCTGTCTGCGTTGGCGGTCGCGGCATGTCTGATGAGTCGGGTTCGTTAGCCTGTCATGTTCAGGATTCTTCAACGAACAATATTGCAAGATTTTCCTGTTCGCGATCTGCCAGCTTCAGCAACATAAACCAATCAACAGACGTCATGGTGAAAACAATTTTCGTGCGCGTTCCGGCGAAATTATGAAAATCAACAAAACATTGGCGCGAATAATCCCGCTCGCTTTTTGCATGACCGCCGCCGTGCTCCAAGCTGAAACCGCCGCCCAGCGCGACGCCCGGCTGGCGTGGTGGCGCGAGGCGCGGTTCGGCATGTTTATCCATTGGGGACCGGTGAGCCTGACCGGGCAGGAGATCAGTTGGTCGCGCGCCAATTCGAACACCAATTGCCCGAACCACGGTCCGATCCCGGTCGAGGTTTACGACAATCTTTACAAGAATTTCAATCCGACCAATTTTAACGCCGGCGAATGGGTTGGCATTGCCAAAGCCGCCGGCATGAAATATCTGGTGCTGACCGCCAAGCACGGCGATGGCTTCCTGCTGTGGGATTCAAAAGTGGACGGTTACAACATCGGCGCAACTCCGTTTCACCGGGATGTCTGCGCCGAACTCGCCCGCGCGGCGCATCAGCAAAACGAGAAAATTGGCTGGTATTTTTCACCGATGGACTGGCGCGATCCCGATTGCCGCTCGGTGAACAACGGTCGTTTCGTAAAAAAAATTCAAGCTGAACTGCACGAACTGCTTTCTAGCTACGGCAAAATCAGCGTGCTCTGGTTTGATCTCGATGGTCTGCCGACAATGTGGGATCCACCGACGACTTATCCCTTGGTGCGCGGACTTCAACCGGAGATCATCATCAATAATCGGCTGGAGATGAGTTCATTTGACGCGTGGAGTCATCAAGACCGGCTCGAATCAAATGAAGATTACTATACGCCAGAACAACGTATCGGCGCATATGATGACCGCACGCCATGGGAAACCTGCATGACGCTCGGCACGCAATGGGCCTGGAAGCCGGACGACAAAATAAAGTCGGCCAGCGAAGTGGTTCACATTCTGGCCCAATGCGCCGGCGGCGATGGCAATCTCTTGCTCGATGTTGGGCCGATGCCGGACGGCCGCATTGAACCACGCCAGGTGGACGTGTTGAAACAGGTCGGTGCCTGGCTGGATGAAAATGGCGAGAGCATTTATGGCACCCGCGGCGGACCCTGGAAGCCGACGAGAGCCATTGCCAGCACACGAAAAGGGAAAACGATTTATCTCCATGTTTTACGAGGCAAAAATGACTTGATTGAATTGCCGGCCATCGCGCGCAAAATCAAATCCGCCTCGCTGCCCGGCGGCGGGGAAATCAAATTCACGCAGGAAGCCGGGAAAATCACGCTGATGATGCCTGCTGTTTTGCGGGACGCCGGTGCCGCCGTTGTCAAGTTAAGCCTGGACGGTTCGGCCATGGATTTGCCGGCTTTGGAAATTCCTCCGATCCTCAAGGCCACCGCCTCCGACGTGTATGAAAATAATGACGCGGATTACGGCGCGCAGCGGGCATTTGATGAAGATGAGCAAACGCGTTGGGCCACGGACAACGGAACGAAGCAGGCGTGGATTGCCGCCGAATTTCTGAAGCCGCAGACAGTAAGCCGGGTTCATATTTCCGAAGCGTATCCGAACCGCGTGCAAAAATTTGAAATCCAATATCGCGAGGCTGGCGAATGGAAAACGATTTTCGCCGGCACAACTTTGGGCGATGATTTTCAGAAATCGTTTAAGCCGGTCGTCGCCCGCGAATTTCGATTAAACATATTGGACGCCACTGACGGACCGACCATCAACGAAATCGAATTCTCGGGAAACGAATAATCCGATGAGCGGCCTCGACTGGGCAATTCGTTCGTTTTCTTGGCAGGCCCAAGCTGGGTGTGAAAATTATCTTGCACCGCAGCGAACGCGGAAGTAAAAAATCGGCGCACCTTTTCCCGTCCGCTGGCCCGAACAATTCGGGGAATGGCGGCAGTTCAGGCGGTGGAAATTACAGCCGGCATAAAATATGAATAACCGATCAAAAGTCTTTTCGTGTGCAGGAGAAGGTCAGGGGTCCAATCCCTTCTATCCGCCTTCATTTGAAACCGAGAGAAGCGAACGCCACCGCACCGAAGCCCGGGTGGGCTTGGATCAAATTTCACCACAAGCTGTTTCCAGACAAACCACAACCATTTTTTCGCATGCCAAATACCCGCCAGTTTTCTCTCAACCGTAAATGGGTGCTCATCACCGGCGCATCCAGCGGCTTCGGCGCGGCGGCGGCCACCGCCTTTGCGGCGGAAGGCGCGAGACTGCTGCTCGGCGCTCGGCGCCTTGACCGGCTGAAACAAGTCGCGGCGGCGGCAAAAAAATCCGGCGCGGCGGAAACGTATTTCCATGCGCTTGATGTTTCCAAAACGGCCAGCGTTAAAAAATTCATCGCGTGGGCGAAAAGCAAAATCGGAAAGTCGAAAGTCCATGTCGGAAACCTTCATGTCTTGATCAACAACGCCGGCGGCGCGCACGGGCTGGACACGGTGGCCGGCGGCCAGGACGCCGACTGGGAAACCACTTTGCAGACGAACGTCCTCGGCATTTTGCGCGTCACGCGCGCCGCGCTGCCTTTGCTCAGGCAAAACGACGGCGCAAGCATTCTCAACATCGGTTCCGTTGCCGGACGCACGGCCTACGCAGGCGCGTCGGCGTATTGCGCGGCGAAGGCCGGCGAACTGGCCATCACCCGCGTGCTGCGGCACGAACTGTTCGGCACCGGCATCCGCGTCGGCACGGTGGATCCGGGACTGGCGGAGACGGAATTTTCCCTGGTGCGTTTCAAGGGCGACAGGCGCAAGTCCGCTGAAGTTTACGCCGGCATCAACCCGCTGGTCGCCGCCGACATCGCTGACATTCTCGTCTGGATCGCCAGCCGTCCGCCCCACGTCAACATTGATGAAATCCTCGTAAAGCCCGTGGATCAGGCCGACGTGGGAAAAGTTTTCCGGAGGAAGACGGATCAACCATCAAGACGCCAGGCCACGAAGTGAAAATGAAATTTTAGGCGCCTCGTGCTTGGTTGTCTTGGTGGTTGGAATCAAATGCCCCGGTTGGCCCGCCACAGCAGCACCGCGCCGACCGCCTGAAAAATAAAATTCGGCAGCCACAAAATCAGGTGCGGGTAAAATTCCGGCCGCGCCGACAGCGACTCGCCGAGCATCGTGAAACCGTAATACACCACGACCAGCGCCAGCGCCAGCGCGATGCCGATGTTCGTCTCACGCCGGTGGACGCGGATGCCGAGCGGAATGCCCACCAGCGTGAAGCCGAAACATGCGAATGAAAAGGCGATTTCCCGGTGCATGGCCACACGCACCCGTTCGATCTGCCGGCCCCGGGTTTTCTCCGCATCGCGCATCAGCGCACTAACATCCGACGGCGAAGCGTTCGTAGCCAGCATCAGGTTCAAACGCTGCAAGCCGTCCAGCGCCGCCGGCAAATTGGGGTCCGCCGCGGAGAAATTCAGCCGCTGCAACTCGCGCAGTTCCTGCCGCAACTGGCCGAACGTCATGTCGCTGATTTTCGGCTTGGTCGTCCGGTTCGTGATGGCGGTTTCGCTGAAATTGATAGTTTGCCGCTCTAACTTGGTTATCGTAACGCCTTGTGCGCCGGGCCTGATAATTTGCGCGTCAAACAAATCCACCACCAGTTGGTTCGTCCCCCGACCGGTGGCCAGCCGGCCGCGGGGAGCGTGAACATAGACATCCCAGTTGGTTTCATTTTTCAGCCGGATAATGTTCACGTCTTCCAGTTCGCCCTGGTCATTTTTCCCGACTAAAAGCTGATAGCCGTGAAAATCATTGACCCACCGGCCTTCGGGAATTTCCGCATTGGCCATTTCGTGCAGCAAATCATAGCGCAGATTTACAAACGCCACGCGCGAACGGGGTCCAATTTCCAGATTGAACCACGCGCTCAAGCCGCAGCAGAACAGGCTCAGGAGCAAAACCGGCGTAATGAGTGAAAGCAAACTCACGCCGCTGGCGCGCATGGCCGTCAGTTCCTGATCGGCGCTGAACCGGCCAAAGACCAGCAAGGTCGCCGTGATGAAGCCCATCGGCAGCGCATAGACGCACGCGAACGGCAGCAGCAGCCCAACGGCCTTGGCCACCAGCCCCGGCGACACATGCCCGCCGAACAGCAGCGGCAGCACATCGTGCAGCACGTTGAGCAGCAGGACGACAAACGCAAAGACGGCAACGGTGAGCAGCAACGCGGCGAGCACCTGGCCGGTGATGTATTTGTGCAATGTTTTCAAGCGCGAATCTCTGTGCAAAGTGGCGGATTGGCCGCGTCATGCAAAGCCAATTCCTCCATCAAAAGCAGAATGGCAGCCCGCGTCACCTCATCAGAAGCAAAATGCGGCAACCCCTCGGCGGGTAAGAACACAAGCCGGACGAATCACTCGTCGTGTTTCGCTATTGCGGCGCCGATGTCAATGACGATGTGCCGGATCCTGGCGCGGGCAAATAAAACATCATCCCAGCCGGGCGCGGTCGTAGGCGAGGCGTTGCGTAGAATTCATGCTCTCGAAATCCGGCGAACCATCGGCGCGCATGGGCCAGCCGGAAGAATTATTTTCGGATCGTGCCGGCATGATTTGCGTTTTTGTTCTCGTCAGCGGGTTGTTTCGGATTTCCGCCGTGGCACGGCGCGCTGCACTGCCGTCGTAACTCATCGTCTGATCGGTGATTTGCAAATCTGCTTCCAGCGAACGACGCGGCTTGATGCCTTTGGCCTGCAACACGCCGTGATAGGCGCGCACGGCTGCTTCCGGCGAAATTTTGCCGCCGGTGATGAGCCGCAGCATTTCGATGAAGGCAAGCTGGTGCTCCGCATTATTGATTTTGCGTCCGTAAAGCGCGACCCGCGCGCCGTATTTCTGCGCGTCATGAATCAGTTTGAAGGCGTCGTAAGTCGTGCCCGCGCTGCCGCCGAGAATGCCGACGACGAGATTCGGGTCATACTGCGCGAGCTCTTCCATCGCTCTTGGCCCGTGATAAACAATTTTCAGAAAATCGGGGCGGCCCGCATCCGGCACTCCGGCCAGCGTGCGGATGATGTTGTCATTGACGAATTCGCCCAGCTTCTCCGGCGCGATACCGCTGTTCACGTTCGGGTCGAAGACTTCAAGAAAGTGCCGGAATTTTTTCCGCTCCGCCTCTTCGCGAAATTCCTTATACCACAGCAACGCTTCCCGATCCTGTTCGAGCTTGTTGACAAACGTCAGCGAATACAAACCCAGATTGGCGCCCGGAAAATCATCGGTCGTGCGGTCGCACTCGATCTGGCCGCATTGAATGTGATCAATGTTCGCAGAACGAAACGGCTGCGACGGTTCGCGCGTGTAGCAGCCGTGCCGCACTGCCCAGACATCCGTGGTGTCGTTGGCGCGCGCCGCCGGGGTGACGGCGGAATGTTTGAACAGGCCCTCCTTGATGGTCAACTGCTCGTTGACGTAGGCCGACATGAGCATGATGTCCACCAAACCCTGCTGCACGACCTCGCGGATGATGTCGAGAAATTCGGGCAGATTGCGGCAGCCGTATTCATCGCGCGTCCAGACTTCCGGCGAGAATTGCGCGGGCCGCGCGCCGTGGCGGGCGAGGTAGCCGCGCGGGCCGGGTGCGCGCACGCCGAACGCCATGTCGGCATCCTTCGCGTCAGCGAGAATGAACTCCTTCGTGGTTTGTGGCGCGGCGTGAATTGCCGCCAGCTTTTGGTCGAGGGAACGGATCATTTGATTTGCCTGTCAGCGTGAAAACCCATTTTGCGGCCGAGCGCAAGACAATTTTCCCACGGCTCGATGGCGGCCGAACAAGTGGCGTCCCGCAGCGAAGCGGCCGCGGCGCAAACCGCGAGTTCCAGGCACCGTGGAAAATTCCAGCCTTCGTGCAGGCCCAGCAAAAAGCCCGCGCTGAACGCATCTCCGGCGCCGGCGGTTCCGACAATCACATTTGCCGGCACGCGCACGGACGGCTGCCAGATCGCCGGATGATTATTGGCAACGCACAACGCGCCTTCCGGCAGATGCACAATGACCGCACCATGAACGCCGCGTCGCAAAACTTCGCGGGCTTGGGACTCCAATTGAACCGGATTTTTGCTGGCACTCTCACCCACGAGGCGCGCGAGTTCGTATTCATTCAGGAAAAGAAAATCCAGATGCGGCAGGCTCGGATTCACAATGGCCGCAAAATCAATCGTTTCGTTGCTCACCAAATCCGCCACCGTCGTCATGCCCGATGCCCGGGCCCGCTCGAACAGCCGCGCCGCTTTTGTTCTCCCGTCTCCATCCAAAGAATCCAATGTCCGCAGCAAACCCAGGTAGCCGAGATATAAAATCCGCGCCGGAGATTTGGCCGGATCAAAATGCGACAGATCGAGCAGCGCGTTCGCCCCGTGCTGATGAAAAAAAGTGCGCCGGCCCGTGCTCGCCACCGTCATCACGTCCGTGTAGGAAGTCGGCGCGGCGGAAGTTTGCCGGATCGCGCTGCTGTCAATTCCATGCGCCGCGCAATCGCGCAAAATTGTTTCACCATCGGCGTCGCCGCCAATCAGGCCGACGCCGGCAAGCGGGAAGCCGCAGCCGAGCTTGGCGAGATTTTTTGTGACGTTGTAAGGCCCGCCGCCGTTGCCATCGGCCTGGGTGGAGATGTTGGCGAGCGCGTCCTGCGCGGGCCACACGTCAATCATTTTGACGTGATCAACAATCCAGTTGCCGCCAGCGAGAAGGCCGCGGCGGCTTTTGGGCGCAATAGCTTGGACGGACACGGCAGTAATTTTTACAATGATTTTCCCGGCGTGGAACCGGCAATCGGCACGGTTGCAAAATCAGGGCAGTTGCCGCCGATAGTTGGAACCTTCGGGGCAACTTGCGCCGGACACAGCAGCTACCTTCAGCAACCCGCTGACGGGCTGCCGAAAATGCAGGTCACGATCAGCACCCTAAAAACATCCCCGCCCGCTCCGCCTCAAACGAAGAGCGGCAATTCATGTGCTTAAGCGTAGAGCGGGCCGAAATTCTGGCACGCACGGTAATCCGCGCCTTCAAGGTCGGCGGTGCCAAAGGCAGCCCAGGAGCTTGGGCGGAACACCCGTTCCGCCGCGACGTTGTGCATATAGACCGGTATCCGCAGCATCGCCGCCAGCGAAATCAGATCCGCGCCGATGTGGCCGTAGCCGATGGCACCATGGTTGGCGCCCCAGTTGTTCATCACGGAATAGACATCGCGGAACGCGCCGTGGCCCGTCAGCCGGGGCGCGAACCAGGTGGTCGGCCACGTCGGGTTCGTGCGCTGGTCCAGCGTGTTGTGGACTTTCTCCGGCAGGTCAATCGTGAAACCTTCGGCGAGTTGCAGCGCGGGTCCAAGGCCCTTGACAAGATTCAGGCGGCACATCGTCACCGGCATTCCGCCGCGCGAGAGGAAGCGCGAAGACCAGCCGCCGCCGGGAAAATACTCGGTGATGGACGGATGCCACGTCGTCGCGGCGAGGCATTTCTGCGCCTCGTCCT
>CAYVGC010000017.1:0-54825 GCA_964449815.1 uncultured Bifidobacteriaceae bacterium
GAAAAGAATACCAGCAAACACCCGTTGCGTCTATCTAAATAGAAAATGCTCTAAAGGCGCAAACCAAGGCTGAAGGCTGAATTCTAAAATGGGCTGGCAACGAAAATCGCTTTAGCGTTTAGCCTTTAGCTTTTCCGCCAGAATGTGCGCGCGTTACAACATCGCCCCCACGCAAATCGTCCCGGCCAAGGTGGCTGCGACGCCTCGTCGCAGTTCCGAAAATAGTTGAGAAACATTGGCGACGAGGGCGTCGCTGCCACTCGCCGCAGCGCCCGGGGGATTGAATCGGTGGACATCCGTATCGTCCGGAAATGTATTGGTGCCCGGTGAGCCGCGCCTTGAACCACGGGCGCAATAAGGGGCCGGAACTGATCCGTCCCGCGCCGGGGCAAAAGGATCTGCTTTGAGGTTTCGTTGTAGCGGCGCTGTGGCAGCGCCGGTTTATTGCGGACGGCCGCCAACGGTCAGCCCCACGGACAGCAAAACCGGTGCGACAAGTCGCGTTTTCCAAAAATCCGTTCGCATTCGAGCATGGCATAGCGGTCGGTCATGCCGGCGATGTAATCGCACACGGCGCGTGGCTTGCCGGTTTTGCGGATCCGTTTGCGCGCATGCTCGCCGATTTCCTTCGGGTGCTTCAGGTAAAAATTGAAGAGGTCCTTCAACAACTGTTTCGCACGGAGATGCGGCTCGTTCACGACGGCGTTGAAATAGAGATTTTTGTAGAGGTAGCGGCGCAGTTCGAAATTCAGTCTGTTGCGTCCGGGGCTGTAGCGGATCAGCGGCCCGGCAAACCGGCGCACGTCGTCGGCGGATTGGACTTTGGCCGCGCCAATCAGCCGCTCGCTGGTCGCAATGACATCGGTGATCTGCATGTCAATGATCGTGCGGATGGTAAAATAGCGCCGGCATTCGTCGGGCAGATCGCCATGTTCTTTTTTCACGAGCCGCGCCGCGTGCGCCCAGATGCGGACGTGTTTGCACAATTCCTTTTCCGCGAGCAGTCCCGAATCCAGGCCGTCGTCGAGGTCGTGGCTGTAATAAGTGATTTCGTCCGCCAGGTTGGCGATCTGCGCTTCGAGCGAGGGATTTTTGGCGATGAACCCTTTTTTCACGCCGGGCCGGTCAAATGCGGTCTGATGTTTCGCGAGACCTTCCAGCACTTCCCACGAAAGGTTCAGACCGGAAAAATCCGGGTATTTCTGCTCCAGCTCCTCGACGATGCGGAGGCTGTGGCGGTTGTGTTCAAACCCGCCGTGGCCGCGCATGAGCTGGTTCAAAACGGTTTCGCCCTTGTGTCCGAACGGTGAATGGCCGAGGTCATGCGCGAGCGCGATCGTCTCGGCGAGGTCGGTGTTCAGGCGGAGCGCGCTGGCCAGGTTGCGCGAAATGGCGGCGACTTCAATCGTGTGCGTGAGCCGGGTGCGGAGATGGTCGCCGGCGCCGTTGAGGAAAACCTGCGTCTTGTATTCGAGCCGGCGAAACGCGCGCGAGTGGATGACGCGGTCGCGGTCGCGCTGAAATTGCGTGCGCCAGACGGGCGGGGCCTCCTGAAATTGCCGGCCGCGCGTGTCGCCGCTGAACTGCGCGAAGGGCGCGAGAATCTGGCGCTCGATTTGTTCCAGTTCTGGACGGGTGCGCGGCATGTTTCAAAACCCGGATAAAGATCAAGCCCGGGCGCCCAACAATTCCTGGACGGAAATCCCGCGCAGTTCAAACAGGCGGCGGATGGTGTCCTCGATCAGGTTATTCGGGCAGCTCGCGCCGGCAGTCACGCCGACGGTGATGTTGCCGGCCGGCAGCCAGTCGTGCGTCTCGACTTCCTTGTGCAGATGCTGGTTGTAATGGACAATCAGTCTGTCCGAAACCATCTTGCCCGCGTTTTTGATGAAGTAGGTCGGCAGTTTGGCCTCGCCCATTTCGGCGAGGTGCGTCGTGTTGGAGGAATTGTAACCGCCGATGACGACCAGCAGATTCATCGGCTCGAGCAAAAGTTTTTGGAGCGCGTCCTGCCGGTCCTGCGTCGCGCCGCAGATGGTGTCGAAGAAACGGAAATGATTTTCGATGTTTTCGAGGCCGTATTTCCTTTCCATCGCGGCCTTGAAACGGCGCTGGGCCTCCTCGGTTTCACCGCGCAGCATCGTGGTCTGGTTCGCCACGCCGACGGCCTGCAAATGCAGGTCGGGATCAAAGCCGGCGGAATACGCGCCTTCAAATTTTTTGAGGAATTCCTCCTTGTCGCCGCCGTGCAGAATGTAGTTGCAGACATAATCCGTGTCCGCGAGCGTGAAGACCACGAGATAATGGCCGCTGCCGTAGGCGCGCGCCTGCGAGGTGGTGGCTTTGGTTTCCTCGTGCTTGGCCTTGCCGTGGATGATGCTGGTGACGTGCTCCTTGGAGTATTGGCGGACGCGTTTCCAGACGCTCATCACGTCGCCGCA
This sequence comes from uncultured Bifidobacteriaceae bacterium, assembly GCA_964449815.1. GTDB lineage: Bacteria > Verrucomicrobiota > Verrucomicrobiia > Limisphaerales > UBA11358 > UBA11358. The sequence goes on from CAYVGC010000017.1 coordinate 2,442, forward strand.
GGTCGTGTCCACGAGGATGCAGCCTTTGGCCTCCAGTTTTTTGCGCGTGCTGACCTCGGTGCCGAAGGCGGGGATGATGACGGCGTCGCCGGATTGCAGCCGGTCCACTTCTTCCTCCGTCGGCTTGGCGGAAATGATCTGGATGCCCATGTTTTGAATCTGGTCGTTCACCTCCGGGTTGTGGATGATTTCGCCGAGCAGATAAATGGGCGTGTTCGGCGCGTGCTCGGAAAAATATTTCCGGGCCGCGTAGGCGAGGTCAATCGCGCGCTCCACGCCGTAGCAAAAACCAAATTCCTTGGCGAGCTTCACCGTCAGGCCGTCGGCGAACAACATGCCGCCGTTGGCGCGGACGTTCTCGACAAGTTCGCTGCGATAATGCGACAGCACCTGGGCCTGCACGGCTTCCATGATGTCGGGGCGGCGGAGATTAATTTTGCTGGCCGCCGCGGGCGATTCCTTTGACATGCCGGAAAACTAGCCTCGAAAGCGAAATGCGTCGAGCAGGATTTGGGCGTGGACGCAATCGCCGCCGGTGCCGGGCGAACGGTTCAGCCGGGGCGGCCGGCCGAACCCGCGCCGCATTTTCGTGCGGGTTTGCACCGGCTGCCGGCAAGTGTTAAAAATATCGCATGACCGTGACTTTCCGGCTCCGCTTTGGCACCCAGCCCGGCCAATCCCTTTGGCTGGCCGGCGATCCTCCGTTGCCTGCCCATCCCGTGCCGTTGCGCTACGTTGATCAGGAATGCTGGGAGGTGTCCATGCCGCTGACGACTCAGGCTGCCGGCGCGACCTTGAGTTATTCCTATGTCCTCTGCCGCGCCGACGGCTCGCGAACCACCGACTGGGGCCGCGACAGCAAGCTGGTTCCGGCAGCTTATGAGCGGCCGGAACTGCTCGTGCTGGACGTCTGGAATCACGCCGGCTACGTTGAAAACGCTTTTTACAGCCAGTCGTTCAAGGGGGTTTTGCTCGCGGACAATTTCACGGAGGTCAAAACGCTTGCCCCGCAAAACCCGACGCACACCTTCCGCGTCAAGTCGCCGCTGCTCGGTCATGACCAGACGGTTTGCCTGCTGGGCGAAGGCCCTGCGCTCGGTCATTGGAACACGCTGTCGCCCGTTTTGCTGGGCCGCGCGAAGGGGGAGGATTATTTTTCCGTGCAGCTCGATCTGCGCGGCCAGCCGTTTCCGGTCGCTTATAAATACGGTGTGTTTGATGTCGGAACAAAATCCTTTGTCCGCCACGAAGACGGCGCGAACCGGATTCTGTCCGATGCCGTCGCGTCGGACAAGCACACCCTCGTCAATGACGGCTTCGTCCGCCTGCCCGCCGGCACCTGGCACGGCGCAGGGGTGGCGATTCCCGTTTTCAGCCTGCGCAGTGAAAACAGCTTTGGCGTCGGCGAATTTCTCGACCTCAAACCGCTTGCCGACTGGGGCAAACAAGCCGGCCTGAAACTTATCCAGCTTTTGCCGGTGAACGACACCAGCGCCACGCACTCGTGGAAAGATTCGTATCCTTACGCCGCGATTTCCGCGTTCGCGCTGCACCCGCTTTATCTCAACCTCGCCGCCGTCGCCAGCGCGAAAAACCAAAAGCTGCTGAAGAAACTGGAGCCGGAGCGCCAGCGGCTCAACGCGCTGGACACCGTGGATTACGAGGCGGTGATGCAGGCCAAGACCGGGTTGCTAAAACAGATTTTCCCGTTGCAGAAAGCCGCGACCTTTCGTAGCCGGGAATACAAAAAGTTTTTCGCCGAAAACAAACACTGGCTTCTGCCCTACGCGGCCTTTTGTTTTCTCCGCGACCAGTTTGGCACGGTGGACTTCAGCCAATGGCCGGAGCACCAAAAATTTGAGGCGCAAAAAATTGCCGCGCTCGCGCCTGGCAATGACGAGATCGCGTTCCACTGTTTCGTCCAGTATCATCTGCATCAGCAGCTGAAAGACGCGACGGCGCATGTCCATGCCGCCGGCCTCGTTTTGAAGGGCGACCTCGCCATCGGCGTCCATCGTCACGGCGCGGACGTGTGGCAGCAGCCGGAGCTGTTTCACCGGGACAGGCAGGCCGGCGCGCCGCCGGATGCGTTTGCCGCCAAAGGCCAGAACTGGGGCTTTCCAACTTACAACTGGCCGCGCATGGCCGCCGACGGTTTCGCCTGGTGGAAACAGCGGTTCGCGCAGATGGGAAATTATTTCGACGCGTTTCGCATTGACCACATCCTCGGTTTTTTCCGCATCTGGAGCAGCCCGGCGCACGCGGTCGAGGGCATCCTCGGCTATTTTGTCCCGGCCATTGCGATTGAGCAGACCGAGTTTTCCGCGCGCGGCATCCCCTTCGACCGGGACCGCTTGACCCGGCCGCTCATCACCGACGCGGTGCTGCGGGAAATTTTCGGCGACGAGGCTGATTCTATCCGGCGGGAATTTCTGGGCAAAAATGACGTCGGGCATTATTCGTTGAAGCTGGAATTTGCCACGCAGCGGCAGGTGGAAAATCATTTTGCCGCGCTGGAGCAAAACGACCGCAACACAAAATTGAAGACCGGTTTGTTCGATTTGATCAGCAATGTGATTTTGTTTGAGGTGGAAGGAAAATTCCATTTCCGGTTTGCGATGGAGCAGACCTGGTCGTTCAAAAATTTTCCGGCGGACGCGCAGGCGAAGTTGCGGGACTTGTATGTGGACTATTTTTTCCGGCGCCAGGACGATTTCTGGATGCACGAGGCGATGCAGAAGCTGCCGGCGCTCAAGCGGGTCACGAACATGCTCATTTGCGGCGAGGACCTGGGGCTGGTGCCCGCGTGCGTGCTGGAGGTGATGCGGGATCTCGGCTTCCTGGGCCTGGAAATCCAGCGGATGCCCAAGGCGATGGGCGTGGAGTTTTCGCGCCCGGCGTCCGCCCCTTATTTGAGCGTGGTCACGCCTTCGACGCACGACATGAGCACCATCCGTGGCTGGTGGGTGGAAGACCGCGAACGCACGCAGAAATTTTTCAATCATGAACTGGGCCTGCCGGGTGAAGCCCCGGCCTCGGCGGAACCCTGGATTGTCCAAACCATCGTGCGCCAGCATCTCGTGTCACCGGCGATGTGGAGCATTTTTCAATTGCAGGACCTGCTTGGCACGGACGGCGGTTTGTGCCGCGCCAACGTGGCGGCCGAGCGCATCAACGTGCCGGCGATTCCAAATTTTTACTGGCGTTACCGGATGCACCGGACGCTGGAAAAACTGTTGCAGGCGGACGAATTCAATTCGCATTTGAAGGAGTTGGTTGCCAGTTCCGGCCGATGACCCGGGCGGCGATGCTGTCAATGATTGATGTCGCGGGAAATTGCCGCCGCAACCTTGTGTGACGCGGGCCGGCACGGCATAATCACCAGATGTCCCGCTCCGCCGCGATTATTGCACCGACCATTCTGGGATTGCTTTTTTGCTGGTCGGCCCGGGCGACGATATTGTGGAGCGATGCCGGCGCGCGGCTCGTCCACGACACCGGCATGGGCGTGGACATTCTTGGTGGTGCCGTGAGACGGACCGGCACTAGCAATGACGCGCTCTACTTCAAGGTCCATGTTGATCCGCTTTCGGATGTGGCTGCGGAACCCTACTTCGCAGGCTTCCAACTGTTCGAGGGTGACGAAGAACGGCTGGGGGTGGGCAATGCGCTGGAAGCCTGGGGCTACTCGGCGTTCGCGACGGCGGAGACGGGTCCCTCCAACCACCTTGCCGGCGAGTTCAACTTGAAATCCACGCATCCCGAAACATTCCGGCTGGGCATGTCCTTGCCTTACGAATTGGTGCGGCAAGGCGTGGAGCGGACCATCATTTTCAAAGTGCAATACGTTCCGGGCGGTGATGGCCTTGTCACCGTGTGGCTGAATCCGAACCTCGGACGCGGTGCGACGGACAAAAACCAGCTTGAAAGCCTCACCACGAAGTTCAAGGCAAAAGCCGCCTTCAATCAAATCCGGCTGCGCCACGGCAAGGGCGACAAAGGCGACGGCGGCAACGGCTGGATTTTCAGCGACATGGCGGTCGCGACTTCATTCAGCGACTTCGTGGTGGTGCGCTTCTGGCAGACATGGTGGTTTAACACCCTTGTGGCGTTGACCGTGCTCGTCGGGGTGGGGGCGACCGTCCGCCTCATTGAAAAGAAAAAGTTTCAACTGCGGCTGCAGCGCGCCGAACAGGAGAGCGCGCTCGAACGCGAACGGGCGCGCATCGCCCAGGACCTGCACGACGACCTCGGCTCCTCCTTGACGCGCATTTCATTGTTAAGCGGACTGCTCCGCGCCGACAAGGACAACCCCGCCCAGGTGGAGGTTCATGCCAGCAAGCTTTCCCTGTCCGCCGACCAGACCGTCCGCGCCCTCGAGGAAATTGTCTGGGCCGTCCGGCCCGGCAGCGACACGCTGCAAAGCCTGGTGGACTACATCACGCATTTTGCAAGCGAGCTGTTTATGGACGGTCCCACGCGCTGCCGGCTGGATGTGCCGGCGGAACTGCCGGTGCAACCGCTGCCGCCGGACGTGCGCCACAACATTTTTCTGATCGTGAAAGAGGCGCTGACCAACGCCTTGAAACACGCCGGGGCGGCCGAGGTGCAGTTGCAGATCAAAGTCACGCCGCCAACCTTGGAAATCGTCATCACCGACAATGGCAGGGGTTTCGACGCCGGCGCCGCCGCGACGGCCGGCCGGCGCAACGGCCTCGGCAACATGAAGCGCCGCGCCGAAGCCGTCGGCGGCAGGCTGAACCTCGCCAGCGCGCTGCAGCAGGGCACGCGCGTGGAATTCAAGGTGGATTTTGCCGGTTGAAAAAACCTTTGCCCGGGTGAGGCTTTTGTCGGCAGGCTTGCGGGAAAAATCGAGGGCGGCAGGCAATGATGGAAGATCACTTCAAATGACCCAACACCGGACACCGGAGGCGCGGCAGAAAATTTACCGGCGACTGTTTCTTGCGCCCCGTCCGGATCTGACGTTGGCCGCTTCCGAATGTTTTAAGCTGTGCGATGCCTCATGGCGGGTGTTTGAAACCGGTCTGGTGTCAGGCATGGTCCAGAATCAATTCCATATAGACCAAATCCAGCCAGTGACCAAACTTGAAGCCGACCTGCCTCAAATGCCCGGCCGGCTCAAAGTGAAACTTCGCGTGCAACGCGACACTGGCGGCCTGGTCCGCGTTAATGCCGGCGATGATGGCGTGATGGCCGAGCCGGCGGGCGCGGACAATCAGTTCTTGCAGCAGCCGCGCGCCGATGCCGCGCCGGTGATGCTGGTGATGCACATAGACCGAGTTTTCCACCGTCCGCCGGAACGCCGAGCGCGCGTGATAGGCCGAAAGCGATCCCCAGCCGGCCACCCGCCCGCCCGTTTCGGCGACGATCACCGGGTGCTGGTCGTCGTGATGACGGAACCATTGCCGCCGGCCATCGGGCGTTTCCGGCTCCTCCTGATATGTGCAGGTGGAATGGAGCACGTAATGGTTGTAAATGTCGTTGATCGCCGCCAGGTCGGATTCGGTGGCCAAGCGGATGGTGATGGCTTGATTCAGCATAACCGGGCTACAGCTTAAACGCCCGCCGCGCTCATGCAATTCACAAACGCCCGCCGCGTCCGACCAGCCGCCCCCGTCCGGATCTGAATTTAACCGCTCCCGGATGATTTGTGCTGTGCGCTGGGATGCGTTCATAATGGGAGTTCTCCGCACGCTGCGCACCCGTTGTGCGCCGGAACTCCCGCCGCCGCAATTTTTTGAAACGCGGCAAGCGGGGAAAAACTGAAATTTTGAAAAGCCAGAATCGGAAATCGGGCAGGGGAGGCGATGTGGGCATTAACACCGTCGCCCACGGCGTTTCCTATGAAGATGAGGCGCGAGTCTGTTAAAATTGCCGCCTGCACCTCATCAGCGATGTCCACTCCACTTGTCAAACACAGCGGCAACCTAAAATGTCATCCGTGTCTGCCAGCATGCGCCGTTCCAATGTAATACCATTTCTCAATAACAACCGGCAAATTGGTAAATCCCAGCCAGCGCGCGGGTGACAAACCAATTTACCCTGGTCGAAACTGTTGTATTATCAGACGGTGATGTTTCGCACGGTGACATGTCCGATCTTGGCCGCTTTGCTGGCGGCGGGCACGGCTTTGGGGGGTGGCAGCGGATTGAACGTGATCGTGGTGGTCAACCAGAACAGCGCCAGTTCGGTGCAACTGGGCAATGACTATTGCGAACAGCGCGGAGTGCCGCCGCAAAACATGCTGCGCCTGACGGGTTGGACGGGCGGCTCCACAAACTGGAATCCCGCCGATTTTCAAACCAACCTCCTCAAGCCTCTGTTAGAAATGATCACCAGCCGCAGACTGACCAATCAGGCGCAGTTTGTGCTCCTTTCCATGGACATTCCCTATCGGGTGACGGATGGTGACAGCCAGAACAGCACCACCTCGGCGCTTTTTTACGGCTTCAAGACCAATGGCGCGCCGGTGTCTGGAATCGCTTCGTGCTCGTTGCCTGACAATTCCTCCAACAGTTATGCCTACTCCGAAATGCCTTTCAGTCAGGCGACACCGAACACGGCCACCACCAGCTCGTTTCTCGCCATGATGCTCACGGACACCAACCTGGCCGGGGCTGAAAGCATCCTCAGCCGCAGCGTGGCGGCGGACAGCAGTTATCCCACCCAAACCGTCTGTCTCGCCAAGACCAGCGATTCCGCCCGCAACGTGCGCTTTGTGGAATTTGACAACGCCGTATTTGAAAACCAGGTGGCGGGCAATTATGCCGTGAACCGCATTGACACCGATGCCACCGCGTTCACCAATCTTTTCGGCCTGCTGACCGGGCTGGCGGACCTGGCGCTGGAGACGAATGCTTTTGTGCCCGGCGCCGTGGGTGACAGTTTGACATCCTATGGCGGTTACATTTTGGAAAACAGCGGGCAGACACCGTCGCTGGCGTTTTTGGAGGCCGGAGCTTCCGGAAGTTATGGCACGGTGGTGGAACCCTGCAACTACACCCAGAAATTTCCCGACCCGGTGGATTATTTTTATCAGACGCGCGGTTTTTCACTGGCCGAGGCCTACTACCAAAGCGTGCTGAACCCTTTTCAAGGTTTGCTGGTGGGTGAACCGCTCGCGGCACCCTTCGCCCGGCCTGGCAGCGCCGACTGGAGTTCGCTTACCAATGAAAGTGTATTGAGCGGTCAAACCACGTTGAGCCTTGCCTTTGCCGCCGCAAGCCTGCCGCTGGCAAAGGCGGACCTGTTTGTGGACGGCACGTTCTTTCAGACCATGACGAATCTGCCGCCCGCCGGTGGCAATGTTCTTTCCGTGACGTTGAATGGTTTTACCATCAATTACACGGTGCCAACCAATGCCACGGTGGCCAGTGTTGCAGCAGGACTGGCAAATACCTTGAACCTGCAAACCAATGTCACGCAAGTTCTGGCCTTCGCGGTGGGCGACCGGATTGAACTGCAATCCCTGGCGATAAATGTGCCCGGCAGCAACGTCATGGCGAGCGCCGGCTCCGCCATTGGCACCGCACCCAATTTGACCACGCGGTTGAACGCCGCCCGTCCGGTGTTTCTGGACACTGTCGCCACGGGTTATCAGGTCGTCACGATTGTCAACCAACCCCTGATTGGTGATTGGTTGCAGTTCACCGTCATCAAGACCAACAGCGATACGATAACGATCGGCGTCACCAACAGCACGCCAGGCTCCACTATCGGCATGCTGGCGCAGAGCCTGGTGAACCTGATTAACAACAACCCGGCCTGGCAAACCGCAGACGGCCTGTTCGCGTCGGATTTTTTTGACGACGATCCTTACGGCGGTGCAGAGGTGCAATTTTTCCTATATGCCCGCACGCCGGGCTGGCGGGCTTCGCAAATTCTGGCCACGCTGAACACTTCTACGAATCTTCAGGCGACGCCTGCCGGCACGAATCCGCTGGCGGACAACGTCGCGAATCTCCGGCCTCGGAATCATCTTTACCTGAGTTCGGGCGCGGATTTTCTTCCAGTCAGTTCTGCGTTCGACTCCACGCAAATAGCTGATGGCTGCCATCAATTGACGGCAGTTGCCTACGAGGGCACCAGTGTGGAAACCCAAACCCGGGTGACGCGAAATGTGCGAATTCAAAACACCAGTCTCGCCGCCGCGCTGGCCGCATTGCCGGCCGGCACCAATGCCACGCTCGACCAGCAACTGCAATTCACGGTGACGGCCAATGCCGCCGACATTGCGCGCACAGAATTATTCAGCACGGGCGGCTCCGTGGGCGTGGCCACCAATCAAACCGCCGCCGTTTTTGACTTGTCCGCCACCGATTTGGGGCCGGGCCTGCACCCATTTTATGCACTGGTCACCGACCAGGCTGGAGAACGCTGCCAAACCCAGACGGTCTGGTATCGGATTATTCCCGCCATCATGCTCACGTTGACCGGCACGCCGCCGATGCTTGCGTGGCCGGCCATTCCCGGTCGGCAATACGATTTGCAATTCACCACGAACCTGCCGGCCGGGTTTCAAACTGCGGCTGTGATCACCACCACAAATTCTATCATCCGGTGGCCGATTACCGCGACGGGAAGCGCCGGGTTCTATCGGGTGCGGTTGGATCCGTAAGTTTAACCAAAATTCACTTCAGAAAACCGGCTTTTTTCAGGCCGGTTCTTAAATTGTTTGTCGGCGCGATGGATTTTTGTAAACTGTCGTCAACCAAGCACAAAGCATGAATCACAATTCGTTTCTAAAGTTGCCTTTTTTCACGCCGTCAACTGTCAACTTGCATTTTAACCGGTCGGTTTGGTTCGCCACCGCCAGAGTGGCCGTGGCGGCGGTCGTATTTCAGTTATCGGCTTCAGCCACCCAGGCCGGGCCGTCGGCGAACGCAGCCACGCCGGCATCGTTGAGCTACAAAGCTGACTGGCGCTGGGTCAAAGGCGCGGTGTTCGTGCCGACCAAATATGTGAATGAGGCACAGCAGTGGGACGAATACGATCCGGTCATCAATGACCGCGAGCTGCGTTGCGCCTCAATTTACGGAATCAATTGCGTCCGCGTTTTCCTGCATTTTGACATTTATATGAAAAAGAAGGCGGCGTTGCTCAACGAGATCGAGGATTTTCTGACGCGCGCCGACAAGTATGGCATCAAGACGGAGTTTGTTTTTTTCGATGATTGCTGGAATCAGCCGGATAAAGACATTCTGTCGCCGGACTACAAATATCCCGCCCCCATTTTTGGCGTGCATAACAGCCGCTGGCTCGTGTCGCCCGGCGAGAATGTCCGCCAGCATTATGCGGAATACCGGGACCGCTTGAAGGCTTATGTGCAGGACATCGTCAACGCCCATAAAACTGACCCGCGCATCGCCTTCTGGGAGACTTACAATGAACCCAACCACTCGCCGGAAACGGTGCGGTTGATGATTGATTCCCTTGATTGGATTCATGAAACCGGCACAAAGATTCCGGCCACGGCGACCGGCCGCGATTCCGCCGGCGGTCAGTATTCTGATTTCCAGTCGTGGCACATCTATGGCAATTATAACTACACCGGCACGCCGGATTCGCTGAACACCGAGTGCATGAACCGCCAAGGACAAACCGTTCCCGGCATTGTCGAACATTTCAAGGATAAGACTGGATTTATCATCTGGGAATTTGGCGTTGGCCGGGACAACTGTCGTTTTGCCTGGGATGAAAATCGCGATCATCCGCGCCAGACGGAAGCCACGACACCGTTCCACGGAATTGTTTATCCCGACGGTCATCCGTGGTCGGTGGACGACGCGAAGGCGCTGCTGGGAGCTGAACGTTTCGCGAACACGCCGTGGTTCGCCGTGGAGTATTACAAGGATGCCAGCTTCACAGACCTCGCCAAGAAATCCATCACACCTTTTATTGACTTTGACCTGGGCATGGAGCGCGGCACCGGTTCGCCCGACGCCTCGGCGGGTGTGCCGCAGGAAAACTTTTCCGTGCGCTGGATAGGATCCGTTCTGCCATCCGCCAAGGGCACGTATCGTTTTTATGTTGATGGCGACAATCAGGTGAAGCTGTTTGTGAACGGCAAGTTGTTGTTGCATAAAAAGGCCGCGGGTCGCAAGGAAGTCTCCAAAAAGATCAAGCTGGCCGGCGGTCAACCTGCCGAAGTCAAGATTGAATATGTTCATGCCACCGGCGAACCCAGCCTGCATGTGGCCTGGTCCGGACCCGGCTTTGACAAACAAATCCTGACGCCGTGCAAGTCTGAAAAGGTTCCTTGATTTGCTTGTCCCAAGGCTGGCTTTGAATAATTTCCTTGTTTTATGAAACCATCTTCCACCTTCATCTTCATGGCATTGGTCTGGACATTGATCCTGGCCGCGCATGCTGCCGAGGCTGACCTGTCGAAGCTAAAAACTTTTGGCACCATCGGCAAGGAAGTGACGCCATTGAGCGTGGATCAGGACGCGGAGCTTTTTCACCATGAAGGCCAAGGTTGTTTGACGCACATGTGGTTTGGCGGCGGCTGGAAAGGTTGCGAAGACACGCGCCTGCGGATTTACGTTGATGGAGAAACCAAGGCTTCAATTGACATGAAACTCTATCTCGGCCACGGCATTGGCTTTGGCGATGAGTTTTCGCCATGGGGCGTCGCCCGCATCGGCAAGATCGGCACTGGCACCAGCGTTTATGACACTTACCGAATTCCCTTTGGCAAAAGCGTTCGGGTGACGGCGCAACTCGCCGAAGGCGTGGAAGGTCATCCGCAGTTTTGGTGGATCATTCGCGGCACGGAAAACCTGCCGGTGGAAATTGGCGGCGTAAAACTGCCCGCCGCCGCACGGTTGCATTTGTATAAACGCGAAAATTATACCGCCCAGACGCTCGAGGAATTTTCCCTGTGCGACGTGCGCGGCAACGGCGCGCTCTATCAAGTCACCATGGCGGCCAAAGGCCTGCGCATGCTGCCGGACGAAAAAAACCGCTGGCAGGATCTGAGTTTTATGGAGGGATGCATGCGGGCCTACATCGGCGGCGCGCAGGTGCCGTTGATGCTGTCGTCGGGCCTGGAGGATTATTTTCTCGGCACCTATTATTTTAACCAAGGGCGCTACACCACACCGGTGGCTGGCCTCACCCATTTCGACAAGGACAAGAATGAATTTTCCGCCTACCGTTTTCACGAGGATGATCCGGTGTTTTTCCAGAACGGCCTGCGGCTGACCTGCCGCTGCGGTGAAAAAATCGGCGACAAGATTTTTCACAATCCGCCCCCGGCCAACTACACGACTTACACATGGCTATACCAATGGTAAATACGTCGCAGCCTAACTGGAATCGCCGCGACTTTCTCAAAACCTCGGCCGCCACCACGTTGGGATTGGTGTGCGTCCAACTGCCGGTCATGGCCGGGCCGTTCACGTGCGAGGATTTTGACCATCTGGTTCCCGCCGATAAAAAACTTTCGCCCGACTGGGTCAAATCGCTTTTCGCGCGCGGCACGCCGGAAGTATTGCGCGGCGGCGAGCTTAAATATGTCGGCATGCCTATCGGCGGCATCGGTGCCGGGCAGCTTTATCTGGGCGGCGATGGCCGGCTCTGGCATTGGGACATTTTCAATCAAGCCATTGGCACGGGATCGGAACACTACGCCAAGCCGCTCATGCCGTCTTCGCCGCTGTCGCAAAAATTCTCGATCACAATTGGCGGCCAAACCCGCACGCTGGATCGTGACGGGTTTTCGGACATTGCTTTTCGCGGCGAATATCCGATTGGCATTGTGGAATACGCGGATGCCAATTGTCCGGTGTCCGTGAAGCTGGAGGCGTTTTCACCCTTCATTCCGCTTAACACGGACGACTCCAGTTTGCCCGCAACCATTTTCCAATTTACCCTCCGCAATACTTCCACCGCGCCAGTCGAGGCAACACTTTCAGGCGAGTTCGAAAATGGCGTCTGTCTGCATCACCGCACAGAGGATGGCGTTTTGCGCAACCGCGTCATCCGCGAATCCGGCCGAACCACGCTGCTCTGTTCCGCCGAAAAATCCGCATCACCGCCATCGCGCCGTCCCGACATTGTTTTTGAAGACTGGAACCGGGAAACTTACGATGGCTGGAAGGTGGAAGGCATGGCCTTTGGGAGCGGGCCGATCAAAAAATTGGAGATGCCGTCCTATCAGGGTGACGTGGGCGGCGACACGGAGCGCGTGGTCAATTCGCACGCCACCGCGCCCGGTGATTCGGTGGCCGCGAGGGACAGCGCCGTTGGCAAACTCATCAGCCGCGACTTCACCATCGAACGCAACTTCATCTGTTTCTGGGTTGGTGGCGGCCGGGGTGCGGGTAACTCGCGCTTTGGGCTGACGCTCTTCGTGGATGGCCAGCCCGTGCAGACGGCAGCCGGCCAGGACAACAACCAGATGGCGTTGGAAGACTTTGATGTCCGTGCCTATGCCGGCAAAACAGCGCGCATTGAAATCCTTGATGACGCCACCGGTGGCTGGGGCAACATCGGTGTCGGCAAAATCGTTTTCACCGACCAGCCTGCCAACGCCGGGCCGCTGGAGACATTGCCGGATTTTGGCACAATGGCCCTGACCCTGCTGGGCGCACCGGCGGAACAAGCCAGCCCGGATGTCACCGCGTCATTCACTGAAAAATTATCCGGCACGCTGGGCCGCAACCTCAAACTCGCGCCCGGCAAATCGGTCACGGTGACATTCGTGCTCGTCTGGCATTTCCCGAATCTGACGCTGGCGAGACTTGGCCGGGTCGGGCGGCACTATGCCACACGGTTTGACTCGGCGAAAGCCGTGACCGACTACGTCGCTGAAAATTTTTCGCGGCTGGCGGCGCAGACAAAATTGTGGCGTGATACTTGGTATGACTCCACGCTGCCATTCTGGTTTCTGGATCGCACTTTTCTCAACGCTTCAATTCTTGCCACTTCGACCAGCTACCGTTTTGCGAACGGACGCTATTATGGCTGGGAAGGCGTGGGCTGTTGCGAGGGAACCTGTGGCCACGTCTATCACTATGCCCATGCGACGGCGCGGTTGTTTCCGGAACTCGAACGAACCACGCGGGAACAGGTTGATTTTGGTCTTGCGCAACAGCCGGACGGCGCGATTCATTTTCGCGGCGAGTTCAACGATTTTCCCGCTGTGGACGGCCAGGCAGGGGCAATTTTGCGGGCGCTGCGAGAACATCAAATGTCGGCGGACGCAGGGTTTCTGAAACGCAACTGGCCGAAGATCAAGCTCGCCACGCAATGGCTCATCGCGAAGGACGCCAACAACGACGGCCTTATTGAAAGCAATCAGCACAATACTCTCGACACCGACTGGTTTGGTCCCGTGGCGTGGTTGAGCGGACTTTATCTCTCGGCGCTGACAGCGGCCGCGGAGATGGCTGATGAAGTCGGCGATGCCGAGTTCGTGCGTCAATGTCGCGACATTCTGGAAACGGGCCGGAAAAATCTGGTCGCGCAACTTTTCGACGGCGAGTATTTCATCAACAAAGTTGCCCCGAAGCATCTGGACGCAATCAATTCCGGCACGGGCTGCGAGATTGACCAGGTGTTCGGGCAAAGCTGGGCGTTTCAAGTCGGGCTGCCGCGCGTGTTGCCGCCGAAGGAAACCGTCTCCGCTTTGAAATCACTTTGGCGCTATAATTTTTCGCCCGATGTCGGGCCGTATCGTGAAGTCAACAAACCCGGCCGCTGGTATGCGCTGGCCGGTGAAGCCGGCTTGCTGATGTGCACATTCCCGCGCCGCGACTGGGATTACGCGCAGGCCAAAGGCAAAGGTCCGGAATGGGCCGCCGGGTATTTCAACGAATGCATGAACGGCTTTGAATATCAAGCTGCCGGGCACATGCTCTGGGAAGGCTTGACGTTTGAAGGGCTGGCCGTGACGCGCGCCGTGCATGATCGTTATCACGCCTCGCGCCGGAACCCGTGGAATGAGGTAGAGTGCGGCGATCATTATGCCCGCAGCATGGCGAGTTACGGCGTGTATCTGGCCGCCTGCGGTTTTGAATATCACGGGCCGAAGGCGCATATCGGGTTCGCGCCCAAACTGTCGCCGGAGAATTTTCAATGCGCGTTCACCAGCGCGGAAGGCTGGGGAAGCTTTTCTCAAAAAGCGGAAAGCGGAAAAATGAAAGCAGAAATCAACATGCGCTGGGGCGGTTTGCAACTGAAAACGATGTCGCTCGCCATGCCGGACGGCGGAAAAATTTTGACCGTGAAAGCGGCTCTGGACCAGCAGCCGCTTCGCGCGGAACTGAAGCTTTCGGACAATCGTGCGCTCATCACGTTTGCCGAGGAAATTCAACTAAGTCCCCAAAAGCGTTTGGATGTCACTCTTGCGTGAAGATAGCTACCTTATCACTTTTGGCGGCAAAAAATTTATTGACCAAGCCCATTGATAATCGCGGTACAAGCCAAGGCGAACTTTTATCTGCTGGCGGCCCGTTTGTATTCTGCTTAACTCCTTTGATGTATTTGCAGAGGATAAGATTTATAGCGTGGCTGACGTTCGCTTTTAGCATTTCCGTTTCCGCTGCAACGTATGAAGTAGCCCAACATGATCCGCAATCGAGCGACGACGGTGACGGAACCAGGGAGCATCCATGGAAGACTATCTCCACAGCAGCCGAGAAAGTCAGGCCAGGCGATAAGGTGATTATTCGCGAAGGCATCTATCGGGAAGCCGTGGTCGTCAAAACCAGCGGCACGGAGCTGGCACCAATTCTTTTCGAGACTGCTCCGGGGGCGCACGTCGTAGTCACTGGTGCCGACGCGTTGAACGGTTGGCAGAAAACCGAGGGTGGACAGCCTATCTACCGTGTTCCTTGGACACATCGTTTCATCGGCTGGTCCAAGCACATGACGCACCCGGATGACGACTATCACAGACTTATAGGCCGTTGTGAGCAAGTCGCGACAGAAGGTTATCTGCTTCGGCAAGTGTTGGAAGCGGACCAACTTGCGCCCGGCACTTTCTTCGCGGATATTTCAAACCAGGTGATTGAGGCGTGGGATTATGGAAACCGGGACTTGAACAAAGTTTTTGTCGAAGCGTCGGCCCGGCCGGAAATTTTCCGGGTGGAAGGCGATTATGTGCAGTTACACGGCTTGCACTTCCGGTTTGCCGCCAACATGGCGCAGCGCGGTGCTGTGGTTCTTGCCGGTGGTCATGACTCGTTGGAGGATTGCACCTTGGAAGACATGAACAGCAGCGGCGCGACCTTTTCCGGCGAACATCAAATCGTCCGGCGTTGTGTTTTCCGGGATAACGGCCAGTTGGGGTTTGGTGCCAATGGCGCTCATGACTTGCTGTTCACGGAATCCTTGGTCGAGAACAACAACACGAAAGGCTTTGACCGTGGCTGGGAAGCTGGCGGGGACAAGCTGGTGTTGTGCCGCGGCGCCGTTCTGGAGCGCTCCCGTTTTCTTCGCAATCGTGGCAGTGGCATTTGGTTTGATATTGGCAATGAAAATTGCGTCGTGCGCCAGTGTCTCATTGCCGACAATGAAGATAGCGGGATTTTCGATGAAATTTCCTTTGGCCTGCAAGCTCATGACAACGTCATCATCGGGAATGGCTTCGCCGCGACTGCCGGTGCCTGGGGTGCGCAGGCCGGCATTTCGCTTTCCAGCAGCCCGGACAGCGTGATTGAGCGGAACCTAATTTTGGCAAATCGAGAAGGCTTTAACTTTCGCGAGCAGAACCGCACCACTCCACGGATCGGCGGCAAGGCAGAGGAGCCGGTCTGGAATCATGATGAGACCATCAGCCGAAATATTATTGCATTCAACCGTAATGCCCAGATTTGGGGCTGGTTCGACATGACCGACGGCCGCCAGTGGCCAGGTGGAAAGCTTGGCACCGCGGCTAATTCAGTTGGTGATAAGTCCAATGCCGGCGATATTGCGAGTCCTTATGCGGTGAAGAATAACGATGGCCAGCCCAAGGGGCTTACTTTGGAAAAGCTGCGGCTGGACTTTCGGCAAAACGTCTATTTCGCCGGAGCTGGACAAGGTTGGTTTGAATGGGGTGTAAGCTGGGGGCAACACAAGAGTTATTCAAAACTAAGTGATTTTCAAACCGACCTCGGCATAGACCAAGACTGTCGCGCATTGGATCCGGGGTTCGCCGATTTGAGCGCGTTGGATCTACGGCTCAACCCCGAATTAATGGCTGCCTGGCGACAGAACTATCCTCAAGAGCCGGTGCCTGGAGTGACTTTGGGTGTGCAGCGGTGACTCTGCTTGGAGCCAGCCTTACGGTTAATCAAAATGAATTGAACTGGCCGCGAGTTTGAGGCCTCAAACCGGCATGATTTTCTGGCCACGCTGGTCATTTCCAATGGTATTCCCGCGCGCCGTTCAGCTTTAACCGCCACCAGTCGTCATGCGCTTGAGGCGTCTCTGTGGGGAGCGAGCCATTTACACAAAGCACGCTGGTTGGGCAACCAAAACGCGCGGTGTTCAATTCAACGAAAAACTCACGCATGCGCGGTAAGGCACGCAACACCCATTCGCCGTTTTCCCGTCGCACCAATACGCTGCCGTCAGTGTGCACGTCGCCGAAGTCGAGGATTTTGCCGCTCGCATTCAGCCGGTGTTGGTAGATGTCGTCGCCATTGTCGGGTGGGGGTAGTTCAGGTTCAAAGGTAATGTTCCATCCGGCCTCGCGCACATGGAGCGTTCCAACTTGAATCCGGTTTTGGCCGTCATTGCGTCCTTGCAAAGCCAAACGGCCAACTTCCGGCAGATACAACCCAATGCGCACGCCGTAGTCGCCATCCGGCAGGTCGCCCGGCAGATGAATATCATGCGGACCATCGCGGAGCGTTTCGCCCGCTTTCCAGGTTGAACTGGGGCGCGGCAGAGAATGATCGTTTTGAAAGAAGATATTTTCACCGTTGACGAAATGGACAAAACAATTGTAGTCGCGCGACATACTTTCGGCGACGCGCCATTCGTAACGGAACGTGATGGAACGGCTACCGGTTTGCCGGAATTCTGCAACCGCCGGTTGGATGTGATGCATCCCGCTTTGATTCCAATCGGCCGCAGAACGCGCATTAGCAAAGGTGCTGGCTTGTGTTTGTGCGTAGTCGGCGATGACATTCTGAAGCAGCGCCGTCCAAGCCGTGACGCCGGCGCCGTTTGCCGACCAGCCGTATTGCGGCAAAGTGAGAGAGTTTTCGTGCAGCGGCTCCGGGTCGTTGTTGGCAATCACAGTGAGTCCGTTGTTGTAAGTGACGCGGACTCGGTTCCAGATTCCAGCTTTTGCCGCCTGTGTGCTGTCCACCCAGCGTCCTTTCATCTGATATTGAATGTTGACAGGAAGCGCGGTGGCGTAACGTGCCGTAACCGGAAAGAGTAGGTGATGTTCAAGCCAGGCCAGCGGCACATCCGAATAGGTCGCGCCGCCTAAGAATCCAGCATGTCCATAAATGACTTCCTGTATCCGGTATTGATCCATGACTTCCATCGGCGGCAGCGCGCTCCAGTTTGGATTGCTCCACCAACGTTCGTAGTATCCCATGCCGTGATTGAACTGCAACGGATGAATTTTCAAGAGGTCGAAGTCCACCATCAAAGGCGCGGTCTGGCCCGCACTGCCCGGCCAGCCAACGCCGAACTGGGCTTCGACACCATCGAGTAATCCGCTCCAAAACCAGTGATTGGCGCCTTCGCCCAGCACCGGGCCGCCATAGTTTTCGCGCTCAAACGACCACAATTGACGGTGCGCGTCTCTAACCGGCTGGAAGGTGGCGGCACCATCCGCGCCGGCACGAAAGTCCACGTGAAACCAGGGCGGCACTGCGGAATGCACGTCCAGATAGTCGGCGTTAGGCGAGTAACGCGCGCGAATCTGCGAGCTCTGTTCGTGAGCCAAAGGCAGGATGGCATGAGGCTGAACGGCGAAGGATTGAATCTTAGTGCCGGGATTAAACCAAGCTTGGACTAGGTTGCTGTGCGAGTCGAGGGAAACGTCGCTTACGTTGAACCCTTCATAATTTGGATAGTAATCCACATAGTTTTCGTGCAGCGCGATGTCGTAGCCCAGCCGTTTCGCGGTGGCCACCAGGCTCTTCATGCTGGCATCGCCGCCTAAATTGGCATTGGCCGGCACATGGGCGGGTAGCGCGTTGTCATAGCCGCTGCGTTGCCAGTCGTGAATGATGGCAATGCAGTTGTCCAGACCGTAATCGTGCAATGTTTCCAGATTGCGCGCGATGTCGTCAAAATGACCGCCCCAGATATCGAGGACGATTTTCCCCGCCAAATGGTATCGAAATGGAGAGGGAGAATTCGGGATGTTTGGTAAAACTTCGGCGGCGTGCCAGGCTGCGCAGAAGACGACCCGTTCGTGCAACGATACACGGGAGCCATCGGTTCGGGCGCCGTAAACGGCGGTCGCGTTTTCGAGATAAGAAGCCGACGATTTAGTCCAGTCAAGAAAAGCATTGACGAACAAGTTTTTCTTTTCGAGATAAAACACCTGGCCGGAATAGTAAGGCACCGGCACGGGCCGCCGATGCAACACCGGCCCCCAGCGGCCCGCATCGAGCGCGGCAATTTGCGGGGCATCACATTCCACCTCCAGCACCAAACTTTTTCCACTCAATTTCGCCGTGCAGCGGAGCGTCGCCACCTGACCGTTCACCGCATAAGTTGAAACGCAAGCGACACCGCCGGCCACCGTCTCCAGACGGCTGTTTTTGAAAATTGCGGTTTGAGTCCATTCCAGATGCGCGTCTCCAGCAAATGCAACAACGGCGGGAACCTTTTCACCATGTGGTGTTGCCCTCAACCGCCAGACGCCCAGCGGTGGATCCTCGGTTGAAGAGGGACAGGTCCATGCATATTCCAACGTCCCATCGGAGCCACGGTAAGTCAACGTTGCGTAATTATTGCTGACGGTCGCGCTTATGTGGCCCGCGAAGCCTGATGGCGGCGCGACTTCTCCATCTTGCGCTGGATGGAGGCGGCGCAGATCTAAAGATGGCGGCAGTGCCGGATGCAAAGCGGGCTTTGGGACAAAACCATCCAGCACCAACTCGCGTCCGCCCCATAATGCAAAATCAAATGAAGCGTCATTGTGCGGTCCAGGGTCGGTTTCAAAACGGAGCGTGAGGGGCTGACCAGCCAGCTTGGAAAGGTCGAATAAGAATGGCTTCCACTGAGCATCTTTGCGGTTTTCGTCCAGCAATGGATTTCCATTGGCCAGGATGCGAAACGTAGCGCCATCTGACCTGGACTTTTCACCCGGCTTGGCCATGGCATCGCTGCGCATGGCCGTCGCGCCGGTCAATAGGATGCGCCGCACCTCCGTGGCCGGTGGCAACTGAAAATTAAATTCCTGAAACGCCACCCCGGTTCCGCCGCGCCAAGGCGGATGCAGCAGGAATGCGGTGCGCCCGTTTTGTTCGCCGGCTGGTTGCAAGGCCACTCCCGTGAGCGTCTCAAATCCGCCGCTCCAGCCGTTCGGGAATCGTTTCTCTTCCTGACCGCGATACTGGTATCCCGCCGCATACAGCCCAATTTCGTCAAGCGAAAGCCGGCCGGCATCGGGCGTGATGAGCGGCGCGGATTCATGGTTTTTACCATTTGCCGACAGGGCAAGGCCGATTATTGCCGATAAAACTAGGTGTTGCATGTGTTTCATAGATTCATGCTGCATGGTTTGACAACAGTTTTTCATGGTTTCGACTAATTTGCGAACTTTGATCCTGAGGTTATGGCAAGGCCGGTCGCGTGGGCTGCGACGCCCCGGTTCAAATTGTGCTCGCTGATAAAAAAAACACAGCCGCAATCAAAGCCAGTTTGATGAAATTTTTCAAATGACCAATGAAATTGGAGTTTTAATGTTTGGCATCGCCTTTGCTAAAAGAATTTCGGTTGCGGGTTTTGTTGTGGTTTTCGGGTGGGGAGCCGCGGCTGCTTCGGAAGCTTGTGGGGACTTGCTTCCACCGGCAGTTGCGGTTTGAAGACAAGGAGGAACACGACGCACGCGCCCGCCGGTTTGCCTGTGGATTCAACCGCGCAAGATCAAGGAGGCGGTGGTTGGCTGCAGCCGGATTGTCGGGCGCGTGCGCGGGGTTAAAAAACGTGCCGGAATCGCCCTATATCAATCTTCTCGTCGTGACAGTCCGCGCCGCGTGGTTTAGTTTTCGTGGATGGACAAAACAACACTGACGCTCGGCCACTCGCCTGATCCCGATGACGCGTTCATGTTTTACGCGCTGGCGAAGGAACTGATTCCAACGCACGGTTTTCATTTTCAGCACATCCTGCAGGACATCCAGACCTTGAACGAGCGGGCCACGCGCGGCGAACTCGACATCACCGCCGTCAGCATCCACGCCTACGCCCACGTTTCCGACAAATACGCGCTGCTCCCCAGCGGCGCGAGCATGGGCGACGGCTATGGCCCGATGCTGGTGGCGAGAAATAAATTTTCCCGCGAGGAAATTCTGAAAAAGAAAATCGCCGTGCCAGGCACGATGACCAGCGCGTTTCTGGCGCTGCAACTCTGGCTTGGCAAGCCGGCGGCGGAATTTAATTATGTCGTCGTGCCGTTCGACCGGATTTTTTCCACCGTGAAAAGTGGCGTGGCCGAAATCGGACTCATTATTCACGAAGGCCAGCTTACTTACCAAAACGAGGGCTTGGTCTTGTGCGAAGACCTTGGCGTTTGGTGGGGCAAACATAACGATGGCCTGCCGCTGCCGCTCGGCGGTAACGTGATTCACAAAAAATTTGACCTGGTGGCGCGCAAGAGAATTTCCGACACCCTTACGGCCAGCATCCAGTTCAGCCTCGATCACCGTGCCGAGGCCGTGCAGCACGCGCTGCAGTATGCCCGCGACATGGGCCGCGATCTCGCGGACAAGTTTGTCGGCATGTATGTCAATCATTGGACGCTTGACTACGGCGAAAAGGGCCGGGAATCCATCCGCCGTTTTCTCGGCCAGGCGTTTGAGCGTGGGCTGATCCCGCACCGGCAGGAATTGGAATTCGTCGTTTGAACCGCCTGGGGAATTTTCGCATGAAGCCGCTTCGCCGTGCCAGAACACTTTGCGTTCTCACTTTCGTCGCGCTGGCCGCGACTGTGTCGGCGAAAAGCTTTCTGGTTTTCTTCGGCACCTACACGGACGCGTTGAGCCGGGGCATTTACGTTTCGCGGCTGGACGCGGCGACGGGAAAGCTTTCCGCGCCGGAACTCGCGGTTGAAACACCGAGCCCGTGTTTCCTCGCAGTTTCACCGGATGGAAAATTTCTTTACGCCGCGAACAGCGTAAATGTTTTTAACGGTGAAACTGCCGGTGCCGTCAGTGCATTTGCAGTTGATAGAACCTCCGGCCGTCTCCGGCTGCTCAATCAAAAATCTTCCGGCGGTGCCGGGCCGTGTCATGTCAGCGTGGATGCGGCGGGTGAA
The DNA here is from genome assembly GCA_964449815.1 of uncultured Bifidobacteriaceae bacterium. Lineage (GTDB taxonomy): Bacteria > Verrucomicrobiota > Verrucomicrobiia > Limisphaerales > UBA11358 > UBA11358. The sequence continues at coordinate 23,908 of CAYVGC010000017.1, forward strand.
GTCCTGCTCGTCGCCAATTACAACAGCGGCAGCGTAAAATCATTCCGGCTGAACCGCGATGGCAGCCTCGGCATGAACTGCACATTCATCCAGCACGTCGGGAGCAGCGTGAATGCAGGCCGCCAGACGAGTCCGCACGCGCATTTCATCACCGCCGATCCTGCCGGCCGGTTTGCGCTCGCCTGCGACCTGGGCACGGACAAGGTTTGGATTTACAAACTGACCGCAGGAATGCTGACGACGAACGAAACCCCGTTCGCAATGGTGCCGCCCGGTTCCGGCGCGCGCCATCTCGCCTTCAGCCGCGATGGCAGGTTCGTTCACGTTGTCAACGAAATGGCCTGCACAGTGACGACTTTCGCGTGGGATTCGGAAAAAGGAAAGCTGGCTCTGGTCGAAACAATTTCCGCGCTGCCGCCGGACGCGGCCGTGCAGCCAGATTTCGCGGCGGCGGAAATTCTCACGTCTGGTAAATTTGTTTTTGTCACCGTGCGCGGTCACGACAGCGTCAGCGTTTTTGCGGCGGACGCGCGAAGCGGACGGCTGACGTTCGTGCAAAATGTTCCTGCCGGGGGCGAAATGCCGCGTGGAACGGGCATTGACCCGACGGGACGCTGGCTCATTGTTGCCGATCAAAAGACAGACGACGCGGTGGAATTTGCGATTGATCCTGAGACGGGAAAACTTTCCGCCGCCAGGCAGGAATTGAAAATCGGCTCGCCGGTGGATGTGAAGTTCGTCAAAAGCAATTAAATCACCCGGTCATCACATGAAAGTCGGCAAACCATTTGACGGCGGGAAACAGGCGGCGGTGGACTGGAAAACTCAACTGGAAAACTTATTTTCCCGGCCGCTGATCATCGGTCTGCTGCTGGCGGCTGTCACCCTGTTTGTCTATTGGCCCGCGCGGCAATGTGATTTTTCGGGTTATGATGATCCGCTCTATTTTTCGGAGAATGCTCATGTTCAGGCCGGCTTGACTTGGAGCAATGTCACCTGGGCTTTCACCACCGGCGACGCGGCCAACTGGCATCCGCTGACTTGGTTGTCACTGATGCTGGACGCGGAAATTTTCGGCAATCAGCCGGAAGGGCCGCACCTCGTCAACCTGCTGTTTCACCTCGCCAACGCAGTTTTGCTTTTTGTCCTGTTCCACCGGTTGACGGCGGCGGCGTGGCGGAGCGCCATGGTCGCGGCGTTGTTCGCCTTGCATCCGCTGCATGTGGAGTCCGTGGCGTGGATCGCGGAACGCAAGGATTTGTTGTGCGCGTTTTTCGTGCTGCTGACCTTGCTGGCTTATGAGCGCTACGCGCGAAGCGTAGCCGGCGACTCAATGCCGGCGACAAAGGACAAGTCCGCCCCGTCACGCATGACGCATCACGCATCAGTGTTTTATTCCGCCGCGCTGGTTTTCCTGGCGTTCAGCCTGATGAGCAAGCCGATGGCTGTGACGTTGCCATTTCTTCTCCTGCTGCTGGACTGGTGGCCGTTGAACCGGTTTTCAAATTTCAAATTTCAAATTTCAAATCCCGAACACCGGCGCAACCACCATTCTCTTTTCAACCGGCTGGCGGTTGAGAAAATCCCTTTTTTCGGCTTGAGCCTGGCGGCCTGTCTGGTCACTTTTGTTGTGCAGCAAAAAGGCGATGCGGTGGCGACGCTGACAGCTTTTCCCCTGCCGGTGCGGATTGAAAATGCTTTCGTTTCCTACGCCCGCTATCTGGCCAAGACCATCTGGCCGGCCACGCTTGCCACTCCCTATCCGCATCCGGGCCATTGGCCGGTGGCGCTTGTGATCTTTTCCGTTTTATTGTTCGTGGGCTTGTGTGTGGCGGCGTTTTGGTCCGCGCGAAAATTTCCGTTTGTCTTCACCGGCTGGTTTTGGTTTGCCGGCATGTTGGTTCCGGTGATCGGGCTGGTGCAGGTTGGCACGCAATCCATGGCGGACCGGTATGCCTATTTGCCGGTGGTGGGTTTGTTTGTCGTGTTTGTCTGGGGCTTGGCGCCGCCCGTCGCCCGGCGGAATTGTTCAAAACCGCTGGTGGCGACCATCGCACTGGTCCTTCTCGCCGCCTGCGCGGTCAGAACGCGGGAGCAATTGGTTTTTTGGCAGAACGACGGGACTCTCTTCGGTCATGCACTGGCTGTGACTAAAAACAACTACGCCGCCAGCATCAACCTCGGAACCTGGTTGTCAAAAAACGGACAAACCAAGGAGGCCTTGGAGCAATATGATGCGGCGCTGAAAATGAGTCCGACCGACCCGCTCGTTTTGTATGATGTAGCCAATGCCTCCGCCAGCCTAGGCAACTACGACGAGGCGGTCAAAGATTATCGGCGGGCGCTGCAATTTGCGGCGGGCAGGCCGAATATTCTGAACAATCTGGGCTGCGCCCTGATGGCTCAAAACCAGTTGCCGGAAGCCATCACGAATTTTGAAGCCGCGCTCAAGGCAAAGCCTGATTTTGCGTTTGCCCACAACAGCCTTGCCACCGCCTTGTTCAAGCAGGGCCGGTTTGATGAGGCGGCGCAGCATTTTTACGCAGCGGTGAAACTGGCGCCGGACAATCCGCAGTTCGGCGTGAATCTGGGCGACACGCTGGTCCGGCTGGGCAGGCTGCAAGCGGCGGCGGAATGTTACCGGCAGGCGTCGCAGCTTGAACCGGGCAATCAGGAGATCGCGGCCAGGCTGAATTCGCTCGGCGCGCATCCGGGAAATTAAACGTCGCTTGACCATGACAAAATAAAGCCTTGTCACCGGGCGGCTGTTTGTTATTCTATCAATCCTTTTTTCGGCGGCAATCCATGCTGGGAGAGGATCACGGCCTTCAATTGCGTGTTCGAGTGGATGCGCGGCGGCCATAACAACATCAAACCTAATCCCGTGTTCCGCGGGATGCCTCGAACTGAACCGGGGTTTTAACCAAAGGAAAATTGTGAGCATTATCGGCGTAAAAGAATTGTTGGAAGCAGGCGTCCATTTTGGACATCAGACGAAGCGTTGGAATCCCAAGATGAAACCGTTCATCTTCGACGCGCGCAACGGGATCCACATCATTGATTTGAGCAAGACCGAGGCGCAGCTCGAGGCGGCCTTGAATTTCCTTTCCACGGCCGTGCGCAAGGGCGGAAAAATTTTGTTCGTCGGCACCAAGAAGCAGGCGCAGATTTGCGTCAAGGAAACCGCCAGGGAAACCGGCCAGATGTTCGTGGTCGAGCGCTGGCTCGGCGGGACGTTGACGAATTTTGCCACGGTCAAGACCTCGATCAAACGCCTCAAGGAAATTGAGAAGTGGGAGACGGACGGCACGCTGGCCGGCTACGTCAAGCAGGAGCAGGCGGCCATCCGCCGCCAAGGCGCGCGCCTGTTCAAGTATTTTGACGGCATTCGCGATCTGGACAAGATGCCTGCCGCCCTGTTCGTCGTGGACGTGAAACGCGAACACAACGCCGTGGCCGAAGCCAAGAAGCTTGGCATTCCCATCGTGGCCCTCGTGGACACGAACAGCGATCCTGAAGACGCCGATTATCCGATTGCCGCGAACGACGACGCCATCCGTTCCGTGCGTCTGCTCCTCGGTGCCGTGTCGCAGGCCATCACGGTGGCGCGCGCGGAATTTGAATCCAAGAAATCCCGCCGCGTGAATGAAGAAACGGCTCCGGCTCCAACTCCGGCTCCGGCTACGGAAGCGAAACCGGCCGAGGCGACGCCCGTGGTGGCCCCCGTCGCAGCATAATTGATTTGGCGGGACGCGGAAGAACCAATTTCACCGCGTCCCGTTCATCCACTCTTAGCTAAATTCTATTTTCTATGGCTGAAATTACTGCTGCAAATGTGGCCAAGCTCCGTGAAATGACGGGCGTTGGCATGATGGAATGCAAAAAAGCGCTCGTGACGGCGAAGGGCGACATCAACACCGCCGTGGATCTGCTCCGCAAATCCGGTGCCGCCAGCGCTGCGAAAAAGGCGACGCGCGAAGCCCGCGAAGGCGTCATCGCCCAATTCATCGCGCCCGGCGGACAGTCCGGCGTGCTGGTGGAAGTGAATTGCGAAACCGATTTCGTCGCGCGCAACGAGGCGTTCCGCGCGTTCGCCGACGACATCGCCAGGAAAATCGCCGCTGACCCGAACGTGAATCTTGAAGCCGAGCGCGAAGCCGCCGTCGGCAAGATGGGCGAAAACATCAAAATCACCCGCAACGCGCGCCTGGAAGTTTCTGGCAACGGCCTCGTCGCCGCCTACATCCACCTCGGTGCGAAGGTCGGCGTGCTGGTCGAAGTCGGTGCCGCCAAGGCCGGGACCGTGGCCACCGACGAATTCAAGCAGCTTGTCAAGGACATCACGCTCCAGATCGCCGCCGGTTTTCCCCAGGTGGTTTCCCGCGAAAATGTCGCGCCAGCCGTCATTGCCAAGGAACGCGAGATTGCCGCGAACTCCGACCGTTTGAAACACAAGCCCGCCGCCGCGATGGAAAAAATCCTCGCCGGCGTGCTGGACAAATTCTTCCAGACTTACTGCCTCGTGGACCAGGGCTTCGTGAAGCGCAATTCCGAGGTCAGCGTCAAGGAACACGTCGCGCAAATCAGCAAGCAACTCGGTGACGAAATTGTCATCCGCCGCTTTGTCCGCTTTCAAGTGGGCGAAGTCGTGGCTTGAGTGCCGATTGAATCGTTTCCAAGGCGTCCGGCAACGGACGCCTTTTTGTTTCCATCAGGAAAATAAAACAGTTTGCCGGGTAAACCAAATTGTCACCCGCGACGGCTTGTCGTGCGGCCGGCATTTTGCGAAACTATTTCATGCTTGAAAATGTCATCCGTCGTGTGCCGCGTCCGCAGGACTTGATCGGCATGTCCACGCAGGAACTGCGCGACACGTTTCAAATCTCCAATCTCTTTGTGCCGGGCCGGATCACCGGCCACTTTACCGACCTCGACCGGCTGGTCGTCGGCGGGGTGATGCCGACGGGCAAAGACATTGAACTGCCGAACCACAAGGAAACGGGCCGCGTCTCTTTCCTCGAACGCCGCGAACTTGGCGCCCTCAATGTCGGCGGGGCAGGGCGGGTCATCGCGGACGGCAAAATCTTCGCGCTCGACAAGCTGGACTGTGTCTATCTGCCGATGGGCACAAAATCCGTGACCTTCAAAAGCTCGGACGCAAAGAATCCGGCGAAGTTTTATTTTCTCTCCTGTCCCGCGCACGCCGCGCATCCGGCGGCGATGATGAAATCCGCCGCCGCCGCGCCGGTGAAGCTCGGCGTGCCGGAGGCTTCCAATCAGCGGACGATTTACAAATTCATCCATCAAGGCGGCATTCAAAGCTGCCAGCTCGTGATGGGCTTGACCGCGCTGGAGCCGGGCAGCGTCTGGAATTCCTTCCCGCCGCACACGCACTGGCGGCGCTCGGAGATTTATTTTTACTTTGACCTCGGCGACAAGGTGCTGACCCACTTTTTTGGCGAACCGCAGGAGACGCGCCATGTGTTCTTGAAAAATGAAGAAGTCGCGTTGTCGCCGAACTGGTCCATGCACTTCGGCTGCGGCACGGCCAATTACAAATTCATCTGGGGCATGGCCGGGGAAAATCAGACGTTCGACGACATGGACGCCGTGAAGCCGGGAGACTTGCGGTGAAGTTTGCAGCGGCGCTCAGTGAGCGACGCCATCGGCGGTCGCCGACCGCCGCAACATTCATGCTATGCGATTCAAAAACAAAGTTGTCGTGGTGACCGGCGCGAGCCGGGGCATTGGGCAGGCAATCTGCGTTGGATTTGCGAAAGAAGGCGCAACCGTCGTCGGCGTGGCCCGCAGTGACCTTGTCGAAACCGCCGGCAAAGTGAAAATGGCAGGCGGCACCTTCATTGCCAACAATGCCGATCTCGGCACCGGCACGCAGAAGCGGTCCGCCAAGGTCATCGCCCAAATTCTTGCCAAGACCGGCCACATTGACGCGCTCATCAACAACGCCGGCATCATCCGCCGTGCCCCGGCCAAGGATTTTTCCGAGGCCGACTGGAACGCCGTCATCGCGACGAATTTGAGTTCGCCGTTTTTTCTGATGCAAGCCGCCGGCAAATGGTGGATTGAAACCGGTTGCGCGCGAGCGCCTGAAAATTCGCGGCTCAAGCTGGTGAACATCGCATCACTGCTGTCGTTTCAAGGCGGCATTACGGTCCCGGCTTACACGGCCAGCAAGCACGGCATCGCGGGCTTGACGAAGGCGCTCGCAAACGAGTGGGCGAAAGAACGCATCAATGTGAACGCCATTGCGCCCGGCTATATCGCCACGGAAAACACGAAGCCGCTGCGGGAAGATCCGGGCCGCAATCAAGCCATCCTCGACCGCATCCCCGAAGGCCGCTGGGGCCGGCCGGAAGACATCGCCGGCGGCTGTCTGTTCCTTGCTTCAAGCGATTCGGATTATTTGAACGGCTCGGTTTTGAACATTGACGGCGGCTGGCTGGGACGTTGATTCGCGACCGGCATTTAATTTTCGACATCCTTAATGGCATTTGTTATTCGATCTCAATCCAGCATGAAGAAAACATTTTCCCGCCATTCCGGTTTCATCGCGTCCGTTCTGCTTTCGCTCACTGCTTCATTGCCGGCGCAAACCAGCCCGCCGCCGCCGGAAAAAACCAGCCCGCTGGCGCTGACGACCAGCCTGGCTTCCGAAATCAAACCGCTGCCCGTCCTTGCCGCCATGCAGCGCGTGGCGGACTGGCAACTGGCCAATCCCAGCCGGCACCAGCCGACGGACTGGACACAGGGCGCGGGCTATGCCGGTTTCATGGCGCTGGCGGGAATTTCCGGCGACGCCAAATACCGCGACGCCATGCGCGCGAGGGGCGAGACGAATGACTGGCAACTTGGGCCGCACCTTTACGATGCGGACGACCACTGTGTCGGCCAGACTTGCGCGGAACTTTATCTGCTTTATTGCGAGCCAAAAATGATCGCGCCGCTGCGCGAAAAATTCGACGCCATTCTTGCCAAGCCGTCGTCCGCCACCAATATGGCATTTGATCGAAAGGAAAATCCGAATGTGCGCGAGAACTGGTCGTGGTGCGATTCGCTGTTCATGGGGCCGCCCGCTTGGGTGCGGCTTTACGCGGCGACGGGCGATGAAAAATATCTGGACTTCGCCGTTAAAAACTGGTGGCGCACTACGGATTATCTTTACGACAAAGACGAGCACTTGTTTTTCCGCGACAGCACGTATTTCAAAAAGACCGAGGCCAACGGCAAAAAAGTTTTCTGGGGCCGTGGAAACGGTTGGGTGATGGCCGGCCTCGTCCGCGTGCTGCAATATCTGCCGATGAATCATCCCGACCGTCCGCGCTTCGAGCAATTGTTCAAGGACATGGCCGCGAAAATTCTCACCTGCCAGCAGCCGGACGGACTCTGGCGCGCAAGCCTGCTCGACCCGGACAGTTATCCGCTCAAGGAAACCAGCGGCTCCGGTTTTTACACCTACGCGCTGGCGTGGGGCGTGAATCAGGGCCTGCTCGACCGTGCGCAATTTGAACCCGCCGTGCGCAAGGCGTGGGCGGCGCTCGTCGGCTGCGTGGATGCGGACGGCAAACTGACGCACGTCCAGCCCATCGGTGCGGACCCGAAGAAATTTGCGGAGGACTCGACGGAAGTTTACGGCGTCGGTGCATTTTTGTTGGCTGGCAGCGAGGTTTATCGGATGGCGGTTTTACAAAGTGCATCAATGGTGGAATTACTAGGAAGTGGTCCAAATAATCATTATGTGCCCATGACTAACCTTTCATACAAAGTCAGAAATCCGTCATCATTTCATCGCGAATGTGAAACGGTTGAAGTGAGACAGGAAATAGGGCTAAACCAAGTCCTAACTTCAAACTTATGGAAAAATTCTACACTGTCAAATCCTGCGGTTATGGATGGTCTTTCGTCACGCATTTTGGACTCACAGTGTTACGTTGTTTTCGACCAAAGTGAACGAAGTGCGCAAATTATACTTTTCCAAGTTGACCTTGCGCCGGGCGAGACGCGGACGTTTAATTTCTTGAACGCTTCGGCTTTGCCCACCGTGCCGCCACCCATCGTGAAGACGATGGCGCGGTATGTGCCCGAACGCTACGACGATTTTGCGTGGGAGAGCGACCGCATCGCGCATCGCACTTACGGCCAGGCGCTCATCAAAGCCGAACACACCATCAGCAGCGGCCCGGATGTGTGGATCAAAAAAGATCACCGCCTCATCGTGGACACGATGTATGCCACGAAACATTACCACGAGGACAACGGCTCCTTCATGGACGATTACCGCGTCGGCGCGAGCCGCGGCTGCGGCGGCATCGGCATCTGGAACGGCAAGAAACTGTTCACGTCCAGCAATTATCGCGGCTGGAAACTCGTCACCACCGGCCCGATCCGCTCGGAATTTGAACTGACTTACGACGCCTGGGACGCCGGCAACGGGCGGATGGTTTCGGAAACGAAGCGTTACAGCATTGACGCCGGCTCGTGGTTCACCAAGGCGGAAAGCACGTTTGCCAGTGACAACAAATCACCGCTGACCATTGGCATCGGCCTGGCTGAACGCGCGTGCGGACCGGATGGCACCGAACTGGTCGGCCAGGATCAAGCCGAAGGCTGGATGAGCTATTGGCAGCCGGAGGACAAACCGAAAGGCGTCACGGCGGTGGCAATGGTTTTGCCGAAAGGTGCGGTGAAGGAATTTACGAATGATGATCCGACCATGCCGGACGCCAAAATTCACGCCGTCGTGCCGCAGCCCACACAAGAAGGCGCGCCGCCCATCCGCAACCTGCTCGCCATTTCGCAGGCGGAAATTGGCAGGCCGTTTGAATATTATTTCGGCGCGTGCTGGGATCGCAGCGGCGATTTCACGAATCATGTCCAGTGGGAAGATTACGTGAAGCGCTTTGCCGAACGTCGTGACCAGCCGTTGCAAGTTTCGGTTGGCAATTAAGACGGCATGCTGTAGCTATTGAAGAAGTTTTATTTGACCATGAGAATTAGATTTTTACTGCTGCCGGTGCTCCTCGGAGTTCTGGTTTTGTGCAACGGCTGCGTGCTCCTGCTCGCGGGCGGCGCGGCGGCGGCCGGCGCGGGCGCGGTGGTTTACATAGACGGCGAGTTAAAAGATTCCGAGGCGGCTTCACTCGACCGGACGCGCGTGGCGACGCTGGCGGCTTTTAAGGACATGCGATTTGGCGTGGTGGGTGATGAATCCACCGCGTTCAAGCAAACCATCAGTGTGCGCACTGGCAGCGATAAGAAAATCCAGGTCACTCTGGAAAAAGAATCCTCCACGGTGACCACCATTCACATCCGGGTTGGGGTGTTTGGCGACGAGACGTTGTCGCGCCAGCTTTTGGACCGGATTAAATCACACCTGTGATCTCACGTCCGTCCGAGACGTTGCGGTTGAGTTCATTGACTCGCTGACGGTTGGAAACCAGAATTTGCAACTCGAGGCTTGGAACACGCGGCCAGTTCAAATTCAAACCGCCGTCCGGCTCAATACACCACGAGCGAGCGGACAGGGAAGCCGGTTATTTTCCCCCGGCCGTTCAGAAATTTCAGTTCGATGAGAAAACCGGCCTCGAGGATTTTTCCGCCGAGCTTTTGCACCAGCGCGGCGGCGGCGGCGGACGTGCCGCCGGTCGCCAGCAGATCGTCAATCAGCAGGACGCGGGAGCCGGGCCGGAGCGCGTCGGTGTGGATGGCGACGGTGGCGTGGCCGTATTCGAGCGCGTAATCCTGTTCGATGGTCGTGAACGGCAGCTTGCCTTTTTTGCGGACGGGCACGAAGCCGGCGTTCAATTTTTTGGCGGCGGCGGCGGCGAAAATAAATCCACGCGCGTCAATTCCCACCACGGCGTCAATGCTGCCGGGTTTGAATTTTTCCGTGAGCAAATCAATCGCGCCGGAGAACAGCCGCGCGTCGGCGAGGACGGGCGTGATGTCCTTGAACAGAATGCCCGGCCTGGGAAAATCCGGAACATTGCGGATGGCCTTTTCAATTTCGGCGGCGGTGACGGGCATGGCTCAAAGTTCCTTGGGTTTGGTTTTCTCCAGTCTTTCAATCATCTTGCGGAGTTTGCGCAGGGCGAGATTTTGGATCTGGCGGACGCGTTCGCGTGTGACGCCAAATTTTTCGCCGACTTCCTCCAGCGTTTTTTCGTTGCCGCCGTCCAGTCCGAACCGGTAGCGGAGAATCGTCGCTTCACGTTCGTCGAGATGCTTGACCATGTCCTGCAACATGCCGGTGACGGTCTTGTCTTCCAATTCGTCATAAGGATTGACGGCACGCTCATCTTCGACGATCTCGGAAAAATTATTGGAGTCGTCGTCGCCCACCGGCGCGTCGAGCGAGGCGGGGCGGATGGAAGCCGTGCGCATTTGCGAAACGCGCGCGGCGGTGGTGCCCAGTTCGGCGGCCAGTTCTTCATCGGTCGGTTCGCGGCCGATGTCCTCCTGCAGCTTCATCGCCGTGCGGCGCATCCGGGAAATCTTGTCCACCAGATGCACCGGCAGCCTGATGGTTTTGGACTGGTTGGCGAGAGCGCGTTTGATGGACTGCTTGATCCACCACGAACCGTAGGTGGAAAGTTTGCCGCCTTTTTTCGGATCAAATCGTTCGACGGCCTTCATCAGGCCGATGTTGCCTTCGCTGATGAGGTCGAGCAGCGGCAGGCCGATGCCTTCATAGTCGCGCGCAATTTTCACGACCAGGCGGAGGTTGGCCTTGATCATGTGTTCGCGCGCCTTTTTATCACCCTTTTTGATTCTGGCGGCGAGTTCAATTTCCTCTTCCGGGGTGAGCAGTTTGACCAGCCCGATTTCGCGGAGGTAAAGCCGGATGGACGTGTCGCCGTCATGCCGTTCGGTTTCGCGGCGCAGGAACTGGGTGGTGTCGCTTTCAACGGGTGCTTTGACCGGAGCGTCTGATGGCGCTTCAACCGGAGCAGGTATTGACTGCTCAGATAAAGCTGCGCTCTTAGCCGGTGCGAAATTTATGCCTTTCCGCCGCGCCGGGGCCGGTTTGCGTTTTTGTCTTTTTGCCGCCATTGCTCCTGCAAAAGTTAAGCCCTGGTTGCAAGGCGGCAAGCAAATTTAACAGCGAACTTGTCGTGAAGGCAAAATTGCTTTCCCATTTTCGCCGCGCAAAGAACTTTTCGGCGCGCCAATTTCAACTCCGGTTGTCGCGCGCCGCCGAGATGTAATACAGCAGTTGCAGCACCGAGTTGACCAGCGCGGCCACATACGTCAGCGCGGCGGCATGAAGCACTTTGCTGATGCCTTCGCGTTCGTCTTCGCGCACGAGGCCGAGCTGGAAAAGCTGTTCCTTGGCGCGGGCGCTGGCGTCGTATTCCACCGGCAGCGTCACGAGCTGGAACAGGGTCAGCACGGAAAAGATGGCGACGGCGATCAACATGAAATGCGGGAAATGCAAAAACATGCCGAGCAAAATCACGCCCATCCACGCGTAACTTGCAAACTGGGTCGCGGGCACGAGCGCCATGCGCAGGTTGAACAGCGCGTCCTGGTGCAGATGTTGCAGCGCGTGCCCGGACTCGTGCGCCGCCACGCCGACCGCCGCGATCGTGCGGCCGTGAAAATTGTCCGATGACAGAAAAAGCGCCTTTTTCGTCGGGTCATAATGATCGGTCAACTGGCCGGGGATTTCCTCGACCGGCATGTCGTTCAGCCCGGCCTGGTCGAGGATGCGCCGCGCCGCCTCAGCACCGGTCATGCCCGAATCCACCGGCACCTGGCTGTATTTGCCGTAGGCCGAATGCAGTTTCATCTGCGCCCAGAGACCGATGAGCAGGCCGGGCAGCATCACAAACAGAACATATTTTGTATCCCAGAACAGCATAAATTTTATCAGGTAAAAGTTTGACCGCGCGCCGCAAATTTCATTCAAGCGAACGCACCGGCACGGCATGAATGCTGGCAGAAATCTCGCGGCAGGGCAATTCAGATCAGAATGCGGGGTCAGGCGAGAATTCGCGCGCCCATCCCGCAGTATTTCTCAAAATCACAAACCAAAAGTCACAACTAATTTGCCTAAACGGCATCCGAGTGTCTGGCTTAACCCATCGCGGATGAAAACTCTTGACCTTTTCCGTATTGGAGTTCCTTCTATGGAGCCAACACCGAACCCATGAAACGACGTTTCTTTCTCAAACAATCCGTGCTCGCCGCCGCCGGGATGGCGTCGCTGTCCAACAAGCTGCTTGTCTCCGCGCTGAACGCTGAGTCCAAAGGCGGAGCTCCGGCCGTGCCCGATCCCGCCCTCGTGCAAGACTGGCTCGCGCGCTGGGAGAAGAACATTCTAAGCGAGATCCACAACCGTTATTGCGACCGTGAGCTTGGCGAAGAAATCGGCTGGCTCATCAGTCCGTTTCTCAATGGCTTCTATTACGGCTATCAGGCGACGCACGATCCGAAATGGGCCGGGTATCTGGCCGACTGGGGGGATGCGTGGATCAATCGTGGCGTGAAAGAACCGGATGGCTTTATCGGCTGGCCCAAGAGCGGCACCGGCGGCGCAGTGGCGGAGAGTTTTCTAACGGACAGCCTGCTGGGCGAAGCAATGGGCTTGCGCCCGCTTGTGCTGATGGCCAGGCAAATCCCGGGCTTGCCCGCATTGAAAGAAAAATTTGGCTCGCGTGCGGAGGCGTGGATCAAACTCGCCGAGCAGGTTTTTGAGAAGTGGGACGCGCGTGGTTGCTGGCACGAAGTGCAGGCGGGCGGATTGTGGGTGGTGCCTGACTTCGGCATTGACGCCAAAACTGGAGGCTGGACCGCCGGTCATGCCCGGCGTATGGCCGGCGGTTTTTCAAACCCCGATAACAAACAAAACCACATTGCCCGCTGGCTGCTGGCCATGCACGACGTCACCGGAAAACCAGTTTATCGTGAGCGGGCGGACAAGTGGTTCCGGCTGATGAAATCGCGCATGAAAACACGAGCCGACGGGAAATATTTTGTCTGGAATTACTGGGAGCCCGCCGGGCCGTGGGATTACCTGCCTGATGGTTCCACGCGCCATTGGGTCGGCGTGCATCCGAACGGCGGCTATTACGCGATTGATGTGGAAGGCGTCGTGGCGGCATTTGAGCACGGACTGGTCTTCACACAGGATGACCTCCAGCGGCTCATCGCCACAAACCGCGACTTCATGTGGAACCGGCAAATCACAGGCGCAAAATTTCAGCGCATTGACGGAGGCGAATCAGATGCGCGTTGGAAAGACTCGCCTGGAGTGCTTTGGACCGCTTTGGTCCCGTATGACGAAACCTTGCGGAAAGTTTTCTTGGAAAACCACAATCCCGCTGGTTGGGGCGGTCTGGTGGTGACCCCTTGGTTTCTCGCACGCGAAGCCGCCGGCTCCTCAATTCTTTAGGATGCGAGCAGGCCGGGGTGACGTGCCGGTTTACTGCCGCCCGTCCACCGTCCTCCAATTAACTCGCACGGGAACCAATGACATGCATGTTTCTCGCGTCATTGGCACAGCGGAAGGCAGGCTGGTTTGCTAATAAGAACGGCTGGCGTTTATTTTGCGCCCGCAGCGACAAGCTCGTCGCAGGTTGAGTTGAAAAATTTGACGCACTCGGCGATTTCTGGCTGGGACGTTTTCCAGTGATATTCATACTCCACGCAAAATGCGCCGTGGAAATTCTGGCGTTTCAATTCCGCCATCAGCGCCTTGGTCTGGCCGACGCCGGTTCCCCACGGCACATCGTGCGCGTCTGGCCCCATTTCGTTGAGATCTTTGAAATGGAGACAAATGATGTGCCCGTCCAGTTTTTTCAGGCATTCCAAAGGATCAAGGCCGGAGCGCATCCAATGGCCGACATCGGCGCACGCGCCCATTAACGGCGTGCGTCCTTTGATCGCCGCCAGCACCGAGTCGGGATTCCAGTAGATCGAATGCCCCTTGGGATGATCGTGAATGGCCACCTTGATGTCATATTCCTTGCACAGTTTTTCCACGGTGTCCAGCGCGGCTGGTTCTGGTTCGGCCACGAGTGTGTCAATGCCGAATTTTTTTGCGAATTCAAAAACCTTCCGGCTCTCGGCCTCGTCCGGCGGCAATTGCACCACGCCCATGTTGACAAACTTGGGATTGATGCCGTCGGTTTTCAGCTTGTCCAAAATGGCCTGCTGCTGTTTTTCCGAAAGGTTGACCGTGCCGATTTTGTTGGTGCCGTCAAAGCTGACCGTGCCGGAAATGCTCATGTAATGCACTCCCAATGCGGCGGTCTGGTTAATCGCTTCAAAGATGGGAAATTTCTGAAAAGTGTAGGAATGCACGGCAAGCTGCCAGCCAAGTTTGTCAGCCGAACTGGCGGCGGGCGGTGTTTGCGCCCCTGCGCCGATGGCCAGCAATGCGACAGCGGCCAAAAACAATATTTTTTTCATGACGGAGTTTATTCTGTTGTAAAACAAAACTGGCGGCGACTCAGACTTTGGGTTCCCAACCGGGTTCGTATTTGCGCCGCCACAATTTCATCGCGTCGTGATCATTCAAAATGTGGCCGTTGGCCGGGTCGCAATGCAATGCGCGGCCAACCCGCCACGCGATGTTGCCCAGATGCAGCAGCGTCACGCTTTTGTGCCCCTCTTCAGCCGGACAATTGGTCGGCGTGCCGTTGCGGACCGCGTCAATGAAATTGGCAAAATGCAGTTGATCCAGGTCCAGGCCGCTGGCGCTGACGGTGTTAGTCGGGTCCGCCACCTCGTTGCTTTTCATCTGCCGGATGATCTTTTTCCTGCGGTCAAAAATAGTGTAGGCATTGCCATCCAGCAGCGCCGTTCCCTCGGTTCCATAAATCAAAACACCGCGTGCGAGATTTTCGACCGGAAAATCATTGCAGCTTCGTCCCTCCCAGCTAATGGTTTTGCCTTCGGCGAAATCCCAAGCGATGGTCTGCGTGTCCGGCGTTTCACAATCGTCCTGAAAAGCGTAGCGTCCGCCGTTCGACGAAACGCGCGCGGGCCAGTTCAACCCCAGCGCCCAGCGGCAGACATCCACCTCGTGCGTGCCGTTGTTGAGCGCCTCGCCGGTGCCCCAATGCCAGCGCCAATGCCAGTTGTAGTGGACGAGATTGTCAATGAACGCGCGGCGTGGTGCTGGCCCCTGCCACAGTTCATAATCCAGCCAGTCAGGCACCGGCGCGGGTTTGCCGTGGCCGATGCTGGTGCGATTATTGTCATACCAAGCCCGGCCAAAATATGTTTTGCCGATCAAGCCATTCTGAATTTCCGGGATAATGGCGCGCAGGTTGGGGAACGAACGCCGTTGCGCACCCATCTGGAAGACGCGTTGGTATTTATTCACCGCTTGGACCAATAATTCACCTTCGTAAGGATTGTGGCTGCACGGTTTTTCCAGATAAACATGCTTTCCGGCGGCCAGCGCCAGAATGGCCATCGGCGTGTGCCAATGATCTGGCGTCGCGATTGTCACCACGTCAATTGACGGGTCTGCCAGTGCCTTGCGAAAATCACCCAGACCTTGCGGTTCGGAAATTTGTTTTTTCGCGGCTTCTTTAATGCCTTTGGCTGCCGCCCGTTTGTCCACATCGCAGACATGGGTGATTTCGACGCCCGGCAGATTGGTGAGACAGTCAATGTGCGCCAGGCCGCGGCCATTCGTGCCGATGACCGCCGCCGCGATCTTGTCATTAGCCCCGATTTTTCTGGCGGCTGTCACCTTGGGCTGCAATCCCGCTCTGGCCAGCGGGCCGAAATAGCCCGCCATGCCCAAGCCGATGCCAGCCACGCTGGCCTGTTTCAAAAAAAGCCGCCGGTCAATAGGATTGCTCATAATAGATGGAGTTATGGACGTTGGCGGAAAGCTTTTGGTTGCAATCATTTTCGGGCGGATGTTTTTGACAAGTAATTGCAGGGCAATGAAACCGTTACCTGCCTAAGCCACCCGATTAAAACACCATCATTCAGCGGCCCACCCGCAACACAGCGAAGTTGCCGGGATCGTTGCGGCATGAGGAAAATCAGCGCCATTCATTTTTTTGCCGGGATGCAAACGGCCAATGAAGAGAACATAGATTGCCAAGTGGAACGGGGGGCGGCGGACTGGGCCGGGATTTCTCCGGCGATTTTGCGGCCTGTTCGATAATGCCGATTCGGGTGAAACGTGATTGATCCGGAACAGATTTTTTGTAAATTAACGGGCAACAGCACTTGGAACGGGAAATATTTTGGCTGATACATTTAAGAATATCCGAACGATTGAATATGAAGGCCCGCATTCAAAAGGTCCGCTGACATTAAATATTTGGCGTCCGCCGGGAATTTCTGGAAAACTTGATCAACAAATTCATCTGAAAATTCACCCATGCTTGGAATGTCTCTCGATGATGCCCTCCAAACGGAGTTCTTGAAATTGCCGCGCCAGGCAAATCGCCTATGAAACCCACATCGCTACTCTACAAAACCCCCGGCTTGTCGCCGGAAATCCGCGTTCGTGATTTGCTGGCGCGCATGACGCTGGCGGAGAAGGCGGCGCAGATGATGTGCGTGTGGCAGGGAAAATCGGCGAAGCTCGTGGATGCCGACGGCAATTTTGATTTCGCGAAAGCGAAAGCCGCGTTCAAAAAAGGCTGCGGCATCGGCCAGGTTGGCCGTCCCAGCGACGCGGGCAGCAAGCCGACGGACGCGGGCATTGGTAAAAATCCGCGCCAGATGGCGGAGCTGACCAATGCAATCCAGAAATTTTTCATCCAGCATAGCCGGCTGGGCATCCCGGTGATCTTTCACGAGGAATGTCTGCACGGCCACGCGGCCATTGGCGCGACGAGCTTTCCGCAGCCGATTGCGCTGGGCGGCACGTTTGATCTCGCGCTGGTGGAGGCGCTTTACGCGATGGCCGCCGAGGAGGCGCGCGTGCGCGGGGCACACCAGGCGCTGACGCCCGTCGTGGATGTGGCGCGCGATCCGCGCTGGGGCCGCGTCGAGGAAACCTATGGCGAAGATCCGTTTTTGAACGCGCAACTCGGCATGGCCGCGGTGCGTGGATTTCAGGGCGACCGGAAATTCCGCGGCAAAAAAAACCTCATCGCCACGCTGAAGCATTTTGCGGCGCACGGCCAGCCGGAATCCGGCATGAACTGCGCGCCGGTGAACGTCTCCGAGCGCGTGCTGCGCGAAACTTTTTTGCAGCCGTTCAAGGACTGTCTTCAAAAGGCCGGTTGCATCAGCGTGATGGCCAGCTACAACGAGATTGACGGCGTGCCGTCGCACGCGAACGAATGGCTGCTGCGCGACGTGCTGCGCAAGGAATGGGGTTTTGAAGGTTTTGTGGTTTCGGACTATTATTCGATTTGGGAGCTGCACCATCGGCCCGATACGCACGGGCATTTCGTCGCTGCCGACAAAAAAGAAGCCGCCGCGCTGGCGGTGAAGGCGGGCGTGAACCTCGAACTGCCCGACCCTGATTGCTATTTGCACCTCGTCGAACTCGTGCGTAAAAAAGTTTTGAAGGAATCGCAACTCGACGAGCTGATCGCGCCGATGCTGCTGTGGAAATTCAAACTCGGTTTGTTTGACGACCCGTTTGTTGATCCCGTCGTCGCCGAGAAAATTGTCGGCTGCGAAAAGAATTCACAGCTCGCCTTGCGCGCCGCGCGCGAAGCCATCACGCTGCTGAAAAATGAAAACGATTTGTTGCCGCTGAATCCTGCGAAGCTGAAAACCCTTGCTGTTATTGGCCCAAATGCCAATCGCGCGCTGCTCGGCGGTTACAGCGGCGTGCCGCCGCACACGGTCACGGTGCTGGACGGCATCCGTGCGCGGCTTGCCGGCAGCCGCGTGAACGTGCTGCACGCGGAAGGCTGCCAGATCACAATTGGCGGTTCGTGGAACCAGGATGTCGTCACGCCGAGCGACTCCGCCGAGGACGCGAAGCAAATCGCCGAAGCGGTCAAAGTGGCGAAGCAAGCCGACGTGGTCATCCTCGCCATCGGCGACAATGAGCAGATTTCCCGCGAAGCCTGGAGCCGCAACCACATGGGTGACCGCACCAGCCTGGATCTGTTCGGACGGCAGGAAGATTTGTTGAAGGCGCTCATTGCCACCGGGAAGCCCGTTGTGGTGCTGTTGTTCAACGGCCGTCCAATCTCCGTCAACTGCGCCGCGCAACATGCGCCGGCGATCTTGGAGTGCTGGTATCTGGGCCAGGAAGCCGGCCACGCGGTCGCGGAAGTGTTGTTTGGCGACCACAACCCCGGCGGCAAACTGCCGATTACCATTCCACGCTCGGCCGGCCATCTGCCGGCGTTCTACAATCACAAGCCGTCCGCGCGGCGCGGCTATCTGTTTGATGACGCTTCGCCGCTGTTTGCCTTTGGCTTTGGCTTGAGCTACACGAAATTCAGTTTCAAAAACGTGCGGCTGGCCAAAAAGAAGATCAAGCGCGACGGGACGGCCAAAGTTTTTGTGGAGGTGACCAACACCGGCAAACGCGCCGGGACGGAGGTGGTCCAGCTTTACATTCGCGATTGCGTAAGTTCCGTGACGCGGCCGGTCAGGGAGCTGAGAGGGTTTCAGAAAATCTCTTTGCAGCCGGATGAGACGAAAACTGTGACGCTTGAAATCACGCCGGAATCACTGGCGTTTTGGGACGTGCGAATGAAATATGTCGTCGAACCGGGCGAGTTTGAAATCATGGTGGGCAGTTCCTCCCGCGAGGTTAATTTGCAGAAAACCATTTTGACGGTGGCCAAATAAATCATGAATGCGAGCATCCAAAAACTTTCGTTCCTGGAGAAGGCCGGTTACAGCGGCGGCGACGCGGCGGCGAACTTCGTCTTCATGACGATGATCCTGTTCCAGACCAGTTTTTACACGGATGTTTTTGGCATCAGCGCGGCGGCGGCGGCGGCCATTCTTCTGGCGGCCAGATTGTGGGATGCGTTTTTCGATCCGATCATGGGGCTCCTGGCGGACCGCACGCAAACGCGGTGGGGCCGGTTTCGTCCGTGGGTGCTGTGGACGGCGATTCCGTGGGCGGCGGTCATGGTGCTGGCCTACACCACGCCCAAAGGCTGGAGCTCGGGTGCGATGATTGCCTATGCCGCCATCACGAACATCATGCTCATGACGCTTTATTCGATGAACAACATGCCTTACTCGGCGCTGGGCGGCGTCATGACCGGCGATGTCAATGAGCGTGCAAAACTCAATTCGTTCCGGTTTGTCTCCGTCAATGTCGCGCAATTCATCGTGGGCGGATTGACGCTGCCGCTGGTGGCCAAATTCGCCGCCGGCCATGACCGGCAATACGGCTGGCAAATGACGATGGGCGTCTGGGCCGTGTTGTGCCTTGTCCTTTTTCTGATCACATTCGCCACGACCAGAGAACGCATCCAGCCCGTCACCCAGGAAAAATCCTCGCCGAAACAGGATTTTGTGGCGCTGTTCAAAAACCATCCGTGGAAGGTCATGTTTTTCATGACGCTGGTGCATTTCGCCATTCTCTCGTTCCGTGGCGGTGCGCTTTACAATTACTATCACCACTATGCGGACAAGGCCGCGCTGTATGACTGGGTGGCGGCGCTGCATTTGACCGCAGCACCCTTGGCTGCCGGCAAGCCCGTGCCGGGAGGCATTTTGGAATGGCTTGGCTACATTGTCCACGCCGACCGGTCCGATCTGGCAAACTCAAATGTCGCCGACGTTGCCAACAGTCTCATCAACATGGTTGGCACCGGCGTCACTATCGTCGTGATCCTGCTCTCGCCGCCCCTGGCGAGACGATTCGGGAAGAAAGCGGTTGCGGTGGCTGGCTTCGGCCTTGCCAGCCTTGGTTCACTGGCGTTCTATCTGCTCAGTCCAACCAATGTTCTCGGCATGGTGGTCCTGACGGTCGTCATCGCGGTCTGTTACGCGCCGACCATCCCTTTGATCTGGGCGATTTACGCGGACGTGGCGGATTACTCCGAATGGAAGACCGGACGCCGCTTCACCGGCATAGTTTTCGCGACCATCGGCTTCTCCCTGAAGCTGGGGCTGGCGCTTGGTTCCTCCTCGTTCCTCTGGATCATGGCCGGTTTTTTCAACTATGATCCTAGGCAGTCAGACCTGCCGCAGGCGGTGGCAGGCTTCCACGCGTGCAGCAGCCTCGTGGTCGGCCTCCTCTTCGGCCTCTGCACCATCCTGCTGGTCGCTTACCAGATTAACCAACGCATGACCATCCAAATGGCGGAGGAACTGGCAGAACGGCGGAAAAAATTTGCGGCGGCATGAAGCATCAAGAATTCAACCATGAAAACTAAAACCATTTTCCCGGCCGTCGCCGTGGGCTTGTCGCTCGTGTTTTGCACCGGCGGCATCGCCGCGCCGCCAACGCTCAAGGATGCTTTCAAGGCCGATTTTCTGATCGGTGCGGCATTGAATCCATCGCAGTTTTGTGAATCCAACGCCGTGGCGGCGGCGCTGGTGAAACAGCAGTTCAATTCCATTTCGCCGGAGAATGTCTTGAAGTGGGAAAGGGTGCATCCCCGGCCTGGGCGGTTTGATTTTTCCCTCGCCGACCGTTATGTCGGCTTTGGCCGGAAGAATGGCATGTTCATCATCGGCCATAACCTGATATGGCAATCCCAGACGCCGGCCTGGGTGTTTCAGGAGGAGCCGGGCAGGCCGGTCGGCCGCGAGGTGTTGTTGGAGCGGATGCGTGATCATATCTTCACTGTCGTCGGTCGTTACAAAGGCAAAATTGGCGGCTGGGATGTGGTCAATGAGGCCTTGGCGGAAGACGGCAGCCTCAATCCGGCATCGCCTTGGATGAGGATCATCGGTCCGGATTATCTGGCCAAAGCTTTTGAGTTTGCCCATGCGGCCGACCCGGCCGCCGAGCTTTATTACAATGATTTTTCGATGGAGAAACCTCCCAAACGGGCTGGCGCGGTGGCGCTGATCAGGCGGCTGAAGTCCGAAGGAATTACCGTTGCCGGGATTGGGATACAAGGGCATTACACTTTGAACTGGCCTGCAACCAATGACGTGGCCGCCACGATTGAGACGTTTTCAAAACTGGGGTTGAAGGTGATGATCACCGAGCTGGATGTGGATGTTTTGCCGGCGGCGTGGGATCAGGGAAACGCGGACGTCAGCCGTAATTTTCAACTGCAACAGAAGTTGAATCCCTACCCCAGTGGGCTTCAGGAGGCGATCCAACAGCAACTGGCCGGACGCTACGCCGAACTGTTCCGGGTTTTTCTCAGGCATCGGGACAACATCAGCCGGGTCACTTTCTGGGGCGTGACAGACGGCGATTCCTGGCTGAATAACTGGCCGGTCAACGGCCGGACGAGTTATCCATTGCTTTTTGACCGGGAAGACCGTCCCAAGCCGGCATTTGATGCGGTTGTCAAAACGGCTCATTTGGAGAACGCCACCGCCAAAGGCGATTAAGTCATTAGCCGGTTTTGTGTTGCAATCAGTTGACTCGTCCTGCATCCGCCTGAACCTGCCGCCGGACTGCGTGGATTGAGCACCCGCTTGCCCCGCAGTTCCAAACTGCATCGCGGGTGTGGGTCGGTTTAAAGGCCGGCCAAACCCGTGCGCCAAGCGGGCAAAAAATCGAGGGGCGGAATTTTACAAAACCATGACAATTGGCCTTGCGCCCCCGGCTAACTTCGCGTGTGAAGACAACCTATGACTCACCGTGAACTGACCCCCAGAAACAGCGCCTTTACACTCATCGAGCTGCTGGTGGTCATCACCATCATTGCAATTCTGGCCGCCCTGCTGCTGCCGGCGTTATCCCAAGCCAGGAAGCGGGCGGCGGGCATCGGCTGTATCAATAACTTAAAACAGCTCATGCTGTCGGCCAATGTTTATGCTGACGACTTTCAGGATGCAATTGTCCCCAATTCCCTTGGGGGGTTGAATTCCTGGGTTCCGGGAGGCCCTTCCGCATATAATGTCACCGGCTTGCCAGGAGCAACCAACATCGCGAATATTACAGCCGGGCTGCTTTATCCCTACAACAAATCAGTTGGCATCTACCGATGCCCAGGAGACCAGGACATAGTTAATGGTGCAAGTGCGACACGGGTGCGAAATTATTCATTGAACTGCATGATGGGAAACAGTTATGGAACAACTGCTAACTGTCATCCTGGCACTACGGAAAACCTTAAATTCAGCTTTGTGCGAAACCCCGGCCCTGCAAGGGCCTCGTTCTTTATTGATGAACAGTCCAGTTCTTCCACCTTGCAATCTGGAACCAGCATAGACGACGGCTACTATGCAATAGATTCTGGAGCGCCAGGCTCCCTTACGCCTGGAACCGGCCCAGAATGGCGCAATGTCCCGTCCAGTCGTCATGGCAACTATGGGCAGTTATCCTTCGCTGACGGCCATGCGGAAAAAATGAAGTGGGTTGAGCCGAAGACTCACCTGTTGCAAGGATTAAATGCCAGTTCTGGGGTGGTTGATGATCTGGATCTCAAACAACTGTGGTTGTCAACTTATGCTTCAGGATCAGTTCGGGGTGTGCCTTGGTGACTTTTGCCTCTTGCTGAACTGGTCAACATGATGCAGCCGGCCCTCCCCCGGACTTACATCGGATTAACCCTGTCCACCAGCACAGCATGTCCGCGCTCGGCATCCTTCAAAAGTTTTTCCATTTGCGCCGAAATTTGCGCCATCATTATCTCGTCGCCGGGCAAACGAGAAGCATCTCAACCTGGTGCCTTACAAATCCTGTTGGGTCAAAACAGCGGCGACAATCATTGCGGACCGCGCCGAATGATGCGGGGCGAAGGATGAAGGTTCACTGGTGCAGCCCCGCGTCGCACGGACGGTCACGGAACTTTCACATCAGTTTCCAAGCGGCTTTATGTTGGAAACAACCGGACTGGCGGGCATTTCAAACGCGGCAACGGCCTCTGGCTTGGCCGGATCAAAATCGCCAAAGTCGTCCACAATGGACTTTGCGAGCGATAATTTGTCCTGCCGGATGCCGGCAACAACGCACTTTGCCAGTTCATAGCTGCCGTAATTATTATGATGCGTGCCGTCCTGAAACGCCCTGTCCAAGCCCGGACCAAGCGCCTTGTAAAAAATCCGGCTCATCGCGTTCAAATCAATCAGCGCGCAATTCTCCTCCTTCGCCACGGCGCGCACCGCCTCGGGATAGCCGGCGAGCGTGTCGTGTTCCACGCCGTTCTTGCGTTCCATCGAAGTCACCAAGACGGGCGTGCCGCCAAGTTCGCGGGTGCGCAAGACAACTGTTTTCAAATTTGATTTGTAAGTCGCCAGCGCATTTGTGGCCTTGTCCTTCTGATCGTTGTGGCCGAACTGCACGAACAGATAATCGCCCGGCTGCATCAGGCTGAAGACTTTTTCAAACCGCTGGGCGCGCAGCGAACTGGCGATGGTCTCGCCGGACTCCGCATGGTTGGCCACGGCGATTTCCGGCTTGAAAAAGCGCGGCAGCATCTGGCCCCAACTGTTCCATGGCTCGGCGGGCTGGTCGCAGACCGTTGAATCGCCCAGAAGAAAAACCGTCGGCACTTTGGCCGGCTCGATTTCCAGCGAACGCACGCCCGGCTGTGCGCCGTTAAATTCCAAGGTCATCTTCCCATCCCAGGCCCAGGTTTCGCCGGCAGTTTCGCGCGGCTTGAGACGGACGTGATTACTTTCGGAAATTCTCGGCGAGCGCAGGTTGACAATGAACGTGCGCGTCGCGGACTTTGCGGCCGTCGTGTGAATTTTTTCCAGCATGAGCCGGCGCAACTCGGCTTTCACCGTCGTGGTGGATTCATCTTTGCCTCCGAGCACGGCGGTCACCCGGTAATTCCCTTCCGGCAATCTGGCGGAAAAATAAAACGGCCTGTCGCTCGCCGCCGCATCACCTCCGTGAATTTCCGCGCCCGGCTCAAAGCCGTAGCCGGTTTTTATGGAATAAAAATTCGTCGGTGATATTTGAATCCAGCCGGGCCTCGCTTCGCCGCTGAAATTAAATTTGCAACTGGTCTGCGCGCCAGGCGGCGCGCCGCCGCCGGCCAGAATGAATGCCGAAAGAATTCCGGTTGAGAAAAGGTGAAGCCTTTTCATGGTTGGAGTGGGCTTGTGTTGGTTGAAATGTCTTGGGTGTCAGGCTTGTAAGGTTCGACGGTCCTGCTTTTTTCGGAAAAGAATTTTTCGAGCGGCTCATTCGGCAGGCTCTTCAGTCCGGCAATGACGCAAGCCGCGTTGAACTGCGCGCCGCTGCCGGTGGTATGCGTGCCCTTGTCGGCGAAGAAAGTTGCCACCTTGTCCGCGCCCTCTTTTTTATAGGCGCCGGTGATGACCATCGTGAGGTCGAAAAACAGCGCGCCGTTGTTTTTTGCAGCCTGCTCGTCCCAGTCGGCGATGCTGGCGAAATCGCGTCCGCCTTCCCAGTGCTGTTTGTGCGGGATCGGCGAACAAATAATCGCCGTCGCGCCACGGGCCTTCGCATCGGTGACGAACTTGGCCAGATACCAGCCGAAAGTGTGGACAACCTCGGACTTTTTGGTGATCAGGTTGGTGATTTCCTGCGACTCAGCGCCGACGCCCTTGATCGTGCCCCGCGCGCGGCTTGCGTCGTTGACCGGGCCGCCGTCGTTATGACCAAACTGCATGATGACGCAATCGCCCGGCTTGAGCATCGCCGCCACGCGCGGCCACTGGTCTCGATAAAACGTCCGGCTGCTCGTGCCGCCGTGCGCACAGTTGACGACATTGATCCGGTTCGTGTCAAAAAACGGCGCGAGAAAATCGCCCCAGCCCCACTGCCCGCCGGTGCCGGTGCCTTGTCCGTTCCGCACGGTGGAATCACCGATGAGAAACAGCGACGGGAGCTTTGGACTGGCTGGCAAATTTTCCGCCTGGCCGGTGCGCGCAGGAGAATTGGTTTCTGGATTGGCGGTTTGCGCATCAAGGCTTGCGGGCAACCATCCAAGAAGAATGGCAACGGCCAGCCGGTTCCCAAAACGCAGCCGATTTCGCCCGGTTCGGTTTGGAGCCGGTGGCGGCGGCGGAAAAGGTGTTGCCGCCGGTTCCGACACGGAAACCGCCGGCGGGGCCGAAACATTTTTTTGATTCATAGTGCGTAAAATTACGCGCGGGCAAAATCACCGGCCGCCGTTGCGCGGCAGCGGCAGCGTATATTTGTCAAAGACGGACAGCACCGGCAGCGAGTTGCCGTCTTCATCGAAAAAACTGCGCGAGACGAGGCCGCCGCGATTGCCCACCGCCGGTTCCCACCAGAAAATCCCCTTGCCGTGGTCGTTGGGCGTATTCATCACGATGCGCGTTACCTCGTCGAGAAATTCGCGCTGGCCTTCGGGCGTTTCGGCAAACGGCCCGGCCCGGCCGCCCGATTCGCGCGCCCGCCGCCAGTTGTAGGCCGCCTCCACGACGAACACGTCCTTGCCGTAGGTGTTCGCCGTGAACGCGAGGTTTTCGCGCAAATCCTCCAGCGTGCCCTGCCACCACGGATAAAACGAAAAACCGATGACGTCGTAGGGAATTTCATAACGGTTCAAATTGTCGAAGAAGTATTTCGTCCTGGCGATGTCGCCGCCGGTGTCAATGTGAATCATGATTTTCGGGCGCGAATTGGCGCCGCCGCCCGCGCCGGCGCCCTTGATGCCGGCGCGCAGATAGTCGGTGAAGTTTTGCCAGTTGTCCGGCAGTTTTCCATCCGGCCACAACATTCCGTTCGAGACTTCATTTCCGACCTGCACCATGTCCGGCAGCACGCCCGCGTCGCGGAACGCGGCGATGGTGCCGCGCGTGTATTCAAAAACTTCTGTGACGCGTTCCGGGTGCGAAAGTTTTGCCCATGAATCCGGCGTCGGCTGCTTGCCGGGATCGGCCCACGAATTCGCGTAGTGAAAATCGAGCAGGAATTTGTAGCCAAGCTGCTTCGCGTCCCGCGCCATCGCCAGCGTGTATGGCAAATCGTTTGGCAGGTTGCCGCCGACCGGCTCGACGAAAATGCGCAGGCGAATCCAGTTGTAGCCGTGATTTTTGAAAATCTGCAGGCCGGGCAGGGGGTTCGTGCCGTCCTTGAAAACCCGGCCGCGATCCTCGGCCTGTTTCAAAAATGACAGGTCCGCGCCGAAGGCGAAATCAGAGGCGCGCAAAAGGTTCTCCGCCGCCAGGAAAATTAAAACCGCCGCACCGGCCATGGCGGTAAAACCAGCGCGCCGTCGCCTCGCAGAAAATCCGGCGGTGAGGCTGCAGGTTTTTTTCATGTTTTCAGCTGGGTAATATGCGGTTGAAAAATCATGCCAGAACTCGGCGTGCGTTCATCTTGGCAGTTCTGGCGATGCCTTGATGGTGACGGTGCCGGCATCCGGTCCGGTCGCCGTCGCGGCCAAAATTAACAGCGCCGTTTTTTGCACCCATAAATTCAGCCGCCGCCGGTGGTTTAAGGTCGTGCGGTGATTTGCGCGGCCGCGTCTTTCAATCCGTCGCTGTGCGCCTGAAGCATGATTTTGCCGGGTTGCGTGGCGCGGACGATGACGAGCGCGAGGCCGTTGTAGGCATTGCGATCCTTCGCCTGAAACGGCTCGAAGCTGGTGGCGTCACCGTTGTCCACGGCCACGATTTCGCCCGGTCCTTCGATTTCAAACTGGATGTGGTTCTTCGAGCGCGGCACGGGCCGGCCATTTGCGTCGGCCACGGTCACGGTCACAAACGACAAATCTTTCCCGTCCGCCACGAGGTTCTCGCGGTCGGCTTTCAACGTCAGTTCCGTCGCCGGGCCGGTGGTGCGAACCTCGTCGGTCGCCCATTTTTTCCCGTTTTTGTAGGCAACCACCTTGAGTTCGCCCGGCGCGTATTTCACGTCGTCCCAGCGGATGCGATACTCAAACTGGCCTTTCTTTTTCCGGCCCAGCGACTGGCCGTTGAGAAACAATTCCGCCTCGTCGCCGCTGGTGTAAACGTGGACGGGCGTGATTTCGCCTTCGCGGCCCGGCCAGTTCCAGTGCGGCAGGATGTGCGCCATCGGAAAGTCCGGCCGCCAGTGCGCCTGATAAAGGTAGTAGCGGTCCTTCGGAAAACCGGCGAGATCAATGATGCCAAAATAGCTGCTGCGCGACGGCGTGTGGATTTTGCCGATCTCGGCGAGCTCCTTTTCCGCGCGCGCCTTGTCCTCCGGCTTGGAATAATTGTTCAGGTTGCTCAAGTCCGAGTTGTAAGGCGTCGGCTCGCCGAGATAATCGAAGCCGGTCCAGACGAATTCGCCCGCGACAAACGGGTTCCGGTCCTGGCCGGCAAATTCCGAATCCGGCGTCGTCGCCCAGCGCGGCGCGTAAAGGTCATAGCTGCTCATCTGAAAATCCGACAGCCCTTGCGACTTGTCGTCGCTCACCGGGAAAAAGTATTCCCCGCGCGAGCTGATGCACGAGGCGGTTTCGCTGCCGAACAGCGGAATGTCCGGGTTCGCCGCGCGGAACCGGGCATACTCGAACGGCTTGTAGTTGTAGCCGAACACTTCGACGATGTGTTGAAAGCCGTTGTAGCCCGCCTCCATGTGATTGCACGCGGCGGTGACCGGCCGCGTCGCATCTTCGCGGCGGACGGCGGCGGCCAGATCTTCGGCGATGTAAAAAGTGCTTGCATGCGCCTGCTCTTGAATTTCATTGCCGATGCTCCAGAGAATCACGCACGGATGATTCCGGTCGCGGCGGACATAGGCGCGCACGTCGGCCTCGTGCCAGTCGGAAAAAATGTTCGCGTAATCATTCGGCTTCTTGTGCAGCTTCCACGCGTCGAATGCCTCGTCCATCACCACGAAGCCCAGCCGGTCGCAGAGGTCGAGCAGTTCCGGCGCGGGCGGATTGTGGCTGGTGCGGATGGCGTTGCCGCCCATGCCGCGCAGGATTTCCAACTGCCGTTCCAGCGCGCGGGTGTTGATCGCGCTGCCGAGCGCGCCGAGGTCAGCATGATCGCAAACGCCGTTGAGCCGCACGCGCTCGCCGTTCAGCAGAAAACCGTTGTCCGCCGTGAACCGGATCGTGCGGATGCCGAACGGTGTTTCATACACGTCCAAAACTTTGTCCCCCTGGGAAATCGTCGTGACGGCGGCGTAACGGTTCGGATGTTCGACGCCCCACAGTTTCGGCTTGGGCACGATGATGGTTTGCGCCGTGTCCGCCGTTGCTCCGGCGGCGGCTTTTATTCCGTCGGTGGCCATTTCGGCGATGGCTGTTTTCGCCTTCGCGCCGTCGGCCTTGAGCTCAAAAATCGCCGTCGCCACTTTCACTTCCACTCCGGCGGCGGAGTTGTTGTCCACGCTGGTCTGCACCGAAACCGTCGCGGCATCTTTGCTCACCTCCGGCGTGGTGATGTGCGTGCCCCACTGGCTGAAGTGGACCGGCGAGGTTTTCACGAGCCAGACGTTGCGATAAATGCCGCCGCCCGGATACCAGCGCGAGGAGTCCTTGGGGTTGTCGAGGCGGATGGCGAGCGTGTTCACGCCGCCGAATTTCACGAACGGCGTCAAATTCACGCGCCACGACGCGTAGCCGTAGGGCCAGCCGCCGACGCAATGGCCGTTGAGCCAGACCGTCGCGTAAGCCATCGCACCGTCCACCTCGAAATAAATCTGCTTGCCCGCGTCGTCCGCCGGCAGATCGAAATGCTTGCGATACCACGCCACGCCGGACCACGGCAGCTTGCCGGTCTCGCCGGGCAGCGCCTGCTCGAACGGCCCTTCGATGCCGAAATCATGCGGCAAATCCAGTTTGCGCCAGCCGCTGTCGTCGAAGCCGGGCTGCGCGAAGGAAGCGTCGCCGCCGAAATTTCCCGCCGGCGGCGCGGCGGGCGCGTTGGTGGTAAAACCATTTTGCATCGGCAGCAGCCACGGCCTGGCGGCGGCGTAATTCAGCTTCGCGTCCGCCCCGGCGGGATCGCCTTTGGTGAAACGCCAGCCGGCATCAAGCGATTCTCTGACGCGGGTTGTTTCCGCCATTGAGTTGAAGGCCGGCAGCAGCAGGGCGGCGGCCAGGGCGAGCGGGAGGATGGGCGTGATTTTCATTTTGGATTCGACGTGTGGCATTCCTTAAAGGTGACAGAAAGTTGCCACTTCAGACAAGCCGCCAGTTGCCGGGGAAAAACCGGCGCCCTTGGCAACTGAAATCTACCGGTTCGTATTTGCCGGCGGCGTGCGTGGAAAAGTTTTGCGCGGCCGCCGCTTGAATTTTCATTCGACCCGGCGGGGAAACCTGGTTATGATATTAAAACTATGACACTCGACGACATTTTACTTGAAGCGGAAGAAAAAATGATCAAGACCGAGCAGAAGATTCTGAACGACTTCACCGGCGTGCGCACCGGCAAGGCTTCCACCGGGCTGGTCGAGAACATCATCGCGGAAGTCTATGGCTCGCAGATGCGCATCCGCGAACTCGCCAACATCAACACGCCGGAACCGCGCACGCTCGTCATCCAGCCGTGGGATGTGGCGGCGATTCAGCCGATTGAGAAGGCCATCCAGAAGGCCAACATCGGCCTGTCGCCGGTCGTGCAGGGCAAGCTGATCCGGCTGTCCTTCCCGGAATTGAGCACGGAACGCCGCCAGGAATTCGTCAAGCTCATCAAAAAAATGGCCGAGGACGGCCGGGTGTCCGTGCGCCATGTGCGCCGCGACGCGATGGACCTGTTCAAGCAGCACGCCCATGACAGCGGCGTGACCGAGGACGCCAAAAAACAGGCCGAAAAAGATTTGCAAAAGCTGACGGACGATTACATCACCAAGATTGACGCCCAGGTCGTCAGCAAGGAAAAAGAAATCATGACGGTGTGAGGTCCGCTGCCTTGCCTGGCCCGCGCGTGGTTCCGGCTCGCAGCGGGTGAAAGAACGGGAGACGGCGGGGATGATTTCGTGGCTGGCGGGTCTTTTTCAAGCACCTTTACCCGACGAGACCTCGGCAAAACCCGGTTTCAAGTGGCAGCGGCGGTCGGTGACCGCCGTGGTTTCCGACCTTTTCACCTCTCCTCGGCGCTCACCGAGTGCCGCTACCGCAGTTTTGCCGAGGTCTCGCTATATAATAATATATGCAGGGAGAGTGAAGACGAAGGCTGCCCAAGTCTGGCGGTGTCAACAAACAGGACATTCGGCCCGAACTTTTGGTCCCCGGGGCCATTTCTTAGTATTAAGAAATAGTTTCTCAATACTGAGAAATCGTTCCGCAGTATTCTAGGAACGCCATTTTCCCTTGTTTTTATGGGCTTTTCTATCAGGCGGCTGCAGGCTGGCACCCAGGGTGGAAAATTATTTCCAAAAAAATGAGATTTCATTAAAGCCGGGAAAAAGATTGCCGATTTAGTTACATAGTTCGGGTAACTATGGCAGTTTCGGTCAACCTTGGCCCGGTCTGGCCTGCCAGCGGGAAAAGCGGCGGCAGGCGGCCGCCGCCTCCTGCATGTGCCCGTAAGGATAAAAGCCCGTCAGCCACGGCAGAAAAACCGGGTGGCCGTCCGCAAGTGGTGGCCATGCACAAGCACCTACCTTTCGTTGCTGGCGGGACTTTGGACGATTGCGGGCATCGAGTCCCAGCCATGAATGGCTGGGCATCGCGTCAACCCAATGAAAAAGTCCCGCGAGGGGGCGGCGGGAAAACCGGGCCGGGCAAAATCATCCGGCAACGGGCTTGACAATTGGGCCGCCGCCGTGTGACAACATGGCGATGGCCGCGGGCGGCCGGAACGGTGGGCGCGTCTGAACCTGCGCCGTGTTTCCTGAGCGCGGATTTGGCGCTTTGACCGGGCTAAACCGTTGCGGACAAATGAGCAAGTTAGAAAAATGATTCAAATCCTCAAACCGGACAGGCGGAACTTGGCCGGGGATAGGCGCAACAACCGTCTGTCCATTATCTGTTAGGCATCATATGAAGT
>CAYVGC010000018.1:0-53473 GCA_964449815.1 uncultured Bifidobacteriaceae bacterium
GGACGGTTTTGGATAAAAGCCGGGATTTCCATGACCGTGGATGCTTCACCGAGAACCAAAGATGCTTCACCGAGAACCATGGATGCACCATCTATGGTTATGGATATGACCGGTTTTGGCATGACGATGACGGATTTAACGATATTTTGATGTTCTTTGCCGATTTCAACCCTGAACTGGCTAAATTTATACATCAAGCAGCAACCGGTCGTGCGTGTCAGACCATTTCTGGTGCCGGGGTGCTGGCGCACGGACACCCATCCCAACGGGCCTCGTAGCGCCGGCGTCCCGCCCGGTGATCGAACTGGCGGCGAGACGCCGCCAGCACTCGCCGCCAGGGACGGCCGCGCCACCTGGGCGTCGGTTCAGGGGTTCAACACGCGCAATTCAAGCTCGGGGAATGCTTGCAGATGGCCACCCGGTTTTTCTGCCGTCTCTCGCGGGACTTTTTCATTTGGTTGACGCGATGCCCAGCCAGGAATGGCTTGTCCTTACCCACATTTTTTTCATGTTCGTTGGAGGGTTTCTACTCCTTCGCGCATCCACATCAGGCGCTGCCAGCCGCGCCAGATGGTTTGCCAGCCCGGTTCGCCATCCTGCTTGCGTCCGATAAATCCACCCAGCCGCGCCAGCGACCGGATGAGGTTCCGATTGGTCCACCCGTCCTGGGGCGGGCCAGGTTGCTTGGCCAAGGTGAACGGCCACGGCCCGGTTGCGTAAGCCTATTTTGCCGTCAGCCGGATGATGTCGCGCAGGGTGGTCTGCGGCTTGAACTTCACGAAGCGCTCCAGTTTTTCCACGCGCGGCTTGCGGCGGCGCATGTCGTCAAAGCCCGGCGCGTAGGCCTGGTCGTAGGGAACCAGTTCAATTTTGGATTTCGAGCCGAGCGTTTTCACCACGAGCTTCGCCAGTTCCAAAATCGAAACTTCCTCCGTGCCGCCGATGTTGAAAATTTCGCCGCGCGCCGGTTCGCAATGCTGCAAGCGCACCAGCGCCTCCACCACGTCATGCACGAAGCCGAAGCAGCGCGTCTGCCTGCCGTCGCCGAAAACTTTCAGCGGCTCGTTCTTCTTCGCGGCGGCGATGAAGCGCGGCAGCACCATGCCGTAGCGCCCGGTCTGGCGCGGGCCGACGGTGTTGAACAGCCGCGCGATGGTGACGGGCAGGTTTTTCTCGCGCGCGTAGGCGAGCGCGAGAAATTCGTCGGTGAGCTTGGAGCAGGCGTAGCTCCAGCGCGACTGGCCGGGCGGCCCGATGAGCAGGTCGTCATCCTCGCTGAACTCCGGCTTGGCGCTTTTGCCATAGACTTCCGAGGTGGAGGTGAGCAGCAGCGGCGTGGAATGTTTCGTGGCGGCGCGCAGCAAAATCTGCGTCTCGCTGAAGCTGGCTTCGAGGACGTGCAGCGCGGATTTGACGACCAGATCAACGCCGACCGTCGCGGCGAGGTGGAAAACAAACTCCGCCTCCGCCGCGAGCCGCGGCAGTTCCGCGCAGGCGGAAATTCTGGACTGGATGAAACGGAAATGCGGACTGGCTTTCACCGCCGCCAGATTTTCCAGGCTGCCGGTCGAAAGATCGTCAATGACGACAACGCTTCTGCCATCCTTGAGCAGACGCTCAACCAGGTGCGCGCCGATGAAGCCGGCGCCGCCGGTGACCAGAACAAACGAGGATGGCGGATGGAGAATGGAGGATGGCATGAGGATTCAGCGAGGATGGCGGATTGAAGAGACGTTTAAATCCCGAAAGCTTCTGCTGAGTGGCATAATCCATCCTCCAGGTTCAATTCTCAATCTTCGCGTGGTTTTTTCCATCCGCTATTTTCCATTCTCGCCCGGCCGCAAGGCGGTCGCGACGGCTTCGGCGAGCTTCTGGCGGAATTCCGGGTTTTCAATGCGTTTCGCCTCCTGCGGGTTGGACAGAAAGCCGGCTTCGATGAGCACGGACGGACGACGCTGTCCGCGCAGCACACCGATGAAACGCGCGCGGTTCACGCCGCGATCCTCCAGATTGGTCGCGTGCAGCAACGCCCGGTGCAGGTGCTCGGCCAGCAGCATGTTTTGCGTGTCAAAACTGTTGTTCGGAAAATCCTGGGACAAAATGTCAGGATAGCCGCGCGTGATCGTCGAGGGCATTCCCGCCGGCGTCAGGCAAAAGGTGGCAAGCCCGACCGGTCTTTGATCCGGCGCGAGGGAATTGAAATGGAGGCTGATGAACAAATCCGCGTGGCGGCATTCCGCCACCGCCACCCGGTTGGAAAGCGCGACGTCCACGTCGTTCGTGCGGGTGAGGAAAACCTGCCAGCCTTCCTGCTCCAGCAACGGCTTGATGCGCCGCGCCCAGTCGAGCGTAAACTCCTTTTCCGGCCGCCGGTCCAGCACGCTGATGGTGCCGCCATTGATCCCGCCGTGTCCGGGGTCAATCACGATGACACGGTTCGTGCCAAAGGCCAGCGCATCCTCCAGCATCAGCGGGGTCAGGTTTTTTTGCAGGTCGAGGCCATGCACGAAGACCTGGTTGTCAATGATTTCCGGCGCGTAACCCAGGTGAAACTGCAGGCCGCGCCAGCTCGCCTCGCGGCTGCCGATGTCCAGCACCAGCAGGCCGTTTTTGGTGTCCAGGTAATACCGGCTCGTCGGCCCGCCCGTCAGCCGCCGCAGCGATCCGAGCTTGTTTTCGACCGCCCAACGGTCCAGCGAAGTCCAGGTGAAAACCGGCGCGAGACACGGCCTGACGCTGTTCGTCACCGGCGGCGGGTTGGAGGGATTTGAAAAAGCGACCGGTGGCAGGTTGGTTTTGATGACCGCCGGAACGGGCATCAATGGCGGCGGGTTTTGCACCGCATGGACGGCATTGGTGGCCGACCAGTTGGGCGGCTGCGCTTCGTTGGGCGAGGTTGCGCAGCCCGCCAGCAAGACGAGCGCACCGCAGAAAACAATTCCCACGAGTTTGGACACACGCCAATTGTGCGGAACAGAAAGGCGGACTCAAGCTGTTTCGAGAAAATCTGAATCATCCTCGTTCTCGTGATCAGGCCAGGAAAAATTTGAAGACGAGGACGAGCTTGATTGGTTGCCCGTTTGGAACCGCTCGGCCATAATTGGCGGCGAATTGAAAATTCTCGTCGCCATCACCGGAGCCACCGGCGCGCTTTATGCGCAGCGGCTGCTCGACAATCTGAATCCGCGCGAACATGAAATCCATGTCGTGTTGAGCAGCTACGCGCAGCAGGTCATCGCCGTGGAGCTGCCGGACGGGCTGAAACTGCCGGCGGGCGCGCAAATGCACCATCTCAAAAGCATGAACGCGCCGTTCGCCAGCGGCTCGAATCCGCCGGATGCGATGGTCGTGATTCCCTGCACGATGGGCACGATGGGCCGCATCGCGCACGGCTACAGCGAGGACGTGCTGCTGCGCGCGGCGGACGTGACGCTGAAGGAAAAGCGGAAA
The DNA here is from genome assembly GCA_964449815.1 of uncultured Bifidobacteriaceae bacterium. Classification (GTDB taxonomy): domain Bacteria; phylum Verrucomicrobiota; class Verrucomicrobiia; order Limisphaerales; family UBA11358; genus UBA11358. The sequence goes on from CAYVGC010000018.1 coordinate 3,451, forward strand.
CTGATCCTGGTCCCGCGCGAAACGCCGCTGAGTTTGATCCACGTCAGAAACATGGAACTGCTGCTGCTGGCGGGCGCGACCATTCTGCCGGCGAATCCGAGCTTTTATTCCGGCGCGGACTCGGTGCGGCAGATCGTGGACACCGTGGTCGCCCGCGTGCTGGATCATCTTGGCATCCCGAACCAGCTTGCGCCGCGCTGGGCGGAGGAACAAGAATGATTGAGCCACAGATGGAATGCAGATTAAACACAGATGAGGCATCCGCAAATTTCTCAGAGAAGCGCAGATTGAATCTGCTTGAACCAAATCGGCGGAATCGGCGGACAGAGAATCCGTGTTTCATCTGTGTGCATCCGTGGCAAAACAATGTATTCAGTAATTAAAAAATGGGGCGGCTTTGTGCGTTTCTCGCACACGGTTTTCGCGCTGCCGTTCGCGCTGGCGGCAATGCTCGTGGCCGCGCGTGACCATCATGGCTGGCCGGGCTGGAAAACTTTCGGGCTGATCCTCGCCGCGATGGTTTGCGCGCGAACCTGCGCGATGGCGTTCAACCGCATCGTGGACCGCAAGTTCGACGCGCTGAACCCGCGCACGAAAAACCGGCATCTGCCAAGCGGACAAATTTCACTGGCCGGCGCAGTCGCATTTTGCACCTTGTCGGCGGCGGGTTTGGTTGCGGCCAGTTATTTTCTGAATCCATTGTGCTTTTACCTTTCGCCGCCGGCACTGGTGCTGGTCTGTTTTTATTCGCTCACCAAACGGTTCACGGATTACACGCACGTTTTTCTCGGCCTCGCGCTCGCGCTGGCACCAATCGGCGCCTGGCTGGCGGTGAAAGGCGAATTTGGATTTCAGCCGCCACCGCCCGATATTTTCTCCTCACCTGAAGCCGTCGGGGCCTGGTTTGATTCGATAAGAGTGGGATTGCAGCCAATTATTTTGGCCTTGGCGGTGATTTTGTGGCTCATCGGCTTCGACATCATTTACGCGCTGCAAGATTACGAATTTGACAAATCTCACGGCCTGCGCTCGCTGGTCGTGGCGTGGGGGCCGCAGAACGCCTTGAAGGCGGCGTTTCTCGCGCACATGCTCATGTGCGGACTGCTGCTGGGCTTTGGTTTGCTTTGCCGGTTTCGCCTCGCGTATCTCGTCGGCTGGCTCATGATCCTCGGCTGCCTCACCCTGGAACACTGGATCGCCCGCCGGCGCAGCTTGAACTGGATCAACGTGGCGTTCTTCCGGCTGAACGCGCTGGTTGGCGTGGTGTTTCTCGTGGTGGTCGCGGCGGAAGTGATTTTTCAGGGCGGGTTCAAATTGCGTTAGACATTGGCCGCCAAAAGTCACGAAAGGCGCAAAGGAAACTTCATTCTGCGCTTTTGGCGGCAAAACTTTTTTGTAACATCCTTCCGGTTTTGCTTCTGAAGTGGACATGGACACGGTAAAAATGAATCCACCAATGCCCCCGGAAAACAAATGTCCGCAATGCGGCACGCCGCTCCCCACCGGTGCGCTCGCCGGACTTTGCCCCGCCTGCCTGCTCAAAATGGGCGCGGCGGCGGACACCGTCTCGGACGCCAGACAGCCGCCGTTCAATCCGCCGTCCGTCACCGAGCTTGCGGCCAAATTCCCGCAGCTCGAAATTCTTGAACTCATCGGCAAGGGCGGCATGGGCGCGGTCTATAAAGCCCGGCAAAAGGAGCTTGACCGCATCGTGGCGCTGAAAATTCTTCCGCCCGGCATTGGCGACGATCCCGCGTTTGCCGGGCGCTTCGCCCGCGAGGCCAAGGCGCTGGCGAAGCTCAATCATCCCGGCATCGTGACGATCTACGATTTCGGCCGGGCGGACGGGCTGTTTTATTTCCTGATGGAATTCGTGGACGGCATGACGCTGCGGCGGCTGCTCCACACCGGCCGCATCGCGCCGCGCGAGGCGCTGGCCATCGTGCCGCAGATTTGCGACGCGCTGCAATTTGCGCACGACCAGGGCATCGTCCATCGCGACATCAAGCCGGAAAACATTTTGCTGGACCGCCGCGGCCGCGTGAAGGTGGCGGATTTTGGGCTGGCAAAACTGGTTGGGGTTGGGAATGAACCGGCGGCGGCCGGGGAAGCCGCCGCCGGTTCGCCGATGCTGACCGAGTCGGGCAAAGTCATGGGCACGCCAAATTACATGGCGCCGGAACAGGTCGAGCATCCCAGCGAAGTGGACAACCGCGCGGACATTTACGCGCTGGGCGTGGTGTTCTACCAGATGCTCACGGGCGAGCTGCCCGGCAAAAAAATCGCGCCGCCGTCGTCGAAAGTGCAGATTGACGTGCGCCTCGATGAAGTCGTGCTGCGCGCGCTGGAAAAAAATCCCACGCTCCGCTACCAACAAGCCAGCGAAATTAAAACCCAGGTCGAGACCATCTCACAAACTCCGCTGATCGCCCGGACGGCGGCGGACAGCGCCGCTTTTGCTGCGGCGGTCCGGGCACGGGATTTTCAATTGAACATCGGCCATTGCCTGAGCCGCGGATGGAATTTGGTAACGCACAATTTCTGGGAAGTTGTCGGCGTAACCGCGCTGATCGGATTGCTGCAACATGCGGCCAGTTCCACGTTGATCGGCATCGTCGTCAGCGGTCCGTTTTCGGGCGGACTGTGGCTATATTTCCTGAAAAAAATTCGCGGCGGACAGGCGAACGTGGGAATCGCGTTCAGCGGCTTCTCCGTGGCGTTCGCCGCGCTTTTTCTCGGCGGGCTCGTGACGTTTCTGTTGATTTTGGCCGGTTTGATTTGTTTCCTGTTACCGGGAATTTACTTCGCCGTGGCCTGGGCGTTCACACTCGCGCTGGTCGCCGACAAGGGAATGGATTTTTGGCCCGCGATGAGCCTGAGCCGCCAAGTCATCTCGAAACACTGGTGGAAATTTTTGTGGTTTTTCATCCTCCTCGGCGCCATTGAACTTGCCGGATTTCTCTGTTGTCTGGTTGGAATTTTCATCGCGGCTCCGATTGTATGGGCGGCGCTGGCTTACGCTTATGAAGACATTTTTGCCCCGATGTCGGCCTCGGGCCATTTGCCGGCGGGTGCCCCGACCGCTGTTGTGGTGAAGCCAGCCAGCGGCTGGAAAATTGCCGTTGGCATCGCGGCCGGTGTGGCGGTGGCGATTATTTTCATAGCCATTCTGGGCCTGCTCGCAGCGGTGGCAATCCCCAATTTCGTCCGCGCCAGACAACAATCGCAGCACAATGCCGCCCAACAGTGGACACAACAAGGCTGGCAGCTTTGGCAGGCGGGAAAACTGACAGACGCCGAAGCGAAATTTCAGCAGGCCGTCAGTCTCACACCTGATGATGCGGATGCGTGGAACGGTCTCGGCTGGGCGCAATTCAATTCTGGCAACAGCACCATGGCGGAAACGTCGTTTCATCAAGCCATCGCCATCGAAACCAACTTGCCGGGTGCGCTGAATGGTCTCGGCCAGATTTATTTGGCGCAGCGGAAATACGACGAGGCGGAAAAATATCTGCTCAAGGCCGCGCCGCAGGCGCCGGCGGCATGGTTCGGGCTGGCGCGGCTTTATTTGCTGGAAGGAAAATTTGAGCAGGCCGAAAAGTGGGCGCAGAACATCGTGGATTCCGGCCAAGCCGACGACACCTCAAAAAAGATGCTCGCAGCGGCGAAGACAAAGCAATTGAGCGAAGGTTTGCGGCTGATGATCGAGCCGCCGACCACAAAACAGTCCGGCCAAGTCCAGGCGCCGCCAATCCACCCAGACATGCCAATTACGATTTCCTCCACTGGAAACAAGGTTGTTCTGAATGTGTCAAATGGGACATTGACCGCCGACAGCATTTCCTTTGGCTCAAGTAATACAACTACCGCAAGCAACCTTCATGTTGTCTTCCACGCGAACGAAGGAAAGGAAGCGCAATCGCCGCTCAATGACGACCAGCGGGCGATGCTCGCCTGGACGGACCGGCAGTTCCGTAGTCTCTTCGATGAGCGCGGCTTCGACGGCTGGACGGACGAGGAACGCGCCACCCTGGAACGGAAGCAGCTTGACGCGCTCAAGGGGTCGCAATCGCAGGAGTATTATCAGGCGATCAGCACGCTGGCCGCCCTGCATTCCACCAATGCGCTGCCCGCGTTGCGCGCGATGGCGTTCGACCACGCCGAGAAGGACAACCGCGACCGCTGGATGGCGACCCGCGCGCTGGGCATCATCGGCGACAAGGAGTCCGTGCCGGAAATGATTCATCTCCTTTACCACCTCAACGCCAACACGCGCTGGTGGGCGCAGCTTTCGCTCGTGCGCCTGACCGGAACCAATTTCGGCAGGGACTGGAACGCGTGGGGCAAATGGTGGAACGATCAAAACGGCCAGCCGCCGTTCCAGCCGGAAATCATCCGCTGGTATGGCGAACAGCCGGCACCGGACAAGCTCGCGGAGAGCCTCGATCAACGTGACGCCGAATGGCTCGCCAGCATCCATCCGCTGACGGGGAAACAGTATGTCCAGCAGCAGCTCAAGCTGGCCCAGGGCGGCAATTACTGGTCCAAGTTCAACCTCTGGGATGCCTTTGCCCAAGGCACGCACGAGGTGGCCACGAACTCCACTGAAGCCGGCAAGTGGCTGGCGGAACTGGCTCAAGGCGCCTACCTGGCAAAGTTCGGACCGGTCAACGGCTTCAATCCGCAGACCCCGAAGGAAATGTTGCAGGAGTTCAACGGCCATTGCCAACTGCGTTCGGGTCAGGACAGCCTGGGCGGCGCCAGTTTCTTCCGGACCACGCAGCAAGACGGCAAACTGGTCGGCTCCTTTCTCACCGCAAAGCCGGACGAATTCAAGACCGCGATTGAAAAGGATTCCAACTTCAAACTGATTTCAATTGAACCGGTGACGCCCGAAATCTTTTTGGCCCACGAGGCCGCGAAGCAAGAATCGCTGCCGGCCGGCACGAGTCAGACTCTGGCCGGGCAGCCGCCGGTCGTCGTCGAGAGTTTTCCGGTGTCCGGCGCGACCGATGTGCCGCCAGGCGAAACGGAAATTCGCGTGCGCTTCAGCAAGCCGATGAGCGACGGCTCGTGGAGCTGGTGCACGGCCTGGGATAATTCCACCCCGGAACCCATCGGCACGCCGCATTATCTGGACGACCAGCGGACCTGCGTCATGAAAGTGCATCTGGAAGCCGGCCAGACGTATGCCTGGTGGTTGAACACTGAAGCATACCAAAATTTCCGCGACAGCGCCGGGCGTTCCGCCGTGCCGTATCTGCTGATTTTCAAAACCAGTCCAAACTGACACCGCAAACAAAACATGAAAACCAAAACATTGCTCACCACCCTCGTCGTCGGCGCGGCCTGCCAGTTCGCGCCGCAAAACAGCCGCGCGCAGGACATTGACAACTTCGCGCCCGTCGTCGTCAAAACCGTGCCGGAGGCGGGCACCAAGGACGTGCCGCCCGGCGAATACGAAGTCAAAATCACCTTCAGCAAGGAAATGGCCGACCAGTCCTGGAGCTGGTCCACCGCCTGGGAAAATTCCGGGCCGGAATTCATCGGCAAGCCGCATTACGACGCCGACCACAAGACCTGCGTGGTGAAGGTGAAGCTGGAGCCGGGCAAAACCTACGGCTGGTGGATCAACAGCCAGAAGTTCCACGGCTTCCAAGACACGCAACATCATCCGGCGATCCCTTACTTGTTCACCTTCAAGACCAGGGATAATTGAGCCAGCGACTTGACCTCCGAACATTCCACACGAGCCTCGACCGCGCCGGGCGACATCTTCGCCACGACGCATTGGACGGTCGTGCTGGCGGCGGGCAAACGGCACACGCCACAGTCGGATGGCGCGCTGGAGGATTTATGCCGCACCTACTGGTTTCCGCTGTATGCCTATGTCCGGCGGCGCGGGCATAACAAGGAGGACGCGGAGGACTTGACGCAGGCGTTCTTCGCGCGCTTTCTGGAAAAGAATTATCTCGCCGGCCTGAGCGCAGAGCGCGGCCGGTTCCGCGCCTTCCTGCTGGCGGCGCTGAAACATTTTCTGGCGAACGAATGGGACAAGTCGCAGGCCAAAAAACGCGGCGGCGGGGCGGCGAACCTGTCGCTGGACTGGCAGACGGCAGACACAACATTTCAGGTCGCCGCCGTGAACGAGCCAGGCCCCGACCAGGCGTTCGACCGCGAATGGGCGCTGGCGCTGCTGGCCAAAGTCATCGGCCGTCTGCAAACGGAGTGCGCGGCGGATGGCAAGGCGAAATTGTTCGGGCAGTTGAAGATTTTCCTCACCGCCGGCAAGGGCACGTTGTCGCACGCGGACGCCGCAAATGATTTAGGCATGGATGAAACTGCGGTCCGCGTGGCGGTGCACCGGCTGCGGAAGCGTTACCGCGCTTTGCTCCGCGACGAAATTTCACAGACGCTCGCGGACGAGTCGCTGGTGGACGAGGAAATGCAGGCGTTGTTCGGGGCGTTTGGCTGAAGGATGAAGGGAGAATCATGAAGGATGAAATGGGCGGCGGACATTTCATCCTTCCGCTTTCATGCTTCATCCTGGTTTTTAGATTTTTGTCTTGATGCCGCAGGCGCGGGCGAGGCACCAGCCGCGCAGGGCTTCGTAAATGGCGAAAAGCCCGGCCACGACAAAAATCAATCCCAGCCACAGCACGAAGTCCACGAGAATGATGCCGGCGATGAGGCAGAGCGAACCAATGACGCCGCGGGCGATGCGGCCTTGCCGGTCGAGGTTGGGACGGAAAAAATGGTTCACGGCAAAAATCTACCACAGGAATTTTCCGTGGCAAGCTGCGTGAAGTTGCGGCAGATTGCGGGATGAACCTGATGAATCTGGATTCAAACCAGCTCTGGGCCTCGGTGCTCTGGGGCGGGATTGGCGGCGGCTATCTGATTTATGGCTGGCGGCAGAAATCAGCGGCCCCGCTCGTCGGCGGCGTGGTGATGTCGCTGGCGTGTTTTTTGCCGGCCCTGCCAATGACGTTGATTTCCATTGCGACGATGGCGGCAGTTTACTGGCTGGTGAAGCAGGGCTATTGAACGCTGGCGGCGGGAAATCTTGCAGCAAAAACCCGGAAGCCAGTTGCCTGGCTTCCGGGCTGTGAATCTGCCGGCAGGTCAGCCCCGCCCAATTTACTTGCCCTTTTTCAAGATGCTCAAGCCGGCGTAAACCGCGTTCTTGCCCAGCAACTGCTCGATGCGCAGGAGCTGGTTGTATTTCGCCAGACGATCCGAGCGGCTCAACGAACCGGTCTTGATCTGACCGCAGTTGGTCGCCACCGCGATGTCGGCGATGGTGGAATCCTCCGTTTCACCGGAGCGATGCGAAATGACGGCGGTGTAGCCGTGGAACTGCGCGAGCTGCACGGCGTCGAGCGTCTCGGTGAGCGAACCAATCTGGTTCACCTTGACGAGAATTGAATTCGCCGTGCCAGTATCAATCCCCTTTTGCAGGAACTTGACATTGGTGACGAACAGATCGTCGCCGACGAGCTGGATCTTGTCGCCGATTTTGTCGGTGAGCTTTTTCCAGGTCGCCCAGTCATCTTCCGCGCAGCCATCTTCGATGCTGACAATCGGATACTTCGCCACGAGTTTCGCGTAAAACTCCACGAGGTCGTCGCCGCTGATGGTTTCGCCGGTGCTTTTCTTGAAGGTGTATTTGCCGTTGCCGTCGTAAAATTCCGACGACGCCGGATCCAGCGTCAGGAAAATATCCTTGCCCGGCTTGTAGCCTGCGTCCTTGATGGCTTGAATGATGGTCTCAATCGCCTCTTCAACACTGCCGAGCTTCGGCGCGAATCCGCCTTCGTCGCCGACGGCGGTGCTGCAGCCCTTTTTCTTCAAAACGGATTTCAGCGCGTGAAAGGTTTCGACGATGGAACGCAGGCCTTCACTGAAGGTCGGCAGACCGAGCGGCATGATCATGAATTCCTGAAAATCAATCGGGGCGTCGGAGTGCGCGCCGCCGTTGATGACGTTGGCCATCGGCACGGGAAGCACCTTGGCGTTGGGCCCGCCGAGATATTTGAACAGCGGCTGGCCGATGGCGGCGGCGGCGGCCTTGGCGTTCGCGAGCGAGACGGCGAGAATGGCGTTCGCGCCGAGCTTGGATTTGGTTTCCGTGCCGTCGAGCTTGAGCATCGTGGCGTCCACGGTGAGCTGGTCGAGCGCGTCCACGCCGATGAGCGCGGATTTGATTTTGGTGTTGGCGTTGGCGACGGCCTTGAGCACGCCCTTGCCGCCGAAACGCTTCTTGTCGCCGTCGCGGAGTTCGATGGCTTCGTTTTCGCCGGTGCTGGCGCCGCTGGGAACGGCAGCGCGTCCGGCAGCGCCGCAGTCCAGCGTCACGTCCACTTCCACGGTCGGATTTCCGCGCGAGTCCAGAATTTCGCGCGCCTCGATGTTTTGTATTTTAGTCATAGATAATTTTTTGTTGGAACGGTTAAAATCAAAATGGAATCATAAGTTTCGCGCGCGGCGAGTCAAGAAATGCCTTGCGGTTCCGGCCGGATCAACCACAGGTGAAGCGAAGCAGTAACGCGGCCGGCAGATTCAAGATTGCCAAACCGCCCCGGTCGCCATATGAATAACAGCGGCAATGGAGTTTGCCGTCCCACATGGGAAAACCGCCTGACTGTTTCAGCGCTGATGACTCCTACGAATGAAATTCGCAGGAGTTTATGAACATTGCGTATCTTTGGGTCGCACTCGGCGGCGCGCTCGGCAGCGTGACGCGCTTCTGGGTCAACGGCCTGGTTTCTGAAAAATTGGGCGCGACCTTCCCGTGGGGCACGCTCACGATCAACGTCACCGGCTCGTTCATCATCGGCGTCATCGGCGCGCTGGCCAGCCCGGAAGGCCGGATGGATTCGCAATCGCGCATATTCGCCACGCAGTTCCTGATGATCGGTGTCTGCGGCGGCTATACGACGTTTTCCTCGTTCAGCCTGCAAACCTTGAATCTTATGCGCGAGCGCGAGTGGCTTTACGCCGGCGGCAATGTCATTTTGTCCGTGACCCTTTGCCTGACTGCCGTCTGGCTCGGCTGGCTGCTCGGTTCAACCTTCACCTCGATGAAAGGAAATTGACATGCAAATCCCCACTGACGCGATGCTCCTGCGGATCTTTATCGGCGAAAGCGACCGCTGGCAGCACCGGCCGCTCTATGAAGCCATCGTGCTCGCCGCGCGCGAGGCGCATCTGGCGGGCGCCACGGTCCTGCGCGGGCCGATGGGCTTCGGCAAAACGAGCCGGCTGCATACGGCCAAAATCCTGCGGCTCTCGATGGACCTGCCGCTCGTCATCGAAATTGTGGACAGCGAGGAAAACATCAATTCCTTCCTGCCGCTGCTGGACAAAATGATCGGCGGCGGCCTCGTCACATTGGAAAAAGTGAAGGTGCTGCATTATCGTGCCGGCGATGATGCTTCCATTTGAAAACCAGCAGTCACACGAAGCTGGCGACGGGGGAATTCACCTCTCGCATTCTTCACGCGACAATTCAGGCGTCAGTAAACCATGAGTGAATTCCTCGATCAGATCAAAACATTGCTGGCTCAACAGCCATTGCTGGAACCGGCGCTTCGCGAAGTGCTGAACCATTTTCAATCCGAAACCGGCACGGTCCACCGGCTTGATGCGGACAAGCAACTGCTTCAACTCGCCGCACAAGTCGGCCTGCCGCCGCAAATGCTGGACGTGGTGAAGGCCATTCCCGTCGGCAAGGGCATCGCCGGCGAGACCGTGGCCAAAAACCGGCCGGTGACGATTTGCAATTTGCAGACCGACACCAGCGGCGTCGCCAAGCTCGGCGCGAAACAGACCGGCGTCGGCGGCGCGCTGTGCGTGCCGGTCCGCCACGACGAAAAAATTGTCGGCACGCTCGGCATCGGCACCGTGCGTGAACACGAATACTCGGCGGCGGAAATCAATTTGTTGCAGGAAATCGCCGGGATGATCGGCGCACACCTTGCGTGAGCCGCTGGCATCAAGTTTCCGAATTCCTTGCGCTGCGGCGGAACACCTCGCTGCTCCTCATCGTGCTCGTGCTTGCCGGCACGGGCGAAAAGCTCTGGCTCGGCTTCGCGCCCAAATACATCGAGACGCTCGGCGGCACGGTGCTCGTCATCGGCCTGTTTGATGCGCTGCAAACTTTCCTCGGAGCCATCTACGCGTATCCCGGCGGCTGGCTCACCGATCATTGGGGCCAAAGAAAATCGCTGCTGTTGTTCAGTCTGGTTTCCATCGCCGGTTACGTTTTGGTTTTGGTCTGGCAAAGCTGGCTCGCGCTGCTGCTCGGCTCATTTTTGTTTCTCGCATGGAGCGCATTGTCTTTGCCCGCGACGCTTTCCGTCATCGCCACGTCGCTGCAAAGCCACCGGCACACGATGGGCGTGGGCGTGCAATCCATGATCCGCCGCGTGCCGATGATGGTGGGCCCGCTCATCGGCGGCTGGCTGCTCACGCACTTCGGCTGGACCGACGGCGTGCGTTGCGCGCTCGCGCTCTGTATTATGATGAGCCTGCTGACGCTGGCGTTTCAATGGTTCATGTTCGAGCCGGACGCCGGTAGGGCTGACCTGCCGGTCAGCCAGGCAATGCAGCAGCATCGCCCTACCATTTCATTTCTCGGCGTCGTCAAAACCTTCACGCCCGCGCTGCGCGAACTGCTCGTGAGCGACATTCTCATCCGCTTCTGCGAACGGATTCCGTATGCGTTCATCATTTTGTGGGCGATGGATTCCGGCGGCCTGACGGCGCAGCAATTCAGTTATCTCATCGCGTTTGAAATGGTCACGGCGATGCTCTGCTACATTCCCGTCGCGCATCTGGCGGACAAATACGGACGCCGGCCCTTCGTGCTCATCACGTTCGTATTCTTCACGCTGTTTCCGGTGACACTGCTGTGGGCGCACAATTTCGCGTGGCTGGCGCTGGCCTTCGTCGTGCGCGGGCTGAAGGAATTCGGCGAGCCGGCGCGCAAGGCGCTCATCATCGGCGAGGCCGCGCCGGAACTCCGCGCGCGGACTTACGGCGCGTATTATCTGATCCGCGACTGCGTCGTGACGAGCGGTTCATTTCTCGGCGCGTGGCTGTGGAGCGTGAGCCCGTCGGCCAATTTCCTTGGCGCGACCCTCTGCGGCGCGCTGGGAACGGTCTGGTTCTGGTGGTTTGTTTACCGGAAGAAAAACAATTGAACGCAAAGGCTCAAATGCGCCTTGCCGATTTCAGTGACCATTGCAAAATGATCCAACGCGCCTGGCGTGACGCAGAAGATTTCAGCGGCTTTCAGCGCTCAGTGTGATGGGATTCAGCGCCATGGCCGAGGGCGGCAAATCTGCCGGGCTGGCACCAAGTTTTTTGTTCGGCGTATCACCCATTTGCAATTCCAAAATGCCGCCGTTGCGAACATCGGCATGTCTGACCCAGACTTGTGATTGTAACTGGCCGTTCAGTTTGATGCTTTGAATATATTTATTTTTTCCTGAGTTATTCCGGCAAATGATTTGCAGGGTTTTGCCATTGTGAAGATGAATTGATATTTTATCGAAAACTGGGCTGGTAAGATCGTAGATCGGCACGCCGGGAGTCACCGGATATAAACCCATCATGGAGAAAACGACAAATGCACTCATGCCGCCGCCATCCTCGTCGCCCGGCATTCCGAGCGTTGTGTCCGTGAACCAGGTGTCGAGCAACATGCGGACGCGCTTCTGGGTTTTCCACGGCACGCCAAGATAGTTATAGAGATACGGAATGTGCAGGCTCGGTTCATTGCCCATGGAGAACTGGCCGACCAGACCGCTGGCGTCGGGGAATTTGGCCCAGAATTCAAACTTGCTCATGCCCAGCGGCTCGCGGAAAAGCTGATCCAGTTTCGCTTCGGCGGCGGCGCGTCCGCCCATCAACTCAAACAATCCCTGCAAGTCGTGCTGGACATCCCAATCATAAGTGTAGCCATTGTTCTCGGTGGTATAATCGCGTCCGCCCTGGCCGCCGGAAAAGCCCAGGTCATACGGTTCAACCCAATTGCCATCGGCATCTTTCGGCCACACATGCCCTTTGTCCTGCCGGAACACGTTCTGGTAATCGCCGGCGCGCTTCAGAAAAACTCCATGATCCGGTTCATCGCCCAGCGAACGGGCCAGTTGTGCCAGGCACCAGTCGTCATAGCTTTGGGCCAGCGTAACTGAGACGGCTTGACGTCGCTCGAACGGGTGAACCCGGGAAATGGTTTCCTGTTCCCCGGCATGCAATGCGGGCATATAGCCATGTTCGCTCAAAAAGTCATCCAAGGAACATTTCGGGCCTTTGCGCCACGGCAGCCAGGTGCCTTCGAGGGAATTCTTTTTCAAACCGGCATAGGCGGTGACCAGGTCAAAATTCGTAACGCCCTTGGCCCACGCATCGGCCATCCAGGGCGCGGCATGGTTGCCGGTCATGCATTCATGGTTGCCCCAAAGCACCGCGAAGCACGGCAGCCAGCCCGATTGTTCATACATGCGAACATAGGATTGGAGTTTGTCGGCTTCCATTTCCGGGTTCAACAAGGTCTGCAACGGTTCCAACGCGCGGTAAGTGTCCCAAAGCCAGTTGTCCACATAGAACGGTCGCCCATCTTGATGCACTTTATGGTCGAAGGCGCTGTAGTATTGGCCGTCTTCGGAGATGTTGACCATTCGCTCATAACAGCGATACAGTGACGTATAAAAAACGCGCTTCTGCTCCGGTGTGCCGCCCTCAACTTGAATTTGTCCGAGCACAGTGTTCCAACGCTCGCGCGCCGCGGCTTTAATTTTGTCAAACCCCCACGCGGGAATTTCGTCCTGCAAATTTTTCTTAGCCTGTTCGGCACTAATAAATGAAATGCCGTAACAAAATTCCAAAACCTTTTGCCCAACTGCCGCCGAAATGGTCAAGCGCCGATTATCACCGCTGGCCTGAACTTGAACCGGGGCGCTGAATTCACCATAGAAGAATGCCCGCATGTTATTGAATTGTTCCACGCCTGAGACGCTGTTGTTATCACCGTCAGAAACCTTGCCTTCCAGACGGTTTGCCAGCAACACCACGGGTTTGCCGGAGGGAAATGTGAAGCGGAAATAACCGCAGCGCGCGGCGGGCGTGAATTCAGTCTGGATCAGCGAATCGTCAAACCGGGTGGAATAGTAATAAGGTGTTTCCACTTCCTGATCGTAAACCGCCGGCTTGTCCCAGGCATCCGCCGATCCATCGCTGGGCAAGAGCCAGAACAGCTCACCCAACCGGTGCGAAATAATGGTCAGCGGAAACGAATGGATCTGATCATCCAATTGATCTTTTCGCACTGGATATACCCGCACCATGCTGTTGGGCAAAGACACGGTGGGTCGTGTCGGTTCCAGCATGAAGCCCTGCCCTCCCATTGATGGGTCAACGAATTCAACCTGCGAGCGGACGGTGGCGGCGGATAGAAATGTTGTGGTTACAATAATTGATAGAAGAGATTTTTTCACAATGGTAATTTGGTGTTTTCCCGGCTTGGAATCAGTGTTGAAAAAGGAATTTCCCTGCGAAGCATTTTCCCACCCTGGCCTGTCAGCCATAAATACTGATCGGTCGGCAACCCCTCATAATCACATAGCTGGACACCCGCCGGAGGGTGGTTGGAGCACTTGAATATGGCCGTGCCTTCGTCCATTTCATCGAACATGGCGACATACAGCATTTTGGCCTTGGCATGAATGGCTCCGCTTATTTCATTCCAATAAAACCTTCCCTTTTGGCGGGGTATCTGATTTAGCGGGTAAATCATGGCGTTATCCGATCCGCCATGATTGTGCATGTTATGCCAACTGAACCCGGGAGAAACGCACGGCACATAATCCAAATGCCGTTCGGCACACCAAGCCAGATCCGCTTTCACCTGCTCCTCATAGCGCGGCGTGTCGAAAAATTGCAGGAGCGGCGTGAAGCGCTGCACCATCCACGGCATGACAATGTCTGCCGATTCAATCAGTTTGTGCAGATAAGGATCAGGATTGGTGTCCACGTTCAAATCCCGGAAATAAGTCGGCACGCCCAGCATCACGGAACAGCCACCGTATTCAGGATCGTTTTTGAGAAAACTGATCACCTTTTCAATTCCGATCTCGCGCAGGTTGTAACCGCGATCCGGAAAACCCAATCCCCAAATAACAACCAGTGGTTTCCCCCGGTGATAAAGATAATTATTGGTCGGCTGTGAGGTGATTTTCAACTCGTCAACCAATTCCTTCCAGTCTTGCATGATCACCGAACAGTCTTCTCCCCGCTCCCGAAGCCCGGAGAGGTCATACATCACCGCCATCGCCCGGCCATATTTTTGGGAGGATTTCAGCGCATGTTCCAGAACCACCCGGCTTTTTTTCCGGCTGTCCGCCGTGCGCAGCCCGCCGAAAAAACGCTGCACAAAAACGCCGTCTATTCCGTATTGCTGCAGCCATTGGAAATGCAGGTCGGTCGTGCTTTGATCCACCGAACTGAACACCCGGACGCTGGTTCCGTCCTGGTTCGTAAGCGCGGTCGGGTAAGTTTTTTCGTATTCTGAAACGTCCGGCCAAAAATCCGGGTGCAAGGTTGCCGCCGCGAGCGGACCGCGTTCGCTGTAATGGCTCCAGCCTTCTCCCGAACCGTCGCCCTCGGCGCGAAACCATCCTTGATAACCGCACATGACCCGGCCTTCATAAGTTGGGAAATTGGATGACGGGTTGTGCTTGCTCTGTGCCTGAGTTTTAAGACAGGCGCATAGCAGAACCAACGAGAACAGAGCAAAGCGGCAGGCTGTTTTCACGCTGGTTCTCGTTGTCCTAAATTTGTTCCAACTTTTTCAATGCGAAGGCGTAGGCACCAATGGCGACGGCCTCGCTGGTGCCCAAGCGCGACATGCCCACGCCAACGCGCTGGAGTGGATCATATTTCACCTTGCGCTGGGTGCCGGGGACAATAATTTCCCGCGTCTCGCCCTTCAAAAAAATTTTCAACTGCTTTGGGTCTTCCAAGTTGAAAGCCTGGGAAGCCAGCCGGCGGAATTTGTTTCCGTTCGGAGCGGTGTAGGTGCTGTTCAATTCCGCCACCAAGGCCGGCAGAAACAGCCGGTAACCTTTGGACACTCCACCCCCAATCACGGCGAGGCCGTCAATCAGCGTGAGCGCGTTGCCCATGGCGTCGCCCGCCACCTCGCCCAGCCGGCGATAAGCCTCTGCGGCGGCGGCACGATGGCCGGTCGCCTTGCCCAGGGCAATGGCCTCGATGTCCTTGGGATCCGGTGATTTTTCGAATGCGATGCCCGCCATTTCCGCGTAGGTGCGGCGAACGGCGCGAATGCAGGAACCTTCCTCCGCATTCATCACCGGGTTCAGTTTGTTGCGCAGCAGCCAGACTTCGCCGGCCATCGAGTTGTCGCCGATGAACAGCTCGCCGTTGCGCACAATGCCGCCACCGAAGCCCGTGCCCATCGTGACGCCGAACAAATTATTGTAGCGTTTCGGGCTGCCCGCCTTTTGGAGCAGGCCGTTCACATACGGCAGAAAGCCGGCGATGGCTTCGCCGTAAACAAACAGATCGCCGTCATTGTTGATGAAGGTCGGGATGCCGAATTTCTTTTGCAGCATCGGCCCCAGCGCGATGCCGCCACGGAATCCCGGCAGGTTGCCGAGGTCGCCAATGATGCCATTCGGATAATCGGCCGGCCCGGGAAAGGCGAAGCTGATGGCGGCGGGCGCGGCAGAACAATTTTTTTTCACCTGCGCAAAGCCCTCGACAATGTTCGCCAGGCATTTGTCCAGGTTGTCGCCGTTGGATGGCATGGAGACGGTTTCCGTAACCGGCTGGTTGCCGCGGATGGCCGAGAAGCGGAAGTTTGTTCCGCCGGCATCCAGCGTCATGACGATACGTTTGTCGTTGTTGGAACTCATGATGAATTTCTTTTTGTCAGGTTAATCAAGTGGAGTCGTTCAATTAAAATTTCAGGCTTTCGCAGACGCGGGCTTCTTGCCGCCCTTGAGCGAAAGCAGCAGCAAGTAGGCAAAGCACCCGACGGGAACAAGGAAAGATGTCGCACCCCACTTCAAATCAAGCAACCTGCCCATAAGCAAGGGCACGATTGCCCCGCCGGAAATGGCCATGCACATGAGGCCGCTGAGTTCGTTCGCGCGCTCCGGTTTCTCTTCAACCGTGATCGAGAACAACATCGGCCAGATGTTCGCAAAACCCAATCCAGCAGCAATAATGCCGGCCAAGGATAGAGATCTTGATCCAGAGATGAGAGCGGCGGCACCCAACATGCCGAGCAGGGCGGAAAGGCGGAAGCAGGTTCGCGGAGTCATGATTGTGAGCACGGCCCCGCCCAGGAGACGGCCAACTGTCAACATGAGAAAGAACAGTGTCGGGCCGTATTTGCTGGCGTCATCGGCATTCATGCCAAAGTCCACCAGCGTGGGTTTGAGAAAACGGCCCATTGAAGCTTCAGCACCCACATAAAGAAAGATTCCGATCACCGCCATAAGAAAAACAGGTTGTTTCAACAGGCCAAGGCTGGAACCGATGCTCGGCGGAACGTCGGCTTTTGTCTCTTTAATCTTCAGGAACGCAACTGATACGAACGCCAGAGCCATCAGCACGCAGAACAGCGGAAAGGCGCCACGCCAGCCCATGCTTTTGAAAAAGACGACAGCCGCGATGGCCGTCACGATGTAGGTCGAAGCCGTGCTGCCGATGCCCTTGATGCCTTGAGCAAACGCCAGATTGCCGCTGTATTTGCCTTCGGCGCTCACATCACGCATGATGGGATTGCCGGCAACCTGTAGAAATGTCGTCCCGACGCCCAGCAGAAAGATGCACCCCAGCAAAACCGGGAACGCGGGCTGTTGAAGGGATGGAATCACCAGCGCAGCCGCGTTGATCCCCAAGCCAAGGAGCAAAAGTTTTTTCTTGCCGATGCGCGCCGCAAGCAGGCCGCCCGGAACGCTGAAAACCGCGAAGGCGATGAACACTGCGAACGTCAGCAGTGTGGACATCACATTGCTCAAGCCATAAGCCGCTTTCACGGCGTCCGAGTTCGGTCCCATGGCGTCGGCCAACCCCATGAGGAAGAAAGCCAGGAATATCGGCAATGTTTTCATTTGCATAAGCTTAATCAGGTTCAGATGTTCGTTTTGTTGGTGGTTTTAAGATGCACAATGTGCGTGAATGATCGGGGGTGATGATAACGGTGTCACCCGGTGGCGTCAATTGCGTGTCGTTGATGACAAAAAGTTATCCAAGTTCCCTGATCCAAAGTATCCCCTAAAACGGGGATGGCGGGCAACTGTCGAAAGGCTGGAAAATAAAATCTGATCGAAATCAGGCAGGCTGGCTGCTTGACCTCCTTTGAATTTTACACCGATGAAAAAAACTCTCGCCCCCATTTTTGCTGTCATTTGGCTGTTTCTTTCGCTGACGAACAGCCAATGCAAGGCCCAGGACTTTTCGGCTTACCGGTCCGAATTGAACATTGTTTACAGCACGGTGGATGGGAAAGATTTGAAATTGAACGCCTTCATTCCTTTCAAAACCGCCGCCCCGGTGCCGGCCATCGTCGAAATTCACGGTGGCTGGTGGTTTGGCGGCGAAGCGGCGGCGAAGGTTGATGGCGTGGGCGGCTGGCAGGTTTTCATGCGGCACGGACTGGCGATTTTTTCCATCCAATACCGGCTGGGTGAAGCGGGCGGTTTCCCGCAAAACATCTGCGACTGCCGCAACGCGATCCGCTTCATCCGCCAGAACGCAAAGCGTTTCAATATTGATCCCAACCGGATTGATGTCACCGGCGGTTCGGCGGGCGGCCATTTGAGTCTCATGGTGGCGATGGTTCCGGAAGATTTTCCTGACGGCGGACCGACGCCAGAACTCGAAGGCGTCAGCGCCCGCGTGTCGGGCAGTTTCAGTTACATTCCGCCGACAGATTTCGTCCGGTTTTGGAATCAGGGGCCGGATGACGTCGTCACCAATCAGAATGGAAAAATTTCCTTTCGCGGGCCGGATGACAAAATCCCCTATGATTCACATCCGCGATTGCGGGTTCTTTTTCACGGGATCACTCCCGATTCCGCCAAACACCAGGCTTTTTATACCAGCCTGTGCCCGGTTGGACAGGTTCGTCGGAATCTTCCGCCACTGCTGATTTGTGATGGTGAAAAAGATCCCATCGTGCCCGGACTGCATGGCAGGGCGCTTTGCGAGAAATTGAAGGCAGCGGGCGCGGATGCGACGTATTGGATGACCCCAAATGGTGGTCACGCTTTTCCAGGCGGCGCGGGTTTTGAAAAAGTCCTGGACGATTTTCTGGCCCGCACGCTGCAACTCGACGTCACCCGGCAATGAGTCTGAGATTTGCAGAAACTGGAGTCGCGCCGGCCCGTTTGTTAAACCGATCAGCCATGCCGCCATCATGAACAAACCACCGGTGGCAAAAATTTGTTCGTCACACTGGCTGGCGCTTGGAGGTGTGTTCATCTTCATTCTTTTCTCGGCACGCGCCGATCAAATCAAGACGAATAATCTAAGCAATCTCGAACTAGGCTCCAGTTGGGTCAGCGGGGTCGCGCCGGCCGGCAGAGATAATGCGGTTTGGAATGTCACGGTGGCGACGCCGATAAATTGCACCAACACACTCGGCAGCGCGGTGACGTGGGGCGGGATCATCATCAGCAATCCCGCCGCCCCGGTTTATATCAGCGGCAACACAACGTTGACCTTGAGCAACGGCATCAATCTCGCTAACGCCACGGTCAACCTGACGGTGGATTGCAGCATGCTTAACCTGGAAGCAAACCAAGTGTGGACGGTGGCTTCTGGACGGGTTCTGACAACCGGAGCTGCGGGCCGCTCCGGCGCGGTCAATTCGCCAAACAACGGAAATTTCACCGTCACCAAAACCGGTGCCGGTGTCTGGACGACCAGCGGAACAGGCGACAATGGCAGCACCGGCATCATTGTAAACCAAGGCTCCGTCAATTTGAATAAATCGAGCAGCAGCGGCACCCATGCCGTCGGTGGTCCGGGATTGACTGTCAACAATGGCGGCCTGGCCAAAATCACCGGCACGGGTGGCGACCAGATTTATGATGGGGCGACCGTCACGCTGGCTTCAGGAGGAACCTTCGATCTGAACGGCAACAATGAAACCTTCGCCAATCTCATCGGCACCGGCGGCGTGATTGACAACACTGCGGCGGGAACTTGGTCCACGCTGACGCTGGGCAACGGAAGTGCCACATTCAGCGGATCGTTGCGAAACAGCGGAGCCGGCGCAAAATTGGGATTGTTCAAGTCCGGCACGGGAACCTTGACTTTGAACGGAGTGAATTCATGCACCGGCGGCACGACCATCAGCAATGGCACCGTGGCGTTGTTAACCACGGCGAATGTGGCGATGCCATACACCAACACCACCGGCGGCACATTGAGCGTGACGGCGGCCAACACCACAACTTCACTGCCCATGAGCAGCTTCACGCTGGGCAGCGGCACGCCGACGCTGGCTTTCAACCTTGCCAGCCTGCGAAATTTTTCCGTTCCCATCATCAGCGACAGCGGGAATCTGATGATGAATGGCAACGTGACGGTGAATGTGGCGAACGTGGCGCAGTCCGGCACTTATGTTTTGTTGCAATATGCCGGAAGCCGCAACGGTTTGGGTAATTTTGTGGCCGGCACCGTTCCGTTGGGCGCAACGATTAGTGATGACACCGTAAATAAACGTGTCCTGTTGGGTTATGTTTCGCCCAACCATCCGCGCGTGGTCATTCCCACGCTAAATACAAATGAAATCGTCGTTGCCGTCGCGACACCGCAGCAATATGGAGCGATCGGCGATGGCATCACGGATGACAGCGGCGCGTTCCAAGCGGCGATGAATGCCGTTTATAATTCGGGAGGTTTCGGCGGCGGCGTGGTTTTCGTGCCGGCGGGCACTTATGCCTTCCATAATAACATCACGATTCCGACGGGCGTGACGTTGCACGGCGATTGGAAGGATTGGACGAAGAGCGGCGGCGGCCTGGTTGGAACCACTTTCAAAGTTTATCAAGGAGCCGGCCAGACGAATGGAACGCCGTTCATCACCTTGAGCGGTTCCACCGCCTTGCGAGACATGAACATCTGGTATCCGAACCAGAACGCCGCCAGCATCGTGGGCTATCCGTTTTCAATTGGACTCGACAATGATTGCGTGGTGCAAAACGTGGCCTTGGTCAACTCGTATCAAGGAATCGAAACCTTCAACGGCGGTTCCAAACATATTCTGTCCACCATCATCGGCTCCCCGCTGTATAAGGGAATTGATTTGGACCAGATTTTTGACGTTTGCCACGCCGAGGACATCCGGTTTTCACCGAACGTGTGGGTCAATTCTGAAGTGACGAACGCGCCGGTGGCGGGCGGGCCGCACGCGACCTGGATGCGCGCCAATGGCGAAGCAATGCGGCTGCGGCGCGTGGACGGGGAAATGTGCATGGACACTTTCATCAGCGGTTACCTCGTCGGCATCGAGGCCAATGCCGCCACCAATGGCCAGCCGGGTGTTACCTTCTATTCCGGCGTGGTCAGCAATTGCGCCACGGCCTTGCTGGCGCAGGACATGCCCAGCGCGTTCGGGCTAATGTTCGCCAATTTTACTTTGGATGGCGACATCGCCGTCAGCCGCACCAACACGGCGGACGACGCCAATGCGATGTTTGACCATTGCCAGATCATCGGGCACACCGGTCCGGCGGTCAGTGCAACCGGGAGCGACTGGCATTCTTGGATGCAATTCCAGGACTGCACGATTTCCAACGCCTTGCAGCTCACCGGCCCCGGCGTTTTCAACGTGGTGGATTCAACCTTGCTGGGCAGCACGCAATGTGTTCTGGCCGCGAGTGCGACGCGGGCGGCCTTCACCGGTTGCATCTTCAGCCCGACCACCAACCTTGTGAACAACGGCAACAGCAGTAATCTGCTGGTGGACGCGCGGCAGGCCATCTCCAACGCGCTGCCGATGGTCTGTTGGACGAACGTGGTCAAAAATTTCCTGTCGCGGCAGGCCGCCAAAACCAATTTATACGTGGTGACAGATGCGCCGTGGGGTGCCTTTGGAAACGGCGTCAACGATGACACCGCCGCGATTCAAGGCGCACTGGGCGCCGCCGGAGCCAATGGCGGCGGCATCGTTTATGTGCCGGCTGGAAAATATCATTTGACGAACACGCTGGACATTCCCAATGGAGCGGAATTGCGCGGAGCATTTGAATTGCGGCACCGGACCTGGCCGGGGGCGGATGGTCACGCCAAAGGAACCATCCTTCAGCCTTATGGCGGACAAGGAACGACCAACGGGCCGGCAGCGATTGCGCTGGAAGCCAACAGCGGTTTGGTCGGAGTCACGATCAGCTATGAAACTCAGAACAGCAATTGCATCCCGTTCCCTCCGACTATTCAGGGCCGGGGAGCGAATGTATATGTCATCGGAGATTGTTGTCCCAATCCATATAGCTATGTTGATTTGGATAGTTATACCTGCACGAATCATTTTCTCGACATGGTGGACGGTTGGGCGCTAAAGACCGGTTACGTCATTGGTAACGGCTCCACAGGCACCATTGTTGATTGTCATGACAACTGGACTTACTGGATTGACAATTATGATTCGCAAAGCAACCTGCCGGGAGGCGTGCAAGCCCCCGTGCTGAATTATGTATCGCACAACCTGCAGATGTATGTGCTGGGCAATTGCACGGAGTTGATGGTGAAAGATTTTAGCATCGTCGAAAAAACCTATGTGGACAGCATCAGCGAAGGTGGCAAGGGACCACAGGTGACACTGATCAACAATTATTGCGACGCGAGCATCCGGGGATTCGTGCTGGACGCAGCCTCATCGTCCAGCACCGTCACAGCCGTCAACACGCCGATCACGGCCTTTAATTTTGGCGGTTATGCTGACCAGGCGCAGGCCACGGCGGCGGTGTTGAGCACGACCAACTTTCAGGGAACGGCGCGTTTCACAAGTTCCGTGGTTTGGGGCGGAGACTATCTGGATTTCAGCATCAACGGCGGCGATGTGGGCATCAATGGGTTTCATTCCGACAACGCCTCGGCTTTGGGCAGCATCGTCAATGGCGGGGTGTTTCATCTGATCAATTATTCCGCCAGCCTCAGCGGCAGTCAGGTTTACAATGTGACCTTCGGATCTGGCGCGGGCATTGCGGGAAAGACAAACGAGTTCATCGGCTGCTATGCCTATGATGGCTGTGGCCTGGTCAACGTCGCGGCGAACAATCCGGTGAACTGCTGGAATGATTACGCGTTGTCCACATATGCAGTTTTGGACCCGGCACAACCTGTCATTTACAACCTCTATCCAAATGGTTCGAGCCTCTATCAAAGCACCAGTGTGTTGAGTTTTACGGCCTTGTCGCCCGCCGGCATCGCGACCAGCAACATCATCTTGACCGTGGATGGAAGCACTCGGACGAACCTGACCTTCAGTGGTCCGGCCACCAGCCTTGGTGGAATTTTCCCGGGGCTGGCAATCAACAAGACGCACACGGCCACCATTGCCTTGGTTGATAACCATGGACGTGCCGTTTCGACCACGGTCAGTTTTGATACGTTCAAGCCCAACAGCTACACGTTTGAAGCGGAAGATTTTGATTACGGCGGCGGAAAATTTTTTGACAATCCGCAATTGGGTGCCTACGCCGGCTTGAGTGCGGTTGATGGCATTGATTACCACAGTGTAAATCCCGGACAGGGTAATGCCGCTTACCGACCGAATCCGCCGGGTTTGGAAACTGAAGGTTGCACTGATCGTCCCCGGCTTGCGGTCAGTCCCGGTTTGCAGGATTACGATGTCGGTTTTAATAATGGCGGCAACTGGGGGAATTACACGCGAACGTTTCCGGCCGGAACTTACAACCTCTACCTGCGCGGTGCGGACGGCGTTAGTGCGGCCAGCGACAGCGCCAGTCTTTCGTTGGTAGCCGGCGGGCTGACGACAACCAATCAAACCACCATCAAACTAGGGACATTTTCCGTCCCGTCCACCGGCGACTGGCAGACTTACACTTGGGTGCCGCTGAAAGACACAAGCGGCAATCCGGTGCAGATCACCAACAACGGCTCGGTAAAAACGCTGCGCGTGACCACGGACAACGGCAATTACAACGCGAATTTTTACATCCTGATTCCAGTTTACACGCCGCCGGCGAGCATGCCTCTGGCAGTTTCCACGGGCGGCGGAAACCTGGACATTTCTTTTTCCACACAACCTGGCTACAGCTATCAGGCGGAATACAAAACCAACCTGACGGATGCCGCCTGGATTCCTTTGGGCAATGTAATTTCCGGCGACGGCACCACGCAAACGGCAATTGATATGCCCGGCGACGGCAGCCGCTTTTACCGGGTGCGAAGCCAATGAGCAAATGTGAAATCACGATTTTGGCGGTTCGGGTGTTTCCATTTGAGTTCCGGGTGTTAAAATAACCGGCATGAAATTCAGCCTCTGTTCAACCGGCGACAATTTTCTGCCGGGAAAACTTCTCTGGCGGCCAGTTGGGGCGCGGCTGGCTCTGGCCCTCGGACTGGCGGTTGCCGCCCCGCCATTGCCGGCGGTGGAAGCCACGAATACTTTGGAGATTCAATCGGTCACGGTGAACGGGGCATCGCTGCCATTCCGGGGTAAGGAAGCTGTCAATCTCCATTCGTTTCCTGAAAATATCACCTTCGGTTTCGGGCCGGACACGAATGTCGGCAAACCACCGCTGCGGCTGCGCTACACATTGGAAGGATTTGAGAATGTCTGGCATGAGGCCGCCAGTGAGATGACGCTGACGGTGCGGTTTTACAATGGTTCGGGCGAACGAATCGGCCAGACCATTTACCATGTCAACGGCGAGAGCACGGGCTGGACCGGTTCGTTGAGAAACTCCTTGCTGACCCACCGCCGGGAAACCTTGGTGGTGCCGCCGCAAGCGACACGACTGCTGATCGTGATCTCCTCGGCCGGACCGCCGGATGCCGTCGGGATTTATGTCGTCGCCAATTTGGTGGTGTCGAAAACTTCCGGCAGCTTTGGCAACGTCGTCTTGCTCCAGTCGCCGTTTGAGAATGAACCTGACAAATCTGCGGGCGATGATCCGCCCGCCGGCTGGACACATGACGGCATAAATCCGAGCATCGCCAAGATCGTGGAGATCGGACAGGATCCGCAGACCAAGGCGTTCGCCGTTCTGGATGAAGACCAGACCGGCCATGGCGAATGGCACAATGTTCTGGAGTCGGCACCGGCGGTCACACCCGGCGACCGGCTGGTGGTGGAGTGGAACGAAATGTATAGCCTGGGCTCGGGCAGTTCGCGCATTGCCAATTACGGTGCACTGTCCACCGGCCATTACACCTTCCGCCTGCGCGGCGTGGATGTCATGGGCGCGTTGACCGGCGCCGAGACCGCGATGGAGTTATTCGTGCCCGAACCGTTTTGGAAAACTTCGTGGTTCTGGGGCAGCGCCGTGATTGCAATCACGGCCATGATGATCGGCATCAGCCGTTATTTTATCTGGCATCGGATGCGGCGGGAAATGGTCCGGCTCAAACACCAGCGGGCCGTGGAACAGGAGCGTTTGCGCATCGCACACGATATTCATGACGATCTGGGGGCGCGTGTGACGCAGATTTCACTGGTGAGCGCGATGGCGCAGGACAACCCTTCCTTTCCTGAGAAGGCGCGGGCGGATTTTGACAAAATTTCCAGGATGTCGCGGGAACTGGTCGCCGCGCTTTACGAAACCGTTTGGGCGGTGAATCCGGAAAACGACCATCTGGAGGCGCTCGGAAATTATCTTTGCCAGATGGTGAATCAATTGTGCGAGGGCACCGCGCTGCGCTGTCGTTTCCATGTGCTGGATTTACCGGCAGAAGTGCAGGTTTCGAGCCAGACCCGCCACAATATCAGTCTGACCGTGAAGGAAGCGGTGCATAATATCATCAAACATGCCAGGGCTTCGGAAGTGACCCTTCACATGGTGTTCACGGATGGTTTTCTGGAGGTCTCGGTGCATGACGACGGCTCCGGATTTCAGCCGGCGGACAATATTCCTGGAAACGGATTGTCCAACATGAAACAGCGCATGCAAAACATCGGCGGCAACTGCTTTGTCGAAAGCAAACCTGGCGGGGGGACAACGGTCCACCTGCGCCTGCGTATTCGACCGTCAATTCAAGGCGAGGAAATCATGTGACCGCCGCCGGACGAGATTTGCCGGCTAAAACTTTTCGACAACAAATTATTCATGAAAAAATCAGTGGTCATTGTTGAAGATGACAAAGGACTGCGAGGGCAGCTTGTTCAAATTCTCGAATCGGCGCCGGACATCAAATGTCTCGGTGCATTTGCTTCCGCCGAGGAGGCCCTGCCTCAAATTCTGGCAAAGAATCCTGACGTGGTGCTCATGGACATCAAGCTGCCGCGAATGTCGGGCATACAATGCGTTGCGGAAATCAAGAAGGTCGTGCCCGCCATGCAAATCATCATGGTCACGGTCTATGAAGACAGCGAGCGCATCTTCCGCGCCTTGAAGGCCGGGGCGAACGGTTATCTGGTCAAGTCCAGCCCGCCGGAACAACTGCTGGCCGCGATCCGCGACGTCTCCACCGGCGGCGCCCCGATGTCCAGCCACATCGCCAGCAAGGTGGTGAAGCATTTTCATCTGGTCGGCAATTCTCCGACCGAATCAGAAAATCTTTCGCCCCGCGAACGCGAAGTTCTGGAACTGCTGGCCTCCGGTTTCATTTACAAGGAAATTGGCGATAAATTAAGCATCGGCACGGAAACCGTGCGGACCTATGTCAAAAACATCTGCCAAAAAATGCATGTGCGCAGCCGGCTTGAAGCCGTGGCCAAACACCGGGCGGAATATTATTGAACAGAGAAATTAGCCTACTTCAAAACAAACCTGGCCGATAGCCCGTCCGCCGAACTCCCCCCGACCATGACGTTGTATTTACCAGGCTCGACCTGCCACTCGCGACCGGCGTTCCAAACCGCGAGTTCCGACTGTTTAAGACAAAATGTGGCGACTTTCCATTCTTTGGCTTTCAGGTGAATGCGCAGAAAACCTTTCAAGGCTTTGACCGGGGTCACGACGCTCCCGGTTTCCTGGCGCACATAAAGCTGCACAACTTCATCACCCTCGCGCTCGCCGGCATTGGTGATCTTGCAGGAAACCAGCACATCGCCGGCACGATGAGCCAAAGGAACGGTGACGTTAAGATCATCATACTTAAAAGCCGTGTAGCTCAGTCCATGTCCAAAAACAAAAAGCGGCGAGCTGTCACCTTCGACATAGGAATCCTTCTTGGACGGGAAGTGGTTGTAGAAATCCGGCAACTGTCCGACGCCGCGTGGAAAAGTGATTGGCAGCCGGCCGGCCGGATTGTTGTCGCCAAACAATGTTTCCGCGATGGCGCGTCCGCCAAATTCGCCGGGATACCACGCTTCAAGAATCGCCGGAACGTGTTTGGCTGCCCAGGAAATGGTGAGCGGCCGACCGTTTTGCAGCACCAAAACTACTGGCTTGCCCGTGCCCGCGACGGCCTCCAGCAATTCTTCCTGTGCGCCCGGAAGGTTAAGGTCGGACCTATCAAAGCCTTCACCGGAAATCTTCTGCCATTCGCCCAAGCCGAGAACCACGACGTCGGCATTTTTTGCCAAGGCGGCTGCTTTTTGAACATCCTCGCCATCGGAAAATAAAACCTCCGTATTTGCAGACACCAACTGCTTGACTTGTTCAAACATTCCCTGCCGCGAACTTTCCAGCGCACCTTCGGAATAATCGCCAAGCCGGGCTATGTTTGCATTCGGGCCGATGACGGCGATGCACTTGAGATTTTTTCCCAAAGGCAGAAGATTGCCTTCATTTTTAAGCAGGCACATGGACTGGCGGGCGGATTCGAGAGCGAGGTCTGCCTGTTGCTGGGAGCGGCGAACGGTGGCGTCGAGGCTTTCGTCAATGAACGGATGATCGAAAAGGCCAAGCATGAATTTGACGCGCAGGACTCGCGCGACAGCCTGGTTCAATGTGCCTTCGGTAACTTGACCGTTCTTCACTCCGTTGATGATTGCGTTTTGAAAAATGTCGTGATCAAAATCATAAAACTGCATATCCACGCCGGAATTAAGCGCGAGCAAAACGGCTTTGGCGGGTGAATCCACGACGTGATGCGTGTCATAAAGCCGGCGGATCGCGCCCAAGTCGGACAGGACAAAACCTTGAAAGCCCCACTCATCACGGAGAACTTTGTTCAACAACCACGGGTTTCCAGTGCAGGGAACGCCGTCAATGTCATGATAGGCAGCCATAATGCCCATCACTCTGCCTTCGCGCACGGCGGGTTCAAATGACTTGAGCATGATGGAGCGGACCTCCCGCTCACCGGCATGAACGGGCGACATGTTGAGTCCCCCTTCTGGACTGCCATGACCGGCAAAATGCTTCGGTTCGGCGATGACCGTATGATCGGTATTCAGTGAGCCACCTTGCATGCCTTGAACGTAAGCCAGGCCGAGCTGGCCGGTAAGATAAGGGTCTTCGCCAAAATCTTCCTCCACGCGTCCCCATCGCGGATCGCGGGCGACATCCAACACCGGTCCGAGTATCATGTCCACGCCATTGGCGCGAGCTTGGGCGGCTATGGCCGCGCCGGACAGCCGCGCGAGTTCAGGATTCCAAGTCGTGGCCAGATTGATGCTTTGTGGGAAAACAATCTCATCATTGTCCATGTAACCATGCAAGCCCTCTTCAATAAAGAGCGCCGGGATGCCAAGTCGGTTGGATTTCATGATCCAGGCTTGAACCCGGTTGTAGAGCTTGGCTCGGGGATAAAGGTCATGAATCGAGCCGATGCCAAGCGTCCCAAGATTATTCACCGCCATTTGCGGATCAAAATCAGCATTCGGTTTCGCATGGGTTCTGCCGACATATTGATTTGTTTTCAGCAAGGATTCACAGCCAAAATACATGTCGAGCTGCCGCACTTTTTCTTCCAAAGTCATGCGCCCGATCAAATCGGCGACTCGCCGTTCAACGGGATTAATCGGGTTGTCATACGGCTCTGGCTGGGCTTTTACTGTCAGCATTCCACCCGTCCAGAACGCAATTATTACCGCCACATTCAGAATAGATAGCCACAATTGTTTTCCTGAAAGTTTCTCACAGTCTAACCTGTTGCCTTTGGATTTTGTTTTCATACGATACGGCATAATGTCAGAGCCAAATAATTCAAATAAATTTACTACCGAACTATGACAACATCTTTGGCTCTATTGGCAGGAGTAACTTTTAACCCGGTGACTTTGCCATGTTCGACATGGCCTTCAACGATAGTTTGATAAGGCGCGTGCAGCTTAAAATCGGCCGTCCAATCTGTCGGCCAAGCTGGCAGAAGCTGAATACGCCTGCCATCGCATTGCATGAGCATGAGCTGGAGAGCTGACATGCCGGCACCACCGTCGTCCATGTCAGGTATCCAATCACTATTTTTTGACCAGAACCAAGAGAATCGCTGGTTTCCATAAGAGGTGAATTCCTGAACAACTGATTTTTTTGCCTCGTCAGTAAGCCCCAATAACGCCGCCTCTATGCCATCCTGTCCCCAACATTTTCCAAAAGGATAAAGGCGCGCCATAAAAGTGTCCCGTGCCAATGTCAAGTCGGGTTTGCCCACGCCATAAAGCAGGTAAGGAAATACTGCATACAGCTCTGGGTTTTCATGGTTTTTTGGCTCGTCATATTTTTGAGCCGGCAAAATCACGCGCTTTCCATCCGGATCACCCCGTCCATCTGGCGGAAGCTTCCCTTTGGCAGTCGTGCCCATCGGAAGCGGCGGAAGATCCCGTTGAACTTTGGCCCACAACTCCCTTTGGTTTTGGTTTGCTAATTCCGGCGGAAGGGAAAGCAGCCGCGGCAATACACTTATCAATCCGGCGACATCCGGAGTCGGATTGACAGCGGTCTGTTGATAAGTTTCAATCGCTTGAGCCGGAGCCATGAGAATCTTGCCGTCCGCACCGCGCTGCCAGTGCTGGTCGTAGTAAGCAATCGTGGCATCAGCCATTGGCAACAAGGTTTTTTTTGCAAAAACCGCATCTTGGGTATAGTCATAGCGGTCTAACATTTGCGCCAGCACTTCCAGTCCGCCTTGAATGTGATAACGCATCCACTCGCTCTGCAATTCATGGCCTTTGTTGTTCCACCCGAAGTCGTTCACGTTGGGCAACCCCCAAAAGAACATCGTCTCAATGAACGCACCTCCATCATGGTGAAAGTATAACCGGGTCCTATCTTTAGCCAGCGGCAGCGCTTGGACATACATGTCGAGCCAGGGTGCCAGCAGGTCTTCATCGCCGGCAGCTATGAGCGGCCAATAAATTAGACGAGTATTCTGGTTCCAAAAAGAATTGCCCCAAGCCCGATAATCCGGGTCATGATTGTCCTCTGAAGAGCTGATCCTTTCTGGAAGATCATGCCCCACGGTAAAAAGCGAGCCGTTGAACTTGATCGGCTGGGCACCGCGGCCCGCACATGCCGTCATGTAACGCTGGATGGCATAACTCCGGGATATTTCCTCAGCTTCCGGCGTTCCCTCGACATGAATCCAGCTACGGTTCCAAAAGTGCGCCCACCATTGTTGATGGGCTTTCCGCGCCGCATTAATGGTGATGCTGTCGGTAGAGGCAATCACCCCGTTCAAAGCTGTCTGCCATGCTTCAGGTGCATCTGCCCGTTGCGTCAACACATAAAGATCAAGCCGAAGTGATTTGGAAGCAATGGTTGATTTTAGTGTTTGACCGTCGCTGCTCGCCAAACCAGGCCCTTTCATGGCCACGCCAAAGCAGTGATGAAAAAGCGGATCTGGATATTTGGAAAGCAGCGACTCCAAATGTTCCTGTTCGAAAACTATTGGATAAATGCTGTCTGAATTGAAGTGACACCAGGCGACGCAATTGCTTTGAGCGGGTAAAATCGTATCTGGTCTACAAGTAAGTCCGTTTGGATTATCACCCCATTCAAAAAAACCTGCCTGCGAAACTGCACGCTGATTGAGGTGATACGTTTTTGACCGCCACAATTCAGACTTAGCCTCCATTTGCACCGGATGTTCGGCCTCAATTTCCACATGAATTACGGGATGGTTCGCATCTACCCATACATGTGCATAGCTTTTCCCACCTTGAATTCGAACTTCGCCGGTTTCCAGCTTTAAAGTTTGGGCAAAACAAGCGGTCGCAACGAATGGATTTGGCGTGAGCTTCACCCGGATGCGTCCCAGTTTGAGCAACTGCCCATTTTCACTCCAAGCATCCGATTTCGCTGCCAAAAAGACAATGTCTCCACTTGGCTCTGTCCAAACATTAAGCGCGATGTCCCCATTGCCAACCGGCATTGAACTGTTTTCGTTGGTGCCCAATGAGTTCCAGACAATGTCATCCGTCGCCGAGAAATAACTTTCCTGTGCGGTTAAAATCATTGTCCCAGGAATAATGAAAAGAGAAATAATTATAGATTTCATTGGATGGCAAATATGCGTTCGCAATGCCTTGAGCTGGTTGCTTTGTTATTAATTTCTACCTTTTGAATCCACCTAGTGTTGGTATGACGCTCCATTGCGAATCAATCAAATAATTCGCTAGGATAAGACTTCTAATTTTCACAAAGTTTCACGGAAAATTAGTCCGGCCATGCCCTAATACTATGCTAAAAGGCAGAAATGCAGCAGTCCACCGTCAATCCATTGCTAACTCCAAAAAACATTATACTCCAGAGCAACAAACCTTCAGGCACGGCTTCCACAACTTTACAAGCCGTCACACCAACAATATAAGGTTCTTCTCAGTATGCCGGTTTATCACCACTGTAAACCACCCTGAAACCTAATCATTTAAGAGAATAGGTGCCATGCGCAGCCAGCCAACGAGTATCCACCCCTGGGGGAACGCCACCCGCAGTTAAAAATGTATCATGCCACTTATGAAGCTCGGTGTGACCATCAGCAAACGAAAAGGAGCTTGCACTGCCATGATTGACGGCAGGACGGTCATCGGCACCGTTTCCACTCGGATCATAGTCAAAGAAACCATCGTTGATGCTATATGGATTTTCATCCAAAAACTCAAAACAGCTCGAAGCACTCAACCGCCCGTTAAAGCTGGAAGCTTTGATAAAAGGCTGATATGAAAGATCAATGTTTTTTCCGAATTTTAAGACACTAGGAGCACTTCCAACATAAGAGTTTGCTGAACACGAACGCACGCGCGGCTGGCCATATGCCAAGCTCTTATCCGCAGGGCACTTATAGCATCCGGCAGCTTTTGCATAACCTCCAATCGAGCCAACAAGAAGCTGCTGAATCGCCCCAGATGGATCCGTATTGCCAAGCACCCCCAGCAGCCAGATGTTTGTTTCACACCCAGCGGGCGTAGATCCGGTGGGTGGTATCTGCCCATCATAGGCGAACCAGCCGGCCACCCAATTGGGACTACAGGGAGCAACGCCGATTATAGTGCCACCTCCGTCGGTGCTGCCGGTATTCTGTGGTATAATATCGTTATTGTCACCTTCATACAGTATGGCAGCAAGCTGTAACTGTTTCATGTTATTAAGGCATGAAATCCCCTGCGCCCGGATTTTGGCTTTTGACAGTGCTGGCAGGAGCATGGCAGCGAGAATGGCTATGATCGCAATGACAACCAATAGTTCAATTAAAGTAAAGCCATTAATCCTCTTGCGACATTTTGGAGTAAAATGCTTGTTAAAACGCTGTGGCATTTGATTCATGTCAAAACCTAAAATGTGATTCGTTGGAATTCTTCCAGCAGCCGGCATGTCCGGCTGCTGGAAGGTTGTTAATTGATCCGTATGTTATTTTATTGAACTTGAACCCGATACAAACGGCTGCTTCCGGTTGCCGGGTCACTAACAGACTGGACCGCATTGTCGCCGGAGAGGAGACTGCCTAACGCAGTCCAGTTTGCATCCGTCAGATGGTTTTTGTATTGCACCTGATAGGTTGACCCAGTTTGAGTTGCGAACGAGATGTTTATGTCCCCGCCCTGAAGTTCGGCTTTAAGCGTAAGCGGGGCGACAACCGAAGGCGCCGGGATCAGCATAAAGTAGTCCGCATTGATCGTTGGATCATTGGCAGCCACCGGATTGCCGGAAAGCCTCAGAGTTGTTTGCGAACCATCAAATGTCACGGTGACCAGCTTGCCGCTATTGTCCGTCAAATAAACACTCTCCCAGTCATTCCAACTTTCCAGCGGAATGAAGAATGTTCCCAAGTCAGCCACAGTCTGGGATGGCGTGCCCCATCCGGCGGTCACTTTTGCCAGAGTAGCCACTGTGGCTGCCCCGCCTTCGGTAAATCTTCCAATCACATAGTAAGTTCCTGCCGGATAGTGCCGTGTGTAATTACACCACGAACCATATCCGAACCAGTCAACCCGGTGATCTATTTTTGCTCCAGTAAACTGAGGTCTTGTCTGACCATTGACGTCCGTTCCAGGAACCAAGTTGATATCGTCAGGACGATAGACGAATGGGCTGGTGCTTGGATTGATCTGAGCCTCATCAACTCCCTCCAAGCTCTCCGTGCCAGCATAGGCGTCAACCTGCGGATTATCAAAGAACAATCCGCTTACCCCGTTGCTGGTGTAGTCCCAGTCTTCAGCCTCCCATTGATAATTAGTCGGCGAATAAGTGTCAAAACTGTAGCTGGTGGTATATGCGCCTCCCAACAAACTGGTAAACGCAATGCTAACCGAGTAAAAAGTGTTAGCCTGCAAATTTGGATAGCTGACACGCCAGTTGGTTGATGAACCGGAGAAAACCAAATTGGAAACGACTACTCCGTTCAACATCACAACGATGTTGTTTGTCGAGATTCCACCGCTCGAGATTGCGTTGAAACCCAATGTATTGGTGCCTTGGAACTGAGTTGAACCATTCGGGTAGAGACCAGCGAGGGTTGGTCGCGTGGTATCCGCCGGAACCAAGGCATAAAAGTCCGAATTATAACCGCCGTTGTCTACCGTCACCCTCAAGGTATTTGTAGAACCGTTGGCGGTCCATTTAACGTAATTGCCATTGGCGTCCACCAAGGGAGCCCAGCCGAATGTGTGCCAGCCGCCAAAGTTTGGAATTGTGAACGTGCCCAAATTTGTCGTTGTTTGACTGGTGGTGCCCCATCCGCTGGTCACCAGAGACACACTTGCCGCATCCACAGTGGAAGGATTGCCGTTCGGACTGGCGGCGCGTATCCAAATATTGTAAGTGCCAGCCGGATAGTTCCGGGTGTAATTGCCCCAGTTACCGCCATCATCGAACCCTATGTTGTAGTCAGGAAGATTGGGAGTGACGCCGGTATATTGCGGGCGCAGCCAGTCACCGGATGGGGTTTCAAACTCGAATCCGCCGATGTCTAGTCCGAAGGCTCCTTGGCCGACACCGGAAATCGGACGATAACCGGCACCTGAGTGATTATCATCCTTTTCATCAATCCCCTCCGTGGCACCGTAACCCTGGTAGGCGTTGACCTGCGGATTATCAATGAACTGTCCGGCCACCAAAGTGTTGGGATCGGTGTAGTCGTAATCTTCTGCTTCGAAGGTGTAAGTATTGGGGTCAAAAGTATCAAAGACATTTGTGGATATGCTGGTGCCAACACTGTCTGACACCGTAACAATTGCCGTGTGATACCCATTCGCACTGACCGGGAAACTGACATTCCACAATGTGGGCGAACCGCTGACAGTCAATCCCGACACGTTACCACCGTCAATGTTCAGCAAAATGTTGTCCGCCGGCATCCCAACCGACGAATTGACAGTAAAGGTCAGCTTGTTTGTGTATTGGAACGGTTGTGAACCGTCCGGTTTGAAATTGCTGACGAACGGGCGGAATGTGGAACCGGGGGCCACCGGAACCAGCATGTAAAATCCCTGGTTGGCATTGGCCCCATCGTATGTGTATCGCAAAGTGATGGCTGAACCGTCCGCAGTAAACCGCGCGAGATTGCCACCGGCATCTATAACTGGCCGCCAGATATACTTCTGCCAGTTGCCCGAGTTTACCATCGAATAAGTGCCTAATTTTGAGACCGTCTGGCTGGAGGTGCCCTGCCCGCTGGTCACCACGGAGAAGCTGCCGCAGTCAGCCGTCGTGCCAGTAATCCCGGCACTGGCCGCACGAACAAAAATGTTGTAAGTGCCGGCCGGATAGTTCCGGGTATAATTTCCCCAGGCACCACTGCCAGGGTTCACATCATCATCAATATACGCCAAGGACGTTACTGGATTTATGTTGGCCACAAGGGTCCCGTTGACCAATGAGTAATACCCTAAACGAGGCGTGTCGTGAGCGGTTTCGGCGGACAACCCAATGCGATTCAAATCAGTACTGCCTTTATTGTCCGGTCCGCTGAAATCAACACCGTTCACACCGTCAAGATTCATATAGGCATTGATCTGTGGGTTATTGAAGAACTGTCCATTGTCATAGTCCCAATCTTCAGCTTCAAAGGTATAATAGGCGGGACTGATGGTGTCAAAAATGATATTGGTGCTAGATGCATTGCCAGACGAATCTACGATTTGAATGAAGGCCGTATAAACCGTGTTGCTGGTCAAGGGAGCGCTGCAGCTTAAATTGGTGGAAGGCCCCGTAACCGTCAATCCGGTTCCTCCGGTTAAAAGCTGCGCGGAACCCACGCCCGCCAGATTCGTGGCCCCCAATTGCACGGTAATATCACTGGGATTAATGCCGTTCGTGGAAACAACATTAAAAACAAACTGGTTGGTCATCTGGAACTGGTAGGTGCCGTCCGGAAACAGGTTGGTTACAATGGCTTCACCGGCCACTGGGGGATTTGTGTCCGCCGGGATAAACATGTAATAATTGGCATTATAGCTGCCACTGGGATCAGTCGAAGCCCGCAACGTGTTGGGCGAACCGTCGTCCAGAATTGTAATTTGAACCAGATTGGCGCTGGCGTCCAGCATAGGCACCCAGGTATATATTTGCCAGCCACCCGTGGTCGGAACGGCAAACGTGCCCGCAGCGCTCAATGAAGCGGAGCCGGACACCACCGAGATGCTGGCCGCATCGCTTGCGGGCCCGTTGGGATTGGCGGCGCGCATATAAATATTATATACGCCAGCCGGGTAGTGCCGCGTGTAATTGCCCCAGTCACCACTATCGGTGTATCCGACATCATAATCTGTTTTCCCGGTGCCAATATAGGGTGCCCGCGGCGTATCCCCAGTGCTTTCGGTTGACAGCCCGGCACCTCCGTTGGCAGAAGTGCCCACCGGGCGGTAAGCACCACCGCCGTTAAGATTGTAAGCATCACTGGTGGTGGCGGCCAGATTTGCATAGGCATTCGTCTGCGGATTGTCAAAGAATTGCCCGCCGTTATAGTCAAAATCTTCCGCCTCAAAGACATAGGCGGGGCTAATGGTGTCGAAAGTCAGGCTGCTGCTGGTCGTGGCGCCATTCGCATCCGTCACTTGGATGGTGGCCGAATAAAGCCGGTTGCTCGTCAAGGGAGCGCTCACACTTTCACTCGTGGATGGCCCGGTGACGGTCAACCCGCTGGCGGACGTCAAATTTCTTAAAGAGGTTCCACCTGTCAGCTTGGTGGCGCTTAACTGCACCGAAATGTTAGTGATGCCCGCAGAAGCAGTGGCGGTAAAAGTGAGCGCTTTTGCTGACTGCAACTGATAGGTGCCGTCTGGAAAGGCGTTGGCAATGACCGGCTGCGCTTGAACGGCGCCGCCGCAGAGCACAATTATGGCCGCCGCCAGGCTCGCCAAGATTTTTGTTGGGGGTTTTGTTTTTTTCATGTGTTTATAATAGTGAGTTTTTTCGGATCATTGTTAAATGATGGGTAATTTCTTGAAAACTATAATCTCCCTTTTGCTCGCATACCATCCCCGAAAGCGGGGATGCGGCGCTTCGCCGTCAATCAATTGTCAATTCCAAAAAATAATCAAGCCAGGCCTGGCAGGCATACGAGGTTTATGATTTTTTGAGCAACCGATGTTCTGGAACGGCCTGGTGCAACTCATCATAGCGTGCCGGGTTTTGCGGGAAAGTCCTGGCCGGTCAGTTCCACTTTTCGGACGTTTTGCCGTCTCGTCGTGATGGCCGGACAGAATCAAATAATAATCGTCTTTCAGATTCAATGAATTTTTCGAGCTGCGCCCGTTCGCGGCGGGGATGTCTCCGTCGAGACATTGCCAGTGACCAAGCCCGGCCTGACCGCAACCGGCATTACAGCCACCGTGCTTCAACCAGTCCGGAGGGGCGGCTAGAAGCGATATTGAAGGCTGGTAGAAATGACGCTGGCGTTGAAGTTGCAACTGCCCGCCGAGGCAAAATCCTCGTAATGCGTGAAGGCGTATTTCAGGTTCCAGCGCAGGTTTTTGGTGATCCTCCGGGTGAGCGTCGCCGTGGCGCTGTTCTCCAAGGCGTCGGTGCCGAGCGGCAGGCCGTTGCTGCCAATGCTGTTCTGGCCGTCGGCGGCGCGATAATAAAAATAGCCCAGGTTCAAGTCCGTCTTGTCGTCCAGCACAAAGCCGGCGTTGAAGTTGAGGGTCCAGTAGTTGTTCTGGGAATTCAGGATGGCCTGGGTGTAATCGGAGGCCGGCGTCTTGGTTTCGCTGATGACATAGTTGGCCCCGGCCTGCAGGCTGAGCCAGTTCAACGGCGTCCAACTCACGTTCTGGCCAAAGATGTGGCTGTGCATCTGCGAAGCGTCCACCTCGCTCAAGCCCGACGCCGGGTCAGGCGTCGTGGAGATGGTGGAGATTTGATATTCGTAACGGCTGGCCAATGTGACTTTGCTAAAAGGACGCAGCGTCAGACGCGTGTTGCCGTCCCAGGTTTGGAATCCCTGATAGACGAGGAAACCGGGATAAAGTGGATAGCCTGGGCCGGCGCTGTTCGGCGTGCTGTCGGTTGAGTTGGCGTAGTCGTAATGGTTGTCTTTGTAGTATCCGCCGACGTCCACGCTGGCCTGCTTGACCGGATACCACCGGGCGCTCAAGGCATATTTCTGGAAGAAGCGCGAATCGTCCGTGTAAAATTGCACCGGCGTGGTCAACTGTCCGTCGGGTGGCCCGGGCAAAGTTGGCGAGGTGATGCCGCCAGTTTCGTTAAAGTTTCCCTGCCCTTCGGTCAAATCGGCGGTGGCGGAGAAAACCCAGTTGGTCACCCCGGTGTAACGCGCTTCCAGCCGCTCGCGCACCTCCAGCGAATCATAGCCGCTGTTGTTGGCAAAGTAATTCTGGTCTGTCGCCCCACCGGGATCAAACACGCTTTCGGTTGACTGCGAGTTCCAGTCTTCTTTTTGCACGCGCAGGGAAGGCGTGATGGTGAAATTTTTCGCCGGCAGCGACATCAGGTTGACGTTCACGACATACTCGTGCTGGTGCGACATGCCGTCCAGGTTGTAGTAGCCGTAATAGTTGGCCGGATATGCCGCGGAATAAACCACGTCAAAATCGTCCCCGTAAATCCGGCTGCCGGTGAACGTGTCCTCCACATTGGCGAACATGAAACCGGTGGAGAGAAACAGGGTTGGCTTGAGCCACGTTTCCGTAAAGGCATGGACGCTTTCCATGTCGTAGGAGACGTCCTGCTGGTCGGTGATCTTTTGCGACTGAAACGAAGTCAGCAGATGGCCGTCGTTCAACTGGCTGGTTTCGAACCGGAAGCCCAGACCGACATCCGTCTTTTTGATGCGATCCGCCACATCGAGCTGGAAGGCATCGGACTTCTCATCAATGCCCAGCACGCCGGAATACAGCCGCAACGCCGCTGACGTCGGGTCGAGCGGCAGCCCCCAGTCGGTTGAGCTTTTTTCGCCGTTGCGATAGGTGTGGGTGTATTTGAAAGTTACCTTGGGCTTGCCTTCCTTGTTGTATCCGGCTTCCAATGAAATCTTCCCGCGATCCAGCGCCAGCGCGTCGCCCGGGTTCGGATAGGCAGTGCCAGCCACCGGGGAATAACCGCCGTTGCCGGAATCATAGTAGCGGAAATTTTCAAAGCTGAAACGGATAAAACCCAGGTTTTCTTTTTCCACGCCGAGGCCGACCTTGTAATTGTGATTGTCAAAGATGGAATGGCCATCGAGCGTGAACGTGGTCTTCTTGGCGATGTCCGTCTGGTAATGCAGATCTTCAATGCCGCCAAACGCGCCGTTGTTGAGGCCGGTGCGCTGCTCGGCCTGCGCCTTGTTGCCGCTGGTGATCAAGCCGCCAGCACCAAGCTCGATCCAGTTGTTATAAGTGTTCGTGCCGCCTTCATACAACTGCTCCGGCTTGACCCCGTCCGCCGCCCGCGACTGCACCCCGGCGGCGAGGAGCGACGCGCCCACGACATAACCGGCCTTCCGGCGCAGCGCGGAAAGCTTCTTCATTTTGCGAGATTGTTTTTTCATCGGCTTCCGTGGCGTTGGTTAAAATCTCAAGGTCGGACTCACGCGTGAACCGTGGACGGCTTCATGGCAGCCGGCACTCCAGCAACTGCCCTCGCTTAACTTCGAAGTATGGTCTATGCCGCCGATCAGGATGCCGCCACCCTGCTGGACCTGCTGGAAATGACATTTCATGCACAGGTTGGCGTTCCGTTCCGTGAGCAGCTTGGCGTTGATGCTGCCGTGCGGCGAATGGCAGGTCGTGCAGCCTTCGCGCAATGCCTCGTGCTCAAACACAAACGGCCCCTGCTGCGCTTCATGGCATTGCAGGCAGTTTTCATTCTGGGAAAGCAACTGCGTGCCGCCTGCAACAAAGGCGACACCCTGATGCGGCGGATGACATTGGATGCAGGTCATGTTGCCTTCGGGCACGGGATGGTGGCTCGGCAGATTAAACTGGCCGCGCACGTCCAGGTGACAGGTATAACAAACCGTTTCAATGGCCCGCGCCGGTTCCAGCGGCAGCCGCGCGCCCAAGCCCGTCGGCTGTGGACGACCGGCCGTAAAGCTGTAAGGCGGCTTCGTCTCACCGCCGGAATCCGAGTGGATGCTGCACGGGCCGTGACAAGATTCGCAGCCGTAATCCTTCCCGTTTTTTCCTTTGGCCAGCAGCCGTGAATGATCGGCGGTCTTGAAGCTGCGGCACAATTCATCGTGGCACTGCTCGCATTCGCTGGAGCCGATGTATTTTGCCCCCGGCACCTCCGGCAGGACGACGGCCTGACGCGTGGTGCCGCAAGAAATGACGGCCAGCACCAGAATGCCCGCAACTGCGGCCAGCGTGACATTGCGCACCCGCCGGTTGCGCGGCCACAAATGTTTTATGAAGGTCAATTTTGTCATGCAGAGATTGGTTTGTCGGTCATTTCATGCGCATTGAAAATTAAAATTGTCAAAGCAGGCTACGCCGGTTTTTATTTGTTCAGTTCCTGGTCAATCCAGGTTTCCGCCGCATTCAACAAGTCGAGCGCAAAAATGGGGTTGTGAACCCCAAAGCTGCCGTCGTCCAGAACGAGATACAAATTGAACCGCGCCTTCAGGATGTTGGTCGCGATCAAAGCCTGGCCGGCGGCGTTCGGTCCGGTGAAATTCACCGACTCGTTCAGCGTCCAGCTCGTCACATTGCCCGCCGCGTTGGTCTGCCAGGTCAGGCCGCCGGGCGTCGTGTATTCCCACGGCACGACGCCACTGGTGCGCAACGCCGCCGGCGCCTTGATCGCGGCCCAGCGGTTCAGGGTGAAAATTACCGAGGAAACCGTGTTGGACAGATTCTGAGTCAGGGACGACTGTGCCGCCTGTCCGTCATGGCAGTTCGCGCAAACCGTGTAGCTCACCGTCAGCGAATGATCGTGAGCGCCGGCGACAGCGGCATCCGCCGGCAGGTGGCAGGCCGCACACTGGTTGGTCAGATAAAACGTCCCGGAAATTGAAAAGTCGGCGTCCGATGGCAGACCGACGTGCGTGCCAGGATTGAACGTGGCCGTGCCATCCGGCAATTCCCCGACGGAACCAAGCAGGAAATTATATTGCAACGAATGATGCGGCGCGCGGGCGGTGTCCGTCCAAGCCGCCCCACGGTCGTTATGGCACTGTGCGCACAGGTTGATGTTGGTGCTGGCGTTGTATTTGTTGGTGAACGCGCCCACGCTGGCCGCATCCGCGCTGGCGAGGTAAAAATTATTCGTGGAAGAAACCGAACCGCGCAGTTGCGCCGGATTGGCGTTGGTCGCGTGCGGGTCATGGCAGACGGCGCAGGTGATCGGGACATTGAAATCGTTCGCGAGCGTGGCGGCGGGATTTTGTCCGTTGATGAATGCGAGCCGGGCGGAACCGGAATGGCAGACGCCACAACTGCTGATGTTGTTGGTGGACGCAGCCATGACTTGCAGCGCATCCGGCACGACAGTGGCGTGGCCGCTGGACGACCATTCCTCAAAGGTCGGCGCGGTAGTGAAGGTGGTATGGCTGGCGGTGTGGCAGCCGCCGCAGACGGTGGCGGCAATTTCCGCGCGCGGCCGGACGGTCGGGTCATCCTCGCTGGCGGCATGGTTCCCCGCCGGGCCATGACAGTTTTCGCATTGCACCCCGCCGAGCAGCGGCGTCGCCGTCGCGCTCACGAAGCCGGTCGGCAATCCATAGCCGACGGTATGACAAGGCAGGCACGACGCATTGGTCTGACCGCCTGACGCCTGAAACGCCACGCTGCTGAAAGCACCGGCGTGCGCTGTGTTCGTCTCGAAGCGGCAGACGTTCAGATGACAGGAAATGCAAATTCTGGAGCCGGCATATTTCGGAGCCGGACCGGAGACGCGGAAAAATGCGTTGCTATAAAGCTGGGTGATGGTGGCCGTGCGGACCAGATTGGTGGCCTTGCCCAGCGCCAGCCAGGCTGCGGTCAGGCTGTTGCTTTTCTGGAAGACTTGATAATAGCCGGACGGTCCGTCCCAAATGATCTGCACCCCGTTGGTCAGTTTGGAAATGTTTTCCATCACCGGCGTGCCCGGCATTCCGCCCGGCTGGGTGGTGGAAAGATGTTGCACCGGCTGGGCCGCCGCCGTCATCGCCCAGCAACCAGCGCCCGTCAACACCAGGCCAAGCAGTCTCACTGATAAAGATTTCATACAAACCATGGGCTGAAAATCGAAACGCACATGTCCCGCCGCGCAACTTTGAATGACACATCATCCGTCGGCAACTTCAAAAGCAGCGGCCGCGGGCGGCCAGATTTTTATGCAGCCAACTTTACGCCGATCCAAAACTAAAACCACCCATTTTTTGTCTCATGCTAGACTAGAATTGCACAGTTTGACGGACGGATGACGCCATGCTATTTCTGCCATTGACAGACCGGCCCGATGCCGGAAC
The DNA here is from genome assembly GCA_964449815.1 of uncultured Bifidobacteriaceae bacterium. Lineage (GTDB taxonomy): Bacteria > Verrucomicrobiota > Verrucomicrobiia > Limisphaerales > UBA11358 > UBA11358. Next base: position 44,899 of record CAYVGC010000018.1, read on the forward strand.
ATAATATCCGTATAGAACAAGCATTATTGCATGACATCCGCCGCTTCATCCCCGTCCGCCGAACTGCCCGCCCCCCGCCGCCGTCCGCTGCTGCTGGCCGGCTCTTTTTTTCTGCTCGGCGTTGTGCTCACCGGAATTTGGTTTCATCACGAGCAATCCAGCCGCGCCGCCGGCGGGCTTTCCACGCCGATGAAAAATTTGCTGGGTCAACTGGCCGCACCGGTGACCATCCGCTATTATTCCCTGCTGCCGGTGGGAAGCGACGGCAAAAGTCTTCCGGCTTTTGCCGGGCGCGTGGCGGAGTTGCTCGACGCCGTGCAGACCGCCAGCGGCGGCAAAGTCCAGATCACCCGCTTTGACACGCCCGCCGAAACCAACGCCAACGCCGCCAGCGCGGACGGCCTTCAGGCGTTCAATCTGGACAAGGGTGACGCCTGTTTTCTCGGCCTCACCATCGCGAGCGGTAAGAGCAAGGAATCCTTTGCCCGGCTTCAGCCGGAATGGGAGCCGGCTCTGGAATACGATCTGGCCCGCGCCATTTTACGCGTGGCCAGCGCCGCCGCCCCGGCCCGCCCCGCTCCCGAAATCGCCAAACCCAACGCCGCAGTCATGGCGTCCGTCAACCGCCTTGTCCCCGATATGAACGCCACTTCGGTGGAGACGGCCGATCAGATTTTTCATGCGGAATTCTTGAAAGCCTGCGCCGAGGCCGGCACCGAAATGGAAACCCAGATGAACGCCGCCCAGCAACAGGTCGTTCAGGCGCAGAACAGCGGTTCCCCTGCGGACCTGGAAGCCGCCCAAAAACATCTCTCGGAAGTGCAGTTGGCGCAGGCGGAGAAATTCAAGCAGATCGCCGCCAGGCTCCAGCTTCAACTGGCCGTCTTCCAACGCATGAAGGCCGGCGCCACAAACGACGCGAAATAATTCCCGGCCGCAACGCCGACTGACAGACGCAGGTTTCCTCCGTTGCCAGCCTGGCATTTTTTTGGATGGAGGAATGGCCAATTGGTGCGGCGTGTGAAGCGTTGACAACAGCCCGGCCATTCATGGCTGAACAAGCGTCTGTCAAATATGCCAGGCCGGAACAAATACTCGGTCCGGCTTTTCCTTTCAACCCGAAAGCCGGACTTGGCCAAGAGCCGGTCTGAAAAATGGGTGGAACGGGCTGCCGTCCCGTCTTGAGCAGCAACTTGCCGCCCCAAGCAGCGGCGGCAGGCTGCCGGTTCCACCCTGAGAACATTTTCAGAGATTATTTCCGCAGGCACTGAAAGGCAAAAACCCCTCCCCGCTTTCGCGGGAAGGGGTGTGAATGATTTCAGTCTGGATTCAGTCGGGATTTTTACGGGGTGTGAACCACGCGGAAGAACCACTGGGTATTGCCGCGCGTTGGGGTCACATAGCTGATGGTGCCGCCGGTGCCGGGAAGGTTGGTGCTGATGTTCTGCCAGGTGCCGGTCAGGTCGGAGATGCCTTGGATCGTATAGGTGGTGCCCACGACCGTGTCAAAGGCCACTTCCGCCGCCGTATAGATGGCGATGGTGTTGGTGGCTCCGTTGACGATGTTATTTCCATTGAAGTAAATCTCACCACTGCCACCGACATTGAAGCCGGCGTTCGGGGCGAGGCCCAAGGCATACATCATCCAGTTCGGCACGCCGTTGGTGTTGTTGACGGCGTTGGGGCTTGCCGCCGAGTTCGTGGCAAAGCCGGGGCCGAAGTATTGGCTCAACCACGCATCCGGCAGGCCGCCGGTGGTGGAAATGCCGGTCAGATTGGCGATGGACGCCTTGAGCAAGCCGATGGCGTAAAACGCATTGTGGACACCCAGGCTGCCGTCGTTGCTGACGAACTGCCAGTTGTAAGCCGCTTGGAGGAATTTCGTCGGCCAGTTGGTCTGCGTTGAAGGCGACTTGACCAGGCCGTCCGCGACATAGTTGGCGGGATTTGCCTGGTAAGTCTTGTTCGGCAGCAGCATGGACAATTGGTTAAGCAGAATCTGAACCTGGGTCTGGATGCCCTGGCTGTAGCCATAACCAACATAGTCGGGAACCGGGATGTCAAAGTTGGTGACGCTGCCGTGACATTGAGCACAGACATTGGCGACGGGAACCTTGGTGATCACGCCGTTGTTGGTGACGTTGTAGCTCATCTTGGTGGTGTGTCCGCCGGCCAGGGTGAAGGCCGGAGAGCTGGAAGCAATCGTCTGCATATGGCAGCCGACGCAGGTGTTGGAGATCACATTGGCGTGCGGCGCGCTGGGGATCACCTGGCCGTAGGTCACGGCATTCACCCCTTCAAGCATGTCGGCCTGCGGGCTGTCATGCGTGCCGAAGCTGGAACCGCCGTTCCAAGTGGTGAGCAACTGCGGATAATTGACAATGCTGTTGGTGACGGAACCATTGCGGCTGGTATGGCAGTTGAAACAGAAACCGCCGGCGCCGGCGTTCGTGACCACCGTGCCGTCCGCGAGCGGAACCGTTGTGCCGGTGCGCAACTGATGCGGATTGGAAGCATCATGCGGATCGTGGCAGGACTGGCAGGTAACCGCTTCATAAGCATAATTGGTGACATAGTTGCCGGGATTAGCCTGGTTCGCCACATACTGGACGAAGCCGTCCGCCGTATGGCAGCGGACGCAGGCGATGCGGCTGGCAGTGCCGGAAGGCGTGCGGGTCATGGCGGCATGCAGTGAATTGTTCCACTCCGCGCTGTAATAATGGTTGTTCAGGTCGTCATGGCATTGCGAGCAGTCGCCGGCGCCGTATTCGACGGAGATGGCGTTGGTGTTGGCCGGCTGGCCACCGGTGAAGCGCACGTGCTCGCTGCCGGGGCCGTGGCAGTTTTCACATTGAATGTTGCCGAGATCCTGAAGTTCCTGCGGCATGTTCGCCCAGTTGTTGGTGTTCAGCGTCGCCGGGAAAGTCCAGCCCAGCGCCGCCGCGACATCATCAAAGCCGCCGTTGTTGGCGAAGGAGTTGGTGTCATAGCCGACCACATGGCACTGAATACAGCTCTTGCTATAGTGGCTGCTTTCCAAACCGTTTATGGCGAGGGTGAAGAACGTGGCGTGAGGCGTGTTCGTGTAAGTGGAATAGGTGTTGGCTATGTTGGGAAAATAGCCGCCGTGGCAGGAAGCGCAAGTCGTGACGCCCAGGTAGGTGGCGCCCGTGATATGGATGGAGACATTGGTCGAACCGCTGCCCGCCGCCGCGATGGTGGCACTAACGGTGTAAGACCCGACCACGTCCGGACGCAGCATGGCCCGGCCCGCGATCTGGTAAATCAGGGCGTCCGCCGTTTTATAGACCGGCACGTTCGCACCCAGTGGGCTGGGCAAGATGACCGCCGAGGAGCCGGACGGCGCGCTGGTCAGCGTCCAAGTAACGCTGGTGATGTTGGATGGCGCGATGGAGAGGTTCACGAACGCCTCAAGATAGGCTGGCTCGCCAATCCCGATTGTGCTGAGGCCGCCTGAAAACTGGGCCGGTGGATTCGTCAATTGGTATCGGGCTATTTCCGTCTGCGTCAACGGACGCAGGGTTAAGGCTCCGGTCAAGGCCGGAGCGGCCGCCTGAACAGCGGACATACTGCCAATCAACGTCAGGGCAGCCGCTGCCAGGCTGGCCGACATTTTGCAGTAAGGATTTTGATTTTTCATAATTTTTATCTGTTGGTTTCTTCGCTGCTGAACAAAAACAGCCACCGGACAACTGGAAAGCAAACGGCTGAATTCAACCACTTGATTTTGCGATTTGCCCGTCATTTTCTGCGGACGGATTTCGCGGTTGCAACCAGCTTTTCACTTTCTTCCCCTCGGCGGCAAACAGGCCGCCTGCCGGGAGCCATTCTTCATCGTTTCGTTTCCGTCATTTCGTGTGCCTGGTTTGGTTTTATCGGTTCACAACCAGCCTCGCGGGACACCGGTTGTTCCAGCGAAAAACCAAGCACCGGACACGCTGCCCGATTTGTTCGTTGAAAGTTGCTTGCCCATGGCAAATTCTCGTCACGCCGTCGCGCCGCCCATCATCCAGCCGGGCGCCGGCCCGGCGGCCGCCGGGGCGCGTTTCGCAAGCGGCGAGTCAAAGCGCGCCATCAATGCCGCCGCGTGTTCCGCGATGATCTGCTGGCAGACGGCCAGTTCCTGCTCGCGATTTTTCGTGTTCTCGCGGACGACGGCTTCGAGGTCGTCAATGTCGTAAAGAAAAACATTTGGCAGTTCCGCCACCGCCGGGTCAATGTCGCGCGGCACCGCGATGTCCACCAGCACCAGCGGCCGGTTCCGGCGCGCGGGCAAAATCTTCGCCACCTCCTCGCGCTTCAAAACAATTTCCGGGCTGCCGGTCGAGCTGACCAGAATGTCCGCCTCGGTCAGCGCCGCCGCCGAATCTTCAATCCGCACCGCGCGCCCGCCAAATTCCGCCGCCAGTTTTTCCGCGCGCGCCACCGAGCGGTTGGCCACCAGCACGGTTTTCGCGCCGCGCTTGGCGAGATGTTTCACGCAGGCCTCGCCCATCTTGCCCGCGCCCAAAATCATCACGGTCTTGGCGCTCAAATCACGGTCGAAAATTTTCTCCGCAAGCTCCACCGCCACGCTGCCGACCGAGGTCGCACCGCGTCCGATGGCCGTGTTGGTGCGGACGGCCTTGACCACCGAAAATGCGGTCTGAAACAGGCGGTTCATTTTTTTGCCGACGAGGCCGGCGTCTTTCGCGGCTTGATACGCATTCTTGACCTGGCCGGTGATCTCGGTTTCGCCGATGACGAGCGAGTCCAGCCCGCTGGCGACCGCGAACAGATGTTTTGCCGCCTCCGCGCCTTCCTTGACGTAAAGGTGCGGGGTGAAATCAAAATCGCTGCCGGTCAGTTCCTGGAAAAGCTGCTGGACGCGGCCATGAATCCACGGCGACACGCCGTAAATCTCCACCCGGTTGCAGGTCGAAAGCAGCACCACCTCGTCCAGTCCGCCGCGCAGCTTGAGCCGGCAGCCGCAGCATTGCAGCCGCGGGCGCTGCACCGCGAGCTTCTCGCGCACTTCCACCGGCGTGGTCTTGTAGCTTAATCCGGCAACGAAAATTTTCATTTTGGTTCAGACTTTGTCGTTTTCCGAGTCCTACTTTAACCCGGCTGTAAAAAGCTGCTTGCCGTTTTTTGCCATTTGCTATGCAACTTTTGGCGAGGTTTGATGATTCATTTTCCGCTTATGTTGTAAATCAGATTTCTTTGCCGCCTTCCAAAGCGCTGGGCATGTCGGCCCGGCGCTGTTCCGCGGGCGGTTCCAGCGGGTGTTCATGCGCCTGGAACTCCTCGGAGATGCGCCCGTCGAGGCAGGCGGTGTTCAACGGATAGACTTCCGGGTCGAAAATAACGTGGTAAAAATGCCAGACGATGATGGCCAGGCAGGCCAGCACCGCTTCGTAATAATGAATCGTCGTCGCCACCGTCACCACCCAGCGCGGCAGATGCTGCGTCACATCAATCTTGAACCAGATCGCCAGGCCCGTCGCGCCCATGATGATCGTGCCCCAGACAACCGCCCAGTATTCCATTTTTTCCGCGTAGCCAAAGCGTCCGATTTTTGGCTTTTCCCTGGTGAATCCGGCCAGATAACGCACGGCCTGCCAGACGTCCAGCGCATCCTTTTTGACCGGGAACAAGTCCGCCACCAGCTTCCGCCCGTCGCGCGACGCCAGCAGGTAAATCAGATGATACGCGCCGATGCCGAGCATGACGAGGCCCGCGATGCGATGCGCCCAGCGCCGGAACGGTTCGCTGGAACCCAGCACCTTGGCCAGCCATGAATCGGGAAATTTCAACGCAAAGCCCGTGACCGCCAGCACGATGAAACTCGTCGCCAAGACAAAATGCTGCCAGCGCTGCGAGACCGTCATCCGCACCACGGGCCGCACGGTCGAGCGCAGCCGCGCCGCCGTTTTTTTCACGAACAGAATGCCGTTGTGGGCCAGCATTCCGCCAATCGTGGCAAAAATGAGCAGCAGATAAATCTGCCGCACCCAGCGGTTCAAGCGGCTGCCAAAATCCGCGCCGCCCGCCTGCCCGTCCGGTTCGACGTGGATTTTGCCCAGCGCAAATTCCTTGTTCGCGCCCGGATGACACTTTCCGCAGGTCTCGACCAGATGGATTTTGTTGATGGTGGAATTGGTGTCCGCCGACGGCAGGATTTTGTGGAAACCGTGGCAGCTCGCGCAGTTTGCCGCCACGGTGGAGCCGTATTGCGCCGCCAGGCCGTGGTAGCTGTCAAAGAAAGTTTTCACCCGGTCGGCGGGCAGGTTGTATTTGGTGTTCAACCGCTCGGACGCATGGCAGCGGCTGCAGACATCCTCGGAAATCGCCATCGCCGAGCTGCTTTTGAGCGAGCGGATTTTGTGTTCGTCGTGGCAGCCCGTGCAGGTCGGCGCGTCGTGCGATCCGGCCAGCACCGCCTTGCCGTGAACGCTCTGCGCCCAGTCGCGCGCCTCCTTGTCGTGGCACGCGCCGCAGGTTTCCGCCTGGCGCGAAAAATAAATCGGCGAGGTCGGCGAATCGGCGGAAACCATTTCATGCGAGTCGTGGCAGTCGCGGCACGTCGCCGCGTCGTCATGGCCGGCCTTCAAGGCGAGACCGTGGACGCTGGCGTTAAAACTGTCCGTCTGCCGCGCGTGGCACAGCGCGCAGTTCACCGGCGCGACCGGCTGGTTGTCATCGGGATGCTTGGTGGTGACGTCGGCGTGGCAACTGATGCAGGCGTTCGTCCCATGCGCGGACAATTTCAATTTGGCCGCATCCACAAACAGCGAGATGGCTTTGCCGGCGGCATTGGTCTTGAACAGCGTGTTGTCGCCGTGGCAGTCGAGGCAGTCGCTGTTTTTCAAGCCCGCAAAGGCCGGCAGCGACACGAGCAGGAACAGCGTGAAGAACAAAGATTGACCGCTTTTCATACCCCAGTTTCCATCAAAACGAACGATGAAAACTCCCCTTCCTTTGCCAACTACTTGCCAATTTTTGATGCAAGCGGCGGCGACATGCTGGTTGAGGGCCAGGAGTTGGGCGGGCAAATCTTTCTTCACGCTGAAGCCGTAGGCGGCGAGGTCGGCGGTGTCGAGCGCGGCATGGGCGTCGCGCAACGGATGGTGGAAAGTGTGTGCGGGAAAATGGCCGGCGTCAATTCCGGCGCATGAGGAAGGCCGGGAGGTTGATTTGCAGCCGCTTGAAATCCGGCCCGGATGTGACAGGATGAAGCTGATGATCATGAAAACAACCGGGCTGTTTTTGCTGTTGATGCTGACGATGGCAGCAAACGTTTCGGCACAGACCAATCAGGACTGGCTGGCCTGCCGGTATCCCGTCCGCGTCTTCGGCAATCGCGCGGCGGTGGACCTGACGCCGCTGTTTCAATGGTGGCTGCAGCAGCCTGCGGCCAGCACCACCGCCACCAACCATGACACCGCCGCTGACGCCACTCCCGACGCGGAACGACCACTGGCCGCCTGGCGGCGGATCACCGGCACCAAGGCCGGCGACCTGCCCTCCGGCTGGGTGGTGAACGCGGTCATTTACACCAGTCCCACGATTCACACCAATGCGCGCATCATTTTGAAACATCCGCCCGTCACCGAAGAACAGACCTATTATGCCTTGAAAGCCCGGCTTGACGCGGCGACATTGCAAATCACCAATGACCAGCGCAGTTACCAGGCCGACACCCATGCGGCGCAACGGGCCGAGGACCGCGCCCGGGCCTGGCTCCGTTCCGGAAGCAAGGTCGCCAACCTCAATGCCAGCCATTACACCCGGCTGGCGGCACGGGAACACGAGGCCGCCACCGCCGCGCTCAACCAGCAACAGCAGTTGGAAGCGGCACGCCCGCTTGTGCAAAAACAGTTCGACGACATTCCCGCCGTGAACGGCCAATATTACATTGACTGGTTTGCGCTGGCGTCCGGGCAAACCAAGGCAGGCGTGCTCATCTATGATTTGGGCATGGTGGTCACCAATGCCCCGTGAACCGAGGAAGCCATGGCCGCCGGCGAACTTGGTGCCATCCCAGCCGGAACCCGGCCCAGCTTGTAAAATGGCGTGACGACTTGGAACCGAGCGCCGGAGGAGCGGTGGAAGGCAGGGCGTTTGATGATCGCGCTCCCCGAAAACGGCCACCGGAACATCGCGCTCCCCGGCCAAGACCCAATCTGGTGGCCGCCCGCTAGGGCTGGCCGTGCGCCAGGGTGGCCGTCTGCCAAGACCCGGCCAAATACAGTTTGGGGTGGACCCACGGGGCAACGGGCGTTTGAATTTTTGTCACGTGAAGGGCGCGCAGGCGGCGAAGTCGCGACGCGACGTGGTGACAATGGCGCAGCCATTCATGGCTGGGCATCGCGTCCATCAAATGCAAAAGTCCCGCCGGGACGGCAGCATGGTGCGCTCGGGTTTTTGAACCGACGCCCAGGTGGCGCAGCCGTCCCCGGCGGCGAGTGCTGGCGGCGTCTCGCCGCCAGTTCGATCACCGGGCGGGACGCCGGCGCTACGAGGCCCGTTGGGATGGGTGTCCGTGCGCCAGCACCCCGGCACCAGAAATTGT
>CAYVGC010000019.1:0-53357 GCA_964449815.1 uncultured Bifidobacteriaceae bacterium
AGAGCGGATTGCAGACGAGCCTCACCAACGTGGCCGGGGCGGACCTGGCGCAGACACTGACGCAATTGACCCAGGCCAGCAACGCCTACCAAATCGCCCTGCAGACCAGTTCGCAGGTTCTTCAATTGCAGCAAACTGTTTTAAGTTCACTGTCATAGGCCATGTCATTCGCTCAAACTCATTTTCCGGAAAAGCACAGGGCAATTTCCGCCGGGTTGGAGCCAAAATTGCCGGGTGGATTTGACTTTTGTTTTGATTTCGGACGGCTGGCGGGCCTGCTTGCGGTTTTTTTCGCCGATTTTGAAGCCTTTAATCCTGCACCCGCCGGCGGACGGTTCCGTGGCACACGCGTTGCTTAACAGGAACTGCCATGACAAGCGCCAATGTAATTGAAGTCGAAGAACCCGAAGTGAAGGAGACCATCGCCTGCTGTGACGTGCGGCTGCCGGCGGGATTGCTGGGGTTTGAGCAAATGAAAAATTACCTGCTCATCGCCAAGCCGGCGGAAGCGCCGTTCCGCTGGCTGCAGGTGAAGGGCAATCCGTCGCTCGCCTTCGTCGTCATCGAGCCGTTCCTTTTCCTGCCGGATTACCAGCCGGACATCCCGGCGGCGGACGTGGATTTTCTTGGCCTGTCCTCGCCTGCCGACGCGGCGGTCTATGCCATCGTCACCGTGGCCGGCCCGCACCGCGCCACCGTCAATTTGAAGGGGCCGGTCGTCATCAACCGGAACACCGGCCTGGCCAAGCAGGTTGTCATCGCCAACGCCGCGAAGTATTCCGTCCAGCAACCGCTGCCGGTCAACGACAGCGCCGCATAATCCGGCCATGCTCATTCTCTCGCGCAAATCCGGCGAAAGCATCGTGATTGACGGGCGCATCCACGTGAAAGTGGTGCGCGTGGAAGGTGAAGTCGTCAAAATTGGCATCGAGGCGCCGTCCGAAGTGCCGGTGCATCGCCAGGAAGTCTATGCGGAAATCCAGCGTAGCAACCAGCAGGCGCTCACCCGCCAGAGCGTGGAACTGCCGAAACTGCCGCTGGCCGGCCCGGCGAAGCCTCAAGGTGAACCGGCCAAAAGTTTATGACGCGCGATGGCAAAATTTCAGCCGCCCAACCGGCGGCAACGAATTCTGGAGCTGACCGGCAGCCAGGTGGCGGTGTGACTGACCACGCACCGCAAACCGGACCGGGCTGGTTCCAGTAAACTGGTCAGCGAATTTCGTCCGTCCAAAGGGCGGGACCGCTGGCTCCTTCCGCGGGCGGGCCGATGATAAGTCGGCCCGCCCGTATAAAAAAATTGACCGTTAGACATTTATGAGCGCCTCCGCCAATCTGTTCGCGTCGGAAACTGCCGTCTGGGAAGACGAATTGGAATTTCCCTCGCCGCCGCCCTCCATTTTTTCCGCCGCCGACCGGCAAAACCAACTTGAAGAACCGGACCAGACCGGTGTCTGCGAAGCCATCGTCAGCCATTATGAATCCGGTTGGAACGCCGCCGACGGCGTGATTCTTCACCTCGGCGCGGGCCGGGGCGGTTTGATGGAGACGCTGCGCCAGCATGGTTTTTCGGTCATGGGCTGCGAGCCGTCGCCGCGCCCGACGCGGTTGGCGCGTGCGGCGCACGGTTTCGATGCCCGCACCCTGCATTGTTCCAGTGCGGAAAACTTCCTGCGCTGGATCGGGCGCATCGGGCAGAAAGCCCAGGCCATTTTTTTCCGGCACGGCTGGGAGCACAATCTTGAATTCCAGGCGTTGCTGCCGCAGATGGCGGAAATTTTGCGCGTCGGCGGACGGATCATCGCCGTGCTGCCGCCATCGGCGACGGATTATCCCCGCGAGGCGCACTTGAGTTTTTTGAATGAGCTGGCCATCGCCGGCGCGTCCTGCTGCTGCGGCTTTGAAGTCGAGGGTGTTGATTGCGACCCTGAAAACCGGTTCATGGCGTTTGTGCTGCGAAAGACAGTTGCCACTCAAAATGGATATTCAAATTAACCCGACCCATCCGGTTTTGAATAAATACCATGGACAAGATTAAACGATTTATTGACTGCCACATCCCTGTCGAGACTTGTAATTTGAGATGTCATTATTGTTACATAACTCAACACAGACGGTTTGCGGCCGGGTTGCCAAGATTCAGTTTTACTTCGGATTTTATCGGCAGGGCGTTAAGTAAAGAACGGCTTGGCGGGGTATGCTTGTTTAACTTTTGCGCCGGTGGCGAAACGATGCTCATGCCCGAATTGGCATCCTATGCGGCGACCTTGTTGGGGCAGGGCCACTTTCTCATGATTGTCACCAATGGAACCGCAGGCAAAAGGTTTGATGAAATGTTAAAATCTCCAAAAATGGAATTGGAGAGGTTGTTTTTTAAGTTTTCATTTCATTTTTTGGAATTGAAGAAAAGGAATTTGTTGAACCATTTTGTTGAGAATGTTCAAAAAGTGAAAAATGCCGGCTGTTCATTCACAATTGAAATCACTCCATGCGATGAATTGGTGCCATATCTTGACGAGATAAAGGCTTTTTGCCTGCCAAGATTTGGCGCATTGCCGCACATAACCGTTGCAAGAGATGAAAGAAAGCCGGGCGAGCTGCCCATCCTAACGAGCTGTAACAAGGATGAGTATGTCAATATCTGGAATACATTCAATTCGGATTTGTTCAGCTATAAAATGTCGGTGTTTGGGATAAAGAGGAGCGAATTTTGTCATGCGGGGGATTGGTCCTGCTATCTTCATATAGCCATCGGAGACATGTTCCAGTGTTATAAAAGCAATTACAACCAGAACATATATAAAGACATTGAATCTCCCATCGAATTTGTCCCCATTGGGAACAATTGCAATGAAAATCATTGTTACAATGCGCATGCATTTCTTTCGTTTGGAGTGATTCCGGAATTGAATGCGCCGTCCTATTCGAGCTTGAGAAACCGAATATGTGAAGATGGAACGGAGTGGCTGAATCCAATCATGAAATCATTTATGGGTTCTAAGTTGAATGAGAGCAATCAGGAATATGCCTCGGTTGAAAATGAACATGTCGGTTAAACATTATACTTACAGTGCAAACCGGACATCTCTATTGTGATGCAATATCGCGGGAAGCTCTGGCCGGCGGCGGCAATCAAGTGCTCCTGCTCGGCGGCTACTGCGGTTATGCAAACTTCGGCGACATCCTGCAACTCAAAGGCGCCATCCGCTGGCATCAGGTTCACACGGGACTCAAACCGGTTCTGGTCTGCTTTCTTCATTCGGTGTCTGATGCCGGATTTTCCGCGCGCTTGCGCCGGTGGTTTGGAGTGGAAGCAATCCTGTTTGCGGGTGGGGATTCTGCGGATGTTTCAAAGTTGGGACTCGCCGCTTTGCGCGAGCCGCCGCGAATACCGTGGCTCCATGTTTATGGCGGCGGGTTTTTGAATTCCTATTGGGCGCCGGTTTACCTGCCGCTGGTTGAACAGCTCTACGATTTCTTCGGTGTCGGCTTTTACGCGTTGAGCGGCCAGCAAATTGATCCCCACATTGTCCCCGAATTGACCCGGCATTTTGCCAAGTATCGGCCCATCGTGGCGGGCGGACGCGACCCTGAATCCGTCGAGCTGCTTTCGCGATGCGGCGTGTCGGCGGCGTATTCGTTTGATGACGCCCTGGAACCGCTGCTCGCGCTGGTGGACGAGTCAAAACACGCTGCCCAAGTTGCGGAGTTGGACGCGCTGATTCACCTGAACGCTTCACATTACACACAAGAAGGCGATGCCGCGAACTGGCAGGGCGGCGTTCTGGCAACCCTGAAGCAGCTCGGGGCGCATCTGGAAAAAAACAACGGCGGCCGGCGCGTATCGGCCGGCGTGTTGCAGGCTTACGATGATGGCCGCCCGGAAGTTGTTGACTCGATTGGAGTCATTCAGCAATTGGCCGGCGCGTTTCCGTTCCCGGAATACGCCGTGTTCGACCTCGCACAACGCGCCCTGAATCTCTGGACAGAAAATGGGCAGCCACCGGCGCAATCCTTTCGCGCGCCGGTGGCCGTCACATCGTCCTATCATGTGACGCTGTTTTGCAGCCTGCTCGGCATCCCGTGTTTTTTGCAGGCGCACAACGGTTATTACCGGCAAAAGAGCGGCGGGCTTGGCATCGCCGGCCGGAACCTGGATCAATTCCTCGCCAATCCAACCGCGCCGAAATTCGACGAGCCGCTGCGTGGCCGCGAGGAATGGCTGCTCAAACTCGAGGGGCTTTTTCAACAGCCGCCGGCTCCGCCCAGGCCGGGTGCGTGTCAGGCAAACGACGAACTCGAACTTAGCGTCATCCTGTGCAGTTACAACCGTTCAGCGACTTTGGCGCGGTGCTTGGAACATTTTTCACATCAAACTGTTTCATCGGACCGCTGGGAACTTGTTCTGGTGAATGACGGTTCGACCGATGACACGCACGAGGTGGTTCAAAAAATCCAGCAAGGGCAACTGCCATTTCAACTGCGTTACCTTCGCCAGGAAAACACCGGTCTCGCCGGCGCCCGCAACACCGCCATCGCCGCGGCGCGCGGAAAAGTTTTGCTGCTCATCAACGACGACACCATCGCCGCACCGGATTTGATTGAAAAGCATCTCGCCGCGCAGAAGGCGCATCCGCACAGCCTGATTCTCGGCGCGTTTGAATACGAGCCGTGGGCGCTCGAAAGCGCGTTCATGCAGGTCGTGAACCGCTCGACGGTGGTTTTTGGTTATTCCGAACTCAAGCCCGGAGGAACGTATGACCACATGTTTTCCTACACGTGCAACCTTTCCGTTCCCGCCGAGGCCTGCCGGCAAGCCGGAGGGTTCGACACGTCGTTCAAAAGTTACGGTGCCGAAGACACCGAGATGGGCTACCGGCTCGAAAAGGCCGGTTACCGCGTCGTGTATTGCCCGGATGCCCTGGCCGGCCACGCGCACGCGCTGACGCTGGACGAATTCATCAAGCGGCAGCTCAACGTCGGCTCGAATTTCGCGCGCTTCTTCCGCATTCATCCCGAAGTCATCCGCCAGCCGCGCTGGGGACGCACCGGCGAATCGAGCCGGTTCCAACTTGAATGCGCGGTTGAAGCGCAGGAAAAGGAGACTCACAAACGCGTCCGGGAAATTCGCCGGCTCGAAGCCGCGTGGAACGATTCCAGCGCCGAAAAGCGCGGCGAGATCGTCGCAAAAATGCAGCCGCTCGTGACGCAAATCAGCGGTTACTATTGGATGGCCGGCCTCGCCAAAGGCATGGCGCGGGAGGAATTGAATTCATTTTCGCAACTGCCCGACCGGCGCCTGTCGATGGTTCCCGGCGCGTTCAGCCGCGAACTGGCCTCCGGCCTCGCGTTGAGCGTGATTATTCCCACCTACAACCGTCTGCCGGTGCTCCGGCAATGCCTCGCCGCGCTTGCCGCGCAGACGCTCGCGCCGGAGCGGTTTGAGGTTTTGATTTGCGACGACGGCTCGACGGACGGAACGGAGGCGTTCATGACAGGTTATTCCGCGCCGTTCTGCGTGCAATATCTGCGTGACAAAAATCAGGGTCCGGGCGTTGCGCGCAACCGCGGCATCGCCCGCGCGCAAGGCAAAATCGCCGTCATCATCAACGACGACACCATGCTGTCGCCCGCGGCGCTCGAACAACACCTCGCCTGTCATTTGCAATTGAACAACGCGCCGGTGGCCGTGATGGGCGCGTATTGGCCGTCCAAAAAATGCGCGCCCACGCCGCTGCAGTGCGTCGTGGACGAGTTGTTTTTCCAGCGCGAAGACCTGGAACCGAACCGCCTCCACGACTTTCGCGCGCTGTGGACCTGCAATCTGAGCATCGCGGTCCAGGCGCTGCGCGACACCGGCGGTTTTGACAGACGGTTTTATCTCGCCGCGGCCGAGGACACGGATTTGGGAATCCGGCTGGCGGAGCAATTTGGTTTTCACGTTCTTTACCGCCCGGACATCATCGCTTTTCACGAGCACCAGCACTCGTTCGATTCGTTCAAGCGCAGTTGCCTGGCGCGCGGACGCATGACGTATCACCTCGTTGCCAAACATCCGTGGCTCATTCCACAGTGGTTCGGCGTCGCGGAGTTCGACGGCCCCGGCATCGCCCAGTTCCGGGAGCGTGTCGCGCAGCTCGGCGCCGGTGCCGCAGAAACTGAAAGCCGGATGCGTGCCATCGAACAGCTTTTCACGGAAGCCGGGCCAAAAGCCGCCGCCGCCGCCGCCCGCCGGCTGGCGCTGCAAATCCAGCCCGACCTCGCTAAACTTTGTTTGTATTACAACCGCGCGGGAACCCTGCTTGAACTGGACCGGGAAAGCCATTCCTTGGACGCACGGTTCACGGAAAATTTTTATTACAAGCGGTTTCCATTGCGGGATTCGCGGGCCAACCGGCCGGCATTTTCCATCGTGCTGCCCGTCGCGGGACCGGCCGGCGCGGAGGCGGCCCTCGCCGGTTTGCTCCGGCAATCGTTCCGCTCATGGGAAGTGATTTTGGCCGACTGCACCCGCGACGGAAAACTGCGCGAGTGCGCAAAGGTTCTCGTCCGGCAATCCTTTCGCTGCCACTACCTGCATTGTCCGGCAGTCGCCGAACCGGAGGCCATCCGCGCCGGAATGGAAATCGCGCAGGGAATTTTGTTTCAGGTTTTGAAGCCGGGCGCGGTGATGCACGAACATTTTCTGAATCATATTTTCCGCGCCTCGCAAAACTCCGCCGCCGGTTTGTTTTGCCCCGGCGAACCTCGGAGCGCGAATCTCCCGACCGGCACGCCGCCGTTCTCTGTTGTCAGAGCTGTTCTTTGGAAGCGATTTTACAGCCGCGAGATTTGCGACGCTGACTGGTGGACTCGTTTGTGCGAAAGAATCGCGCACGCCGGTTTTCCGGCGAAGCCCGTTCCAGATGCCCTGGTTGATGCGCCGGAAATGGCTTCACCCGCGCGGCCGGCGGACACTCATGCGCATTCAGCCGAGGAATCGCTGGCGATGCTTCTGGCCGCCCCAAACTGGCGCGAAACCGTGCTGGCCAAAATGGAAAAGCCAAATCCCGAACTGATTTTCTATCTGCGCCAAAGAGCGTCGGCTGCACAGGCAAACGGCAGCGCCGAGCTGGCCGCGCGGCTCGCCGCGATGGTTCGGGACATTGAGGCGGTTTTCCCGCCGCAAAAACCCGGCGGCCGCGTGGCACCGGAATTGAGCGTCATCATCCCCACCTGTAACCGCAAGGACAAGTTGCTGCGCTGCCTGCAAATGCTCGCGCGCCAGTCGCTGCCGGCGGCGCAGTTTGAAGTGGTCGTCGTGGACGACGGTTCGTCGGACGGCACGGAGGAATTTTTGCGGGCGCAGAAAACCCCCTTCGCCCTCCGCCATTTCCGGCAGGCGAACAAAGGTCCCGCCGCCGCGCGCAACCGCGGCATCCGGGAAGCCTGCGGCCGGATTCTCGTGTTTCTCGGCGACGACATTTATGCGCCGCCGGATTTTCTCGGCGACCACCTGCGGCATCACCGGCTGTTCCCCGACGACCGCGAGGCGTTGCTGGGGCACATCGCGTGGGACGATGAGTTGCCGGTCACTCCGTTCATGGAATTCATCACCGGCCCGGCGGGCGCCCAATTTGCCTTCGGCACCATCCGAAACCCGGAGGACGTGGATTACCTGCATTTTTACACGAGCAACGTCTCGCTGAAGAAAAAATTTCTGGAAATGGAGCGGCCGGTTTTTGACGAGGGCTATGTGCATGCCGCCTACGAAGACACCGATTTGGGACATCGCCTGCAGCAGCGCGGGATGCGCCTGCGTTATCGCTCACGAATAGAAGTTTGTCACGACCATCCGACCGATCCGGGGCGGTTCTCGCAACGCCAGTTCCGCGCCGGCCAAATGGCCGTGCGGTTCGCGGCCAAATTTCCTGAAACTTCAATCGCGTTCGAGAACAAGCGCCTGCTCGACGCGGCCAGCACGACACGCGCACAATTCTTCGACTCGGTGGTGGACGAAAAGCTTCAAGCCGATTGCGCGCGGCTCGAACGCGCCGGCGGCGCGACCCGCGCAACCACGCCGGAACAGAAAATCCGGCTGGAAAACATTTACCAGCAGATTCTCCAGCGCGCCTACGCACGCGGAGTTCTCTCGGCGGCGCGCAGCGGAGTGTCATCCCTGGAAGCGCCGGCGTCCCGACGGCAGGAATCCGCCGCGCCAAAAGTTTCGATCGTTATTCCGACATTCAACCGGCTTGACCTGACGCGCGCCTGCCTGAAGGCGCTGCGTGACGACACGCCGCCGGAAGATTTTGATATCATTGCCGTGGACAACGCCTCAACCGACGGCACGCGCGAATTTTTCATCGCGGAACAAAAGGCTGGACGGCTGGCGGCTATTCTTAACGAAAAAAATCTCGGCTTCGCCCGCGCCTGCAACCAGGGCGCCGCCACCGCGTGCGGAAAGTATGTTTTGTTTCTGAACAACGACACCGAGGTGAAGCCGGGCTGGCTGGAACCGTTGCTCCGCACCGCCGAGGCCGACCCGAAAGCCGGCGCGGTCGGCGCGAAATTGCTCTTTGCCGATGCCACCATCCAGCACGCCGGCGTTGCGCTGCTCGATGACCGCGCGCATGGCGACCCGTTGCTCGCGCAGCATATTTTCCACGGCCAGCCGCAAAATTTCCCCGAAGCGAACGAACCCCGGACTTATCAGGCGCTCACCGCCGCCTGCCTGCTGGTGCGCCGGGAAATTTTCCAGAAGATCGGCGGTTTCGATGAGGAATTTTTGAACGGCTACGAGGACGTGGACCTTTGCCTTAAAATCGGCGAAACCGGCAGCCTGCTGGTCTATCAGCCCGAAAGCGTGGTCGCGCATTATGAATCCCAAAGCGGCCCGGAGCGGTTCCGCAACGTCCGGCAAAACATCGCCCGGCTCCACGCCAAATGGCTCGGAAAAATCAAGCCGGACTTCATCGTCAACGCCGATGGCCGGATTGCAAAAACCGATGCCGGCAAAATCGCCTCCTACAAGGCTCCGTCCGACGGCGCGGAAAAGAAAAAGTGCGCGGTCTCAATCATCATTCTGGCGCTGAACCAGCTTGCCGACACGCGCCAATGCCTCGAAAGCATTGCGGCGAACACGCCCATGCCGCACGAAATCATCATCGTGGACAACGGCTCGACCGACGGCACGCCGGAGTTTTTGAAATCGTGGCGGGTGGCGCACTCCCATTGCACCGTCATTCGCAATCAATCGAACCGCGGCTTCGCGGCGGGAAACAACCAGGGGCTTTCCATTGCGCGCGGCGAACACGTCGTCCTGCTCAACAATGACACTGTTGTCACCGAAGGCTGGCTGGAAGGAATGTTGAACGTGCTGGAGCGGCATCCCGAAACCGGCGCGGTCGGCCCGATGTCGAATCGCGTCTCCGGTCCGCAACTGGTCGGCGAAGCATCCTACCGGAGCCTCGCGGAAATGCCGGCGTTTGCGGCGCAATGGTCGGTGCAACATCGCGGCGAATCGTTTGCGGTCAACCGCGCGGTCGGTTTTTGCCTGCTCGCGCGCCGTTCCTTGATCGAACAAATCGGCGGACTCGACGAGCGGTTCGCTTCCGGCAATTTCGAGGACGACGATTTTTGCATCCGCGCCCGGCTGGCCGGTTTTCAGACCCGCGTCGCCCGGGATGTTTTCATCCACCACACCGGCAGCCAGACCTTCAAGGGCGCGCGGATTGATTACCGCCAGGCCATGCTGCGCAACTGGGATTTGTTCCGCGCCAAATGGAAATTGTCGGACGAATCCACCCTCGAACGCGGTTATCGTTTTCCAACCGCCCTGCCTCAAGGCGTCGCGCTGAAAGTGCCGCTGCCGCCGCTGGCCCTGACGCATAAATCCGAGGCCGGCCGGTTTTGGTCCGATGGAATTTCGACTCCGGCGGCGGCCAAAAAAATTGAAACGCCGGCTGTCGCGAGAATTGGAAATCTTGAAGCGGCCCGCGCCGCGTGGAACCGCCGCGATTTTGCAGCCGCGTGGAATGCCGCATCCGACGCCATCGCACATCGTCCGTTCCATCCCGAAGCCTTTCTGCTGCTCGCGGAAATTGCGCTGGCCGCCGGCGCCGGTCAGGGCGCAAAACTGTGCGCGCAACACGCCCGCGACCTTGCGCCAAACTGGAAGGCGGCGAGACAGTTCCTCGGGAAAAATCTCAAGGGCAACGCGAAACCGGAATGGCTCGTCTTGCCGGATCAAATCGGAAATCGGAAATCGGAAATCGGAAATAAATTGTCCGTCTGTTTGATTGTCAAAAACGAGGAGAAATTTCTCCCGCAGTGCCTGGCGTCGGTCAAGGGCATCGCCGGTCAAATCGTGGTCGTGGACACCGGCTCGACCGACCGCACGGTGGAAATCGCGAAGGAATTCGGCGCGGAGGTGCATTCGTTCGCCTGGTGCGATGATTTTTCCGCCGCGCGCAACGCCGCGCTCGAACACGCCACCGGCGACTGGGTTTTGATGCTCGACGCCGACGAGGAGTTGCCCGCCGATCAGCATGAACAATTGCGCGCCGACGTGAAACGCGCCGACGTGATCGCCCTCCGCCTGCCGTTGGTCAACAAGGGCGAGGAGGCGCACGGCCGGCATTTTGTCCCGCGCCTGTTCCGCAACGCGCCGGGCGTTTTTTATTACAGCCGGATTCACGAGCAGGTTTTTCCGGGCCTGATCAAATGCGGCCAGGCGTGGGAAATGAAAACCGCCATCGGCACGGCGCAATTGCTCCATCACGGCTACGCCAAGGAAATCGTCCAGGACCGCAACAAGATCGAACGCAACCTCCGGCTGCTCCGCCAGGCCGTGACGGAATATCCGGACGAACCGAATTTGCAGATGAACCTCGGCCTCGAACTGGTCCGCTCCGGCGATTTGCCGGCGGGTCTGACACATTACCGCGAGGCGTTCCGGCTCATGTCCGCGCTGCCGCCGGCCGGGGTCGCTCCCGAATTGCGCGAAGTGCTGCTCATGCAACTCACGTGTCACCTTTACAAGGTGCGCGCACACGACGAGATCGTGCAGACGCTGAATTCGCCGCTGGCGAAAAACAGCGGGCTGACCGCGTCGCTGCACTTCGCGCTGGGTCTGGCGCATTTTGAACTGAAGCAGTTCCACGAGGCGGCGGAACAGATGCGCCAATGTCTGGCCAAGCGCGGGCAAACCGCCCTCGCGCCAATCGACACGGACGTTCTCACCGCCGTGCCAAATCATTGTCTGGCCATGAGCCTGATCAGACTCGGCGATTCCGCCGGCGCGGAAAAGGCGTTCAAGGCCGGGCTGGCTGAAACCAGGCGGACGGAGGAATTGAAACTGGATTACGCGAAATTCCTCGCCGCGCAAAACCGGCCAATCGAGGCGCTGCAACAATTGAACGGGTTGGTGCAGACCGGCGCCCGCAACGCCGCTGCGTGGCGGCTTGGCGGTGATATTGCGTTGAGCCGGCCGGAATTTTTGGAGTTTGCCCGCGACTGGACGGCCGAGGCCATCCGCCAGCTGCCGGACGACGGCGTGGTTGTGGCGCAACGCGCCGAGACGCTGCTCTTGAGCCAGGATTCGGCGGCGGCGCTGCCGCTGTGGACAAGCGCCATCAACGGTGAACGTCCGCCGCGCGCGCTGGCCGCGCAGATCATTTGTGCGACGGCGACCGCGCAGCCGGCGAAAAAACTTCAGAATGCCGCGGAAGAAGCCGCAGTCAGCCGCGCGTTTGTGGACTGGTATCGCCGCCTGGTGACCGCCGGCGCAAGCGACACAATCGTCCATTTGAACACCCGCGTGGAAATGCTGCGTCCCATTCTGCCGTCGGCGGCGGGCGTTCTTGACGGCGTGATTGCAGCCACCCGCGAGAGCCGGACCGCCGGCAGGGCTGCCGCCTGAAAATTTAACTGTGTTTCGGCAGCAGGCTGATGAGCAAATTCGCCGCTTCCTCGGTTTCGTAGGGCTTGGCGAGCACCCGGGCGTTCAACTCCTCCAGCCGCTTCATCATCGGCTCGTCGAGATAGCCGGACGTCAGCACCGGGCGGATGTGAGGCCAGCGGATGGCGACTTGTTCGATGAGGTCCGCACCATTCATGCCCGGCATGGCGTAATCGGTGAAGAGAATGTCCACCGCGCCGTTTTCCTTTTCCAGAAGCTGGAGCGCTTCGTTTCCAGTGCCGGCCACCAAGACGGTCAGGCCGGTAATTTCGAGAAAGGTTTTGGCAAAGTCTCGCAACAGATCAAGGTCGTCCACCACCAGCACCCGGCCCTTGCCGCAGGGCAGGAGATGTTCCGCCGGCTGGGCGGCGGGGATGAGCTTTTCCGGTGAGACTGGAAAGTAGAGGTGAAACGTGGTGCCTTGGCCGACCGCGCTTTCCACGTCCACGAAGCCGCCGGCTTCCTGCATGATGCGGCGCACGATGGAAAGGCCGAGGCCGGTGCCGCGGCCTTTTTCCTTGGTGGAGAAGAACGCCTCGAAAATCCGCGGCAGCAGGTCCGGCGGAATGCCGCAGCCGGTGTCGGCGACGCTGCAACGGGCGAACTCGCCGCCGGCCGCCACGTTATGCCGCGCGGCGATTGCGGGCGACGCGGTCACGACAGCGTTGGTAAGGGTGAGCGTGCCGCCGTTGGGCATGGCGTCCTGGGCGTTGACGCAGAGGTTGAGCAGCGTCTGGGTCGCGCGGCTCAATTCAATTTTCACGGGAATGGGTCGCGCCGCCGGGACGATTTCCAGGTTTACATTGGCGCGCAGCGTGTGGCGGGCGAGCTGGCCGGCCTCGCGGATGATTTGATTCAGATCCAGCACGATGCGCTTCTCCTCCGACCGGCGGCTGAAGGAGAGCAACTGCTGGGTGATTTCGGCGGCGCGCGTGGCGGCCAGGTTGATTTGCTCGCCCCAGTGATGAAGGTTCGAGTTTTGCGGCACCTCCGCGATGACGAGGCTGGTGTTGCCACAGATGACCTGCAGCAGGTTGTTGAAATCGTGGGCGACGCCGGCGGCGAGCGTGCCGATGATCTCCATTTTCTGGGATTGGAACAGTTGGTTTTGCAGGTCGTGATAATGGGTCTGGTCGGCGATGTTGCAGATGAGTCCGCGCACATGGCCGTCGTGAATCCACGGTGAGATTTTGAGCACCCAGTGACACCCGTTCGGCGCTTGATAACGATTGTCCTGCGCCCGGCCGGTGGACAACACCTCGGCAAAAACCGCCGCCAGCTCCGAACGGCGCGCGGCATCGGCGACGTAATCCAGCAGCGGCCGGCCGATTTCCGGCGGCCCGTTCAGGCGGATGCCGCCGTGTTCGGCGGGCAGATGCCGCCAGCCGTCGTTGGCGTGCGTGATGCGGAACTCACGGTCGAGGCTGTAAATCGCGCCGTCAAGCGAGTGCAGGATGCTGCGGACAAAATCATGCTGGATCCGCAAGTCGCCCTCCAGTTTTTTACGGGCGGTGATGTCGCGTTCACAGGCCACGTAGCCGATGAACCGGCCGGTCATGTCCGTGATCGGCGAGATGGTGGCTTCGACCTGATACGGCGTGCCGTCGTGGCGCAGGTTGGTCAGTTCGCCAATCCATTCACGGCCCTTGCTGACCTGTTCGAGATAGTCATGCACCTTTTCCGTCTCGGACGCGGCGCGCAGAAATTCATCGGTGCGGTCCAGCACGCTTTCAATGTCATAGCCGGTGACGGTGTGAAAGGCGGGATTGACGAAGGTGATGCCGCCCTTGTCATCCGTCAGGAAAAAAACGTCCGGCGTGGCGTCAATCGCCGTGACTAGGCGGTTGACGTGGGATTCCAGCCGCATCCGGCGTCCCACATCCCGGAAAATGACCAGGGTATGGCGGTCGTCGAGCGACGCCAGTTCGAGGTCGGCCATGCCGGCGAGCCGGCCGCCGGCCATGATGGAAACGGAATGCAGCGTGTCGGAACGGCCGCAGCCGTGTCGGAGCGTCTCGCGGAGGGACTCGCCGGCGGGCGCCAGGAGCATGTCGCAAATGCAGTAATTGGCCTCCTTGGCGTTGCGATCAAGCTTGAGCAGCCGCGCCGCCTTGGGATTGATTTCCCGCATTATGCCGTCCGAGCGGCAGACGATTTGCGCGTCCTCGGACGATTCAAAAAAATTGCGCCACCATTGTTCCGGGAGATGATGCGGCGTCACGGGGCATTCCCGTGGCGGATCTGGGATGACCGCTGGCATTGTCATGGTTCAGCAATAGACAACCAACGACTGGTTAATCGGCT
This sequence comes from uncultured Bifidobacteriaceae bacterium, assembly GCA_964449815.1. GTDB lineage: Bacteria > Verrucomicrobiota > Verrucomicrobiia > Limisphaerales > UBA11358 > UBA11358. The sequence goes on from CAYVGC010000019.1 coordinate 14,243, forward strand.
GAATCCGGTCATGGTTGAGCAGTTTTTTGATGTAGGTGAAGTTCAACTGCTGGCCCTCCGGCATCAGCAACAGTCCGCTTGGCGTATAAATTCCGTGCGCCAGCACCATGCCGGGGCGCAATTCGGAAAGGGGCACCTGTTTTTCCTTTCGCGGTGTCTGGAGCAGCGGCAAGACCCGCAGGAAGACCCGCACCGCGTCCAGATCAAACCCGGTGTTGGCCTGCATTTTGATTTCCTCCACCGCGTCGTCGCGGACGAGCTTGCTGGAGGCAAAGGCCACCGCGACCGCCAGCAGACGGCCCAGCCACGGAATTTTATCGCCCGGCAGCTTGTCCGGATAACCCATGCCATCCACCCGCTCATGATGGACGCGGATGAGGATGCCAACCTGCTCCAAGCCATTGCCGAACGCGGACAGTTCCTGCCCCAGCGCCGGATGCTGCTCGATGAGCGCCTGTTCGTCGGCGTTGAGCGCCCGCGGGTTTTCCCGCCAGCGCCGGATGAGCGAGCGCGGCGCGCCGACCAGTCCGATGTCATGCAGCAACGCGGCGTATTCCAGCGTGCGGCGGTCCCCGGCGGGAAGCTCAAGCGTCTGCGCCATTGTCCGGCAAAGCTGCGCGACGTGCCGGCCCTGCTCGCCCAGCATCGGATAAAATGTCTGCGTGGTGTGCAGGGAAAGCTCCATCGAGCGGAGCAGGTTTTGCTCCAGCGCCTGGTTCATCTGCGCGAGCTGCTGGTTTTGGCGGGCGACGAGCTTGACTTGTTCCTCCAACGACTGGTTCAGCTCCACGAGTTGCTCGTTCATGGAAAGCGTGGCCGTCTGCAAATGGAGGTTTTGCTGGACGAGTTCGCAGCGTTGCACCGCGTTCTTAATGGTGACGAGTAATTCCTCGCGCAGCCACGGTTTGACAATGAAGCGGTAAATTTCGCCCTTGTTGATGGCGTCAATGACGATGTCGAGGCTCACCACGCCGGCCATGAGGATGCGCGTCGCCTGGGGCTGGATTTGCCGCGCCTGATCGAGCAGCTCCAACCCGCTCATGAACGGCATCCGCTGATCGGCGATGACCACGGCGAACGCGCCGTCCCGCAGCGCCGCCAGCGCCGCCGCCGGGTCGCTGGTGGCGACCACGTCGTAATTATGGCGGCGCAGCGTCTCGCGCAGCGCGGACAAAACGACTTCCTCGTCGTCCACCACCAAAATGCGGTTGGACACGGTCAGCCGCGAAACATTAAGGCCACTGCCTGACATATCCTCGAAATTCAACGCCCGCGTTCCCGGCTTCCGGACAGGAACACAAGTTTAACTGCCAAACATTGCTTTGGCATCAATGCTGAATCGGCGGCGGGGGAAATTACTTTAATTCTTTTTTTGAAAAGTCAGGAAAATGAGTTCCAAACCGTGGGACCCGCCGGGACGTAACTCCGCTGGATGCGCCGCAAGGTGAGGCTGGCTTGTTCCAGCTTCGCCAACTCCTCCTGGGCGAGGCTCTGGCGGGCGTTGATGAGGGAATTGTTGCGGCCTTCGATTGCAATCAGCGAATGGATGACCGCGTGCAAATCATTTTCCATCGCCTCGGCGTCCAGCCCCAGCACCGCCCATTCGCGGCGGGCGGCTTCGGTCTGGCGGACAATGCGCGGCTGGAGCTGGCGGAGCGCGTTCTGGCAGTCGAAGACCAGCATCCAGTTGCCGGCGCGGATGGCCTCGCCTTCGGCCTCGGCGAGCCGTCGCCACTCCCGGTAGCTATGTTTCAAATCGTGGTCGGCGTTCATAATTTTCAAATTTTCAAACCGCCGCCAGCTCGGCGGCACACCCCGGAACGGCCGCCGGAGCAAGGTTCTGACCGGCCAGCATGGCGGCCCAGGCATCGCGCAAGACGGTCAGATGTTTGATGACTTCCCTGGCGCCATCGGGACGTTTTTTCAAATTGCTTTCCGTGATTTTACGCTCGCAGTAATCGTAGAGCTGGCGGAGGGTTTCCGCGCACTTGCCGCCCTGCTCTATGTTCAGCGCGCGGTTCAACTCCCGGACGATGTCCAGGGCACGCTGGAAATTATTGTGGACGGTCATGTTCGCCTCGGCCGGGTCGGTGCAGGAAAACCCGGTCAGCCCGCGCTCCAGAAAACGCAGCGCGCCGTCGAAAAGCATGAGAATCAACTGGCCGGGCGGCGCGGTCTGGGTGGCGATTTGGCGGTAGGATTTCCAAGGATTGGCGGCGTGCATGGCAGGCAGGTGGGCTGGGGAATTTTACTGGATTTTTTCCGCAATGAGCGAGGCGACGGCCTTCAACACCTCATCCGGCGGGAACTTGGTGTCCGCAACTGCGGCGCGCGCTGCATCCACTTTCTCCGGGCGCACCAGCGAAATGTTGTTGATGGCCGCCTTCAAGACGTCGGTCTGGTTCAGCGACGCGCTGTCCTGGCTGGAAGTGGCGGCCTGACTTTTGGCAACCGTCCGGGCGGCGGCGGTGTTTCCGACGCGACTTGGATTAAATTCAATTTCCATATTCCTTTGAGATGTTTTCATTCTGACCAAATCTCACGAACTTGTTTATTATCGGACGGCTGGGAACGGACTTTAGTTTTTTTCATCGGGCGGGCAACGTGTTGAACAGGCTGGCCAGAGAATACTGTCCAAACCACTGCGGCGAGGTTGCCGCCAGCCAGTCGGCGGTGTCACCGCCCAACTGCCGCTGCTGCCGCTGCTGGTAACGCCGCGCGGCGGCCATCACCGCCGGCCGGCCTGCGTCAAAATGTTCGTCGCCGGCCCAAATGGTTTTCTTTTGGCGGACATCCACCAGCTTCAGGCGCCAGCCAATCGCCAGGGGCGGATAAGCCTGAAATCCCGTCAACTGACAGAACAAAACCGCGTCGCAGCCGTATTCTTTTTTCAGCGAGCCAAGAAGACCGGCGGGCAAGGTTTCCTCGCCGGTCCATTCCGCCCGGCCGGTCAGGCGCCTTAGTTCCTCGGACGAAGCCTGGACCACCTCGAATTTTTTCGTTTTGATCAGCTCGGCCAGCAGGACGGGTGCGAACTCTTCTTGGCCCGCCGCCAAATCCGTCCGCCGCTCATCGCACGCCAGCGGCAGCACCACGACGCGCTTCACGTCCCCCGGCAGCTTGGGTGCGGCCAGGAAAATATTTTCCGGCTGGTAGGACGGCGTCAAATGAATCGCCGTGAAACTTGGTGCCGCGCAGCCGGTGAGCAGCACGCTGGCGGCGAGTGACGAAATTTGCCGGACGCCCCATGACGAAACGGTTCGATTTCCGTTCGCTGATAATTGGGAATTGGCCGTTGGAAATTCTTTCGCCGTTTGGATTTGTGAATGTGTCATTTTTTAGAGCGAGCCGTTGCTGACCTGTTCCGAGAGGTAGGTCAGCTCCGAGTTGGTCTGCGATTCGGCCTGTTCCATGGCATCAAATTCACTGTTCCACATCGCGGTGTCCGAGGTGATTTTTGCCTCCAGATTGCTGATTTGCGTGGTGATGCTGCTGCTTTGCTGGCTCAAGTCCGTCTCGTGCTGGGTCAATGTTCCAGGTGTCGTTGAATGGGTGCTGCCGATGGTGTCATTGAGATAATTATTCAGTTGGGTGACCGGGCTGTTGGCATCCGAAAAAAACGATTGCACGGCGCTGAGATTGCTCGTCAGCGCGCTGTTGAGGGTGTTCGTATCGAGCGTAACGGTATTGTTCTGGCCGTTGGTCGAGATGCCAAGGTCCGCGAGGCTTTGGATGGCGGAACCCGACACGGCCAGCGTGGCATCAGCGGAAAAACCCGTGGACCGTAGGTTGGAGGCGATGCCACCGGCGGTCATGTCGCCGGTGAGCAGGCCGGCGGTCACCGAGCCGTCAGAATTGTTGGTCACCGCCATCTGGCTGGTGATGTAGGATTGCACCGCGTTGTAGTCCGTGACGAATTGTTGAACGGCCGAACTGATCTTGCTGGTGTCGCTGCCCACGGTCACCGTCACCGGATTGTTTGCCGAAGTGGTCGCCAGGGCGGTGACCGAAAGACCGGTGATGCCGGAACTGGCGCTGGTGATGGTGTTGGACTGGCTGACCAGTTGCTGCGTGCCGCCATTGAGGGTGTAAAGAAGATCCCGGCCGCGAACCAGCGCGCCACCGGCAGTGGTGGAAAGGCCGGTGGCAGCCAGAAAATTGCCGGTTACATCCTGCATCGCGATGCCCATGTCGCCGGTGTTGTTATTGGCCAGCACAAACCGGTTGTTCTGGCTGTCATAGCTGGCGGTGACGCCGGCGTTGGAGCTGTTGATGCGATCCAACACGTTTTGAATGCTGTCGGTGCTGGCGTCGTAATTGATGGTCACGCCGTTGATGGTGAATGCGCCCTTGCCGCTGCCGCCGTCCGTGATGGCCGTTTTCAGGTCGGAATCATCCATCGCCACCGTTAGCTGGACGTGTCCCAACGCCGCCAGGCTGGTCACAGAATCGCTGCCGTTGTTGTAAAGACCGGCAGACTGGAGAAAATTGCTGGTGTCCGTGGCACTGCCCAGGACGATGTCGTTGCCCTTGCTGTCGGTGAGCGTGATTTTGTCCTTGCCGGAATCGTAGCTGGCCGTCACCTCGCCATTGGTGGCGGTGGAAATGTTGTCAAAAACCTGCTGCAAGGAGTCAGTGGCGGCCACGGTGATTTGCACGCCATTGACAGTAAAGGTGCCGGCGGTGACGGGCGTGGCAAATCCCGCCGTGCCGATGGTCACGTTGCTCAAATCGCCGTTCGGATCCAGGACGGTGCTGATGCTGGATTTGCCGTTGAACTGGGACGCTGTGGCCAGTTGTGAAATGTTAAACGAAAATGTGCCCAGGGTGGCGCCCGAGGCCGCGCTGGCGGTTGCGACTGTGGAATCGGACGTCTGTGCGGTGCGGCTGGTGTAAAGGCTTGAATTCTGCAGGCTCTCCACGTCCGTTTGCAGCGTCGTCAGGTCGCCCGCGATGGTGGTGAACGCGGAGTTCTGGTTGTTCAGGGTGGTTTGTTCGGTTTTCCATTGGGTTTCCGGGGCGCGCTCGGCGTCGGCCAGTTCCGTGACTACGGTTGACCAATCCATGCCGGAGGCCAGGCCGGTCACGGCCAGCGATGGCGAGGTGGATGAACTTGAATTTGAAAGCAGGCCGATTTGCGGGACTGTGCTTGACATATTTACGTTTCTTTCTGTTGCTTTGTTTCAATTCTTTCTCATCTGCCAACAATGTCCATCAAGCCACAAGCTCGGACGGCGTTTTCACGCCGTCCGAGGATGTTTACCCGTCCATCAAACCGGCTCGCGGCTCTTAACTCAAGAGCTTGAGCGCGATTTGCGGCATGGCATTGGCCTGCGCCAGCATCGCCGTGCCGGTTTGCACGAGGATGTTGTATTTGGCGTATTGCGTGCTTTCCTGCGCGACGTCCACATCCATGATCTGGCTGTTGGCCGCCGAGAGGTTGTTGTTGAGCGTCGAGAGCTGATTGCTGTAATCCGTCAGCGTCTCGATGTTGGTGCCAATGGTCGCCCGATCAGACGCCAGTTGCGAGATGGCGCTGGTGACAGCCGTCAACGCTGTCTTTGCGTCGGCAGTGGTGCTGACGTCGTCTTTGACCAGACCCGAATAGGTCGTGGCGGTCAGATCCACGCCCAGGTTTTTGAACGTGTCCGCGCTGCTGTCAGTCGTCACGTCGAGGGTTTTGCCATCGAACAGGCTGACCCCGTTGAAGTTCTGGGTGGACACGTTGTTGACGTAATTGGCCAGCGTGTTGAACTCCTGGTTATACAGCGAACGGTCGCTGTCCGATTTGGTGACGTCCTGGGATTGCACCGCCAGTTCGCTCATGCGATCCAGCGCGGTGGATACCTGTTGGAGGTAGCCGTCCTGCGTCTGGTTGAATGAGATGGCGTTGGCGACGTTGTTGCTCGCTGCTGTGTTGTTTCCCATTTGAGCCGTGAGGTTCATGGAAACCGCCAGCCCCGCGCTGTCGTCCGCCGGCGAATTGATTTTCGATCCGGAGGACAGACGTTCGAGGGACTGGCTTAACAGCGAACTGGACTGTGCCAGCAACCCAGCGGTTGTTTGTGCTGATATGTTTGTGTTTATGACCATACTACTGACTCCTTCCTTGAGTCACCCCTTTCGGGGGGATTTGTTTTTTCACGGCATCCCTGCCATGAGGCGGGCTTTTATTAGAGGCGTCCGCCAATTTTTCCTTCCGGCCGTTTGCGGTCGCCGGGCACCGTTTCCCGACAACTCATCATCGGCGGCTCGCGCCGCGACTTGAGCGTCGAAATCGCTTAAATCAAACCGTCTTCCAGTCCGGATCGAACCGGGGAAAAGCACGCCCGCTTTCCAAGCTCCCCGTAACCGCCTGACCATGGTGATGCGGAGGGCTGCGGATTTGTTTGTGAGGTGGTGTTTCACTGTTTTGCCGTCGTTGGAGCGTGAATCTTTGGTTTGTTGTGCGTTTGTCTGGTTAATTGCAATGGAACGGGACAAATGATTTTGCTGGCTCTTTCCTTCTGGCGGCTGGCGGCTGGCCCGGACGACCTTGCGGGGCCGTCCGGGTTTGCCCACCTGCCGCGCCAAGCTGTTCCTAAGAATTAACTTAGAAGCTTCAGAACTGATTGCGGCATGGCATTGGCCTGCGCCAGCATCGCCGTGCCGGTTTGCACGAGGATGTTGTATTTGGCGTATTGCGTGCTTTCCTGCGCGACGTCCACATCCATGATCTGGCTGTTGGCCGCCGAGAGGTTGTTGTTCAATGTCGAGAGCTGATTGCTGTAATCCGTCAGCGTCTCGATGTTGGTGCCAATGTTCGCCCGATCAGACGCCAGTTGCGAGATGGCGTTGCTGACATCCGTCAATGCCGTCTTCGAGGCGTCTATTGTGCCGATTGAATCTTTGGCCAGAGTCGCATATGTGTTGGCGGTGAGGTCAATGCCGGTCATTCCGAACGTGTCCGCGTTGCTGTCAATCGTCACGTTGAGGGCATCGCCATTAAACAGGCTGACCCCGTTGAAGTTCTGGGTGGACACATTGTTGATATAATTGGCGAGCGTGCTGAACTCCTGGTCATACAACGAACGGTCGCTGTCCGACTTGGTGACGTCCTGGGCTTGCACCGACAATTCGCTCATGCGGTCCAGCGCCGTGGACACCTGTTGGAGGTAGCCGTCCTGCGTCTGGTTGAATGAGATGGCATCGGCGACGTTGTCACCCGCCGCTGTGTTGTTTCCCATTTGGGCCGTGAGGCCCATGGAGACGGCCAGACCCGCGCTGTCATCCGCCGGTGAATTGATTTTCGATCCGGAGGACAGACGTTCGAGGGACTGGCTGAGCTGTTGAGAAGACTGCATGAGCAACCCAGCGGTTGTTTGTGCAGATATGTTAGTATTGATTACCATAAAACTCTTTCCTTGAGCCGCCCCGTGAGGGGCCTTGATTTTGCGCGGCATCCATGCTGCGGGCGAACCATTGTCATCGGGTGGTTCACCGTTTACCCGGCCAGTTCTTGGTGGCGGCTGGCGGCCTGTCTTGCGACGCTATCCTTATCGGTGAAACCCGCCGGGACTTTAATGAATGCAAACAAAAAGTTGTCCGTCTTTCGGAGTCGGCCCAGTAATTGAAGCGCATGGGGTTGTAGGCGCAAATGGCGGGGACTCCCCTGATGCTCTTGTTGGCAACGTCAAAACCAGTCAATCCAGTCGGCCGACGGCGTTGAGAGCGCAACTTGACACCGCCGCCGGAGCGCCGGCTTGCAGCCGGCTTTGGACGGGGTTGAAACCCGCAAGCTCCGATAAACAAAGAACCTTTAAAACCGGCGGCCAGCCGGCGCTCCGGTTTTACGACTTGGCGTGGCGGCAGTGTCAAGTTGCACCCCGGCGTTGAGTCAGCGGCCTCCGGCCAGGCCGCCTAATCCCGCGACAAAAGCAGTTTGAACTTGTAATCCGGCGCAAGAACCGGCAGCTTGCACGCCATTATCAGCCCCTTTTGGAAGCGGAGCATGAACATTTATGAATCCCGCAAAAATCAAATTCATTCCCGCGCCTTTGCTGAAATCCCTGATGTCCGCCATCGTGGACTCGGCGCTGGACGCCATCATTTCCGTGGATGAAAACCAGCGCATCATTCTGTTCAACGCCGCCGCCGAGCGGATGTTTCAATGTCCCCGGCAGGAGGCATTGGGACAGAAGCTGGACCGGTTCATGCCTGAACGCCATCGGACAGCGCACCGGCAGGGCGTTGAAAATTTCGGGCACGCCGGCAAAACGCCGCGCGGGTCGGGCCATCTGGACACGGTTCACGGCCTGCGGGCCAACGGCGAGGAGTTCCCGCTCGAAGCGTCCTTTTCCCAGGTGGCGGTCAACGGCAAAAAAATTTACGCGGCCATTTTGCGCGACGTGACGGAACGGCTCCGCGCCGAGGAATCCCACGCGCGGCTGGCGGCCATCGTCGAATTCTCCAACGACGCCATCATTGGCATCAATCTGGAGGGGATCGTGACCAGTTGGAATGACCGCGCGGAAAAAATCTTCGGCTATTCCCGGATGGAAATGGTCGGGCAAACCCTGGCATCATTGATTCCGTCGGACCGGCGGGACGAGCGGGAACAGATTTTGCGCCGCGTCCACTGCGGCCATGTTAAACATTTCGACACCGTGCGCCGGTGCAAGGACGGACGGCTCATTGAAGTCTCCATCATGGTCTCGCCCATCAAGGACGTGGCGGGCCAGGTGACGGGCACCTCCTGGGTGGCGCGCGACATCACCGCCAGCAAGCGCGCCGAACTGGAACTGCGCCGCCGCGAGGAATACTTCCGTTCGCTCATCGAATACGCCTCGGACTTGATCACCCTGTTGGACGAGTCCGGCATCATCCATTTTCAAAGTCCTTCCGTCGGGCGCATCCTCAATTACCAGCCGGAGGAGCTGGCGGGCCGCAACATTTCGGAATTTGTTCATCCGGAGGACTGGCCGCGGCTGGCAGCCATGATCCGCCGGGCGCTTGCCAATTCCGATTCGCCCGTGTCCATCGAATGCCGCGTCCGGCATCACGATGGCGGCTGGCATTTGTTTGCCTCCGTGGGCCGGAGCCTTCCGCACGGCACCGACGGGAAACGGGTGGTTTTCAACTCACGCGACATCACCGCCAGCCGAAACCTGGAGGAGCAGCTTTTGCAGGCGCAGAAAATGGAGGCGATCGGAACCCTGTCGGGCGGCATCGCCCACGATTTCAACAACATGCTGGCGGGCATTCTCGGCAGCGCCGAATTGGTGCGCGAGGACTTGGGGGACACGCATCCTTCCCAGCAATACATTCAGTCCATCATGACGGCCGCCAACCGCTCCCGCGAACTGGTGCAGCAGATTCTCACCTTCAGCCGGCGGCAGGAAAGCGAGAAACAGGTGCTGCGGCTGCAACCCATCGTGGGCGAATGCGTCAAACTGCTGCGCTCGACGATCCCGGCGATGGTCAAAATCACCCACTACGTTGATGCGAAATGTCCGCCGGTGCTGGCCAATCCAACGCAGATTCACCAGGTCGTCATGAACATCTGCACCAATGCTTGGCAGGCTCTGGCCGAAACCGGCGGGCGCATAGACATCACGCTGCGGGCGTTGGAGGTGGATGCGGACATGGTGGCGCGGCACCGGGAATTGCGGCTGGGTTCCCATGCATGTCTGACGGTCACCGACAACGGCTGTGGCATGGACGCGGCGACCCGGAAACGGATTTTTGAGCCGTTCTTCACCACCAAGCCCATCAGCAAAGGCTCCGGCTTGGGACTTTCAGTGGTGCATGGCATCATCAAATCGCATCTCGGCGCGATTTTGGTGGAAAGCGAACCGGGCAGGGGAACCACCTTCCAGATTTATCTGCCAACCCGCCCTGCCAGCCAGAAGGAATCGCCCTCGCCGGTTTCAGCCATCCCTCATGGACATGGCGAACGCATTTTATTTGTGGACGATGAGGCGATTGTCGGCCGCTCGACGGAAGAATTTTTGAGGCGGCTGGGTTATGCCGTGACCCGCTTTGAAGAATCGGAGGAGGCTTTGGCCAGATTTCGCCAGGCACCGCAGGATTTTGATTTGATCTTCACCGACTGGGCGATGCCCGTGATGTCGGGGACGGAACTGGTTTCGGCGATGCATGAAGTCAGGCCCGGCATTCCCATGCTGCTCATGTCCGGTTTTGTGGACAACACGATGGAGAAAAATGCAAAAACGACAGGCATCGGCGAAGTCCTCACCAAGCCGGTCACGCCCGAATTGCTGGCCCAAGCCGTGGCCCAAGTCCTGTCGCGGGCAAGCAAAACCGGCGCCGGCAAGCCTTTCAGCTCGGATGCCGGTCCGCAGGCTTGAACCAGTTTGTCCCCGGTTCGGCAACAAACCCGGCCCTGCAAAAAGCCGAGCAGCCTGCCGACAAACCCGCGAATTGCGCGCGGTTGCGGCAGCCAATCTGTCCCCTTGGCATGAAATCCGCCACCATCATGGTTTTTCACTTTTCTGCTCAAGTTTCATGGTATTTAGCCGAAAAATAATCGGACCGTTGGCCTGCCACCGGAAGTGGTTTGGTTTGCTTGCGGCCGGAAAGCAATTATGACACCGAATGAAATCATCGCCAAAGTCAAAAATCTGACGGCGGTTTCGCAGGCTGCTCTCAAGCTGGTGACCCTGCTGGATCAGCCCGCCGTCAGCAATGACGATGTCGTCATGGTGCTCAAATACGACAATGTCCTGACAGCGAAACTGCTGCGCGCGTGCAACTCGCCTTATTTCGGGTTTGAAGAAAAAGTCTCCTCGGTGGAGCAGGCGGTGATGATTCTCGGACACCAGCAGATTCTTCACATGGTTTTGAGCCTGGCCTTCGGCGGGGCCATGAGCGTGACGCTCCCGGGTTACGCCATTGAGGCCAAGGAGCTTTGGTTCCATTCCCTCACCACCGCCGTGGCGGCCGAACAACTGGTCAAAAACGGCGACTCCATGGAAATCGAGCCGCCGGTCGGGTTCACCGCCGGACTGCTGCACGACATCGGCAAGCTGGCGTTGAACCAGGCGCTTGATGCTGACACGCAATTGGCCGTCAGAAAGCTCATCGTTCAAAACCGTCATCCCCGGAACGCGGCGGAAAAGGAGATTTTGGGCACCGACCACGCCGAGGTCGGCGCCTGCTTGCTGGAGACGTGGCATCTGCCCGAAGAAATTATTGAAGCCGTGGCCAATCACCATCGCCCGGTGACGACCCCGAGACTGAAATTGTCCGCGACCATTCACGTGGCGGACTGCCTCGCGCATTTGCTGGGTTCGGCCCCAGGCTGGGAATCCTACGCTCTTCTCGCGGATGCCAGGGCCAATCAAGCGCTGGGCATCACGCCGGAAAAACTTGAAAGCCTGATGATCAGCGTTCACGACTCGGCCGGAAAGGTCGAACATTTCATGAACCTCGCATGAACCCGAAAAAAATCCGCGCGCTCGTCGTGGACGATTCCTCCGTCGTGCGGCACGCCATCAGCAGCGTCTTGAGCCGCGACCCGGAAATCGAGGTTGTCGGCACCGCCGCCGATCCCTACGAGGCGCGCGACAAGATTTTGGCGCTCAACCCGGACGTGCTGACGCTGGACATCGAAATGCCGCGCATGGACGGCCTGACGTTCATGCGGGTTTTGCAAAAGCACCGGCCCATGCCCGTCGTCGTCGTCAGTTCCCTGACGCAAACCGGTTCGCGCGCCGCGCTGGACGCGCTGGAAGCCGGCGCGGTGGATGTGCTGGGCAAACCCACCTCCGCCTGGGGCATTGGCGATCTGGGCGCGCAGCTTTGCCAGCGGGTGAAAGGCGCGGCGGTCGCATCTGTCCGCCGGCAATTTTCCGGAAACCCGCCGCCACAACCGGCGAGCCTGGCGAATTCCGCGCGATTCCATCCGCGGCAAATCATCCTGCTCGGCGCCTCGACCGGCGGCACCGAGGCGTTGAAATTTGTGCTCAACCGCCTGCCGGACGGACTGCCGGGCATTTGCATCATCCAGCACATCCCGCCGGTTTTTTCCAAGGCGTTTGCCGCGCGGCTGAACGAAACCTGCGCGTTGGAAGTGCGGGAGGCCATTTCCGGCGACGAGATCCGGCCCGGCCTGGCGCTGATTGCGCCGGGCGATTATCACATGATGCTGGTTTGGAACAACGACCGTTACCGCATCGTCCTGAACCAGAGTCCGCCGATGCACTACACCCGGCCCGCCGTGGACATGCTGTTCAACTCGGCGGTGAGCTGCGCCGGCCGTCACGCCGTCGCCGCGCTGCTCACCGGCATGGGTTCGGACGGCGCGCAGGGCATGAAAAAACTCCGGGCGGCGGGCGCGGCGACCTTCGCGCAAAACGAGGCGACGTGCGTCGTTTATGGAATGCCGCGCGCGGCGGTTGAACTGGGCGCGGTGGATCAAATCCTGCCGTTGGACGAAATTCCCGTCGCGCTGGTGCGCTCGGTCTTGTCACGAAGCGGCCCCGGCCATCCGGCGGAAAACCGCGCAGCCTCCGCGCAGTCATTGAAATCACCTAGCCCCATCAAAAATTTATGAGTCTGAAAACCGCGCCCTCATTGGACATCCGCCATTTTCTTAACGGTCATCTGGTGGATGTGTTTGAAACCATGCTTTCGATGAAAGCAACCCCCGTGCCGGACGGCCCGCCGCCGGAATTTTCCGAGCGCACGACCGGCTCGGTCGGCTTCGCCGGCGACACGGTGAGCGGAGCCGTGTATCTCCACCTGTCGGCGCCCTTCGCCAATCAAATCGCCGCCACGATGCTGGGATTGCCGCCGGAAGAAAGCCTCAGCGAAACCGAGGTCAACGACGTCGTGGGTGAATGCACAAACATGCTCGCCGGCGGATTGAAATCAGCCTTTTGCGACAAGGGCCACGAATGTGCCGTCAGCACGCCCGGAATCATCCGCGGAACCGCCTTCAACATCGAGTCGCTGCCCGGCGTGCGGCAGGAACTGATGATTTTCGACTGCAACGGATCCCGGTTCGCCGTGGAAGTTCACGTCAAGTTCACCCAGACCGTTTAACCACATTAATTCGTATGCCACTGAAAATTCTAAGCGTTGACGACAGCCGGACCATCCGCCTCATCGTGGGCCGGTCGCTCCGGTCTTACGATTGTGTTTTGTGCGAAGCGGCGAATGGCGAGGAAGGTCTCGCCGCCGCCGCCCGCGAGAAACCCGACCTGATCCTGCTCGACGTCACCATGCCGGTGATGGACGGCGTGACCATGCTGACCAAGCTCAAGGAAGACCCGGCGTTGAAGGCGATTCCCGTCATCATGCTCACCGCCGAATCCGGCCGCGACAATGTGCTGCACATCGCGCGCCTCGGCGTGCGCGATTATCTGGTGAAGCCGTTCAAGGAGGAGCAATTGATTGAAAAATTAGGCCGCAGCTTGACGCTTCAGAAAAAGACGGCGGCACCAACACCGGCCACCGCGACGCCAGTTTGATTTGAATTATGCAAGACGGCGCCAATTACCAGGAATTATCCCGACGCTACGGATTCGCCCCCAAACCGGAAAGCGCGTCGCGCCTGACCCAGCTCGTCGCGCGGCAGGATTCCGACGTGGACGAAATCGTCAAGGTGATCAACAAGGATCCCGCCCTCCGTGACCGGCTGTTGCGCGTGGCCAATCCCGATGCCGAAAACGCGGCGGAATACGCCATCGAAACCGTCGAGGAAGCCCTTCTGCGCAACGGGGTGGGGTGCGCAATGGTGCTCGCGATGGGCACACCACTGGCCATGGCGCTCATCAAAACCGCCCAGACCATGTTTTCCGCCAAGCTGGAAATGATTGATCGCAATCTGGCCGAACCGCTGGAAGACAAGCATCTGCTCGGCACCATCGGCTTTTCCGGCAAGGTGGCTGGCGCAGTTTACCTGCGGATGAACCTGGCCTCCGCCCGTATGGTCGCCGCGGAGATTCTGGGCATGAATCCCGAAGAAATGATGGACGTGAATGAAATCCGCGACGTGGTTGGCGAACTGCTCAACATCATGGCCGGCAATTTCAAATCCAATCTTTGCGACGCGGGCCTGGACTGCAAATTGCAGCCGCCGGAAGTGAAGCTCTCCACGGATTCCCAATCGCCCGTGGTGCCCGGTGGCGGGCTGGAACGCATGGCCTTTCGCACCGACAAGGCCCAGCTCTTCGTGGATGTCACCGCCAATCCGTGGAACCAGGATTAACATTGTGAAAAATCCAGGCCGCGCAAAACAACTGCTCACCAATCTCGACGCGGAAATTCGCCGGACGCGCGCCGGGTCGGATGAGGGCCAGTTTCCCATCCTCGACCTCATTGGCAACCTGCGCGACGAATCCGCCGGCCAGGCCGAACTGGCCGCCGTTCATTCCGCGTGCGCCGGGGCGTGGGAAAAAACCGTCCGCATTCTGGAATCCGGCCAGCCGTTCAGCATGGAAAACATCGAATGGTTGAACGCCTTGCTGGTCAGCCTGGAAAAGCAGCTTGCGGCTCCCGCCGAAACCTCCGCGCTTGCGTCGGTCGTTGTCCCGCCGTCGGCCAGCGTCGTCACCACGGCTGCTCCGGTCGCCGCGCCCGCCGAAATTTCCGCTTCAGGAGAAATGGAACTCAACTTGAACCTCGCCGGCGATGCCGACCTGCTGCGCGAATTCATTGCCGAGTCCCGCGAGCACCTTGACAACATCGAGCAGGGCGTGCTGGTGCTGGAAAAGCAGCCCGACGACGCGGAGATGCTGAACACCGTCTTCCGCGCATTCCACACGTTCAAGGGCGGCGCGGGCTTTCTCAACCTCGTCCCCATCAACCGGCTCGCGCACATTTTGGAGTCGCTGCTCGATCTCGCGCGGCAGGGCAAATTTACCATCAACTCGCCGGTCATTGAACTCATCCTGCGCGGACGCGACGTGCTTAAACAATTTCTCGACGAAATTGAAGCCCAGGTGAATGTCAACAAACCGGCGGCCCCAATTCTCATCCCGACCGAAGGTCTCAAGGCCGAAGTGTCCAGGATGATTGATCTGGTTTCATCCGGCAAAATGCCCGAAGCCAGGACACCGGCGGAAGTTTTACCCGCCGCCGCGGCTCCATCGCCAGAAACCGCCGCGCCCGCCGCGCCATCCGCCAACGGCAATTCGAACGCGATGATCCGCGTGGACACCAGCAAGCTCGACGGCCTTCTGGATCTGGTGGGCGAAATGGTCATCGCGCAGTCGCTCGTCGCGCCAAACCTGGCCCGGCTGGCGAATGGTGACGTGCAATTTTCCCGCAATGTGGCGCAACTGAACCGCATCACCCGCGATTTGCAGCGCGTAAGCATGTCGCTCCGCATGGTGCCCATCCGCGGCCTGTTCCAGAAAATGGCGCGGGTCGCCCGCGACATCAGCGCCAAGCAGGACAAGAAGGTCAATTTCATCACCAGCGGCGAGGACACGGAACTGGACCGCGGCGTGGTTGAGGAATTGAACGATCCGTTGCTCCACATGATCCGCAACTCCATGGATCATGGCATCGAAACGGCGGACAAACGCGCCGCCGCCGGCAAAACCGCGGTGGGTTCGCTGCACCTCCGCGCCTATCACCAGGGCGGCAGCATCATTGTCGAAATCGAGGATGACGGCGCGGGGCTGAATCGTGACCGCATTCTCGCCAAGGCCGTTGAACGCGGACTGGTTGCGCCCGGCGCGAACCTGCCGGACGAGGAAATCCACCATTTTATTTTCGCCGCCGGATTTTCGACGGCGGAAAAAATCACCGACCTTTCCGGCCGCGGCGTGGGTCTGGACGTGGTGCGCCGCAACATCGAGAAATTGCGCGGCACGGTGGACATTTCCTCCACGCCGGGCAAGGGCACGCTGTTCAAAATCGCGCTGCCCCTGACGCTGGCCATCATTGACGGCCTGGTCGTTGGCGTTGGCGCGGAACGATACATCATCCCGACGCTTTCGGTGCGGGAATCATTCCGGCCCAAGGCGGAAATGATTTCACGCATTCAAAACCGCGCCGAAGTCGTCAACGTGCGCGGGCGGCTGATTCCGCTGCTGCGGCTGCACGAGATTTTCGGAATCCCGGCGCGCGCGACGGATCCAACCCAGGGCATCCTGGTGGTGGTGCAGTCCGGCGCGAACGTCCGCTGTCTGCTGGTGGACGCGCTGCTGCACAAGCAGGAAGTCGTCATCAAAAATCTCAACGAGATGATGATCCACAAAAATCCCGCGTTCGCCGGCGCGACGATTTTGGGCGACGGTCACGTCGGCCTCATCCTCGACGTGAACGCGCTGGCGCAACAGGAGAAACATCCGCTCTCGAAGGCGGCGTAAGAAAAAGGCCAAAGGCTAGAATCCGGAGAACTTCAGCCTTTAGCCTTTGGAATTTAGCCTTTATTTTCGGGCTTGAGATAAATGGCAGGCTGGAGCTGTCGAAGCAGGTGCCGGATGCCGCTCAAGCTTTCCGAATGGCCCACGAGCAGGTGCCCGCCGGGTTCCAGTTGCTCCGTCAGCTTTCCGATCAGCGTCTCCTGCGTGGGCCGGTCGAAGTAAATCATCACGTTGCGGCAGAAAATCAGTTGGAACCGCTGGCTGAAGGGATATTGCGACTGGAGCAGGTTCAAATGCTGGAACCGGACGTGTTTGCGCAACTCTTCGCGGACGCGGAAGCTGCCCTCCCATTGGCCGGTGCCGCGCTGAAAATACCGGCGGAGCAATTCCGGATGGACGGGCGCGAGCTTTTCCGCGTCATAAACGGCCTGTTCCGCCCTGGCGAGCACGCGCGTGGAAATATCCGTGGCGTCAATCGTCCAGCTCCCGTCCAGCCCGAAGAATTCCGCCAGCACGATGGCCAGCGTGTAAGGCTCCTCACCGGACGAGGACGCCGCGCTCCAGGCGCGGAACGGCTCGCCTGTGCGGTGGGCGGACCGCCACTGCGGCAGCAGCACGGCGCACAGCCAGTCGAAATGTTTTTCCTCGCGGAAAAAATGCGTGTGGTTGGTGGAAATTACATCCACGAGGTTGCCCAGTTCCTCGACGTCCGCCTCCATTTTCAGTCGCTGGCAATACTCGTGATAGCTGCCGATTTCCAGCGCGCGGAGGCGTTTGGCCACACGGGCGCTCACCAGCGCGCGCTTGTCGTGGCCGAGATTGATGCGGCTGTGTTCGTAGACCAGCCGGCGCAGAAACTCATAATCGGCATCCGTGAGCGTGTCGGTTGCAATCGTTGTCTGGACAGTTGTCATGACAGCCCCAATTAACTGTTGAAAGTCTGGCGGCACAACTATTTACCGGATGTTTCTATGATGCCTTAACATCGGCGGAATTGGGCGGAACTTTAGGCCCGATTTGGCAACAGCCTCAACTTTACCCCGCCTCGTTTTAGACAGGACATCTTTCAGTCTGGGAATGCCTCGTTCCATACAAGAAACGCGAAGAAGCTGACAAGGAATGCTACACTCCATGCTAAACATGGGGCATTCCCGGTTGGACTTGCGACATTCCTTACAAGGAACGCGACGTTTCTTGTAAGACTTGCGGCATTGCCGACAAGGAATGCCTGGCAACCCGCTGCCTCAAGTCTTTGCGGTTTGCCTGCCCCGAATCTGCTTTTAGAACTTAAACAGTGCCGCGAGTGAAACCAATTGGTGGTCGTAGTCGCGGGTGTCGGGATTCACGATCCCATCCTGGGCATTGCGCCCCAAGTCCAGCGCGTAAGCCAGACTGACGCTTGCGTGGGCGTTGAATGCGTAACCCAGAGCCACCGGCACGGTGTATTGCCAGTCGTTGCGTTTGCATGCGGCGAGGTTCCCACTGGTGTAGTCGGCCGTCAAAAGCCGGCCACCCAAGTCCAGACCCAGCTTGTCCGTCAACTTGCGATGGTAGCTCAAATCGTAGGTGCTGTCGAAATAGGGAACCTTGCCGACACTGGAAACCCATTGCCATCCTTTGTATTTGAAGGTCAGGGCGTCCTTGGGCGTAAGGGTGGCCGTCAGGCTGGCCTCGCCATAATAGGTGACCATGTGCCGGTCGTCCACAGGCGTGGTGCGGGTGGCCGTGTCCGGATCGTAATCCCTAAAATCAGGCCCGCCCTGGATTTTCACATCCAGCCATTTCCACGGCGTGCCCTCGATGCCCAGCAGCACGCGCTGATAATCGCTGCTCGAACTGTAGGGGGAAAAGCTGAACTGTTGCTGATATTGATGCCCGTAACGATAGCCCATTGTCAGCGCCAGTTGGGAATTGATTTTGTATCCGAAGTCCGGCCCGCCGTTGACATCGTAACGGTCCTCATAATTCTGGTAGCCGGTGATGTTGAGCTGTTCGGTCATCAAATCATAATAAAGCAGGGAAGCGGTGGGGCGGATGAACCAATGGTTCCAATCATATTGGAAGGCAACCGTGGCGCGGTCCTGGATTTGCTCCCGCCGTTCGCGGGGCACGGCGACGTTGTAAGCGGTGACATACCCGCCAGGATAGGTCGGCCCCATGTCGCTGCCATCAATGTAGGTAAACGCATCATCCACCCCGAATGAGAACGCATCTGACTTGCCCTTAACGCCGGCACTGAAGCGATGGGCATCGTAGCTTTCTGATGTCTGATCATGATAAATGGCAAAGTCCGGCGCATAGGAGAGCGACAGGGTTTGTAGCGTCTTCTGATCTCCCAACAAAGGCGCGAAGTTGACTCCGACCTTGGGGGATACGGTGGTGACCCAGGACCAACGATTCTGCAATGCCGCAACGCTGCCCGACGGCACGGTGTAACCAGACGAATAATACTTCGGATCCACGCCCGACAAAAACACATTGTCGTCGTAGCCTTCCTTGACCCCCACCGACAAGTCCGCCAGCCATGCCGGTTTTTGCCACGCAGCCGAATCCGAAGCAACCGTGAGGGTGCCGGCACCCTGAACATTTGAGAGCAGCCCGCCAATTCCCAGCAGAAAAAGACCCGGACAGAATTTGGTTTTTGAATTTTTTATTTTTTGGGGTGCGATGCCACGCATTCCGGCATCACCAAGACAGCCTGGTCCGGGGCATCACCGGTTGTTATTTCTGGCGCAACAGGTTGTCAGTATGTTCCGCTGCCAGCTTTGTTATTGGCAGCAAGCATTTTCACACGAACACCGATTTCTGTTCCAACCAGTTGGTTCTCCAGCTTTTGTCTGTGCGGGTTCAAAAATCCTTGAAGTCGCCTTCCATGGGGATTTCACTCCGACTTTTGGCCACATCCGCCGTCACTTGCGAAACGTGGGCATGACCGTTTCCTTGAATCGAGGCCGGCCGTTTTGCCACAGGCGCGGCGGCGCGGGGTTCCTTGGTGCGCACGGGTGCCGCAGCCACACTGGTTGTGGTGGTCTGGCTGTTGCCGCCAACCAGCCGTGTCAATTCCATGACGGAATGCTTCATGGACTCCGCCTGGGCATTGAGTTCTTCCGCCGCCGCCGCGCTTTCCTCGGCGTTCGCGGCATTAGACTGGGTAACTTTGTCCATCTGGCCGACGGCGGTGTTGATTTGAGTGATGCCCTGGGTCTGTTCGCGCGAGGCGCTGGAAACTTCGGCCACCAGTTCATCCACCTGCCGCACCTTGGCCACAATTTCATTCAACGCCCCGGCAACTTTCCGGCTGATTTCCACCCCTTGCCCGGTCTTGGTAATGGCACCTTCAATCTTGGCGGCGGTTTCCTTGGCCGCTTGGGCGCTGCGTTGCGCCAGGTTGCGGACTTCGTCGGCGACGACGGCAAAGCCCATGCCGGCCTCGCCGGCGCGGGCGGCCTCGACGGCGGCGTTGAGGGCGAGGATGTTGGTCTGGAAGGCGATTTCATCAATGGTCTTGATGATTTTGGCGATGTCGTCGGAGGAGACCTTGATGGCTTCCATGGCGGTGCTCATCTCCTTCATATCGTTGGCGCCAATGTCGGCGGCGGTGTGGGCCTGTTTGGCGAGGTCGTTGGCCTTTTGGGCGTTTTCGGCGTTGCGTTTGGTCATGCTCGCCATTTCTTCCAGTGACGAGCTGGTTTCCTCCAGCGAGGCGGCCTGTTCGCTCGCGCCTTCAGCCAATGACTGGCTGGAGGAAGAAACCTGGCCGGCGGCACTGGCAACCTGATTGGAACCGTCGTTCAGCGAACCGGAGAGACGAGTGAGCACCTCGTTGACTCCCCTGACCAGAATAAAGGAGAACAGCACCCCCAGCAAAATGCCCGTGATCGCCAACACAGAGGTCAACGTGTTGGCCAAAGACATGGCATGTTGACTGGCCTTCGCGGCGGTGTTGCCAAATTGCGTGTTCTCTTGGAACAAGGCATCACACTCCTTTATGTATGCGGCATAGGCTGATTGCATTTCTGGAATGAGCCGCTGTATTTCCGCGTTATTGGTTGACTGGCTTGCTTCCAAAAAGGCATCGCCGACCTTTGCATAAGCATCATGTGCCGCCGTGAGTTTGGTAAATTGTTCCCGGTCTTCAGCACGCGTGATGGTTTTTTCAAAATCGCCATATAACTGCTTAACTTGCACCCGAACGCTTTGTATCCCGTCCTCGATTGTTTTTCTTTCCTCCGGCGTTTTGGCTTGGACGACGCGTGCCAATCCGAGTTCGATTTCACCGGCGGCATATTTGATCTGACCGGCGGCAGTAATGCCTGGCATGGCGTCGGTCAGCACATCCTGCTGATGCGCCTTGATCTGATTGAGCAGGATGAATGAGGTCACAGCCACCACCGCAAGAATTGCGAGAATGAGGGCAAAGCCAGCGGTGACACGTTTTCCAATAGTCCAGTTTTTCATAGTTTGATTTTGGTTGTTTCTAAATTGATGAATTCGACTTTTGCTGATTGCGGTTTTGTAATTTTGGTTGTTCAGGCGGCGGCCCGGATTTGCTGCAATTCGTCGGCGCCCAGCACGCGGTCAATGTTGAGCAGGGTCTTGACGGTGCCTTTGACCTTGGCCATGCCGACGATGTAGTCGGTGGAAATTTTGCCGCCGAAGTCCGGCGTCTCCTCGATGTCGCCGGGGGTCAGATTCACGACTTCCTCGACGCCATCCACAACAAGCCCCATCTGCTTGTTTTTGCCGTCGGACAGCTTTGCCTGCACCACGATGATGCAAGTCAGGTCGGTGTCCTTTACGCTCTCGAACCCGAAACGCCGCCGCAGATCAATCACCGGGATGATTTTGCCGCGCAGGTTGATGACGCCCTTGACGTAATCCGGCACTTGTGGCACGGCGGTGATGTTGGTGAGGCGGATGATTTCGCGCACCTTCAGCACGTCAATGCCATAGGACTCGTTTTGCAGGTTGAAGGTGAGATGTTTGCCGACGGATTTTTTAGCACCGGCAGTTGTGCTTTCCAATGTTTGAGCGTTCATAAGTTTGCGAACAATGTTTTCACCGTCGCACCCCCGGCATTGGCCCGTCAAAACATCATTTCCATGCCGCAGGATGAAACCGATCTGCTGTTCCACACATCCATCGGCAGGCCGAAAAAAAACTTTAGCCATGAAACTGAATTATCATTCAAGTTTTCCGTTTTTTCGCCGAAGAACAAGGTGCGCCCACCGGCTGAAAACCGGAAGCAATGTGTTTTTGCCGCGCAGCAGAAAAACCTTGAGAATGTCCGGCGGATTTTTCCGGAGACCATTCCGAATCCAAGCTGGAACCGGACGAAAAATAAGGTTCATCCACCTGCGTGCCTGGCGTTGCGCAGGTGAAAATTTGACATCCGATCTTATGTCCATGCCCTCCCGCTGGGTCGTCCCCGCGCCCAAAAAGAATCTCGTGGTCGGAGTAGCCGACATGGTCGCCAGCAACGACAGCAGCGCCGAGCTGGTCACCTATTCGCTCGGCTCCTGCCTGGGCGTGACGGTTTACGACCCGCTCAAAAAAGTTGGCGGCCTGCTGCACCTGATGCTGCCGGACTCGCGCATTGATCCAAAGAAGGCCGTGACTTCGCCGTTCATGTTCGTGGACACCGGCGTGCCCCAGCTTTTCAAAACCGTCTTCAACCTCGGCGGCGACCGCTGCCGGCTCATCATCAAGGTGGCCGGCGGCGCGCAATTTCTTGACGAGCAGCGCATTTTTAACATCGGCGAGCGGAACATCCGGGCGTTCGAGGAAATCATCGCGCGCAACGGACTGGCAATTCACGCCCGTGATGTCAGCGGCCTCAATTCCCGGACCCTGCGGCTGGATCTGGCAACGGGAAATGTCACCATTCAAAGTCCTGGAAGCGCCAACTACCATCTGTGAAATTGAACCTCAACCGGGGGATTTCCTCGTTGCGGTTCTGGTAATCGGCAACCGCCGGCAACGGCGGAAGCTTGAGACAAGGTCAACCGGCCAAAATGGATTGCCCGCACTGGCTGGCGCGCAACTCTGTCAGGTCCGCCGGCAAGTGGAACGGTTTTACCAGTGGTGGCTGCGGACGCGCGGAACGCGAATCCAACCTGCGCCGCAACGCCTCGGCGACGCGCTTCACCGGCAAGTCCCAACGGCCTCTTTCCGCCTGCCGATATAATTGCATGGTGGGATACCAAGGCGTGTCCGGGCGATCCAGAAACCAGCGCCAGTCCGGCGAATGCTGGACGAGCAGCCACACCGGTTTGCCCAGCGCCCCGGCCAAATGCGCCACGGCCGTGTCCACCGTGATGACCAGATCCAATTCAGCGATGACCGACGCCGTATCCAGAAAATCACCCCGGATCAGGCGGAAATTGATGATGTCCGACTTTGACCGCAGACAGCACTCGTCACGCGCCGGCACCGACTGCTGCAAACTGTAAAAGCTGACCCCCGGCACCTGTAAAACCGGCGCGAGTTCCTGGAGCCGGATCGAGCGGGCGGCATCCTGATGATGTCCGGGATTTCCCGCCCAAGCCAGGCCGACTTTCAAATGGCCGGATGGTGCCGGCGGCAACTGTTTGCCGGGCGGTGCTTGAAGATAGGGCGTTCGGTTGGGAATGGCGTCCAAGGTGACGCCGAGAGCATGAGGCAGGCTTAACAACGACGTGACACAGTCAAACGGCGGGATGGGTGATCCATATGGAATGACGGCGTCCGCACAGTTCGAGTATTGGAACAAGGTCGTCAATTCCGGCCGGCATTCCAGAATAACGCGCGCGACCCGTTCCCGCGCCGCCGGAATAAATCGAAGCATTTGAATCGCATCGCCAAACCCTTGCTCGGCATGCAGCAGGAGCGTCTGGCCGGAAGCGTGCCCGCCCCGCCAGGCCGGCTGGGGAAATTTGCGCCGCTTCGTCAAATGCCAGCGCCATTCATATTCCCGGAATCCTTCCGTCAGCCGGCCCGCCGCCAGCAGCGAGACGGCCCGGCCATATCGCGCCAGGGCGTAATCGGGCGCGATTTCCACTGCACGGTTGTAAGCTGCAATGGATTCGTCCAGCCGGTTCAGTTCCTTGAGGCATTTCCCGAGATTATTCCAACTGGCGGAATCGTGCCGGTTGATTTCGACGGCCCGGCGGAAAAGCGCCGCCGCCCGTTCAATTTGTTCCAATCGGTAGCAGGTGTTGCCAAGATTGTAACAGGTGGCCGCCGAGGGCGGCTCCAGTTCCATCGCCCGCTCAAACGCGCTGGCGGCGCGGGCATGGTCCTTCAAATTCTGACAGACACAGCCGAGTCCGTTGAAAATCCGCGCTGATTTCGGCTGGCATTGCGCCGCCAGAGACAGCCACCTGACCGCCTCTTCATCCCGGCGCGCCTGGTGCAAAATCATTCCCAGCAGGAAAAGCAACTGGGCGTTTTTCGGACGGACTGGCAGCAACGCGCGGCACATCGTCTCCGCTTCCTGATGGCGACCGGCATTGTGCATTTCAAAGGCAAACTTCAACGCCTGCTCGAATGAATCCGTCAACCCGCAGTTCGGTTCAACCGGTTCCGGCCATTTCCGGGCATCAGCGGAGTTAAAATTCATGGAGGATCCGACGCAAACCGGCAGTCAGGTGCGTCAAGCGGTCACATTCAGGCCGTTGCTGGCATCGTCAATTGTGAAGCCGGTGGTGGTGCTGCTGGCCGCCGTCGTGGAGGAGGTCGTGCTGGAACTGTGGTGGTGGTGATGATGGCTTTTTGAAGTGGCCTTGAGGTCGGTTTGCAAACTGGCAAACGACTGCTGGGCGTTGGAAAGATTGCCGGATTGCAGGGCGCTGACCAGGCTTTGATAATCTGAATTCGCCTTGCTGTTCGCGCCAAACGGCTGATTGGACGATGTCTGCGAACTGGCCGGCAGGTCTTGTTGAAAGGCCGCCAGGGCACTTTGCGCGCTGGTCAGATCGCCGGATTGGAGCGCGCTGCCGATGGCCTGAAAATCCTGAACAGATTGCGAGAAGCTGCCCTGATTCGCGGGCTGATAAAGGCCTGTTGCGGAAGAAACACTGGAGATGGTGCTCATGGTAATAGAATGTCTGTTATTTGTTTAACAAGACTGAATCGGACGAAATGAGCCGGACTTTAGAAAAATAATGTCGAAGCAACGGCAAAACGACTGGCTTGGCGGCGAGTGACATTCAGATGTTGATGGCCGTGGGCAAGCCGGCTCCGCATCGGCGATGCAGCCCGCTAACGTGTTGTTGAAATGATTGGACTCGCGGCTGACCAACGTTGACGGCACAAGCGTGAACGGCGTTGCCTCAAGCCGCCGGACAACGTCGGATGCGATGGCAACACATGACACTGTCATCCGTGGGCGTTTTCTACCGGCTTCGTCTTGTGCTCATGTCTTAAAGTCCTTGCAAAGTCCAGTCAGGCTGATAATAAACATGCATGAGGTCATTCGAAAAACTTTTGCTTGCGGCTGCGGTGGTGGTTTGTCTCCTGCCAGCCGCCAGCGCCGCCGTCACTTTCACGAACACGCCGTCCGTGGTCAGCAACACCTACAACGGCTTCATCACGCTTCAGATCGGCGGGTTGACGAACACGGAAACGGTGGTGGTGCAAAAGTTTCTCGATGCCAACGCCAACGGCGTCATTGATGGCAGCGACATGTTGGTGCAGCAGTTCACTCTGACGGATGGGACGAATTTTATGATCAGCGGCGTGGCCGATGCCAATGTTCCGGGGGATTTGAATTCGACCCCGGGCGCGATCACCGCAGCGTTGAATTTTCACAACGGCGATTTCGTGCAGAACCTGATCGGGAAATATTTGTATAAGCTTTCCAGCCCAACCGGCCATTTTGCGCCGATCACGAACCTTTTCACGGTCACCAATTTTCCCTTTGCACAAAAGTTCACCGGCAATGTGGTCAGCAACAGCAGCAGCACGACGTTGTCCAATGCCGTGGTCCTGCTGTTTCCGCCGCCGCGTCCGGGACACAACGGGCTGGGGCAGCCACTGGCCGGCACGGTGGCGAACAATGCGGGGACATACACCATCACGGCACCGGCGGGAACTTATACGTTGCTGGCCTTTTATCCAAATTATGTCAGCCTCACCAAAAAAGCGCCGGTGCTCACCTTGGGCGGCAGCCAGACCATCACCACGAATCTGACGGTGACCAATGCCACGGCGAGCATCTCCGGCAAAATTGTGGATGCCGCCAACAACAACCTCGTGTTGCCCGGCGTTTTCATGCCGGTGCAGTCCGCCGACGGTCAGCTGGCGCTCGCCTTCAGCGATACCAACGGCAATTTCACCGCGCGGGTCACGGCCGCCCAGTGGGGTCTGGGTTCGGATGATTCGGGACTGATTGTTCATGGTTATGTGGGCTTTAACAACAGCCTGATCACCAGCTCCGGTGCGACGGGAGTCACCCTGGCTTTTTCCAAGGCCAGCGCGCTGTTTTATGGCAGCGTCACCGACAGCCTGGGAAATCCCATGGCGGGGATTGATGTGAATGCCTACGACACCACCAGCAACCTCTATCAGATGGACGGCTATACGGATATGAACGGGAACTACTTCGTCGGCGTGGTGGGCCTGGGCAGCAGTGATCCCTGGCAGTTGGGCCTGAGCAGCGATGGAACTCCCACTAATTATGATTTTACGCAACCGCTGTTCGATCAAAATGGCGGCACAAATCTTACAGCTGGCCAGGTGGTGCTTCAGAATTTTACCGGCATCCTCGCGACGAATCTGCTCACCGGCAACGTGAAGGACAGCCGCGGCAACAACATTGTCGGCGTTGGCGTGTGGGCCAGCGCGACCATCAACGGCGGGAATTACTTTCAATATGTGGACAACGACACCAACGGCAATTACTCGATCACCGTGGCTGGCGGCAGTTGGACTGTTGGCGTCGAATGTTATGGCGGCAACGACAGTTTGAGCCAGCTCGGCAGCTATGCCTGCCCGAACAACCAGAACGTGACCGTTGCCGACCACAACGCCACCAACAATTTCATCGTCCAGCTATGCGGTGGCGTCTCCATCAGCACCCCTTCGCCGCTGCCCGTCGGCGAGGTCAATGTCTTTTACGACCAATCCATCCAGGCTTCGGATTGCAGCGGCAATTACAATTGGTCGCAGACCGGCGGTGCCTTGCCTAACAATCTGAATCTCAATCCTGGCGGATCATCTTATGTGCTTTCCGGTGTTCCCACCACGGGCGGCAATTCGGTTTTCATCGTTCAAGTCAATGACGGGAGCGGCAACACGACGAACCAGCAATTTTCCGTAAGCATCAGCAACGCCGTGCAGGTCACCACGACCATCTTGTCCAACGGCACGAACGGGTTGAATTACAGCCAGCAATTGCAGGCTGTCAACGGCGTGCCCTTTGGCGGTGCGCCCTACCATTGGTCGGTGGTGTCCGGCAGCCTGCCGTCGAACCTGAGCCTGTCTGTCAACGGCCTGCTTTCCGGCACGCTCGCGGCCAGCGGCGCCTTCAGTTTCACAGTGGAAGCTGCGGACAGTCTGGGCGGCAGCTACGACCAGCCGCTTTCACTTAATATCGTCACCACCAACTTTCCGCCGCTCACCGTCGGCACCGGCGGCGGACAGTTCATCGTGCTGTGGCCCGCCTCGGCCGGGACAAACTTCATGTTACAGACGGCCACCAACCTGGCGGGCCCGTGGATGCCGGCCACCGGCGGCGTGCCGGCCATCTCCTTCCTGTTCAGCAACACCGCGCCCGCTCAGTTCTTCCGGTTGCGTTGAACCCCCAAAAAACGGATGTCCCCCGCCGCCGGCGCGCTGGCCGAAGACAATGAGGTGTTGCGTTGAACCCCCAAAAAACGGATGTCCCCCGCCGGCTCTGTATAACGGCTGTGCGGCAGTGTGAACGACGTCAAATGCCTGTGCTCTCGTTTTGCCTGAACGCGCGTCACGCCAAAACGCAACCGGGCCGGAAACATGGTCGCGGGCGAGCGTTGAATTGGGCAATCAATCGGGAGCTGGTGGGTTTTGGTGCACGGCCCACCACGTCACCAGCCCGGCTCCGGCGCATATGATCGCCCCCACGGTGATGGTCCATGGCACGCCCACGGCGTGTGACAGGAAGCCGGATTCAAGGCCGCCCACGGGCATCATGCCGCCGAAGACCAACGCCCAGATGCCCATCACCCGCCCGCGCATCGCATTCGACACGCTGCCTTGGATGAGCGTGTTGGTCGTCGAATAATAGATCAGCATTCCCCAGCCGCCCACAGCCAAGCACGCCAGCACCAGCGGATACCAGCGCACAACCGCCAGCAGCACCAGCATAGCCGAGAACAACCACAGTCCGCCGAGGATCAGCAGCCGTGGCCGGATGCGTCTGCCCCAAGTGGCCACTGTCAGCGCCCCCACCAGCGCCCCGAAGCCGTTGGCGCTGAGCAAAACGCCATAACCACCCTCACCGACATGCAGAATGTCGGTTGCGTAGGCGGGCAGCAGCACCGCATACGACCAGCCAAAGATTCCCACCACAGCAAAAAGCAGCAGCAGCATGCGCACCCGGCGATGACCGGCCACATAGTTGAAGCCTTCAAGAATATGCCGTCCCGTTGAGAGGGGTTTTTCCGGGGGCACAAACTTGGGCAGGCGCATCATGGCCATGCCGGCGATGACCGCGATGAAACTGAAGCCGTTCAGGAGGAAGCACCACGCCATGCCCACATGTGCCATGAGGAAACCCGCCACGGCAGGGCCGACAACCCGCGCCCCGTTGAAGATGGAACTGTTCAGCGACACCGCATTCATCAGGTCTTCGTGGCTGGTCATTTCCACCATGAACGACTGCCGGGCGGGCATGTCAAAAGCCATCGCCACGCCGCCCAGCGCCGCCAGGACCAGGATGTGCCACGGCTGGATGTGTCCGCTTCCCACCAGCGTCGCGAACACGAAGGCCGTCAGCATCATCCCGGTCTGGGTGTAGAAGAGGACGGTGCGCTTGGAATGCCGGTCGGCCACGGAGCCGCCCCAGAGGGAGAGCAGCAGCAGGGGCAGCGACCCGACGGCGGCCACGGTGCCCAGCAGCACCTTGGAGCCGGTCAACTGATAAACCAGCCAGCCTTGCGCGGTGGTCTGCATCCAGGTACCGATCAGCGACACGAGCTGGCCGACGAAGAACAGCCGGAAATTGCGATGTTTCAGCGCGGCGAACGTGTCGCGCCAGGTCACGCCGCCCGCGCGCGGGGATTTCCCCGTTCCGTCTTGGGGAGCACTGGTGATTTGTGCGGGCGGTTCAGTTGGTTCAGAAGGCATTGTCGTCGTCGGCAAGATGCTACGCGGTTGCTGTGGCTTAATCGAGTCTCCAGGCGAGGGCTGCGCCAGCGGGACTCGAAGAAGTGTGCTAGGTTGACCCGGAGAAAATTATGAAACGCCTGTTCAGTTCACCCGGCACCGCCGAAGTGGGTTTGCTCAAGAACATCTTGCAGCAGGCGGGCATCTGTTGTGTGGAGAACAACGAGCAGATGGCAAACACGATTCCCACGCTGCCATTCCAAGCGGAGCTGTGGGTTGAAGATGAAAACTTCATTGATGCGGTTGCCCTCATGGCCGAATGGCATCACCCGACCGCCACGGGAGCCGCGTGGGTCTGTTCGCGCTGCGGCGAGAAATTGGAAAGTCAGTTCAGCAAATGCTGGAGGTGTGGCACGCGCAGAGAGGCCGCCGCCGTTTGACTCGTCACACAAAAACAACGGTGATGGTTCACCGCCGGAACCTCGACCGCCCCAGCGCATGCCGGTAAAGAGACAGTAACGCATTCAAAGCCTGGTTTTGGATGCTGGCCGACATATATATTTCATTGCGCCGCCAGATGCGTCAAAGATGCCCGCACCTCCGGTTCGCCAGATCCTTCGGCAGGCGCCTGGCATGGAAGCCGCCCGTGCAAATGCAAGCAGCCACGAACCAAGACTCACCCTCCTTCGTGATCTCGTCAGGATTGTTTGTTCCAGTTTGTGGATGCAAACTTGGCGGGGGCGGCCAACCGCCCGATTGACATATGCGCTTGGAAGAGAACAAATGTGAACACCAGACCATGAGCCTTTTTGGCGATGCGCCGAAGGTCAAGCCGCCGCCGGTCGAAACTTCCGGCAAGGTGGAAATTTTTTTTGACGGCGGCTGCCTCGGCAACCCCGGCCAGAAATACGGCTCGTTTCAGGTCTGGTTCGGCGGCAAACAGGTGGCCGGATGCAACCGGGTTGATTTCGGCCACGGCACGAACAACGAGGCCGAGTTTAATTCCTTGAAGCTGGCGTTGGACGAGGCGGTCGGCTGGTTCCGGTCACAGGCCATCAGCTTGAAGGTGTTGTCGCTCGTCATCGAAACGGACTCGACCATCGTCCGCAACCGGCTGGTGGTGAAAAATGTGATTTTCAAAAAATATCCCAGCAGCCGGCGGATGTTCGCGCTGGCGGCCGAATGCCTTGAAGTCATGAACCAGTTCGGCAGGTTCGATGTGGTGTGGAAGGGGCGCGCGAGCAACGTGGAAAGATTTGGACATTAGCTCCACCAGACGAACATCCAACCAGTCAGCCCCGACGCCACCGTCTGTCCGGGGAGCAACCGGTTGCGGGATTGTGTGTGAATTTGCCCTTTGATCCGGCATCGCTAGACTTGCCGGATGATTGAATGGTGGCAAATCGGCCTGTTGTTTATCACCGGGCTGACGGCAGGGTTCGTTGACTCGGTCGCGGGCGGTGGCGGACTCGTCACCTTGCCGGTGCTGCTCAGTTTTTGTCCCGACCCGGTGCTTGCGCTTGGCACGAACAAATTACAGGCCAGTTTCGGCTCCACCAGCGCGACATTTAACTTCGCCCGCGCCGGGACGTTGAACTGGCGGGAAGTCCGCCGGGCATGTCTGCTCGCGTTTCTTGGCTCCCTGTTTGGAAGTTTTCTCGTCCAGCAGTTCGATGCCAGCCTGCTGAAGCACCTCCTGCCCTTCCTGCTGTTCGCCGTGGCAATCTTCGTCTGGCTGCGCCCGCAACTCGGCGAGCAGGACATCCATCCGCGCATCTCACGGCTGAAGTTTGATTTTGTCTGCGCCTTCGGCCTTGGTGTTTATGACGGATTTCTGGGGCCGGGCACGGGGACGTTTCTGGCGCTGGCGTTCATGCTCGGACTGGGTTTCAACATGGCGCGGGCCACCGCGAACACCAAGGCGCTGAACTGCGCGAGCAACATCGCCTCGCTCGTCCTGTTCCTGCTGGCGCAAAAAGTCTGGTTCGCCGCCGGCCTCATCATGGGCGCGGGCCAGTGGCTCGGTGCGCGGGCGGGGAGCAAAATGGTGGTGACGCGCGGCACCAGATTCATCCGCCCTGTTTTTCTTGCGATGGTCGGCCTCATCACTTTGAAGATGATTTACGATGTTTACCTGAAGCCGCACCCCTGAAAAAATGCCGGCGCATGCGGGTTGAAGGCGAAGAGGACAACCAAGCCAACTGGACTTCCACCACATTTTTATGTCGGGATTGAAGACCGGCTCCACCGGCAAGCGTCCACAATCATCGTTGACCACCGCATTTCAGACACAAAGCTGGAGGCGGCATCCACTTTTGTTAACATGAGTCCGATGACATCTGAAATCAACCATCTGTTGCAACCGGTGTTGGCGGTCGCACGCAAGGACGTGGCGAAACTGCGCGAAGATTTCACCGTGCAGCAGGCTCTGGATACGATCCGGCAGCGCGGCGTGGGCGAGAAGATTGTCTATTTTTATGTCGTGGACGCCGACGAACGGCTGGTCGGAGTGCTGCCAACCCGCCGGTTGCTGACTGCGGCGCTGGAACAACGGCTGGCGGATGTGATGATTGCGCGCGTGGTGGCCATTCCGCAGACCGCGACGGTGATGGAGGCGTGCGAGGCTTTCGTCCTGCACAAGTTTCTGGCCTTTCCGGTGGTGGATGAGCAGCGGCGGATCGTTGGCGTCGTGGATGTGGGCTTGCTTACGGACGAAACATTGGATGTCGCGGAGCCGGAGCAGACGGATGCGCTGTTTGAGTCCATCGGTTTTCACGTCGCGCAGATCCGCGAGGCGTCGCCGCTGCGGGCGTTTCAATTTAGGTTTCCGTGGCTGCTGGCGACCATTGTCAGCGGCACGGCCTGCGCCCTGCTGGCAAGCGCTTATGAAGTCACTTTGGCAAAGAGCATCGTGCTTGCGTTTTTTCTGACGATGGTGTTGGGACTGGCGGAGAGCGTGGGCATTCAATCCATGTCAGTGACCATTCAGACGTTGCGGGTGATGCCGCCGACGTATCGCTGGTATGCCAGCGCCTTTCGGCGCGAGGGCGGAACCGCGCTGCTGCTGGGGACGGCTTGCGGCACGGTGGTCGGCATCATTGTGTGGGTTTGGCGCGGCACGGGACTGGCCGCCGTGGCGATTGGCGGAAGCATTTCGCTGGCGCTCTGCGCGGCCTGTTTCTTCGGGCTGACCGTTCCCTCGCTGCTGCACGCCTTCAAGCTCGACCCCAAGATTGCCGCCGGGCCGCTGACTCTCGCACTCACCGACATCTTCACGCTGCTGTTCTATTTCACGCTGGCGGCGGTGCTGCTTTGAGCCGGTCGCGCCAGGACCCCAAACCGCCAGAAGATCAAACCTTGACGGCTAAAAGGCGCGACTTGATGCTCGTCGGCGTCGGACTTAAAGCGGGAGCATTAACCTGGATTCACCATTTGCTAACAAGGTGGCCATCATCACCGGTGCCAGCCGTGGCATTGGCGGGCCATTGTTGAGGAGTTGGCAAAAGAACAGCCGCGCCTTTTGGGTCATTCACCGATGATTTTCACCAGCACACGCTTGCGGCGGTTGCCGTCGAATTCGCCGTAGAAAATCTGTTCCCACGGGCCGAAATCCAACCGGCCCTTCGTGATGGCCACGACGACTTCGCGGCCCATGACCTGTCGTTTCAAGTGCGCGTCGGCATTGTCCTCGCCGGTGAGGTTGTGCCGGTAATTTTTTGTCGGCGCATGGGGCGCGAGCTTTTCCAGCCAGCACTCGTAGTCCTGCAGCAGGCCGTCCTCCGCATCGTTGATAAAGACACTGGCGGTGATGTGCATGGCATTGACGAGGCACAAACCCTCCTGCACCCCGCTTTTGGCGACCAGTTGTTCCACCGTGTCGGTGAGGTTCACAAAACCGCGCCGCCCAGGCACTTCGAACCAAAGGTGTTCAGTAAGCGATTTCATGCCCGCGATTTAGCCGCAGTCACTATCGCACCGCAAGTTGATTCGGCCTGCACAGTGCATGGACGCACGCAAGGCAGTCGTTTCTGGCAAATAGAAACACTTGCACGTCTCAACGTCATATATTCACAGGCAGAAGCTTGTCAAAAAAGAGGACTTCTCGTGCAAAACTCTTCCCGGAATCCGAGGCGTGAATCATATTAAACAGAAATTTGTCATCACCCGGATGCTGGAATTTAGGTCTGAACACAGCATTCGCTTCCTCGGCACCCTCCCAGAAGTCTCTGCGAATTGTTCCTTTATCAGCCTGCCACGGTCTGGTTGCTCCCACGGCCTTGCGAACCTTCTGAATGGCGTCATCCCCCCTTAAGTGAATGACCGTGACAGGACCGTAAGACATATATTTAGCCGTTCCTTCCAGACAGGCGGGTCTGTCCCCGATGGCAGGAAAATAAAAGTCCATCCACTTTTCTTCCGGAAGATTCCGGCCTTCACGGAGTGTGCATTCCGCCACCACTTTTAATCCTAATGCTTTTATGCGGGATTCAACCTGCCGGTTTAAGTTGCGCCAGAACGAATCCGGTTTGATGATGACCAGCGTATCCTCTTTCATTTGGCAGCATTACCCGATTGCGGACATTTCCGTCAATTTTTGTTTTAATAAATTCAGACTGAGCCACTGCCTTGCGGCTGGCCAAGCCCGGGTTAATGGCAGTGCCCAGCCGGACAGGAAAAGAATTTCTGCAAGACCGGCCCGTGTGTCGTGGCCAGTTCTTGCCGGATGCGGCTGCCGGTCAGAAAGGATTTTGAATTTTGCCCTGGCGGACGCCGATGGCCACCGGCAGGACGATATTCGTCGGCTGTTCAACAAGACCGCCAAAGATGTTGGTTTGCCCCGTCGTGGATACTATCTCGGAAACGGATCGTGGCGGCTGGAAAGCTGTTGGGCGGGAAAACACCGGATTCGCGGGGTGAATTTGAATTCAACATGGCGGAGCGCCTGGACATCCGTGTTTGCCATTCGCTGCCGGGAAGTCCGCGCGGCAAAATTATTAAGAACATCGGCAAGCTGCTTCAGGGATTTATTCGCGGTGATGCAGGCAGTCAAAACGCACGGCCAGACCGCGCGAACGCTTCTGGCGGAAATCAAAACGGCCTTCCGTCCGTCGGCGAGAAAGATTGTCATGCCGCCAAGCCTTCCGCGACAATGGCGCGGGTTGGATGGTTGCCAGCAGCACTGAAATGGTTTCCGGTTGGCGATTCGGCTCAGTGCCGTTGCCAGCAGATTAGAAGGAAAAGAAAGGCTTATTGAGAACACCATTTGCAAAGATGAGCGATTATTGCTGTTAAATTGCCCGGTTTTGCAGGGGTTCCGACAAGTGACCAGATCCTTTACAGAAAACAAAGAATGGCGGGAGTGGCGGGGTTCGAACCCGTAACCTCTGCCGTGACAGGGCAGCGCTCTAACCAATTGAGCTACACCCCCGCGAAGGGGGGCAATACCTTAAAAAAGGTTTCCAGCGGCGTCAAGGTTTAAGGAGAAACTTTGCAACTCAAAAAATCCGGGCAGCAGACGCCAAGGAGGTGGGGGTGGGGAACCCCGCTGAAGAAACGTGCTGCTACCCGAATAGCGCAAGGTTACAGCCTGGCAACGGTTTGTCAAACGAATCGCCAGCGCCGGGAAGATTTAATATCTTCGCCGCATGAACAATTCTCTGAAAGAAAAAGTCGCGCTGGTCACCGGTGCATCGCGCGGCATCGGGCGCGCGATTGCCGGACGTTTGAGCCGGGAAGGTGCCGCCGTGGTCGTCAACTTTGAGCGCAATGCGGACGATGCGCGCAAGCTCGTGAGCGAAATTGAATCCGCCGGCGGAAAGGCGTTTGCCGTCCAGGCCGATGTTGGATGCGTGTCCGAAGTCAGCCGGTTGTTTGATGAAACCATCGCCCGGTTCGGGAAACTGGACATCCTGGTCAACAACGCCGGACTCATGTTCACCAAGCCGGTCAGCGCAGTGACCGAGGCGGAGTTCGACCGCATTTTTGCTGTCAACGTGAAGGGAACATTCTTTGCCTGCCAGCAGGCCGCCACGCGCCTGGCCGACGGCGGGCGCATCATCAATGTATCCAGTTCCACGACGGCACGGATGATGCCGAACTACGCGGCTTACGTCGCCACCAAGGGCGCGGTGGAACAACTGACCCGCTCGCTCGCCGGGGAACTCGGCCCGCGCGGCATCACCGTCAATGTCATTTCCCCCGGCCCGACGGAAACCAAATTATTCAAGGCCGGCAAAACGGCGGAACAGATCCAAAAATTCGCGCAGGCGTCCGCGTTTGGACGGCTCGGCCAGCCGGGGGAAATCGCCGACATGGTGGCCTTCCTCGCATCGGACGCGGCCGGCTGGGTCACCGGCCAGAACTTGCGCGTCAACGGCGGCATTGCTTAGATCTTATTTCATCGTATGAACGCCACTTTTTGGAACGAACGCTACGCTGTGGCCAGTCATGTTTATGGCGAAGCGCCCAATGCTTTTGTGGCGGAAGTTGCGCCGCAAATTTTCCCCGGACCGGGGTTGTGCCTGGCCGAAGGCGAAGGCCGCAACGCCGTTCACCTCGCCACGCTCGGTCATCGGGTGACGGCGGTGGATCAATCGGAAGTCGGCCTGGCCAAAGCCCGCCGACTGGCTGGCACATGCGGTGTGAAAATCGAAACCACCGTGGCCGATCTCGCAAATTATTCCATCGCCGCCGGCGCGTGGACGGGAATCGTCGCCATCTATGCGCATCTGCCACCGGCGTTGCGTCGCCGGATTCACCGGGACGTGGTGACCGGGCTTCAGCCCGGCGGTGTTTTCATCCTCGAAGCTTACACGCCGGCGCAACTGGCGTTCGCCACCGGCGGGCCGAAAGCGCCGGAATTGCTGATGACCTTGGCCGGCTTGCGTGAAGATTTGGCCGGTCTCGAATTTCTCATCGCCCGCGAATTGGAACGCGACGTGATCGAAGGCAGCGGCCACACGGGCCGGGCCGCCGTCGTGCAGATTCTGGCTGAAAAACGTTGAATTCATCCGAACCGGCTCCAGCTCCTTGACCCAGCTTATGAACCCGAATTTACAGGCATACGATTTGTTGCAAAAGGTGCGCCGGGAAGCTCCGGTGGTGCATCACTTGACGAACTGGGTGACGATTTACGACTGTGCTCAAATTGTCAAAACCCTCGGCGCGTCACCCGTCATGGCCCATGCGCCGGAGGAGGCGGCTGACATGGCGCGGATGGCTTCCGCCCTGGTGCTGAACATCGGCACGTTGACCGGCGATTTTGTGGAGGCGATGAAACTGGCGGCGGCCAGCGCCAACCAGAAAGGCATCCCGGTCGTGCTGGACGTGTGTGGTGCCGGGGCCACGGAATTGCGCGACCGCAAGGTGTTCGAGTTGCTGGACCAGGTCAAAATCAATGTCATCAAGGGCAACGCCTCCGAAATTGCCCGCGTCAGCGGAGCCGACATCCGCACCAAAGGCGTGGATGCCACCGAAGTTGGGACGGATTTGGAGTTGCTGGCACAAACGCTCGCGGTGCGCCGCCTGGCCACGGTGGTGATCACCGGCAAAACGGATATTGTGGCCGATGCCCGGGGAATTTATCGCGTCCACAATGGGGATGTCCGGATGACAAGCGTAGTTGGCACCGGCTGCATGGCGGCGTCCGTCATCGGCACCTTTGCGGCGGTTGAATCGGATTATCGTCGGGCGGCGGCGGCCGCGCTGGCTTGCTACGGAATTGCGGCGGAACTGGCCGCAGAAAAATCACGCGGCCCGGCGTCGTTCAAAACCGCGTTGTTTGACTGCCTCTACAATCTGGACCGGCCAACCATCGAAAGCATGCAACGCCTCGAGGCATGAACGGGTATTACTTCATCACGGATAAAAATTTAAGCCGGGCCGGCAATGTCTGCGATGTGCAAAACGCCGTCGCCGCCGGGGTGGAAGCGGTTCAATATCGCCGCCCGGACGCCTCCACCTCGGAACTGTTTGCCGAGGCTCTGGTCTTGCGGAAGCTCTGCCGCCGGACGCTTTTCCTGGTCAATGACCGGGTGGACATTGCGCTGGCGGTTCAGGCCGATGGCGTTCATCTGGGCCAGGCCGACCTGCCGTTCCCGGCTGCCCGGAAATTGCTGGGTAAAGGAAAAATAATCGGCCTGACCGTCCACTCCCTCGCCGAAGCCCGGCAGGCCGAAGCGGCGGGGGCGGATTACTTGGGCGTCTCCCCGATATTCATCACGCAAACCAAAGCGGACGCCGGCCCGCCCGCCGGAATGCAGTTGATCCGGCAGATCAAGCGCGCAGTAAAAATTCCGCTCATCGCCATCGGCGGAATCAATCTGGCCAATGCACCGGAGGTCATTCGGGCGGGCGCGGACGGTCTGTGTGCGATTTCAGCCGTCGTGAGCGGGGAAGACGTTCGGGCGGAGATCGAAAGATTTCAGCGGTTGTTTCGGTCATTCGTTCCTAAAAGTCGAATCAGGCAGGGCTGAAAGCCCCAAAGACATCAGCCCGGGGCGGGCGAATCCACGAGCGCCGCCCTGGGCTGATCGTTCCCCTGATTTTACCCTGCCATGCAGGGTGGCAGAAAACCCGCCAAAGATTTTGTGGGTGATTATTCTCCGCGCCATGCCGGGAAATCTTACGAGACAGCGAAACGCACCATCGCGTCGTGGTGTGGACCAAGCCAAAGGTTGTCGCTCATGTGGGCTGAACTGGCTGGGATGTTGACCAACCAAATCAAATTCGTCAAAATCAACGCAGCCGAGGCGTTCCAGTTGGCACAACGCCTGGAGTTTCAAGGTGTGCCGACGCTGATTTTTTCAAGCACGGCACGGTCGCGGATGGTCTGTGCGGATTGCCTCCGGCCGATACATTGAGAACACACTTGCCGGCGCTGGCCAAAAACTGGCACGGTTGGGGAACGGCCTTTGACAGATTAAAAATTTTATGGATGTCTTAACTTTGTCACGAATTCAGTTCGGCGCGACCATTGCGTTCCACTACATCTACCCGCCGTTGAGCATCGGGCTGGGCATCATGCTCGTGCTGATGGAAGGACTATGGCTCAAGACCGGCAACACGCTTTATCATCAGATGGCGAGGTTCTGGACGAAAGTCTTCGCGCTCACTTTCGCCATCGGCGTGGCGACGGGCATCGTGATGGAGTTTGAATTTGGCACGAACTGGGCGACGTATTCGCGCTTTGTCGGCGACGTTTTTGGCAGCGCGCTGGCGGCGGAAGGCATTTTCGCCTTCTTTCTCGAATCCGGTTTTCTCGCGGTGCTGCTGTTTGGCTGGGACAAGGTCGGCCGCAAAACGCACTTCTTCTCGACCTGCATGGTGGCGCTCGGCGCGCATTTCAGCGCGGTGTGGATCGTCGTGGCGAATTCCTGGATGCAGACGCCCGCTGGCTATCACATCGTCGGCGAAGGCCTGCACGCGCGGGCGGAAATCACCGACTTCTGGCAGCTCGTTTTCAATCCCTCGATGCTGGACCGTTTGTTCCATACGATTTGCGGCGCGTGGTGTGCCGGCGCATTTCTCGTGGTGAGCGTCAGCGCGTGGTATTTGCTCAAAGGGAAACATCTCGAATTTGCGCGCAAGTCGCTGAAAGTCGGCCTGACCATGGCGCTCGTCTCGACCCTGCTGCAAGCCGTCACCGGCCACAAGAGCGCGCAGGGTTTGGAAAAAAATCAGCCGGCCAAGCTCGCCGCGTTCGAGGGGCTTTACGAAACCACTTCCAACGCGCCGTTGGTTCTCGCGGGCTGGCCGGACGAGAAAAATGAAAAGGTCGTCGGCCTCTCCGCGCCGGGAATGTTGAGCTTTCTCACGCACAACGATTTTCACACGCCGGTCATCGGGCTGAACGAGTTCAAGCCGGAAGATCGTCCACCGGTCACGGCGTCATTCCTGTTTTTTCACGGCATGGTCGGCATCGGTTTCACCCTGGTTGCCGTCGCGGCGCTGGGCTTTTTATATTTCCGCAAAGGCACCTTGCACGAACGCCGCTGGCTGCTGTGGATTCTGGTCTTCTCCGTGCTCGGCCCGCAGCTCGCCAACCAGCTCGGCTGGTTCGCCGCCGAAGTCGGGCGGCAGCCGTGGATCGTCTATGGCGTGATGCGCACGCCCGCCGGCCTGTCCGCCGTGGTGAGGGCGAACGTCGTTTTGTCCTCGCTCATTTTGTTCACGCTGATTTATTCGCTGCTGTTCGCCGTCTTTATTTACCTGCTCAACGACAAAATCCAGCACGGGCCGCACGAGGATGATTTGATTCCGTCCGGCAAACTTGCGCTGCCCACCAAAAATTAAACCTGCCATGCACCTCGATCTAAACACCATCTGGTTCATCCTCGTCGGCGTTTTGCTGACCGGCTACGCCGTGCTCGACGGCTTCGACCTCGGCATCGGCGCGCTGCATCTGTTCACGAACAAGGATGAAGAACGCCGCGTCATGCTCAATTCCATCGGCCCGGTCTGGGACGGCAACGAAGTCTGGCTCGTCACCGGCGGCGGCGCGCTGTTCG
>CAYVGC010000020.1:0-53076 GCA_964449815.1 uncultured Bifidobacteriaceae bacterium
GGGCCTGCTGCGCTGTCAGTCCCTGTTTCCTGAACTGCTGCGTCAGTTCGATCATTTCGTCCTTCGTCTTCTCCTCGGCCTCCAGCAACATCGCGTGCAACTGTCCCTGTGCCTCCAGGTCGCGCACGAGTTTCGGGCAATGTTCCCGCCAATGTTTCTCGGCCATCCGTCCGTATTGCGTCAATGCTTGCATAAGTCGGCCTCTGTGAAAAAAGGTCAAGTTGATCGTCTGGATTCGCTGCTGTTCGTTTGACAGCCATTGGAAATCTGCCATTGTCTGCCCGGATGGGCAAGCCATCCGGCGCGGATTGAGTTTATTGTCGGCGCCGACGCGGCCCATCAAGCTGATCTTTCTCGCGCCGGGCGAATTCTTCGTCCAAGGCCCGAATCTCCAGGGGAAAAAGCTGGATGAGGCAGATTCGGAACACTTTAAGAAATCCGATGAGATGAAGGTCCGTGATTTGGGTGCGGCCAGACTCCATGTTGGCGAGCATCTGGCGGCTGATGTCCACCCGATGTCGTTGCAGGCGTGCCGCCATGTCTTCCTGGTTCAAACCCAATTCATGGCGCAATTTTGCCAGGTAGGAGCCGATGATGTTCCTCCTTTTCATGGCCCTCCTCGTTTCCATGCGCGCATGGACAAGTCCAAACCGGGAAAACCCGGCATGAAATTATTCGCTTTCAACTTTCGAGGCTCCGCTTCCACGACTGGAAAGGCATGACGAAGCCCCCAACCAAGCCAACGCAGGTTACTTATTCCCTGAATCAGATTGTCCAGAAATTTGCCAGCGCAAACGCACTGTTTTGGCACAACTTGCATAAAACGCCCCGCACAAACTTCAGACGGGCTGTACTAAAGCAACTTTAATGCCTTGAAAAAAAACGCATTCCGGTTAGAGTAAGAGTGGGTCTGTGGCCCGGTCTGGTCTGGACTACGTCGCCAGAACCAGACCGGCACAGAGGCGGGTTAAACGCCAACAGTCTGCGCCTGGGTTTGCCGTTGTTCCTGGGAACGGGCCACTGCGCGTTGTTTCTGCCGTGCCATTTGAGTCATGACTTCCTCGCGCTGTTCTTCAGGCACGTCCTTGACCAGTGTTTCATATGCCTGCTTGAGCTTGGGGTCGTCGTTGATGCGCTTCATCATGCCGTCCCGCATCCGTTGCTGCCGTTCAATCTGACGCACTTCGTTCAGGACGACGGTGCGTTCGAGCCGATCACGGGGCATGGCCTGGAGATAGTTCCAATACTTTGGATTCTCCTTGATGTAGCCGTCTATTTTGCCCTCGATTTCGGGATTGGTTCGATAGACGGTGGGTTCAACTGCTGTGCTGCTTGCGCCATTGGGCGCAGGCTTTGTTTTTGTTGTGCTCATAATGAGTTCGGTCATTGGTTATGTTTTGAATTGCCGGTGCGTCTGCCCAGGCAAAGTGTTTTCAGGGACTCAACGAATCAGGAGGTTCATTGGTCGGGAAATTGGTCGAAGGCGGCGACTGTGTCTGTGCGGCTTCAAGAGCATCCAGCCGCTTTTTCATCTGAATTACCGCAACCCGCAGCACCGCCCCTTCCGCCAGATTGGTTCTGGCCTGCTGCAACGCAGCCTGAACCTGCGCCAAATCTGAGGACAGGGTCCGGGCTTGCGTCACGATTTGAACAGTCGCCAGCCGTTGGGCGTTGACTTCGGCCAGCACCGCGTCATTTACCGGAGTCGGACTGAAAGCTGCATCGCGTGGAGACGGCACGGCGGGGACAGCGGCATCGCATCCGGGCCTGCCGGGATGCAAGTTCCACCGGGTATTATCCTCGACGCGATAGAGGACATGCTGCTCGTGCATGACCAGGTCGTCGTTCGGATCGGCGTAGCGGCCGATGTGATAGGCGCGGAGCACTTCAGGATAGCGAACAGCGCGATTATCCGTCGCCGTCGGCGGTTGCTGCGGCCGCAACGCGAGCTTGGGCGTCGTGGAACATGCCGTGAGAAACAACAGTGGGATGAAATAAAATGTTTTCATGGTTTTGATTTTGGGGTGATTGCCGGTTGCGCGTCCGGTTCTTCAACCAGGCCCGCGCCGCCAAAGGAGGCATCGGCGCGGTCAATGGTTTGCAGGACGTAAAGGTAAAATTGCTTTCCGCTCGGCACACGAACATAGAAACCATTCTTTTGAATCGAATCGTAAATTTGCTGCGCGTAGGTTTGCAGAACGGCCTGCGCGCCTTGAAGAGGCGCATTGTTCAGCGATGGTGAATTGACGGGGCCAAAAACCGTTTCCTGTTTCTCGGTCAGCGAGGCGGCCGCGCCGGAAAGAAACGTGGCGGCAAAGAGTTTGATGTCGGCCAAGTTGTCGGATTTGATGACTTCGCCGCGCAGTCCGGCACTGCCATCGGTGATGGCCCAACCACTCTGATTGGTGCTGTTGTCAAACTCGCGGTCCAGGGCAATGGCCTTAAGCTGAAGTTCCTCGCCATCCTGCCAAACCAGTTTCCAACCGGTGCCGGTGGAGATGCGGTCGCGTTGCCGGTCAGTCTGCGCCATGCCGTGAACCTCCGTACCGGCGGGAATGATCAATCTGCCGCCATAATAGATGTTTTCCGTGATGAGGCCGACAATGGGCGTCTGCATCGCAGACGAATCCACCGTGATGACGGTCTCACAGGGAATCAGGCGCCCGAACGGCGCGTAAGTGGCGCTCAACCTTTTGGGTCGGGTGACGCCCGCCATGCTGTCGGCAAAGAGACTGATGGGGGTGAGCAGGTCAGTCTGACGCGGGGGAACATTGGGCAACGGTTGAGGCAAAGGACCGGCAGAATTGGTCGTCAACGACGAAGGCTGTGACGGTGGCTGAGGTTTGGACGGCGGCAGATTGAGCACCTGCATTGGCCGCGTGACCGACTGTACCACCTGAGGTTTGTTGCCCATTGCGTTGGTGCCAAGGGGGGCAGTGGAAATCGAATCCAGGGAATGCTGTTTGCGAAAATGGCCAAAGATAAGCAGCCCACCAGTGAACACCGCACCAAAGACGACGAGCTTGCCGCTTTTAGTCTTGAAAAAATTAAGAAAATCACGCGGTTTCATGGCTGGTCATCAGGTTGAATGGCGGGAGTATTTGTCATTGTGACAGCCACCGGCGCGGGCGACATGCGCCGGATGAGCACTGCAAATTGATTCTTCAGGGACAGATCGTTGCGCCCACCATCCGGCGTGCCGGTGACGGCAAAATAGACGATGCTCCGGCCCTTGGGCGGAACGGTGCCGTCCGCATCGCTGATGGATTGGGGATAAAGCCGGTTGCCGGCACGCACGGCGAAGCTATCCGGCTGATAAATCAGGGGTGTATCCGCTGCATTGGTGATGGCGACTCGAAAAACCAGCGTGTCCTCGGCATTGAACCGGAAGGCCTCCTCAATCCGAATTTGATAATCGTTGAAGTTGCTGACGAGCGGTTCACTGTCATAAGTGGTAAAACCGACATCGGCCACACTTTCCGGTTGCTGGGCCTTGAGCAAGGGAAAGGCTTTGGCCTTGTCAAGCAACGACAGCAATTTCAACGGACTGACTTCGGGCACACGGCCAACCCCTGGCTCGTCTGGTGTAGGGGGCGCTTGCATGACCAGCGAAAGCACAGGCGCATTGCTTTCGATCAGTTCAAAAACATAGGTGTGGTCGTTCCACCGGATATTGAGATTGGCGGAAACCTTCGAAAAAAGCGCCCGCACGGATAGAAATGCCGATCCTCTGGCGTGGGCCAATTGAAATTGTCCCGGCGTTTTGCCGTCCACCGTGATGCCCGCGCCGTCAATCGCATCTATCGGGCTTGGAAAACTGATGGTCGTGACGCGGTTGGTTGCCACCGGCACCGTCACCGCCGTCCGCTCGTCCAGAAAGACATTCTGAATGGCGGCGGAGTCGGCCAGCGCAATGTGGACTGCGAATACCGTGGTCGTGGCCAACCCCGTGACGGTGGACAATAAGCGTTTAACGATTGATTTCATATTTGAAGTCGCCCACGGCGGTGGGGAAACGTCCGTTCAAGGCCATGTTGGGGTTGCGGATGAGGCGCAACCGGAGCGTGAACGGAAACGCCTCGGTGAACGCCCGGTCTTGAAAGATGCCGGTACGGATGATCTGGCCGGTGACAGCGGCCAGCACCTCGCTTTCGCGCGTAGCCAGGATGTCAATGCGGCCAATCTCGGCTTTCTGGTGCAATTGCTTGGAACGGAATTCGACGGCCTCACTGATGCGTTCGTCCTGGGCCTTGTTGAATGC
The DNA here is from genome assembly GCA_964449815.1 of uncultured Bifidobacteriaceae bacterium. GTDB lineage: Bacteria > Verrucomicrobiota > Verrucomicrobiia > Limisphaerales > UBA11358 > UBA11358. Next base: position 4,262 of record CAYVGC010000020.1, read on the forward strand.
GGATTTCAGGAACAACAGTTTGAGCAGGTCAGTATTGTCAAAATCCTTGGGATTGCGTTCGAGGAAACAAAGGGTGGCCAGTTCCGCCTGCTGCACCTGCAACTCCCTGGCCTCGGAAAACTGGAGCAACGGACTCAAATAGTAGGTGCCCGCGGGGTCAATGATGACGACCCGCTCGCGCTGTTTGAACTGCGAGACCAGGTGGTAGCGGTCAAGGGCTGACAGCAACAGCACGACGACCGTGAATGCAAACCAGAACCACGGCAGCCGGTCCCGCAAGACCAGCAGGCGGGTCAGGTCAAAGTGCTTGCGCACGGCCACCATTCCTTCTGGTTTCGGTGGCCACGATTGGGAATCATCTGTTTTCATAATTTGGGGGGCAAAACAGCCGGGGTGATGGGCGGCTGAAATTGGTCGAGCCGTTCCATGATCTGCCGGAGCATCTGGCGGACGGCTTTGTCGCCACTCGCATCATTTTTTGACGAAACGAATCCACCAGCCAGTCCGGACACGAGTGAGCCGGCGTTGCCGATGCCGCCGGAAGTGGAGAACAAGCTTAAAGTTCCCGCCGCGCCGCCGGCGGCGACCGCCGCGACAGGACCCAGCGGGGCAGCGGCCACCGCGCCGCTAACGGTGGAGGCGGCGGTTTGTACGGCGACTTGTGCGCCGCCCGAAAGCAGTTCGCTGCCGGCCAGCGCGCCGGAAGCAATCACCTTTTGGATGATGACGGGGGCGGCGATGGTGCTGAAAATGATCCAGAAGCCCACGGCGGCAGCGCCGATGGTCTTTTGCAGGTTAGGCAAAGTGGAAGATGGGTCAATGAATTGAAAGGTGGAGTCCGTCATGAAATCGAGAATGCCCTGCGTAATGAGCGCGGCCAGAGCCCAGCCCAACGGCCAGAGGAGCACGCCCAGGAGATTCAACAGGTAGCGGGTGCCGATCTGTTTGAGCGCCGGCAGCGCCATGAACCCGATGAGCAAGGGCGAAAGCGCGTAGCCCAGATTCAGGATGATTGTTTGAAAGATATAGGCCCAGAACATCATCAACGAAGCCAGCCCGCCAACCAGCAGCATCACAGCCGAGACGATGAGGTCGGTGGTGAAAGTGTTGATCTGGGACATGATATTCCACCAGGACGACGGCGTGGACGTGTCGCGGTTGATGTTGAGCAGTTGATTGTACTGTTGATAGACATTGGCCGGGTCAATGCCCAGACCGGAGAGGATTGAACTTTGCAGCAGGGTTTGCAGGGTGTTGCCCCAGCCGGGCAGGAACACGAGCAAGGAGGTCAACAGCAAAATGCGCATGAGCAAGTGCATCAAGGTTTTTGGGGAAAACCGATGATACACGGTGACGAGGATGCCGGTGATAAACAGCGCGAAGGCCACGCTCAAAAGCAGGGTGTGAAGATCACCACACAGGGTGAGAAACGTGGGAAAAATGCTCTCGAACGTGGCCATGATGAAGGGGGCGTTGACGGTTATTGGGTTGGGAAGGTCGTTGGCGCATCAAGCAACGTGAATTTCGCCGTGTAATTACTGACGGCCTCCGTGAACTCGGCATTTTGCTGTTCGGTCAGCGCCTGAACCTGCTTTTGCTGGTCATTCCGGTTCTGGATGTCCTGCACCAGTGCCGAAGTCGCCGCCTGATTCACTTCGTCGTCCGTACTGGCCAGGTCGGCGTTCAGGCTGGTAAGTTCGGCGTGCAATTTTTGAACCTCGGCATCCGATGAGGCGCTCTGAAGCTGCTGGTCCGTCTGGGCAATCTGGTTTTTGATGGTTTTGCGCCGCTGCGCGGCGTTGTCGGCAACAGCGACGTAGTTGCTGGCAGAGTTAATGATGGCCGCGAACGGCTTATATTGATTAGTCGGTCGTTGGATGGTCTGTCCGCCGGGCGTCTGAAAACTGGTCCCCACCGTGGAGTAGAGACCCGCGTCATTGTAGGTCATCGCGAAGCTGCCATCGGCATTGGTCACCAGATTTTCGAGGTTCAGCCCAGGTTCGAGTGCCTTCAAATCGGCCATTAGGGGGGCCGTGTTGGACAGGATGACCTGGGACGGATTGCCGAACAGGGATTCGTAATTCTCGAACTGGCTTAACTGGTTCTCCAGCGTGCTAATCTGCTGCACCTGGTTGTCAATCATGATGACGAATTTGGCGATGTTCTCGGCTTCATCCAATATCTGTTCGACGTTCATGACCGGGTCATAGACGATCTCCTGCGCGCGGGCGGAAAACGCCAGCGACACGGTGACGACGGCTAATGCGATTAACTTTTTCATGTTGGTTATCCTTTCGTTGTTTGTTTTTGGTCGGGAAATTGGATTTGTAATGATTGGGCGCAGTCACTCTTCGATACGGAGGAATTGGGTGGTGGGCTGAAAAACCACGCCGTCAATCACCTGCTCCGGCAGATGCACCTCGTAAAGCCGAACCCGGCCTTCGTCGCCCGCCCTGGCCTGCTGGATAGAGACGTAAAGCCAGTATTGCTGTTTGACGGCATCGCTACGGCCTTTGTCGTAGCCGGTCTGGTATGACTTGTCGTTTAATTTACTGTTGGCGTAGTGAAGCCCTTCGCCAAGCAACGCGCCGCCCGCCGCGCCGCCAACTATGGCATAGGGGTTGTTATGGGAAAGCTCGCCGCCGAGGGCAGCTCCACCCGCTCCCAGCCCAACATCAGTGGCGGTGCGGGTGACGGCAGCGCAGCCGGAGAACAGAGAACCGACGGCGGCGAGCAGAAGGCATTGGATGAATAATGATTTTTTCATAAGGTTGATCGTTTCAATTTCCACAGAGACCGTGGCATTCCTGGTAAAAGCCCATGAATGTCTGGTCCCGAAATGACTCGTACTTTTCCAAATACGCCTCGGCCAGCGGATGGCAGGAGCGATGCACGTAAAGTTGCTGGTCGAGATTGCGGTTGACCACCGAACCGGGAGTCCGTAACGCGACATCAATTTCAACGGCACGCTGAAAGCCCGCCGGGTCGTTGTCCCGCAACCAGCGCCATTCCTCGTTGGAACGATAGGGGCAAAACACGCAGGCCGAGCGCGGCACCTCGTGGGGGACGCCAAAGGCTTTTAGCCGCTGCTGACACATGGAGCGGGTTATCTCGCGGTCCAGGAGCGGAAACACGGGCGTTGACCAGAGGGTTTCCGCAAAGCGCATCCGCACGCGCGCCGCGCGCCCCGCCTCATCGAAGCTGATGCCAAGGTATTGGCGGACATGCACCTCGTTGCGTGGAAACCATTGGCGCGGCTTCAGGCCGACAATTTCATAACGAATGGTGTGCTCAATGACGTCCAGCTTGTATTCCTTCGTGCATTGGCGCCGGATCATGCCTTTGGGCGAACCCGGCTCGTCGGTCGTGTAAGCCGGAATGCTGGCAAAACGCTGGCCGGTCGAATTCCGTCCGTGTTTCAAATCGTCGCCAAGTTTTCCAATGGAGCGCACCAGAATGCGCGGGCCGTTCAGCGATTGGAGCCATTCCAAATGCCGGTACACGGGCGTTGGTTCCTCGCCGGTGTCGGCGAAGATGGCGTAATCAATCTGCGGCGTGAGGTCGCCCCGCAGGAACATCAGGTACAGCGTCGTGGACTGGACACCTGCACCAAGATTGAGGATGTGGAACTCTTTCATGCAGCCTCCTTGGCCGGATTGGCGTGGGCGATGATACCCTCGACGATGTTGGGACTTTGGCGCAGTTCGCGGGCGCGTTTGTCGAAGTGTTCGCCGCTGGACGAACTGCAATAGAGCATTTCGGGCGACGCCACATTATGAGCCGTGCCGCAGAGATTGCGCCCGGAGTCAGTGTGAAAATAGGTGAACGGCGAATACTTCTGCCCTATCTGATGGTCTGGCAGCGGATAATTCATTATGGCATGCTTCGTGACTTCGGGTAGCGCGATGTCCTGCGCCATGTCATCCAGATCCGCCCGGTCGTTCTGGCGCATGATGAAAAACTGGCGGCTGTTGCCGAACACGGCGGAACGGATGCGCGACTGCTTGAACCGCGCATATTGCTGGACGATGGAAATGTTCCAGCAGTTGAACTTGCGAAGCTGGGCGTAGGATTCCTGGACGATTTCCTGGCCGCCTGGAATATCGAGGAACCGGGCGACTTCCTCATAGACGTTCCGTTTCCGCAAGGCTCGCGGCAGCGTGATGATGTGCTTGCGCGCGTGATTGGTGATGAGGAAGCCGGCGGCGGCTTTAAGTTCCTTGGCGGATTCGGGGATGTAACCCAATTCAAAATGGGCGATTTTGCCGGTGAGCGAAAGATTGCTCGTGCCGTCGAACAGGCAGCCGTAATTGCCGTCGCGACACCACGGCAGAATCAAGGTCGCAATCTCGGTGATTTGATCGCGTTCCGAACCGGCGGGGTCGAGCATCATCAATTCCTGCAACATCCGGTGCGTCGGAAACTCCTCCGGCGTGAAATAGGCGAAAGCGAGATTGCGGACTTCGCGGCTGGTCTTGGGGTCTTTCAGGAATTTCAGGACGACGCCTTCGTCGAATTGGGCGAGATAGTCTCGCGCCCATTCGTTGAAGCGTGGCCCTGCATTGGACGGTATGGGTCCCGACCCCGCTTGGTCCCGGAAGTCCGCAAAGGTTTCGAGGGAGGTTGCGCCTGGCGGCATCCGCTCCAGCCGGAATTTCTGCAACGCCAATGCGTGCCGCGCGATGTCCAGCAACTGGTCATGCCGTTTCTTCTGCCAGTCCTGAAACGCATCCTCATAAAGCAGATTCAAATACTTGGCGATTTGAGCCTGCCGCAGCATTTGTTTGTCCTCCTGGCTGGAGATGCCAATCATGCGGGCGACCAGGGCGGTGGCGGCCGAAAGATGGTCGGGCGTCAGCGGCAACCCCTTCGTGTCGAGATAGTTGATGGTCAAATCGCCGTCGGGATGGATGATAATCGGGCGTGCGCCCTCCTCCACCGTCTGGGTGTAGATGCCGTAAGACAAACCTTCCTCAATGATGACGGTGTAAGCAAAATAGCCTTCGGTTTGCGAAAGCAGGTCGCAAACCGTGACCGATTTACCCGCGCCAGACATCCCCAAAAGAATGGCATGTTGCGGGGAGGCTGAGCCTCCATCCCCAGAAAATGTTTCAACACCCACGAGGTTGTTGTTGGGGCCGTCGTAGATGGCTTCGGCGGTTTTAAGATGGCCCGTGAAAGTGCTGGTGACCGGCAGCATGTCGGCCAGATAGCGATGTTCGGCATATAGCTTGCGATGTTCGTATCGTCCCCAAGTCCAACCCGGCCAGGTCTGGAAAAAGAGGCTCCTCGACGTAGTCGGCAGGTTGCTCTCGAAATACTGCGCCGAATTCATGGAGTTGATGGCGTTTTTGATGGCGCTGGCCTTGGCGTTCAAACCATCCTTCGACTTGTCCCAAACCCGAATGACAAAGAGCGCGTTGAACGGGATGGTTTGCCCCTGCATTAGCGCATGAATTTTCTTCTGCTTTTTCTCCATCACCGTAAGCAGCGAGATTTTCTTTTCACTGGCGTAGTCGCCAGCCACGCGGTCGTGTTCCTTTTCCTCCTTGCTGATTTCCCGGGTGATGGGGAGTGGATCAATGTTGACGGTGATGGTAAAGTCCAGGAGCCGGAGATTGGTGAGCCGCTGGATGATGCCCGGATACGTCGTGCGCGGCCAGCGCGTCAGCACGATGACGGAATGATAATGGCCGTCCAGGTAGAAGCCAAAATCGCTCTGGCCGTTGCCTTCGCTGTGCCAGCAATTCTCCTGAAGGGACAGTTCGGGCAGAAAATCACCGGCGGCATCGAAATCGAACCGGTCGGCCAGGGACGGATTGAGGAACGTTTTGTAATGCTTGAAATGGTCAAGATCGTTCATCGGCAGTATGCGCGTGCCGGTGCTGGCGAAGATGTCCATGAACAGTTGGTGAACGTGCTCAAACTCGCCCCGCAACTGGTCGAGGATTGTCGAGTAATACTCGCGGAGCGCCGCCTCCCCCGAAAGGAACTTGGGCGTGTTTTCCAATGCGCGCGAAACGTAAAGAATCACGCGCTGCCGCCGCAGCTTGCGTTCCACCATGGCCTGCCAGTAACGCACAAACCGCTCGTTACGCGAACGCTTGGTCCAGACATTTTCGAACCGTTCGGTTTCCTGCTGGAACCGAAGCAACTCGGCCTTGTAGTCGGAATCGGAGAAGTATTGGATTTGGAGTCGTTGACTTTCGTGGAGTGATGCCAGCAACAAGCAAAGCTGTTCCTGAAATTCGTTCAGGTCGGCGATGGGGCTGTTGGTGAGGTCGGGCGCTTCAAAAACAAACCCTTTGGCAATGAAACCGCCACGTCGGAGCGAGTTGAACAAAATCAAATCGTTGACAAAAAATCCGTTGGGGGCACGTTCAAACATAAATCAGAGGTGTTGGGATTTGCCGTGGGTGGCCTGGTCCATTACCTGTTGCATGCGGACCAGATCATTCACCAGTTGCCCGACCGTCCGGGCGCGGTTGATTTCATTGAGGGCGATGCTGGCCTCCTGAATGTGCGCCAGCGCCCGTTCCATGTGTGCGCGGGCGTTGCTGCCGAAGCCTTGCGTTTGCAGGCCGGTGTGCAAAGCCGCTTCGGCTGCGGTGAGCTGCCCCAGCAACGCCTGCCGCTGACTTTCAATCGCCTTGAGTTCGTTGGCCTCCATATTTCACAGAGGATTGTCCTTGTAACGGGGAACTTTCTTGATTTTCGATACCCACGGTTCATCGACTATCAGCGTTCCTGGATATTCTTCGGCGTGGACGCGCTTCACGCGTCCCTGCATCAACGGGTCGAGCATCAATTCCAGCCGCCAGCCAAAAAGACAGATAATTTGGGTCTCGAAAGTTAACATGAGCATATCGGTCGGTGAATTCGCTGTGCCATCTTGCTCGGGGTTCTCGCCCAAAATGAAATACTCCAATTGGTCTTGTCGAAGCCCCCAAAGACGATGGGTGGTAATAAATTCGATGAACGTTGGGCACAATGGAATGATTTCCACCGAACCGTTAAACTGCGGTTTGTCGGGGGATGGTCGGCTTGATGGACCGTGAGATTTTTCAGCTTTCATAGAAGTGGATGAGTGCAGGAACGATGGACTTCGGGACTGAAACCACGGCCGGTCACGACGTATTCAAAAATGTCGCGGTCGTAGCCGGGCGGTTTGCCCTGCCGCAGCCCAAAGATGTAAGCCAGGCAGAGCAAAACCGGAATCAGCGCGACCATTAACGACATGAGCAGGGATGAACCGGCGACCACCAGCAGGAGGAAGAAAACCATGATGCCCGTGCCGACGCCGCCCACGAGCCACCAAAACAGGTTGCCTTCCAGTCCCCACGTCCGCCCCTTGGAATCGGAGGCGGCGTTCGTATCCGTCAGTCGCAGTTCGTCTTTGGTGTTCATGGATAAACTTCAGTAAGGCGCCGGGGCTCTGGCCTTCGGTTTTCTTAGATCATTGAAAGGTGCCCACGCCGACAGCGCTGCTGGTATCGAGACCGAAGATTTTGAAGAAGGCGTAGATCACCGCCGGTGCCGCCGCGATGATGGCTCCGCCGAGAATGGACATCTTGCCCTGGTCCACATCGCCGCGCCGGATGGCAAAGCCGCCGTAGATGACCGAGAAGATGCCCAGGACGAAACCGAACATCATGATTACGGCCAAGCTGTTGCTGATGCCGGTTTGCAGGGTGGTGGAACTGAAGGTGGTGCTTTGCGCAAAGGCGGGCCGGGCGTTGAATGCGAGCAGGGCCGCAACGACGAGGAACGGACGGAAACGGTTCAAGGATCGGATGCTATGCTTCATATTTTTATCGTGAGTATTTCGGTTGGTTGTTTTGTCTGGCGGCACACGCCGCCAATCACGCGGACAGTTCTAGCACTTCTCAAAACCGTTTTTGTGCAATGATTGCACAAAATAAAAAAATCTTTCTGGCAGGCTGGAAGCATGAATAAATCAACCTGTGAAACAGAAAAAAATGGACGCCTGCACGATCTGCCCAAAGTCCTTCAAACCGAAATACGTGGACAAAACCAAGTCCTGCCGCGGGTTGTTTCTGTGGTTCGGCGGGGCGAACTTGGCCTGACCAAACCGGGACGCCCACGAGGGAGCTTCCTCTTGCTCGGTCCCACCGGGGTTGGCAAAACGGAAATCGTGGTGGTGACCACCCAACAAATTTTCGGCCCGGAAAAATTATTCCGCCTCGACATGTCCGAATTTCAAACGCAGGAATCCCTCGGCCTGCTGCTCGGGGCCAAAGCGGGTGAGACTGGTTATTTGGGGGCGATGCGCGAACGGGCAGCCGAAGGATCGTTATTGTTTGATGAAGGGGAAAAAGCGCATCCGCGCGTTCTGGATATATTGTTGCAACTGCTGGATGCCGCCCGCATCACCGTGGCCACGGGCCAGACGCTGGATTTCAGCGGCTTTTACATCTGGATGACCTCAAACATTGGCTCCGCTGAATTGATGGGACTGCAACATTCCAACGACGCCACTCTGGAGCGCCACGTTTTATCCCGCGCACAACAAGCCCTCCGGCCAGAAATTTTCGCGCGCATCAGTGAAAAACTGGTGTTCAACCGCCTGAGCTATGAACACCAGTTGGAGATTGCCGAAAAGTTTCTGTCGCGCGAGATCGAATTTTTCGCGGTGCGCGGCCACAAGCTGGAATTGGACAAAGCGGTATTGCCGTTTCTGGTCCGCAAAGGATTTCATCCCAAACTTGGCGCACGCCCGATGCGCGACGCCGTTGAAAAACACGTCGGTGACGCATTGGCCGAACACCTGCTGGCCGGGAATAATTCCGGCGGCAGATTGCAAGTGGATGAATCGCGCGACTGCCTCATTGTCCGTTGAATGGGCGCTTGGTGGTCGCACACTACCGCCATACGGCCGGTCGCACCGCCTTCGTCGCTTTGCGTTCACGCAACTTTTCCACGTAATTTTGTTGGCCTGCCAACGGAGCAGCCATCTATACACGTTCAAAATCCTCACGCTGAATCTGGCGCGACGGCGATGTTCGCGTGTCGTGAGGAGGTTACCTTTTTCAAAGGCGGCAGCCAATTTGCGCGCGTTCCTCGCGTAATCGCATTTTCCCAACAGTCACACGTTGGAGCTTTGGTCAGAGCAGCCTTGATTTTCGTTTGCTTTCAATCCACGCAAGCGACAGGTGTGCGCGATGAAAACCTAGAAGGAGGGCTTTGGCGACGGCGGAAAACTCAAGGAGGAACGGAAGCGGCGAGCCAGGGTGTTCAAACCGACCCGTAGCATCCTTGAATTTTCCGCCGCCGCCATATAATTGCCCTGGGTTTTATCGCGCTGCGGGTGCGACGATGCTTTCCCTATACAAGCCGAAGGTGTAAATGAGTGGTTCATGACGGTTTATTCCGGCTGCATTTACGGCTGGCAACCGGACGGGCGCAGAATTTAGCCGAAGCAAAACACCCATTGCCCATGACGAAGACCAGACGTTACAACCATGCCATCCAACGCCGGGCGGGACAACGGCGGAGGAAGTGACGGAAGCGAAATGGATTTGGGTCGTAGATCGCTCACCGGCCAACACCGATGAAACGGGAAACAATTACGGGGGCGGCCGGCGATCCGAGCCTGCCAACCGAGAAAACCGCAGGCCACCGATGCAAACGAGGCAGGAATTTACGATTGTTTCTGCCGCTTGCCAATACGGATGCTCAACATTGACACGGCATTCACGCGGGCCAAGACGACGAGTCCCAAAGTGATGCCCACGAAAGCAAACGTGGATGGTTCCGGCACTGGCTCGATCCCGGCTTGAAAATCAAGGATGATTGGATCGGCTTGGAATTCCTGCGTGGCCGGCGGGCTCAATTCCTCGCCCGCAAGGATGGTTTCCACCATGCTTGAGCCATCTGATGAAAACGTTGGGTTAATGGAAAGAGAGACCGTCGGCGAATTCGCGGGCGTCAGCGTTAAACTGGATTCAAAGACCGCAGTGTTGTCAATTCCAAGCGACGACGGCAAAAGCGCTGTGGGCGGTGCGCCGTCAGTTCCTTGAGGGCGGGAGAATTCGGTTGGTCGTAAATGCCTGTCAAAATTTCTGTTCTCCATGCCAGATAGAAGACTTCGCGAGGTACTGAGCGCGTTTGAGAGCGGCTCAAATGAACCTGACTGGACATAGCCGCTGATGACTGTCGAATTTAACGCCGTTTGCACAGGCACCAGATGGGGGGCTTCATCTGCGCGGACAATGGATACAAATGCGATGGAAGCAATTGCCAAGATGAATTTCATTGAATCCCGTTTCTTCCGCATGGATGGAAGTGTGTGGAAACTTTTGTGTTTTTGCAATCGCATTTTTGGCGGTGAATCATGAATTTGCATGAATTTGCCCGGTGCCTGTCATTTTGTTCATCGGCTTCGGTCGGCGGTTGGCAAACGGTGGGCGTGAAGCCCGGCGCAGAGACGATTTTTCGGAACGAAGCTGGCGCGTAACGCGGCCGTTTGCCAACCGCCGACGGAAGCGAACGCGACTGCGTTTCCTCGAATGAAGATCGGGACGAGCGGGCGGGAAATGACGAAGGCGGGCCGGAGCGATATTAGCGAGGCCGCCGTGTCAGTTCCCGCCCGTTGGTCCCGGCGGCCTTATTCCAGATTCAAAAACAAGTGACTCTCGCCAATATCCCTTTCATTCGGTAAAAATGCGCCGCCCCGTTTGGCGCATAAATCCTGACAAATCTTTCGCACTGCCTTCCGTTGCGCCGACGCCTTCGGCAGTTTGACTAACAGCCGGTCGGCAAATTGTTTTCCGCGTCTGCCCGCATAAATGACGGCGGCAATGACGGTTTCCGCTCCGGCAGCGTATAGCGTTTCCACAAAGCGAAGCGCCGTTTTTGCCGTGCGAAACCGTGCCAGCGACCGGAGATCAGGATTTTTTGTTTCGCTCAACCATTGCCGGGCTTCGGCGTGGGTTTTTTGCAAAAGGGATTCGATGAACAATTCATGCTCCTTGCGTTTTAAAGCTGCCCCCTCGCGGGCAACCCGACCGGCCGGTTCTCCCTCGTGTTGCGGCCAGTCTGGATACTTCCGGGCTGCTTTCAGGTAGGCAGCACGGGGTACATCCACATTGCTGATGTAGTAGGTTTCTTGAACCAATGTGCCGTCCGAAAGCCAAATCCGCATCCGTCCAAAAAATTTGCCTTTGAAGGAGTTTATTTCCAATCGCAACCGGCCGTTGGGGTGCCAGTAGAGCTGTCTGCCGGTGCCGTGGTTCATCGAGAAAGAGCCCAGCAACCGGCCCTTCTCGTCCCATTGCCGGCCGAGGCCATGATGGAGGCCATGCTGATAGCGTAATTCGGAAGCCAACTGGCCGTTGGGGTGCCAGGTGCGGCAAAGGCCATGAAGTCCCCCATCCACTTCCCTGTTTTCCATGCGGATTTGGCCGTTGCGGTAATAATAACGGTCTAGGCGATGCTTCGGCATGTCTGCAAATCAAACGCGTTGTTCGTGTGACTGTCTTATTAACGTCCGTATTGACGAACGCTTTACCCCAAATTTCCTCAAAAATACGTGGTTTGAATACCGCATGTTTGTGTCAGCGGATTTTCACCGCTCTGCGGGGCTCGCATACCATCCAAGCGGCTTGGCGGCTGGACGAACCCGCGCCCGAATCATGCAGAAGGTTATGCAATTCAAAGCATAAATGCGATTAATTTCTGGATATTTCAATTTTCTGGACTGGACTGCACACTGTCACTGGCTCCGCAGCCGAAAGAATCTCGCGTGTGCAGACATATTGAGGTTTGTCCACGCATTCCCCTGGCTTGGCAAATCGGCATATGGTCCTTCTGGCGTGGACGCCCATTGCAATGTCCCCGTTCCATTCCATCGGATCAACAATCCGTCGCTCGTCCTGTTTGCCTGCAAGAACGCCTTGAATGGAACAAGCGCCATTCCAGTATAATAGCCGGAAATGATTTCAACTGCACCCGTCAAGCCGGCTGGCGGGTCTGATTGGCCGAGCGAATCGTTTCCCCATCCGACAACATTGCCATTGGATAACAGTGCCAAGGTGTGAAAATCACCTGCGGCGATGGCGACCACATTGGACAGTCCCGCCGGCATATTGGTTTGTCCGAAGGAATTATCACCCCAAACCACGACAGTTCCGTTGGAGCATAGCGCAACGCTGTGCAAATAGCCGGCGGTGACGGCCACCACGTTTGATAAATTTGTCGGCGGGGTTGATTGGCCAGAACCGTTGTCGCCCCAGCCAACTACGACGCCATTGGTTAGAAGCGCGAGGTTGTGATTGTTTCCGGCCGCAATTGCTTGAACCGGCATCCAGTTCGGATTGGGTATCCATGTCGGGTTCCACCACCAACCGCCCCAAGAACCGGTGACTAATTGATTAGGGAGGTCCGTTTGCCCATACGTGTCATCACCCCACGGCACCACGACTCCTGATGACAGCAAGGCGAGGCTATGAGAATCGCCCGCCGCCACACTGAGCACCGACGACACCGTGTTCGGAACATCAATCTGGCCCGAATCATCCAACCCCCAGGCCACAATGCTTCCGTCGTCCGCGATGGCAAGATTGTGGTCCGCTCCGGCGGCAACCGCCACGAACGGCAGAGAATTGGTCGGTGCATCAATTTGCCCCACATCATCCATGCCCCAGGCCATCAACGAACCATCGTGCCGAATGGCAACGGTGTGATATTCTCCCCCCGCGACCGCCACCGCATCATAAAGATTGGTCGGCACATCAATCTGCCCGCCGGAATCATCACCCCAAGCCATGATTTGCGACTCCGGCAGGAAAACACTCACCCTGCCGGTTGAAGAAATAGCGCCAAACTGATTTGTGACCGTAATCGAATAAAATCCCGACTGCGACGAGGTCACATTGCTCAGAAGAAGAGCCGGACTTGTATTGGTCAGCTGTGAGAAGTTGAGCGCCCAACTGTAGGCCAACGGCGGTGTGCCGTTGGCAGACGGGTTTAGCACGATGGATTTTCCAGCATCAACAACCAAGTTCGATAAACCCACAACCAGCGAGGGTATCTGAAAAACTGTCAATTGAACGACAACACTTGTGGATGCTCCATAGTCGTTTGCAGCCACGACATAATATGCCCCTTGATTGGTCGGAGCGATGGCAGCCAGGGAAAGGACAGCACCGGTTTGGCCGGTAATTACGTTGCTCTGGAAGTACCAGTTGTACACGATTGGATCGAGATCGTCGTCCGAACCGGTGGCTTGACTCTCAAACGTCACACTGTTGCCTGGCCAGCCTGATGCTGAAACCGGTTGTTGTGTAAATCCGGGGCTGGCAGGAAGAACGGTTAGAGTTGTGGCCGGGCTGACTGCCGTTCCCAAAGTATTTGAAACGAGCATCTGATAAGTGCCTGAATCGGCTGTCTGCACATTGGAAAGGACGAGTTCACAATCATTATCTCCTGGCAACAGAAGGCCATCCCTATACCACTGAAAATACAATGGAGAGCTGCCAATCACTGTTGGCTTGAACGCGGTCTGGCTGCCCGCCGGAACGGAATGTGATGGCAGACTACCGACAAAGGACGGCTTGGCAGGCACAACGCGTAAAAATATATTCGAGCCAGAAAACGCGCCCAGGCTGTCCGACATCGTAACCGTGTAGATGCCCTCATTGACCGACTGGACGTTCGACACGATCAGCGTACTGTGAATGGTATTGGCAATCACGGTGCCGTTAAACGACCATTGGAAATTCAGGGGCGGAGTGCCGATGGCGCCAACGGTGATGGCCGCATTAGTGTTGGCCAACACGCTGAGGATGGACGGCTGATTGGTAATATACGGCATGACCAAAACCGTCACCGTGAAAGTGCCAGTCAACACATTTGTACCATAAGCTGCCGTACAAACGACCACATTGGTGCCCGCTTGGAAAATGGCCCCGGATTCCGGTTCACAAGTCACGGTCATACCAGGAGTGACATCGGGCGCTGGATAGTTCACGACCGCTGAATTCTGACCAAGGGCAGCCAAGACAACGATGTTGGAAGGGCAATCAAGATAAAGACAGGGGCTGGGTGGTGACGAGGAATTGTACTCGTACGCGCCCAAATCGGCGACATTGTTCGGATTTGGCTCTTGATCTCGCGAGAGTCCATCGTAATCCACAGACGGAAATAGCGGCGCCAGATCGCTGCCGGCGGCGGTGCAGGGAGAACCGGCGAGCAAATGGAAGTCGTTGCCCGGGAGGCAGGCAAAAAGCGGGTTCCCAGAAAAGTTGCCGCACACGTTCGTACCGGAAATGTCATTCAGGTCGAAAACAACTGAATTCGTGGAAGCGATGTCAAAAGACAGGTAGGCATTCGTGCTGGCCGAGTAAAAGTCGTTGAATTTTACATTATAGGGCGGCGATTCGGTCAATGGGAACAGATTTAGCGCCGGACTGCCAACCACGATATTGTTGTCAATCTCACAATCGTCGGCCCAAAAGTCATCAATCCAAATGCCGCTTTCGTCGTTATTTACGACGGTGTTATTGATGATCCAAGGGCCACGTGATTGATATGGGGATTCCGTGTAAATCCCGGCTCCGCTGTTGCTCTGAATGACATTTTGAATGATGTTGGCGTCACATTCATTGTTCATGTTGATGCCGTCCCCTTGATTATTTGCTATTAAGTTATCAATGACCGATGGCGACCCGGACGAGGACATGCCAATGCCCGCCTGATTCCCTCTAATTGTATTGCCTTGGATGAGCGCGGAGCCGGTCCCCTCCACATAAATGCCGCAGCCAGCCCCATCGGAACTGAGGTGGCCGTATATGCCACTGCCAATACTGCCAACAATCAAATTGTCAATTATTTGCGGGGAACCCATATAAGAGTCAACCCCTGTTCCGGCGTACAGAATCTGATTGGAAATAATCGTCGGTGACGAATACGAAACCGAGACGCCACCGTAGCTCATGGTAAAGCCAGCTACAACGGAATTCGATGTTTCCCCACTTGTAAACGAAACGGCTGGCATACCCATTGGCGGGCCTATCAAGGTTGCCGCCGGTCCGTTCAAGGCAATCAACTGGATGGCCTTGCCGTTGAAATTGACCGACTCATGGTAAATCCCCGGTGAAACCAAAATGGTGTCGTTTGTTACAAAGCTCGCCGCGTTGATCGCAGCTTGGATCGTCGGATAATCAGCAGGCACGCGAATTGTTTGCGCAATGGAATTCATTGGTGGCAAGTTTGGGAAGTTCACCAAGGCGCCAATCAAATTTGTTTGCGGCGAACCCCAGCCCGTGCAAAGGTCGTAACCGGGGATTGCGAAATAGTTTGTAGGATTACTGCTGTTGGTGCTGTTGCCGGAAACAACATCATGAAAATATGCGCGATAGCTTGGATTCTTGCCGAGCGCATAGAGGACCGGGTTGATGAAACCGACTGGTTGACCGCCTTGTGCGGTCGCTTGTTGGTTGACCAATGCCGTGAATGCGGCCCAAAGCGGAGCCGAAATGCTGGTTCCTCCCACCCACAGTTGCTCCCCATTATTTTCCACTTCAAACGTATTGTCGGCCACCATGGCTACATCCGGCATGTTACGCATGGTCAAAGAACCGCCATTGAGGGTCATGCTGATTCCTTGTTGCCAAACTGGAATCGCGGAATTCCGGCTGAAACCCCCGCCCGTGGAATCGGTGCCGTATCCGGTCGTGGACCAATTCCAAGCCACCTCCGAGCTCCACGAACCATTTGCGCCGGTAGTCAACGTCGTTCCACCAACACTCGTTACATACGGATTGTCGGTTGTGACGTCGTATTCCCGATTGTACGGGCCATTATCGCCAGAAGCATTGAAAAACGTCTGCCCTTGAGCAGCCATTTGTTGGTAAATCTGCGTGTCGCCTAATCCGCCATGATACCCCCATGAACAACTCAGTTGCTGCGCAAGATTATCCGACGCCATCCGTTCGACCAAGTCATATAGTTGGTTGCCTTCATACACTATGATTTTGGCTCCTGGAGCCATTGACATCAGCATCTCGATGTCCAATGCAACTTCAACATTGCCGGGGCCGGCACTTCCAGAGAAGCCATCCACCAACACATTGGTTATCATCAAGGAGTTGGTCAACCCAGCAATGTTCGCATACTGCAAAACATCATTAGTATAATAACCATCCGCTTCAAACAGGCCAATGGTTTGGCCTGCCCCAGTCAAGGCGACACCTGGCACGTAGGCCGCCCGAAAATCATTTCCAATCAAAGAGCCACCTGGTCCCGATCCCAATTCGGGTTTGGCCGCAGAAACTTGATTTGCCTGGCTTGGTTTCTGGCGACGCAGCGGATGCGGCAACTCATAGTTGTCAAGCCCGACCACTGCCAAAATTGGAGCTGCCGTGTCAACCGAAGGCTCGACATCCGGCGCGTAAAAAGTCCGCGCTTCCGACGGATGGTTGTACACCATGAGATGTACGCCAAAGGTGTCTTCAATCTGCGCAACCGATCCGCTGAAATCTATCAATGTCCGATTTGAATGGAGCCCGGTGACGGTCAAACCTTGCGATTTTAGAAAGGTAAGCGTCGCGGCGTAATCAGCCTGCAATGGTCCAAACCGTTCCGTGAACTGCCCCGGGGTCAGATAATGTCGAAAACTCGGGTTGGAAGGGTCATAAATCTGCTGGAGCAGATTCGTTAGCTCTTCGCGATTTCGCAGTGGCAACCAAATTGCCAGGTTCAACCGGTTGGTGTTGGGCAAACGTTTTACCGGACTCAGTTTGGCCACTGCCTGCGGAATGGAATCATGCAGAATCTGCCGTTCCGCCGCGTTAAGCATCGCGCCAGACAGCCAAAGCAGCAACAACGTCAGGCAGCACCTTATATTCTTCATTTTGACTCGTAAATCGGGCAATCTGACCGTCGAAGTCACGATGACTTCGCGGTGGAAGTCGGCTCACCGCCCTTCCAAATGCTAGCCAATAAAGTCTCCTTTGGGGAGAGAATTTATCGGCCAAAGCTAATACTGTGGGGCACCACGAAATGGCTGGAATGAATGCGGCTATGCATGGCCCGGTTTGGCCACACTCCTTCCCGGCAGCGTCCAATTTAGCGGAGGCCATTCACAGGGGCGCTCGGGCCTCATGTTGCGGGGTTAACGCCTCGCAATTGGAAACCTGCGCAGACGTTGAGTCAACGCCATCAACTAAACGTGGCGGTCGTTCACACCAGATTTTATTCCGTTCAGTCCAGAACTTTCAGCAACGTTGCGCGTGCTTCTTGCTGGGGAGTCAGCGCCTGGCGCAAACTTTCCTGCGCCGCTTCCAGCTTTTCCCGCTTGGCTTTTTGTGCAGCATGGTACGCCGCCAACGCCGCCTTGATGTCATCAGCGGACGCATTTTCATCCACAGCCTGCTGCAACGCCTGCGCCTCCGGCGTGGATGGCCCAAAAGCCACTCTGCGCACAGTTCGGACTGTGCCCACACTATTTGTACCGTTGATGACACGGTTAAGCGAGGGCACGCGGCTCACGCCCGTGCTCGGCAACAAGTCCCGTTGGGCTGCATAAACATTTTGGACCAACGGTTGAATTGCATTCCAGTCGGACTCGTTCGTAAGACCCAGCCCGTCATGTACGTGCTGTAAAAAACGCTGTTGCGCTGGGTTCGCATTGTCGCTCCCAATCGGGGAACTGACTGGGTTTGTTTGTGCGGAAACGCCGACTACGCTGGCTGCCAGCGCCGCTGCAATTCCGCAGATCGTTAATAGATTCTTCATTTTCATTGGATGTCTTTCTCTCGCGTTTTTCGTTGTGTTATCGTTTCATTTGTTTCTGCAATCTGTTCGGTCTCATGCTCATTGTGGTTCGATCCGCACCTCTTTGGCAACATCGGCAAGCCGTCCTCCGCCCAGGGTCACACGAGCAAAGCTTACTTTGGCGGTGAGATTGGTGGCCACAAACGGTTCCGGACCACTGATGACAAAATTGTAAGTCGTACCGGATTTGGACGGCAGCGGCGGCCGGTCTTTCGTTCCACCGATGACCCACTTGGTGGATTGGCCCACCATCCTGCCTTGACCATCCACCAAGAAGCACACCGCCCGAGCCGATTCCACCGGATCGGCCAGGTTATTGGTCATCGCCAACTGAAGGACGGCCTTTTGGCCGGCAAGCTTGACCGGCAAGACTGTGACGTCGAGTTGTGCTGACGCTGTGAACGCGCAAGCCGACAAAGCGCAAATTAATATTCTCGTCTTCATGATTCACTGTTTCTTCGTGTCATCTGGCTTCTTCTTTCGCGAAAGAGCGATTCCAATCGTCAATAAAACGGCAAACAAGGCCCATTCCTGGATTTTCTGTTCCCCATCCAGTTTTCTGTCAGACAGAAGACCGAAGGCCAGGATAATGGCCGCGATGCAAAGAATGCTGCCAACGATTCTCATGTTTTAGGTCCGCAGTCGTTCAAGAAAATGTGGTCAATTAATGCTCATGTTGATGTTATTCTCCTTGCTGGTTCCTCTGATCGCGTTTTGAGTGCTTAAGTAGGTATTGCTGCATGAATGAATTTGTTTTTGGACGCAACGTCTTGCCATTATAAGCAATTGAGAATCCGCCACCTTTTATCTGAACAAGGACTCCCTGTGGTAGCGGCAAGAACGGAACGCACATTAACATTCCGCAGGCGGCGTCATATAGAGAAACCCTTTTGAGATTCTGAGGGTTGTTATGGTTGTGGTCGGCGTCAACGCACCCCATATACCATCCAGAATCGTTTTTGTGTGCCTCAAAATGTTCCATCACGAAATCTCCCCTATCCTTGACACGCGAGCAAATCAAACAACTTTGCCGCAACGACGGAAATGTGATCTGATCCTCAAAGCCGATACTTTCTGCTACGCTCTTTTGTAACCGCAATTGCACAAGTGTTTGCGTTACCGAATCAACAAAATTAATCGGAATCTCAAGGAAGTCCGGCTCCAATAAAGAAAGCGTTCCCTCTTCGTTTGTTTGAACCTTTAATATAATCCAACCGATTTGAATTAATTCGCCATGCTTATATCGGGCGCCCGCTGCAACATTTTTGGACAAAAAGTTGAGCAACCAGTTCACATCGGGGGCAATCACCTGAGACGAATCAAAGGCCAATCTAAATTCAGACTGGCCCAATCGCTGGCACTTACTGGTCCTGATTATTTGCTCTGACGAAGTCATTTGAACAGAATTTTCTTCATGTCACACTCACTTGTCAAATGGCACTTTTTCGACGCCGAAGCCATTCCACGTCTTTGCGACTAAAATTTACCATTGCTAAGAAATATTCGTCAAATGATGCATATCTCTCCACTTCTTCACCTGCAAACCATATTACAGTCCCGGGATACCGGGATGAGGGGCGCGTAATAACAAACAGATCTTTGTCGAGCTTGGTGGCTGAAATCGGGAGAAGGTCATTTCGCCTGATGCCGCTGTTGCAAAGCACTCCATCAGGAATCATCTTCAGCAAGAATTGGCCCGTCTCTTTCCGTCGTCCACCAATTAAGTCCGCAGTGCCAAATAAATCCGCTGCGTGCCAAAATGCCTGCCAACCGTTGGCGTGATGTAGGAACTCCTTGAATCTAGAGTCCAACTCGTGGCCGAGCATTCGTTCGGCGTTTGAAATGTTTTCTTCAGACGCCGCGAGTTCGGGCATATGGTAAGGGAAGATATTCTCCTTATCCAAGTCCATCATCGCTTGCTTAACAAGCCACGCGATTGCAATCTCTTGTTTCCAATCTGCTATCATTTTTGCATCAGGCTTCAAAGGCTTACAATACGGAATATAATCCTACTCGTCAGGTGGCTGTCCATAGATAAATTCCGTTGGCTGGTATCCGATTGGGTAGGCATTCGCTTGTCCTCCAATGCTGGAGTTTACGGTTGGGTCAAGGTCCAGCCACATATATGGCTGTGAATTTCCCGTCCATGTCGTGTCTGGCACGTGTCCGACGGCCCCTTGGTAAGGTATACCTGCTGCTTGCGCAGCGGCTCTCTCTGCGGCTGCCGCCTGAGAAGCAGCATTCCGTAACGTACCGGCAGTAGGAACCCGACCGGTAGGCGATAGTGCATTCGCCAAGCGTGCTTGGTTCGCTCCATTGACATAGGCTTGAACCTGTGCGACTTGTGCTGAAGTGGCATTTGGCGGCGGTTTTACGTATACAGGTCCAGACATCGACTGTCCCCCAGCCTGTACTTGTTGTGCGGCTGAACTGGGTGAGCCCATATTCAGCGGCTGCCCTGAATCCTGAAGCGCCTGCATCTGTTCGGGCCATTGCGCCTGAAGCCGTGCGGCTTCGTCCATCAACCCATCGGGGAGTGTTATCGTGTTGGCCGGCACGGTCGCCCCGGAATTCAACGTCGTTGACAGATCTCCTGCCGTTGATGTTGTTCCGTTCAAGACTCCGCTAAGCTGCGACGCACCGGGAGCCATCATCAATGCGGTCAGCGAAGCGGATTGCGCGTCCGAATAGTCCCCGGTGGTGATCCCCGTGTAAAACCCGCTTGCCATTCCGTATATCCCCAAGGTGGCGACGTTCGCCTCCACATTCAACGTTCCGCTGGCAATACTATCGGCCGTTGGCCCGGCACTCGGATTTTGATAGATGTTTTGATACAGATCGCTGACCCCTTGGTACTCACCGCCAGAGCCTCCCGCCGCCCAAGCCGTCTGCGCCACCATGTCATAGCCGATGGCTCCCATTTGACCAGCGCCGCCGACCAGGTTTTGAATGGTGCCAACGCCTTTCTCAAGCCCCGTTTCGACACACCGGCCATCACTGTCGAACCCGTTGATGGGATCGCCGCCGAACGCCGAGAACCCATTCGGATTGCGTTCGTCGAAAACCGAATCGTAGGTCAGCCAGCGCCCGCTTACCGGGTCATAGGGCCGCAAACCGATGCTGTAAAGGCCGGTGATGTCCACCCATCGTCCGCGCCACGCAGAAGAAAGGGCGATGCTGGCCCCGCTGCCCAAGGCTGGCGGCCGGTATCCGGGCACCGCCCCATAACCGGTGGGCCGCGCCGGGTTCCACTCCACGACGCCGTTGGTCACCACGCCCAAAATGTTGCCGCGAAAATCGCTGACGACCGGCTTGGTCTGGCGAGTGATGGCCGAGGCCGAAAATGCCGCCCACAACAGGAAAACAAATTGCAGCCAACGCTTCATTTGATTATACATTCGCCCGACATAGCTGGAATGGTCGCCGCCATGACCGAAAGCGAACCGGATGTTGTGGGTGAAAGCACTTGGACAGCATTCTTGTGTTGACCGGGACAGCGCCACGAGGCGGGCAAGGCGTTGGGCGGTTCAGTTTGATGTAGGCGAGCTTTCTCATCGTTCGTAGCCGAGAAGCCGTTCCAGCGTCTATTTTTCATTGGCATCACGGGTGCTATGGTTGGCATGTAAAGTTCATTTCGCACCAGGGGTGCTATGGTTGGCGGTGTAGGGTTCAATCTCGTTTTGCGTGAATAATATCATGGACTGCATTGATTATCTCTGTAAGCGTTTTTTGTTCCTCGCTATTTAATTCCTTTTGGCAGAGTCCTTTTATATCTCTTAAAGACTCATACAAGGCACCCCATTCATCGGTTAGTCCGCTTAACAATGGATAATGTTGGAGGATATAACGAAGCGGCTTTAGGCATCGGCGCTCGCACCAACAATTAATAAGTGTGTCAATTTTCTGCAATATGATTTTGGGATCGTTCATAAAACAATTGTCATTCAGGCATGTAAAACCATAGTCCGCCAACGTCTCCAGGATTAACAACAGCCTCCACATTGCCTCCTTGGTTTACCCCAATCGACGGGGCAGGTCGAGTTATTACAGAAGCACCGGAGTTTACAGAACCACCCATTATCCAATCTGGGGTTGATGCTGTTGTTCCTCCTGGCATTCCCAAATTCGCTGAATAGTTTGGCGTCGTGGCTGGGTTGCCCACTGACCAAAATTGAGCGTCGGCAGTATTTTGAACGCCAAACTGTCCTTGACGATATACGGTCGCGCCATTTTGAACTTGTTCCAGAGCAGCCTGTGCCGCAGGAGTTGATGACTGAAATGCCGGGCCATAAGGAGTAACAACACTTGGCGTAGCAGATGAATATTCTGGCAACAAAGCAGCTGGTTCCTGCGGCGCTGGCAACAGCCGTACCGGATCAGTAATCACGCTGCTGTCGGCTGAAGCTTGGCTGACCGTTCCAAGAGTACCCGCATCACTTTCTTCCCCGCCCATGAGCATTGAGGCTAATGTCACCGCCCCATAGCCGAATTGGTAGGCGGTGGATTGATTGTTGCCGCCGTATAATGCCGGCGCTTGCCCCATGAACTGCTGCACGTTGCCGCCGTAATTATTATAGGCAAAATTCGGCGCAAAGGGACTGATTGCCCCATAAGTGGCCGTCGCCGCTGCGTTGTAGCCAAACTGCGCCGTTCCCGTGACCGTGTTGGCAAGGCCCTGCACGTTACCGCCATACGTCTGATACGCCCAGTCTGGCGCGAAGGGCGAGGCCACGGCATAGCTCAAACTGCATAAAGCGTTGTTCGCCAGAGTGGCAGTGCCATTGAGCAGATTGCCCGTAGCGGTGGCTGCTCCCTCGATACATCGGCCATCACTGTCAAAATGGTCAATAGGGTCGCCGCCAAAGGCCGAAAATCCATTCGGATTACTTTCATCAAAAACCGAATCATAGGTCAGCCAGCGTCCGGACACCGGGTCGTAAGGCCGCAAACCGACACTGTAATAGCCGGTAATGTCCACCCATCGTCCGCGCCACGCAGAAGAAAGGGCGATGCTGGCCCCGCTGCCCAAGGCTGGCGGCCGGTATCCGGGCACCGCCCCATAACCGGTGGGCCGCGCCGGGTTCCACTCCACGACACCGTTGGTCACCACGCCCAAAATGTTGCCGCGAAAATCGCTGATGGTCGGCTCGAACCAGTTCAGGTAGGGCGAAACCGCCTCAAACCCGCCCGTGCCATTCGCCCCGCCATAAACGCCGTTGAGGTCGGGGCCGTAGAGTTTCCATTCCGTGGTCAGGCCGTAGGAAACACCCAATTCCAGGAATTCCACCTGCGGATCGAAATACGAATTGATCGCGGTCGGGAAATTGGTCCAGGCCACGCCGTTGGTCACCAAGACGCTGGTGGTTGAAATCCGGCGGTTCAGGCCGTCATACATGGCCGTCCAGTTGTAACCATTGGTCTTGGAGTCACGCTCGGTAACCGCGTGCAGCCGGCCCCGCGCATCCCAGGACAACGTCTGCGAGCGTTCCACGCCGCCAGTCGGACTCTTCCAGACCCGGTTGGTGATGTTCCCCGCGTTGTCATAGGTGTCGGTGGACGCCTGGTACGCCAGGCTGTTGGTGAATGTGTTGGTGGCCCAAGCCGTAAAGAAGCCGCTGGGGTGCAGGGCCGCCACTTTCAATTGATGCCCGCCGGACGACAGTTCCATCCCGGCCCGCCATTCCATGGTGTTTGTCCCGATGCCGGTGACGGTTACGGGCTGGCCATCCAGCCAGGCGCTCAAGCTGGATTGGCCATTGACATGACCGAAAGCATCGTAGGTATTGATGTTGTTGGTGGAAACGGCCACACGGGCGAACGGGCCGGAAACCGACCTCCACAAATCGGCCCCTGATTGTCCGGCCGAGGTCAAAACGCCCGGCCCGGCCGGGATGCCGCTGTCGTAGGCGAAATTGTTCGTCCAGGTGGCCGATCCATTCAGATTGAACTGCTCCTGGGCCAGGCGGCGGCTGAGATTGGCATAAGCGTAGGCGCGCGAGTCCGTGAAATCAGAACGGTTGAGCGTGTCCGACGAAAGCAGGCCATCGGCGGACCAGACCAGGACTTCACTCAACACTGACTGATACAAATTGAGCGTGGTATTGATCGTCAACGGACGGCCCTCCCCGTCCCGCGCGGCGATGGTCGTCAGACGGTTGCCCGCCTGACGGCTGGTCAGGATTCCGGCAGTATCGTAAGTGTAAAGGCCGCTGCCGGTGGAGTCGCTGGCGGTGAGCAATTGCCCAGCGGCCTGCCAGGCAAAACCATAGCTGTTGCCGTCCAAAGCCAATTGGGTGCGGCGTCCGGCGGCATCCCATTGTTGGCTGGCCCCGGAGGAATAAGCGCCGCCATTGGCGGATTCGGAAGTGAGTTGGCCATAAGGATCAAAGAGCCGTGCAATCGAATTGCTCGGGCCGGTATTGGCGCTGGCAAAATGCTCGGTGATGCCGGTGATATAGCTGCGGGGCTCGTACTGGAAGACCGTCGTCAATTGCTGCTCCGGCAACGCGCCTCCGTAGGCGTTGGTCGTGACCCGCAGACGGTCATCGTAGAAGTTCGTACAAATCACGCCGCGCCCGTCGGTGCGGGTTTGCAGCAAGCCGGCAAAGGGCGTGCCGCTGGCAAAATAGCTGTAACGATTGCTGCGGGTGGAACTGGTCCCGCTGGTGTACCATTCATTTGTCATCTGGCCGGCCAGATTAAAGCGGGCCGAATACACCAGATTGCTTCCGGGCAGAACGCGGTTGGTGAGATCGTTCAACGCATCATAGCCGTAACTGGAAACAGCATTGTCCCGGTCGGTCTTTTGAACCAGCCGATTCAACCCGTCATAGGCGAAGCTGGCGGTCGTCCAAGTGGTGATCGTGCCGTTGGCCGAAGAGTCGTGTTGCGCGGAAATCAAGTTCCCGGCCAGGTCATACTGATTCAAGGCAAACTCGCTAACGCCGTTGGCCGGCGATGCGATGGCAAGCACCGTCTGGCCGTCGGTGTCCGTCCAAGTCGTGTGAGTGACGGCGGTGGGACCGGAACCATCGGCGACGGTCACGCTATTGTGGTCGGGCGAATAGGTGAAATACTTCTCGCGCACCAGCGAGCCGGAACCGCTGTAGATTTTGGTGCCGGTGATGCGCCCCAAGGCATCCATCGTTGTCACCGTGGTTTCACCCAAGGCATTCACGTTGGTCACCACCCGTCCGGCGGCATCATAGAAATTCGTCACCGCCTGTTGCATTACGTTGGTTTGATAAACCATCGGACCGCTGGGCGGGTTGCCCGTCATGTAACTGGTCACATTGGTGATCGCCGGACCGGCGGACACTTTGGGACGGTCCAACCCATCAAAGGCGGTCGTGAACGCGTTGCCGCCCTCGTCCACACGCAGAATGGGATTGCCACGGCGGTCCAGTTGAACGGAATTGGTCGCTTCCGCCACCCCGGCGGTGGAATAGAAAGTGCGGGTGGTGATGCGGTTGACATCATCATAGGTGGTCTGCCAGTAAGCGCCGTTGCCCTGGATCTCCCGATAAAGACGCCCATCCAGATAATACCGCCAGGCATTGGTGGAGCCATCCGCATTGCGGCGGAATTCCAGCTTGCCAGTGCTGGTATAAACATTGGTAGTCAGGCCGCCCAAGGCATTGGTGTAATAGCGCACCTGCCCGCCCGGCTCATAGCCAAAACCTTCCGTGCTCAGGACGGTGGCGCCGTCGGTGTCCAGATGCGTCCGATGGACCAACCGGTTCAGAGCATCATAGCTGTTGGTGGTCATCGCCCCGCGCGGGTTTACCGTCAACAACAGGTCGCCCATCGGGTCGTACTGGTAGAAGGTCTGCGCGTACAGGTTGTAACCGGCCGGAGTTGTGACGCCGGTGCCGGTGCTGTTGGCCTGGGAGCGCCAGTGAATTTCCGTGGACACCCGGCCCGCCCCATCATGATCGAAATAGGTGTAATTCTCAGGGTTGTAGCGCGGGCCTTCCGTCCAGTTCAACTCGCCATTGTCATCATAATAATTGAAATTCCAGGACAGGGCATTGCCGGTTTCATCGAAGTTCTCCTGTTCAATCGGGCGGTTGAGGGCATCGTAATCGAAAAACGTTACGGCCCCCAAGGCATCCACACGATTGACCATCTGGCCCCGCTCATTGTAAAAAAACGTGGTAGCCACATTCGGGTCGCCCGTCCCGCTGTAACGGATGGTTCCCGTGAGAAACCCATTCCCATTGTATTGCAGGTCCGTCGCGGCTGTATCGGGCGAACCGTATGCCCGGATCTGGCGGATGGGCAAACCGAAGGCCGTGTTGGTTTGCAGGATGCTGCCGTCAACCACCACGTTCGTGGCATTGCCATAAAACGTGTAATTGGTGCTGACGGGTGTGCTCCCTGAATAAAAAACCACCTGCTGCGGCCGGAAATTGAACACCGGATCATATACGATGAATTTGCTGTTGCCGACCGGGTCGGTCATTTGCACGGGCAGGCTGTTGCTGTTATAGACGGCGGTGTTGGTGGCGCTCTGCGTGAAAATGCCGTTGCCGGTCAGGTCGCCCACCGTGACCGTGTTGGTGACGTTTCCGTTGCCATCATACTGGAACCGGTTGGTCAGGCCCCGCTGGTCCACAACCTGCATCAGGCTGCGCGGATAGCCGGGGACCGTGGCGTTGGTGGCATACCACGTTTGTTGAACGGTCTGTCCGAGCGGATCGGTGATTTTCGTGATCAGGCTGTTGGTATAATCGTAGCGGTTGGTGTGGCCGTTGCCGTCAATGATGAGCGTGTAACCGCTGATTGCGACCGTGTAGGAATTCGTCAGGGCAAAGTTATTTGAAAACACAAACGAGCCGGTGCGGATGGGTACCAGAGTTGCTCCGGCAGTGGATAATTGATTGGTCACCCGGCGCTGGCTGTCATAGACGTTTTGCAGAACGCGGCCATCAGGCTTGTCTTCCTCGATGATCAGATGCGTGGAATAGGCGACAATGCCGTTGGTAACCGCCTGGTTGGCGTGCTGATACGTATAGCTCCGGGTGGTATTGTCCGGCAGCGTCACCGTCACCAGATCGCCAAAATCATCGTACGCGTAATACAGCCAGCGGCCGTCCCCGCTGTGTGCATCAACAATGTGGGAGTTGACATCGTAATCGAGCCCCAGATAGTTGCCGTTGCTGCATTGAATGCGTGTCACCTGCCCGAACCCGGGCTGGCTCGGGTCGGTGCCGTAAGTAAACGTGTAATAATTACCGTTGGCGTCGGTCCAGGTTTGCAGATAGGGCCGGGTTTGGTTCAGGATGCCGTTGTTGAACGAGGCGACCTGGAACAGGCGGGTGCTGCCATCGGACCCATAAAGAGTGTAGGAGCCACTGACAGTCTGGACGATCCGGTCGCGCAGCCGGTTGGCCAGACCGCCCACGCCGGCGGTGGAATTGTTGGCCAGCAGCGGGTTGGCCGCCAGCGTCGGAATCCAAACATTGGCATTGGTGGCCGTCTGCACATAAGCCAGCACCGCGCCATCCATGTCGGCGGCATAGATATTGGTCTGTCCGACCACCGTCAAATAGGGAAGGATACTCAACTTCCAGCCGACGCCGAATTGGTTGTCGGCCAAATTTTGACTGGAATAATTGCGGCGCAGCATCAGCGGCAGCGGACCGGGCAACTGCAAGTCGGTGTCGTTGATATAATGCTCCCCCGTGATGGTGCCCACCGGATCATCAACGAACATTTCAAATTCAGACTGCTCGGCTCCCACTTTACCCGGATTGCCGCTGCTGCCCCCCAAATCAAACAGTTCGGCCGTGTTTTGGTCACTGCCGGTGTTCGGCACATTGTAAAGATTTGCCAGTTGATTGTAATAGTTCGCGCTGAAAGCGGTATTGACCGTCGCCCCGTCCTCAATCTGGTTGAGATCGTTGAGATAATTTGCCATCGTTCCCGTCGTGGGGGTGATGGTGGTGTCCGGCATGGGGGTCGTGAAGGTGAATTGGAACGGCGCGCCGGGGGTCACCACATAATTGGGCGTGTTGCCGGCGGACACGGCATTGACGGGCAGCGGCGTCCCCGTGCCGCCGTTCAGGTTTTGCGGCGAGATCAGGGCCTGCCACTGGTTCCAGCCCAGCACCAGCGCGGCCATGCCGGCGTACGCCGAATTGGTGATCGGTCCGGGCGTGATGTAGGCGATGGTATAAGGCGAGTTTTGCAGGGCATTGGCCGTTTGCGACCAAATGCCCGCGTCCCAACTTTGCAACGCCTGGCCCTGATAGTGCGCCTGTCCCGAGCTGGCGTAATTATTGTAGTTCAACGGCACGATACCGCCAGCCTGGCTCTGCGACAATTGCAGCAGGCGCACCGTGGAAACAGCATTGGTTTGCTGATAATAGTTGTTGATGATCTGGTGTTCTTGGGCGGAATTATTGATGATGGCCAGCAGATTATAGTTCTGTTGCGCCAGTTGCGGCGTTTCATTGGAATCGGGCTGCACCGTGCCGTTGCCCGCCAGCGCCGTTTCATAATAGAACATGTCCACGCTCGGCAGGACCGGAATCACCAGCCCGTTGGTCAGGTCGCCCAAGCCGTCGCGGGCCGCCCCCAGCTTGGACAAGCCAGCGGCCCAACAAGACAGCATGTTGACCTTGTTCAGGTTTTCGTTGACCACGTTGAAATCGCTCACGTTCTTGTAATAGGACATGCCCGCCAGATACATCACCGCCCCCTCGTACACGTCCGGCGAGAGGCTGTTGGTCAGCGAGGGATTCAACTGCACCGCGTTTTCCATCTGCCAGATTTGCGTGGCATACACGTTGAGCATCTCCGGAGTCACCCGCCCGTAATCCAGACAGATGGCGGCCTGGTCGCCCTTCAACAGGGGCCGTTCCAAATTGATGTTCTCGCAACCCTCATAGCCAAGGAACGTCTGGCTGGGGTCAATCGGATACGCCGAACTCAAGGCCCGGTGCCGCTGATAAGCAAATCGCACCCCCAGTTGGGTTTCTTGCGCCGCCAGATTCATGGTCAACACTTCCCGCGACAACAACGCGGGGTCATTGGTAAAGGAGAACTGCGTTGTCACGTTGGTGCTGAACGGAAGCAAAATCAGGCTCAGTTGCACCGTCCCCGGGGCGTTGGTGTTTTGGTAAATGTAAAACTCCCGATTATGCAAATCCACCAGGCGCAACGGTCCGGTTTGAACATTGTTGTTGGGGTTGCTGAGACTGTAAACCTGCACGCTCACCGTGTCGAAAATGTTGGTCAGCGTCGGGCTGATGTTGGTGATGCCGCCGGCAGTCAGGCTCTCCAATGGCGTGCTGACGTTGGTGACCCAGGTGGGCGTGGGGAAATCCTGCCAGCGCGCATAGTAATGCTGCCGGTGAAGAATCTGAACCCCGATGTCGTCCACGGAGATGCCGGGATGGTTTTGTTGCAACGTTTGGTGCAAATACGCTGGAAAGATGACGCCGGGGGTATTGTCGCCGTTGGCCGCCAAGGCCAGCAGATTGGTGTTGCCGTAGATGTAATCCCGCACCCACGGATAGGCGCTGGAATAATTCGCGGGCATTTCCTCCCACAGATTCAGTCCCTCGGTGATTTCATAGTCCTTGAGCCAGGGGAAGATGTGGACCCAGTTGGTCCCGATGTAGGCGGCCACCCACGGGTAGTTGACGGCAATCATCGTGTTGCTGGTGTAAAGCTGGCCCGCTTCGTTGACCGCGCCCTGAAGCTGGAGCTTGAGCATCTGGCTTACCCTCGCGTCCAGAATTTGCAGTCCATTGCGCGGCGCAAATTCATAAACGGCCGGCACGCCTGCCTGGCGCAGCAAATACACCAGCAGCGCGCACTGGTCCATCGCCGAGCCCTGCTTTTCCATGAAGGTGCCCAGCGCCCCGCGGCTCACCCCGCCCGGATTGATGGCCGGCTCGGCCAGATTGCCGCTGTCGCTGTAGTCCATCGGGTCGGTCAGGTCGATCTGGTTGATCACATAATTGGCCAGCGCAATCGGGTCGCTGCCCATGCTGGCCACAAAGCTGTCCAATATGGGGTGCCGTTGCAGTTCGGGGCTGTCGTTTAGAGTCAGGGCGGCCGACGGACTGAAATTGACCGCGTTGGTCACCAGCGGTGCGTTGGTCAGCAGTTCCGCCAGCGTCTGGCCCGCGTAATACGGCGGCAGGGGACTGCCTGCAAATTGCGGCTGGTCCAGGAAAATCGAGCGCCACGCCGGACGCGCCTCAAATTCCAGGGTGTAAAGCAGGGAGGGTGTCGCGGCCCCGGCCGAATTGATCACCATTGCATTGGTGCCCGAGGCCGGATACCCGGAAACTTCCACCAGATAATAATAGTTCGATGCCAGCGTGCTGGCCGTGTGGGTCAGGACGTAAGCGCCAAGAGACGTGGCCCCCCAATTCAATCCCGGTGAATCGGACAGCGTGGTGCTCAAGCCAAAGGCATTGGTCGTGACCTGAAACCCGTTGGTCGCATACCCGACCATCGAGTTGGCATTGGTATAATTCGGCGGCGTGACGGTGATCGAGCCGGCCAGTTGGTCGTTGGCCCGGCTATAAACTTGAATCACGATTTGCGTGGTCGTCAGGAGCGGATTGCCCGCATAAATCCCGAACCCGTAGGGCTGGCTGTAATACAATGGCGTGCCTCCGGTTCGCTCGCCAAAAGCCACGATTGGATTGTTGAACGGAATCCGGTTGGCGGGGTTGTTCTGCGGGAGGGAATTGGTCGCGTTATACTGATACAGCATCTGGCTGCTCCAGGACGTCAGGTTGGAATAGAGGGCCGAACAATTGCCGTACTGGTTGCTGTAAACCGTTCCGCCCTGGTAATCCAGCGGAATCACCTCCGACCAATACGTCGGGTCGCTGCCGCTGCCCCGCCAATAGCGGCCCGCCGGTGAAGCCACCGAATTGGTCAACGAACTGTTGGGCAGGAGCGTAACGACCGCCTGGGGATTGTAGCCCAAGGCGTAATTGTTGCCGGAATTCAGGGTCAACACCACCGTCTGCGCCGAGGTCGGCAGGCTGTTGGTCAAGACGTTGACCGACAGATTTGTGGCCGTCTGGTTGGCCGCAAACTGCACCGCTCCGGCCAGGGCCGAATAATTGCGTCCGGGAACCGCCGTGCCGGTAACGGTGTAGTTCACCGTAAAGGCATTGCTCCAACCGCTGGAGGTAATGGCAAACACGCCTGGCCCCAGGCTGGTGGCAAAGGGCGATACGGCCTGCACATTCACCAGGGGAACCGGCAGGCCGGAACTGGCGTTGGTCGCCGTGCCACCGGTCGGGCCGTTTCGCTGGCTCGCGACGTTCTCATTGTTGAAGCCCGGCGTTAATGGTTCGAACGTCTGCGCCGCTCCGCTGTCGGGCGTCCCCGTGTCGGTGATCGTCGGATAATTGGTGTTGGGCAGAAGATTAATCGTCACGCTGGACGGCGTGCCCAGTGTGTACCATGCGGGATTGGCCGCCAGACTCACAACCAGCGTTTCGGGCGCGGATACATTCGCCCCGGTCAAAACCGACAGCACCGTGGAACCGTCGCTGGTGAATGTGACATTGCCGCCAGCCCCGGTCCAGGGCCCGCTGTAAGCTCCGCCGTTCACCGCCGTTCCCCCAACAGTATAATTGACAGTGGTGTCGAACCACAGACCACTGGCTGAAATCGTGATCGGAATGCTCTGCGGAGTCTGGCTTTCCGTCACGTTCATGGTTTGCAGCCCGCCCGACAACGTAACGTTCACCGATGGAGCCGGGAGGAACACGATGGTGGCGCTGTAATAGTCGGGGTCAACGTCATAGGGGTCGGTGTCGTAGTTCTGGGCGTACTCCAATGTCAGGGTCACCGAGACCGGCTGGCTCAAATTCGGATTGTGCGTGGTCACCGGAATGTCAACATACTCCGGGCCATTGGCGGTGAACCTGACGCTGTTGGTGAAAGTGGCTGTGTAGTCGATACCGTTGGTCGCCGTGCCGGAGATGCTGTAATAAACCGTTCGGGCATTATACGTATCGGTACGGTAGATGCGGAAAGACGTGCTTTGGGCCGGGCTGCTTTCCACCAGATACTGTTCGGTGTACCCGCCGGTATCGACATACATGTCCGTGTTCGGATTGTAAAACGTGTAGCTGGCCGTGCCCACGGCATCCTTTGCCGAATACACATAATCGGGGTCGCAGAAATAATAGTAGGCGTCATCCGCATTCGGGTCGGTGTCCTCAATTGTCATCACCCCTTGAACGTCCGGTCCGGGCTCGTCATCAGCCGCATAGGATAAGGGAACAGAAACGGTGTCGTTCATGGGGTAATACGTCAGGCTTGCGTATTCGTAGTTGTCGATGCCCGCGTTGTCGGAAAGCGTGATCGTGGTTTCCGCCGCCCGGTCCCCCTCCGAAAGCCCCAATGCGTTGTAACCGCCATAAACCGACCAGGGAGCCAAATAATAGTACAGTTCGTCGTGCTCAATCTTGGCCTCAGTCATCTCCTGATTGAATTCGGCCGTTTCTTTCGCCACCTGCTGGCCGTTAAGCTCGACCACCGCCAGGTCATCCAACTGGTCCTCCTGTTCATAAATCACGCAGACGTAGTATTCCCCGTCGTCTTCATAGTAATAGTCGCCCGCCCACGTGTCCGTCCAGTAGCTGTCCACCAAAAGGTCATAATAGCCGTCGTCCTCGTCATATTCATATACTTCGTAGGCATACGTGCCCCCTGGATATGTATCGGTCCAAACATCCCCGTCATAGGTGCCATCCGGCTCATATTCGGCATATTCATCCAACCCCTGGTAAAAGTCCGTCCAACCGCTGTCATACAAGCACGCCCCATTCCAGTCGTCGGTCCAATAGTAGCCGTTGGTGGTTCCGGTGGAACTGTATTCCCGGTATTGATACCCGCCGCTGTCGGTGTTGGTCCAATAGGCCGCGCTCGTCCAGACGTTCATGTACTGGTAAAGGCCAAGATTTGAATTGGTCCAGGTATAATCCACATCGCCTTGATCGTTCAATATTGCATACTCGTAAGTGCCGCCCGGATAGTCGTCGTACCAGTCATCCTCCCATTCCGTGCCGTTCCACTCCTGATACCCAAACTCGCCGCTGTACGTGTTGGTCCACCAGGTGGCCGACGTGATGGGATTCTCATACTGGTAATACCCGAAATCGGTGTCGTTCCAATAGGAAGTCCCATCGTAGTAGGTGTACTGGTAATCGCCATAGTCAATATTGGTCGTCCAATACGTCTCCTCGGTCGTGAAATCCTCATACTCATATAGATCGTCGTAAACCGAACCCATGAAGCCATAGGTTTCGTCCGAACTGTCGCCATCAAAGTCATTGGCCACGTCATTGGTCGCATGGATGGTCACCGGAAAATAATTGGTGCCGCCCAGCACCGTTCCATAGGTCCCGGGGGTTATGGAAAAGCCGATGCCTCCCGGAGCGTTGAAAGATTCGGCCTCAGCGGGGCAGACAGCCGCCGCCAACGAAACCAACGCCGCGCCCGCCAAGACCAGTTGAATGCCAAACAGAGATAAGAGTGATTTCATAGCCGTCGAGGATTTGCATTGGTCTGACTTTATTGCAATACTGTGCCATTGGCCGGACTGTCAATAAACACCGCCAGGGGGCCGCCACCCGGATTGTTTGGATTGGCCGCCTCCCACGCCGGAATCGCGTTCGTATCCCAAATCGCCCGGTAGAATCCCGTGTAGTATTCTCCCGCGGTGAGATAAAAATTGGTCTGTCCAGTCGTCCCGGCCGCGATGGCGGTCCAGGGATAGGTGGGATTCGCGAGGACGGGCGCCGTCCATATTTCGTAGTTCGCCGGCCCCTGGCTATTCCAGACGCTGACCAAGACCACTCCATTGGTCCCGGTTGGGGCAATGGTCAGGTATGGCCCGTTTGCGGTTTGATACATGGGCGACAATCCGCCGGCCATCAGCGTGGCGTCGGTGGTCATGGCCGTTTCCGGCGGCGCGGTCACGAGGGGCGCCGGGGTCTGAATCCAGGTGATCAGGTGCATTAACCCTTGCACCTGCGCCGCCACTGCGGACGCATAGGCATCTGCGCTCCCTGATCCTTGCTGTGACAATTGATAGGGCGTGACCACCACGGCACCGCCGGTCAGGTCCACAAGAAATTCCTGGGAAGTCATCCCGTAGATGGGGACACTGGCATCCAGCGGCAAACACGGTGCCGGCACGGCTTCCCCGCCCGGATACACCCACCAGTATGTGGCCCCGCGCCCCGGCGTGTCAGCCGCCGTAATTGGCGACAGCGATTGGGAATTGGCGGCAAGGGCCACAATACTGTCGCTGGATGACGATGGGCCGCCGTCGGGGATTTCTTGAGCCTGCGCCGGCAGGGAACAGGTCCAGTTCGTCAGGCCCAAAATGGCGACGATGACTGATTTTCGTATGGAAGTTTTCATGGAGATTTCCTTTCACTCATTTACCTGCGAACAATCGCCCTTCCGGGAGACTGGTTTTCAAAGTGTCGTGCGCCGGGCAAAAGCTGGCGGCGAACCCGCCATTGAATGGGACAGCCAACACCCGCGCGGCGATGACAGGCTGGGTTGGTGATTGGCCGGGCAAGGCCGAGCCGCATCCAGTGATCCGCTGTAGCGTTAGCCAACCATCAATATTGTCAATTCTAATCATAAGTTATGCTGGCAGCCACTATCATCCTCATTAGCCTACTTTGCTTGTGCCGCCGCCGACAAGTGACAAATCGGCAACGTCTTCGGTGGAGTGTCTGCCCTGCTTTGCTCTGAAGTGGATTTCCATATCCGTCGTTTAAGGTCAGCGGCATTTTTGCCGCCACGCCGCCTTTTGACAAGCGCTAATTTGTGACCTGAGTCGAACATTCTCCGCGTCGTGGCCTGCTACCGTTGTCAGCATCAAAAAAACTGACTTGCCATTGAATCTGATTGGAACGCGAGTCCGGGAACTGCGCGACCGCAAAGGGTGGACGCAGGAGGATTTGTCCGCCAAGTTGCAGGTGTCCGGCTGGGATGTCAGTCGCGAATCGTTGGCCAAGCTGGAAACCCACCAACGACGTGTCCCCGACGGCGAACTCTTTGTTCTGGCAAAAATTCTGCGGACAACCACCGATGCCCTTTTCCCCGCCGGCCTGAACGTCAAGAAGCTGGGACCGGCATTTCGGATGCGCTTGTCGCGCAACCGTGTCAAATCCAAATGATTCTGGAGATTACGCATAGGCGGGCAAGGAGTTGATTCGCGACTTTATGCGGCGGATGAAATCTTTCGCGTCAAACGGCTTCTCAATAAAATCCACCGCGCCCAGTGCGAAGGCTCGCTGCTGGTTTTCGATGGTCGCGCAACCAGACATGAAAATGACCGGCGTATCCTTCAAATGCGGGAATTGCCTCAGCCCTTGGCAAATTGTAAAACCACTAGCCGCCGGAATATTGATGTCCAATACCATGAGGTCAAATTCGTGAGTGTGAGCCAATTGAAGAGCCTGTTCAAGGTTCCAAGCTGATTGTGCGTCACATCCGGCGCGGGTCAACAGGAAAACGATCATCATTGCCACGGATGTCTCGTCTTCCACCACCAGAATTCTTGGCTTGTCACTCATAGCCCGATAGGATTCTCTTGGCTTAAACTGTGCCAAACAGAACTCGACTTAAAGCCTCGTGTTTTACTGCATGGGATTACAACAGCATTTGATGATGCCTGCGCGCGAATCCAAAGACTGTCCACATCGAGCACGGTTCGGAAAAAATATCGCTTCACTGAGAGTGCAACGGAAACTGACATACGAATGTTTGATTGAAAGGGCTGGCACAAGCACGCGTAATGTTCAAAGTCTTGAAGTCGGAGAATATTTCCCGAGTTTGTTGCTTTTGGTGCGTTTGAAGTCCTCTCTG
This sequence comes from uncultured Bifidobacteriaceae bacterium, assembly GCA_964449815.1. Lineage (GTDB taxonomy): Bacteria > Verrucomicrobiota > Verrucomicrobiia > Limisphaerales > UBA11358 > UBA11358. The sequence continues at coordinate 39,938 of CAYVGC010000020.1, forward strand.
CGCTGCAATTGGGAAGAACTGTTCGGCGGTTGTGACAAGGCATGACGAGATTGCTGGTGGTTTCGTTTCGACATGGCCTTGCCCGCCACGATGCTGTTTTCATATCTTTGATTATGGGTGTAAGAATTCTGACATCCCATGTCAAGCCCCTTTTTCAGTATTGCTTCGGTGTGTCGAGTGATAAATTTATCGAAGCCGTCAGCTCTCAGGTGGCACTTGTTTTAAAAGAAGAGCGTGAGAAGCGAGATCTCTCACTCAAAGCGCTTGCAAAAAAGTCAGGGATTTCCCGGCAGACAATCAGTTACGTGGAACAAGAAGTGCAAAGCCCAAGTTTGGACACACTGCTGCGGATCACTTCAGCCTTGGGAGCCGATTTGGCCAAAATCATTGCGCGGGCTCAAAAACGAACTGCAAAAGACTTTCCGCCACCAGCCGAATCGTAAATTATTTGGTCGCCCCGTTAGCCGGCCGATTTCTTTATGCCCAGGGTTAACGCAAAATTTCGCCGACGTGGCGAGCCTTGGACGTTGGCTGAGTTGAAGCAATTAGGCCGGACGCCCGATTCTGTATTGGCCCGGCGCTTGGCCCGCACGATCAACGAAATCGTTGCAACCCGGAATAGCCAACGCATCGGCTTGACCTACCCCGCCCCGTCGCTGGACGAGTCGTAAAATTAAATTGCTCGGCACAACGATGAATGTGGAATTGTCTCGGTGGTTGCGCCGTCCGGGTCATCGCGTTCGCAACCAGCGACTCGCACAAACTGCTGGGGCGGATGTCGGATCGGCAGGTGGCCCAACGGCTGGGATGCGCATACCATCAGGCTGACCGCCAACGCAAGAGGTTGGGCATTCCATCATGGCGTCCACTTCTCCGGTGGAAACCGCGGACTGCCGCCGAAGACAAGCTCGTGGGCACCATGCCCGACCAGGAACTGGCCGGCCAAATAGGTCGGACACGAATGGCTGTCTGTTTGCGTCGGGGACAATTAGGTCTTGCGCCCTTGAATCCCAAATGGAAGTCGTGGACCAGAGAGGAAATGGTCCTGTTGGGCATCTTCCGGGATGAAGAAATAGCAGCACGGACAGGACACTCGGCCAAAGGCAGGCGTCTCCCTAGCCTCTGTCGTTTTACTTGGATTGCGCCCTCGAACGTGCCCGCAACGGTTGTCGCGGGCTAAACCCGCCCTCAGATCGCAGTAACAGTTACGTACACGCTGACCGTGCGGCTGAAATACCAAACGTCCACAGTATTACCGTTGTCCTGAATTTTGACGACGTGATTGAAGGCACATTCAGTGCCGCCAGTAGTAGATTGACAATTGACGGAAACGGTTGTGTGCGCTGGTACCTCGGTTACGGTCCAGTGGACTAAGTCCCCTTCACTGGGCTGACAGTGTGGATGACAGGATGCCTGTTGTACTACAAAGGGTTGTTTGTTGTAAGAGACGGTCGGATTTGGCATTTTTTCTCTCCCATTGCTGCGCACTCGATTTTACACGCGTGCAGTGTTCTTGGTTCAGCGTGAAATGGACTCTCCTAGTTCGGGTTTAAGCACTAACAGCTTAAAGGTTTCCGCCCCGCAAGCCAAAGTTTTTCAAGCCATAAAGAAGCTCTAAAATAAAGGTCTCCAGAAAATCTTTTCGGGGAGGTTTTTGACTTCCCCCAAAACGGAGACGCTTTTATTTCATTGCCCCACCCCGCCATCCTTCGACGAGTTACTCTTTAGCGGAGCCCGCTTCTGCTTCAGCAGGATCGAATTATTTTGGGAACCGCCGTTGGATTTGTCAAGTACGATTTTCGCGATGGTGGCGGTTTTTCCTCCACCGGACCGGACACGGTCTTAGCAGCCCGGCGTTTGCTCTGGCGTTACTGGCGGACGGCCTCCAGTTTGCGGTCCCGCGCGGCGAAGATTCCCTTTCTCGCGTCCGGCCAACTTGTCGGCAGGGGTCACGTAGCCGATGTCGCTGTGTAGGTGCCGGGTGTTTGTAATGCACGCCAGCAAGTGGAACGATTCTTATTGGAGCCACGAACACCTTGACGTGTTCACGCCCGCTGACAAAACAGATTATTTCAGTGTCACAAGCAGCGTCCAATTGGGCGGCATACCCGGACGCCCCTTTTCCGCACCTTGGACCAAATCAGCCGTAGTCAATCGCTAATGTTGAGGTTTGAAAGTCACTTATGTGCGGGATTCACAAGGTGAAGTTCGGGCTGACAATTTAGAAACCTTTCGGTTCCGTCAAGAATCGCAAAAGCCATCTTGGCAAAACGGAGCTGCTGCGCTCGCTTCACAAAAGGGTCTTGCCCTTGCTGGGATGAATCCTGACCTCCTCGCGGATGGCAGCACGGACTTTTGCCTCGATGCGTTCAACGAAGCTCCTGCCGACCCGGTTAAATTTGTTGGAGGGCCGGATTGCGGCGGCAATTTCCAGCGCGGTTTGTTTCACCTTACTCCGGCAAAGGTGCGGAGTGGTGTTGATGCTTTTTAGTGTGTTCGTCATTTCGGTTGTTTCCATAATTTATTTTTTGGTTGCGTCGCTGATTCATTCAACGACACCACTATTCTATCAGACGCACTTTAGCGGGACTGCAAAATCTCCAACAGAAGCATTGTAAACATTGAGCGGAACGGCTGGTGTCGCCGATGCTTGACACAAAAGCGCGCTCAATATACGCGGGGCGACGCGGCTGATTTTCAACTTTGACACCATTTTCGTTCAATGTTTTCAGGGTGAAAAAAAGTTTAAAAAAATTTCCCGCTGGCACGGACAGCGATGGCGGTTCAAAATTCTGCGCCACTTCGGAAAATGAGTTTTGAGCGCGGATCAAGACTCAACCGAATTTGGCTTCCGCAACCACTTGTTGACATTTCAGGCCAAAAGTTTCTAACTGACGGCATGAGTACATCCATTGCCAACCTATCCGCCCGACAATTGCGTCGTGCCGCCGACATCAAAGATCAAGTCCAAACGCTTGAAAAAAAGCTTGAGCAGATTTTGGGTTCTGCCGCCAAACCTGCGGTCCTTGCCGCGCCAAAGCTAAGGCGTAAAATGAGCGCGGCAGGCAGGGCCAGAATGTCTGCTGCGGCCAAAGCGCGTTGGGCAAAAATCAGGGCAGACAAAGAATAACGGCTCTGGCAAGACAGTCCCTGCCGGTTAGACACGGGGTGTGAATTGCCTTTACGTCGCCAGGCGTTAACAAATTTTCCGAAGGTGATGGACACTGAAGGTTTTGGTGTAATCGGCGAAGTCCGGAAGAAGCAACTCCAAAGGAATTTGCAGGGCTTTGGCAAAGTAAACCAGTTGATAATCCCTCACACGCGTGCGCTGCGATTCCACGTTGGCGATAATTTCACGCGTGGTGGAAATGCCCATTGTTCTTAACACCGACGCCAGTCGGCGTTGTGTCCATTTTCGTTTTTTACGATAAAACTGAATTCTTTTGCCAGAAAGATTTCTGGCCCGCATCAGGGCGATTTTGGAATTCGGGCGGTCTTCCCCGCCAACCGGCGGCAGCAGGTCCGTGATGTCAGCTTTCAGGACATGCGCGATGATGGGAATAAAGCGCGCTGGCACCTGGGTCATGCCAATTTCATACTTTGCCAACTTTGTGCGGGTGACGGTGAACCCGCGTTGCCGGCATTCTTCGGCCAAAGACGCTTGTGTCTGTTTGCGCGATTGGCGTAGTGCGCGAAGACGGAGTCCGATTTTACAGGGGATTTGTTTCATAGGCAGTTTGGAATAATTTTTTCCGCGGGCAATCATTTGGCAAACACGGCGACTGTTAGTGTTCAAAGGCACATTTGCATTTGGGCTTATCGCCGGGAGAAAGCCCGGCCAACTCCCAAATCATGTCACGGTGCGGCCAGTCCAATTCGCAAGCGATGGCGTGATAAGCCAAACCCCGCGTGTGCGGCTGTATTTGACGAACGATGGCGCCATAGGCGGCGAAAAGCTCGGGCGGGGCGGATGAATATCCGATGAGATTACAAAGGTTGACGCTCGTCACGAGCGCATGGCAATCCGTGCTGGTGAGCGGGGCCGTGCATTTCCGGCCAAGATTCGCTTGCAGCCATGTGAGAATTTCCTTTTGTGTTTTCACAGTTTTTCGGCCGTGGGTGGGCTGGTTCAGAATAATTTCCTCCACAACGGAAACCATTTGGCAACCGTTCCATCCGGTTCCAGTGGCGGGAGCGTGACTTTGCTGAACCCCTTTTCGCAATGCACCAAAACACATTCATGGTCGCGCAATTTTCGGAGCTTGTAGGATTTGATTTTGTGCTCCTCGGTTTCGGAGTAATTCACGTTCCGTCTGCCGGCACTGGAACCCCACGAGCGTTTCATCACCAGTTTTTTGCCAAGAAAATCGGCGGCTTGAACCGCGTCGGCTTCATCCGCAGAGCGGAACATCATCCGGTTGCGAAGGTTCAGCGTCAGCACCCTGGACTTGTCGTTGCCCAACGGCGGGATCAGCGATGTGGTGGATTGCGCGGCAGCAACAATCGTCGCACCGGCCTCGCGGATCACGTCCACGCAATTATAATCGCTGGTGCCGTCCTCGCTGGCCGTCATAAACCGTTGGGCTTCGTCCGCCCACAAGATGAGCAAATTGTCTTTGGCGCGGTCCGCCTTTGATTTGTCAAACCGGCGCAGCGCATGATTGTAGAACAGCAATTTGAGAAACGTATTCACATACCGGCGTTCGGTCTGAAATTTCTGCGGCATGGTCACGAGAATGATTTTGCCCTCGTCAATCGCGGAGAAGTCGAACGTGCTTTCCCTGGCGCAGAACACCTCGGCCACTTCCGGTGTCAGGAAGTATTGCAGATAGTTGCCGATGGTCTCGCGGACACCCCCAAGCTGTTCGGCGGGCTGGTTGAGAAAACGCTGTGTGAAATGAGTGTTTAGTTCTTGGCGTTCCGGGGTTTCCATGGAAAGGTCGTTCAGGTTTCTCAATTCCTCCTCCAGCCTTTCCTTGTTGCACAGCAAGCCGAATGCGCCCCTCAAAGTCACCGGTTGTTGCAATTCGGCAAGCAGTTCAAGCGCGTGGGCGATGTGTGTCTGGGCCTGATTTTTGAAAAAGCCCTTGTCTCCGGCCTGTCCCAGGCTGGTCGCCGCATCCACGACATATTTGGCATAGGTGGAAAATGGGATGCTGCGGTCGCCAGTCAGGTTGAACCGATGGGGCGGTTGCCAGCCAGCGTCGGATTCGTCGGGCCGGATTTGCAGGTGAATCAGATCATATTCGCGTTCGTAATGGCGCGCCATCGCCGAAAGCGTCTCCCAATAAACGCCCTTTTCATCAATACAGAGTCCGCCCCAATCTGGCTCATGTTGAAAGACCTGGTGCGCCAGTTGATTGATGCCGGAACTGGTTTTGCCGGAGCCGGTGTCGCCGGTGATGAGCCAGCCACGGCAAAATTGGTTGCGCTTCCAAATCAAGCCGCCGAGCTGCGCGACGGGTTTGTTCCGTTTGTGTGGGGCCAGCAAAAGCCGGATGGCTACAATGGTTAATAAAAGCGCATATCCAAGCAGAAAGGCTCCCCATGATTTGGACATCGCCGGAAGCCGGGGAAAATAGAGTGGAACAAAATCAAGGTTCATAGTGCGTTTAGTGCCTTTGCAATGAGAGAACCGGCCAGCAAAGTGGAAAGCGCGGCGAAAATCGCCGTCGTCAACGGGATGGTTTTTACGGACGCCGGATGGGCATTCAGCGACTTGGTTACTTTCGCCGTCTGTTCTTTGAGCGACTTGGCCGCTTCAACGGTGGAGGCAATGTCCTGGCGAAACTGGTCTAGTGACGGCATTTGACGGCGGCGCAGTTCATCCCAATGATCCTGGTGAATCCGAAACAGTTCCAGCAACAGGAAGACCGGGTCACCTTCTTGTATTTTATGCTGCTCGCGCCATTTTTTTACGGCCAGCAACAAGTCCTCGTCGAAATCAGGCGGTGTTTTTTTCGTGCTCATGATTTCGCAGGCAGCAAGAGTCCGGCAGCCGATTCGATTTCAGCGTAGAGTTTCCGCTGCCAAGTCAGAAGCCGTTGCCGGTCAAGCAGGGTGAATTTCTCGTGTTTGACGGCGGCGGTGATGGTCAAATTCTGTTGATTGAGGGCGATGACCAGCCAATCCGGCAGTTGGGTCATGTTAATTTCCTTCCCGCCGAGTTTGCCCTTGATTTGTGCGCCCACCTCCGAACCTTCGTAAAGCTCAAAGCTGTCACTGTGCGCCGCGTTGCGGACGATAACGTAGTTGCATTTGTTGCCAAGCTTGTCGGCCAACCGCTGCACCTGGTCCACGCTGTCAGCTTCGTGATTGACCGGCATGACGAGCGTCAGCGCCGCGCCCATGCCGGATAAAACGGCGGACAGGTCAATGGCTTCAAAAAAGTCTGTGAACAGGTCCGTGGACGCGGCGCGGCAATCCATCGCCACCAGATTTGATTTTTCCAACAAGTTAAAAACGCCGTCCAGGCCACGCCGGTCGGCCAGATCAATGAAACTGGCGTCGGGATGGAAGCGATTTAGCGTCGAATTTTCGTTGTCACTGTCAATGGCAACGTGTTTGACGCCCTTGTCTTTCAGATATTGGACAAAGTTGACGGCGAAGAAGCTTTTGCCGACACCGCCTTTGCCGTTGAGGATGAGATCGAGACGTTTCATGGATTTTGAGGTTTAAGCATTCGGACTTGGGCAATGCGCGGGCCGTGTGATTTCACCGGCACGGTTGGTGGTGGTTCCGGGGAGGGCATCGGCGCAACTGGCGGCTGAATTGGAGACGACACTGCCGGTGCCGTGACTGGTTCCAACTGCGGCTTACGCCTGCGGTTCGCCTTCGGCTGGGGGAGGGTCCAGACGAATTCATTGACCATCGTCCGGCTGGTTTTAACCCCGTGCCGGGTCAGCAACCCGGCAATGGCCTCGCAAGAAGCGCCTTTCGCGCGCAGTTCGATGATGACCTCCCGCCAAGGTTGGAGGTTCTGGAAGCGTGGTCGCCGGCTCGGTTGAAATTCGGCGGCAGCCTGCCGGATGGAATTTGGGTCAGCAACGGTCATAAGACGGAAATGAGACGGGCAAATGCCCGGAGCCCGTGGCGATGATACCGGCGGATGCCCGCCGGCAATGCGGCGGAAACATCCGGTAGGTTTGCCAGGCGGATGCCCGACATCCTCCGGTCAACCTCCCGGAGATTGACCAGAGACTGACCGTCAATGTCGCCGGATGCTCCGGCGCATGGCTGTCAGCAATACCGCCGACCGTCCGGCGGACAGTCCAGCGGATAGCGGCCGGCATTGCGGCATCCTTGCCGCCGGAGATCCGCCGGAGAATCGGCGGACGCAGAATCCTTGTGAATACAAGGGGTTCGGCTTGTCCTGGGTTAAACAGATTGCGACACATTTTGCTTCTCTTGTTGCAATAATTCTTCACGCCAGCTTTTTAGCTGTCCGGCGACCTCTTCAACGCGGCTGGTTTGCTCAATGGCGTTCACTTGGATTCGTCCAGCGTAGTGCCCGCCCAAGCTGCTGTTCGGCATCTGCATGGCCGAATGCTCGGCTTGTTCGTTGATGCGGTGGCCGAGTTTTCGCAAGACTTCAATGGCGGTAAATAATTCAGCGGTGGTTGGGGTTAGCATAAGTCAGGTGGAAAGATTTTGTCAGGACTCCTTTTCCAAAGGCGGAAACTGTTCGCGAAATTCACGCCGCAACCAATGCCGCTCGCAATCGCAATTCAACAGCCGGCGCAATTTTTCACGGCCCTGACGCAAACGGAGGGAAACAAGTGCAACAGAGCGATTCAGCTTGGCAGCGATTTGCCGCCTGGTAAGCCCACCGTAATAGTGCCACAGGATGACTTGGCGATGATTCTGATTGAGGGCGCGAAGAAGGGCGATTAATAATACACGGTTGTCATAACACACCAGCCGGTCAAACGGATTCAGTCGATCCAGTTCGCTGTTGACCGAGGCGAAGCGGCGTGGTGTCCGGTCGAAATCCCGCAAGGCGTTTTCAAGTGCCAACTGGCGCGTGGCAAATAACCGCCCGTTCGCCGTTTTTTGTGTCGAGTCTTTGCTGGCCGCCTCCGGCAGCGGCAGAAACGATGGCAGATCGACGGTTTCAGTCTTGCTGAAACTGGGCGGCGAATCCGTCACCCTGGCGTTGATCCGGGCACCCAAAGATGCGGACTGGTTTGTTTTCATCTCCGCAAGTGAAGCACTTTTTCCCGGCCATTTTGTGCAATGATTGCACAAAATGAAGGCCGGGTTTTGGGACACTGTTTTCCGTGCTGACGGCCAAGACCCAATACAATTTGCAGAACGCCAGGGAATACTTTGAGGAACACCTGTGCGTTGGCGACTACTACGATGAGGGGCAGCGGGTGTCCGGCCAGTGGTTCGGGATGGGGGCGGAACAACTTGGTTTAGTGGGCAAGGTTCGCGCGGATGACTTCCTGCGGCTCTGTGAGAACCAGCATCCGGCAACGGGCCAGACATTGACGCAGCGGCTAAACACGGTGCGAACGGAAAACGGAAAGGAGTCAGTCAACCGGCGGGTGTTTTACGATTTCACGTTCTCGCCGCCCAAATCGGTTTCGGTGGCCGCTCTGGCCGGCGCGGATGAACGTATCATCGAAGCGCATACCAATGCCGTCCGGTCGGCGGTGCGAGAATTTGAAGCATTTGCAACCACCCGAGTCAGGGTTGGCGGCGGAAATCTTGACCGTTCCACCGGCAACGTCGTGACCGCCCTGTTCACCCACGATACCTCGCGTGCGCTTGATCCCCACTTGCATACGCACTGCATCGTTTTCAACGCGACGTTCGACCCGGTGGAGCAACGGTGGAAAGCATTGCAAAACTACGAATTGTTGCGGGCGCGAAAATTTGCCGAGAACGTCTATTACCATGAACTTTCCCGCCAACTGCGGAGTTTTGGTTATCAGATTCGCAATCAAGCGCGTGGCGATTTCCAGATCGAGGGTGTTTCGGAAGCGATTTGCAACCGTTTTTCCAAACGAGACGCACAGATTGACCAGGCACTGGCCGCATTGCTGGCCGACAAGCCCGAACTTGCCGGGGGCAACCTCAAGGAATTGCGTGCAAAACTCGCTGGAGAACGCCGGACACGGAAGCAAAAGGATTTGAGCGGGGCAGAATTGCGGACTTTATGGGACGCACAGTTGAGTGAAGCCGAACGCGGTTCCCTGCGGCAACTCACGAACCGTTCGGCAAGGGCCGTCATCCCGAACGAACGCATTGCCCTCGGTGAGTCGGTGCAATGGGCCGAAGATCATTTGTTTGACCGAAACTCCGTCGTGTTGGAATGCCAATTATGGCAACAGTCATTGGAGCGGGGGCGGGGTGAAAATTTCACGCTGGCTGAACTCAAGAAATTCACGCGCCAGCGCCATTATGTCCGCAACCCTGAACGCCCAAACGAAGTGACGTTACGGGATGTGCTGCTGCGGGAGATGGATATTGTTCAGTGCGTTAAAGATGGCACCTGCGCTTGCAAACCATTGGTGGACAACCTCTCCTTGGTGAATCCGAAATTGGACGATGAACAGCAAAAGGCCCTGGCCGCCTTGCTCGGCTCAACCAACGCGGTGTCGCTTTTCCGGGGCGGCGCGGGGACTGGCAAAAGCTTCGTCCTGCGTGAACTGGTTGAACAGGTTCGGCAAACCGGCAAAACGGTGGTCGTCCTCGCGCCGCAACGCCAGCAAGTCGTGGACATGGAAGGCGCGGGATTCCCGTCGCCAACGACGGTCGCCAATTTTTTGCTCCAGGGTGAATTGTCCGCCGCCGCCGTCGTAGTCGTGGATGAGGCCGGTCAAATAGGCGGTCGCCAGATGCACCAGTTGTTGCGGCTGGCGCGGGAACGCCATGCGCGGGTGATTCTGTCCGGTGATACGCGCCAGCACGGAGCAGTCGAGGCATCCGATGCGCTGCTGGCCATTGAGCGGTATTCCGGCGTCAAGCCGGTTCAGTTGCACACGGTCCGACGGCAAGACCCGGCGCTGGCCCGCAATCATTATGAGCGTTCACGCATCAAGCAATATCGCAAAGCCGTCGAAGCGGCGGCGGCTGGCAAGCTGGTGGAATCATTCAAACGGCTGGACCAGATGGGGGCAATTGTCTCATGTGGCGTAGGTGAACAGGCCGACCAGCTGGCGGATGAATACCTCCGGCTGGCGGAGCAAAAAGCGTCTGTCGTGGTGGTGTCGCAAACCTGGGCGGAAGTTCACCGGGTCAATTCAAGGGTGCGCGATGCGCTTAAAGGCAAAGGATTGCTCGGCGCGAATGACGTAACGATTCAGGCGTTGGAAAAATTGGACTTAACCAGCGCGCAGAAACGAGATGAGCGGTTTTATCCGAAGGATGCGGTGATTGTGTTCAACCGGAAGGTGTGCCAGACCGAACCTGGAGCGACCGGGACATTGATGGGGGTCGTCAAGGCCGGCGTGCTGGCCGAAGTGAATGGCCGCTGTGTCACCGTTTCCAACAAGGTGTTGGATAAAATCACCATCTGCGTGCCGCATGACATCCCAGTTGCGCAGGGTGAACGGCTGCATCTCAAGGCCAATCGCAAACTGGCTTCCGGCACGCGGGTCACCAATGGCGAGTTGGTGACAGTGAAATCCGTCCGCGCCGATGGCCGGATCGAACTGGCTGACGGCCGGGTCTTGGAAATGAGCTTCCGTGAGTTCCTTCCCGGCTACGCCGTCACGTCTTACGGTTCGCAGGGCAAGACTGTGGATCATGTTCTCTTTTCCGATTCCACCATCAAGGCCGCGACCAACGCCCAGCAATGGTATGTCACCATTTCACGCGGCCGGCGTGGCATCCGTATTTTCACGCCGGATAAAATCCAACTGCGGGAGAATCTGGTTCGTTCCGGTCACCGACCGCTGGCAATGGAATTGGCAACCGGCTTTCGCCCGCGACACGGCAACCGGCTTTGGGACCGGCTGCATGGCTGTCTCCGTCGTTTCGGCCGTCGGGCCGCCGACACGTTTTGCCGTTTGAAACTATCTCGCCGTGGAAAACCACAACCCTCACAAAAATATGAGCACAAAATTACCTGAATGCTACACCACTGAACCGCAGGCGCGCTGTTTGCGCGTTGAAATTTCGCCGGGGCGTGCGCTCCTGCTGCCGCTGGACCAATTCGCGTTTGCCGAATTCACCAACGACGAAAAGGAGCAATTACTCCATCTGTCGTTTGCATCGCATGATGTCACCGTCCGCGGCCACGCTCTCCGACGCATTGAAACCGCCCTGCATAAGCTGGAATTGACGTTTCTGATGGCATTGCCGGCAAAATATCAATCGCTGGTACCTGACGGCCAGCCCAAGATTTGGGAAATTGTGGTGACAGAAAACAAGCCCAGCGATTCGCAGGCGCAGGCGTCGCTCAATTAAAAATGGAGCGTAAAAAAGATTCTATCCAGCTTTGCCAATTTCTTGCACATTCGCCCCGTGGTGAGCGATCATTTCCAGCCTGTAACAAACCGAGCAGTTCAGTATGCTTCGCCGATGTTGTTGACTCCAATCCCGGCGTGGCGCTGCGGTGAAGCAGGTATTTCAAAGCATGAAAACGCTGCTCATTCTTGAAGACAACCCGGAACGCGTTGCCGCATTCCGCTCGGTCGCCAAAAGCCTGGGTAAAATTGGAAGGTCCAGTTTTGGCTGGATGCGCCAACCATGCTGGCGGAGTGCGAAAACTATCTGGAGAATGCCTCGCTGATTTCACTCGACCATGACTTGAACCCACAACCAGGGGTTGCCGGTGATCCGGGCACGGGGTTTGAAGTCGCAAACCACCTTGCTGGCTATTTGCCACTATGCCCGGTGATCGAACACTGATCGCGCATGGTCCATGCACAATGAACTGCGTTTTGCCGGATGGCAAGTGGATCGCGTTGGACCGATTGGCGATGATTGGATTCCAAAACTCTGGCTTCCCAAAGCTCGGGAACTGCTCGCGGTGCCAAAAAGCGAAGTCGTTTTTAGAAGACCGACGGACCACATTGAGCGGCTCAAGCGCGTTTTCAACTCCCTGAAAGGACTGGCGATTGGGGACGCTCTGGGCGAAATGTTGGCCTACCGCCACGGAGAAACACCGCGCATTATTTGCGCCGGACTGCCCGCCGGCCCTTGGTTTCATACGGACGACACTGAAATGGCAATTTCAATTGTGGATGTGCTCAAGTTATACGGCTACATCCATTCAGACGCGCTTGCCCGCCGATTCGCCTGGCATTTTGATCGGCAATCCAACCGCGGCTATGGCAGCATGACTCGTATTCAGATGCGGGAAATCATTGCCGGAGCCAGCCGTGGCATGAACACCGGAGATTTAAATCGAGCCAAAAGCAAATCTGAAATTGGAGGCAGACCGCGGAACGACATAAAATTTCGACCGTTAAGAGGCCAAACCCAAAATTGTCCAGCCCCAGACGAAATCAAGGAAGGCCATAAATTTAAAAAAGAAAGGGCAGAATTCGTCTGAAGAGATTGAGGTTCAAGCTGATGGAAATGAAATCAGGGGGACGCTTGAAGGCGTAACGTCTGGAAGGCCGGGCGAGTCAACCCAGTTTGATTACAATTCGTGGCAACGTTCAATCGGGCGGACCGGGCGCGGATGAAAGTATTAAATTTGTCCAATGGCCAACCATGACGTGAAGGCCGGGAATTTAATCGAGCCAATAGCAGATTTGAAATTGGAGGGTCGCTTGAAGGTGTAACGCCGGAAGGTCGGGAGCGTCAACCCAGTTATGTTGCGAATCGTGCTCCTGTTCAATCGGGTGGAATTGACGCGGACGGAAGGCCGGGCGACACTACACCAACGGCCTCAAGCAAGCGCGTTGGCAACCGGCAGAGGCTGCCAATCACAGCGCCAAAATGGCGCGTGATCTGCGCTGGCGCCGACACCAGCGCACACACAGGGTTTTAGGGAGCCAAGCTCCCTAACAAGCACATAAACGCGCACACTTTGTGCGCGCTTTATGTTGCTTGCCTCAACGGGAACTTCGCGGAGATTTATGCGTGTGTTTGCACGACGATTTTCACGCAGGGTGAAATGGCTAGTCGGTGTAAATTCGTTTCTGTAAATTGTCTTTCTTCCGTCCGCCTTGGCCCCT
>CAYVGC010000021.1:0-52357 GCA_964449815.1 uncultured Bifidobacteriaceae bacterium
AGAAAAGAATACCAGCAAACACCCGTTGCGTCTATCTAAATAGAAAATGCTCTAGCCTGGAGTTTTCCGCAAATCTGCAGGCCAAAGGCCGTTTAACCCGGATGCCCAAGCTGGCGGCTCAGATTTCAGTCAAGGTTCCGTCGCGGCGCAGTTTCATTTTGCGTCCGCGCCATTCAACCGTGTCGCCGAGAAACGCGCCGAGCCAGAGCGCCGTCTGCAGCAAATCTTTCACCGGCACCAGCCAGAACGGGGAAATCAATTTCCGTTCCGGGGTGAGACGGCGCTGCAGATCCTGCGCGAGCACGATCCGCAGCAGCAAAAAAACGACGGCGGCCGGCAGCACGCACCGGAATTTTCCTGAAACCGCCGCCACGCCGAGCCACAGCAGCGGCCACAGGCTGGCGTTCGCCAGCAGGCTGAAAAAATAGGGCAGGGGCCGGCAGACGCGGATGGTCCGCTCCCAGCGGAGCTGGTGCTTCCAGACCCGTTTCCAGTTCTGCGGCGCTTCCCAACATTCCACGACGACGGGACAAAGCGCGATGCGACGGCCGTTTTTGGCGAAACGATGGCCGAGTTGGTAATCGTCCGCCAGACAGTTGGCGAGCGATGCGAATCCGCCGATTTCATTGAGCGCTTCGCGCCGGACGAGAATCGCCGCGCCGAGCGCGAAGTCGAGCGGTCTTAAATTTTGCGACTGCAAAACCTTGCTCCAGAAATCGGCGTTGACGGCAACGGCTTCCCAGCGCATGGCGGCGGTCGCGGGATTGGCGAGGCGGTAAAAACAATTCACGAGCGCGTTTTTTTCATCCAAAAGCGGGGCGACGAAACTGGCGAGAAAATCCGGCGGCACGCGCACGTCGGCGTCGCTGATGAGAATCAGCTCGTGCGCCGCGAGTTTTTCAAGCTGGGCCAGCTTGGCCGCCTTGGCGTTCGCGCCGGCGAGATTTTCACAGACGACAAGCTGCGCGGGGAAGTTCGGATTTTCAGCGATGAGCCGGCTGACAATCTGGCAGACGGGGTCACCGGCTGCCGCGACGCCAAAAAGAATCTGGATTGGTCCGGCGTAGTTTTGCTTGAACCAGCTGGCGAGCGATGCGGCGGTGGTGTCGTCGCAGCCTTTGAGCGGTTTTAAGATCGAGACGGCGGGCGCAAAGTTTTCTGCCGCGATGTTCCGGTGCAGCGGGAATTTCCGCGCAGCGAACCATTGCCAGGCCGTAAGAACGCCGCTCAAGGCGGCGAGGACGGCCAATGTTAAATTCAGGAGATGCACCGCAGAGAGCAAACAGGAATCCGGCTCGTTTAGCCGGCGGTGTTGGCGTCGGGATTCTCGTCAATGACCAGGACGCCGTGCGGCGGGATGTCATAGTTGCCGACGATGTTCTCGCCGGTGAGAAAGTCATGCATCGGCTTGTAGAACTGTATGCGCACGGGCGAGTTCTGGTGGTTGAGCAGAAAATAAACGCGGGAACCTTCTTTTTCACGCATGGAGACTTCGATGTTTTCCGGCACCTTCAGAATGGGATGCAGGCCGCCCATGTTCCGCAGCCAGGTGACCAGGTCATGGTAAAAATGCTGGTGGCTCTGGGTGCCGATGTAAATGGCCTTGCCCAGGCCAAAGGTGTTCATCGTGATGGCGGGCCTGCCGGCGTAAAAATCCTTGGCGTAGGTCGCCAGAATCTGGCAGCCCTTCGGCTCGATCAAATCGCACCAGAGTTTCGCGGGATGCAGATGGCTGGTGGGAAACGCGCCTTTGAAGGTGAGATGGTTTTCCTCGCTCGGCGGCAGCGTGTCAAATTCCTGCACCTCGAGGCCGAACAGGTCGGTCAGGTTGTGCGGAAAACCGGAGTCGGGCACGATGCTGTGTTCGTCCACGAGGCCGGTGTTGAAGGTGCCCACGAGCGTGCCGCCGTTCTGCACGTAAAATTTCAGGTGGTCCGCCTCGCCGGCGGAAAGGAGATGCAGCGACGGCACGAAGACGATTTTGTAACCCGACAGATCTTCGTTCGGGCGGGCAAAGTCCACGAGGATGTTGCGGTCGTGCAGCGAATTGTAGATGAGCTGAATGTGTTCGCGCAGGCTGAAATATTTGTTCGGCGGGTTGGGCTGCTGCAAGGTCCAGTCGTTGTCGTGGGTGTAGATGATGCAGGCTTCGGCGGTGACTTTGGTGTCCTTGAGCGCGGGCGCGAGGATTTTCAATTCCTCGCCGATCTGGGCAATTTCGTTGAACACGCGGCGGCTGCCTTCGAGGTTGTGCGGCAGCACGGCGCCATGAAATTTTTCGGAGCCGTAGCGCGGCTGGCGCCAGCGGAAAAACAGGACAGCCGTCGCGCCGCGGGAAACAAGCTGGTAGGTGAACATGCGCAGGACGCCGGGGCGGACAAGGGCGTTGACATCCTGCCAGTTGACGTTGCCGGCCTTTTGCTCCATGACCCAGAAACCGGCGTCGCCGTCGGGCGTTTTGACGCCGGACTTTTTCAGTGAGCGGAGCATGTCAATTTCGCAGGCGATTTCCGACGGCCGGGCATTGATGGCGGCGGTGCTCTCAATGGAGACAAAATCCAGGACTTCGGCCAGATCGAAATGGTCGAAGCGATGGCGCAGGGCGCGCAGATTGGTAGTGATGGGGCGGTTGGGTGTGATGCTGCGGAGAATTTCCGCCTGCATCCCCACAAATTGCACGATGGTGTCGCTGCAAAAACGGTTCCAGTCGAGGACGAGCGCGGGATTGTGGACCGTCGGCGCGGTCATGGGCATCGGCACCTGGTCCCAGGCGGACACGATCTGTCCCCAATGGCGCAGGCCGAGCATTTCGTTGAGGCGTTTGACGGTCTTGTATTTGGCCTCGAGCCAGCCGTGCCAGTCGCGGCGGGTGTCCTCGTTAAATGAAGCCTCGGTGAAATTGCCGCCCAGGCTGTTGTCAATCTGCCACGCGATCAACTGCGGATGATGGCCCAGCGCGCGGGCCATGTTTTCAACGAGACGTTTGGAATAAGTCCAGTAAACATCACTGTTCAAACAGACGGCGCGGCGGGTGCCTTCGTGCTTGATGATGCCACGTTCATCCACCGGCAGGATTTCCGGATGCTTTTTGGCGAGCCAGACGGGCGGCGCGGCGGTGGGCGTGCCGAGCACCACTTGGATGCCGTGCTCGCCCAGAATATCCATCACGCGCTTCAGCCAGTCGAAATCGAATTTGCCGTCCTCTTTTTCGCAGAGGCCCCAGGAAAATTCGCCAAGACGGGCGACGTTGAAACCGGCGGTCCGCATGAGCTGGGCGTCCTGCACCCATTGCGCTTCGGGATTTTCGGCGGAGCCGCCGTAGGGAAAGACCCATTGTTCCGGGTAGTAGTCAACGCCGAAATACATAAATTTTCCTCGGGTTCGGATTTATTGCTGACACTAAAAGCAAACCGCCGCGCTGGCAACAAAAATCGCTCGGTGCGGCGGGTAAGAAATTACCGGCGAAATTATTTTCCGAACAAACCGCCGATGCCCTTCTTCAATTTGTCCACGCCTTCACCGGCGGCTTTGCCGGCGTTCTGCGCAGCATCTTTGGCGGCACCGGTGACGTCCTTGCCGAGGTCGGTGACGGCGGCGGTGAGCGCCTTGATCGTGCCGGTGGTGACTTCGCCCAGCACTTTTTGGGTCAGGTCGGCGGCGGTGAGGCCGTCGTTGTTCTTGCCGAGGTCAGTCAAATGAATGTCCGGCAAAGGCAGGGTGATTTCCTTGTTCACGATGCCGGTGAGGTTCGCATGAACTTTCGCGCCGGTAATCAGGAGATCGTCCACTTCAAGTTTCTTGGCGGGCTTTTTCCCGCCGGGCGACGCGGCGGCGGGCGCGTTCGTGCCGGTGTTGGCGGCGGAAGCGGTCATGGCGTTCACATTGTTCATGATCTTGGTGAGATTGTTCGCGCCGAGCGGATTGCCTTCAAAGGTGATTTCCGCGTCGCGGATTTCAACGGAGCGGATGACGATTTTATCCGAGAAAATAGAACCGGGTGAAACGCTGACGGACGCTTTGCCGACGCTGATGGCCGACGGGGCTTTGTAACCGGCCGGGTTGCCGAGCACCAGGCCTTTCACGCCCGCCGAGCCGCCAAGCAGCGAGACGTTCACAGCGTCCACCGTAAGGGTCGTCTGCGTGATCTTCGGCCCCACCGTTTCCATGCCGACCTTGACGATGCCGCCGAGGAAAAATCCGACAACCAGCACGCCGACAACCAGCAGAACCAGGACGCCAATGCCGATGCTTAAAATTATCTTCTTTTTCATATTAAAATAAATGTTGCCAGACCAATTTTGCTTGGAAAGAACATTCCACCCGGTTCAAGCGGCGATCAATGACCGCACGCGTTCGGCCAGTTCCTGAATCTGATAGGGCTTCGTCAAAAATAGATCAGGCTTCACTGGCGCCTCGGCAAAAACATGTTCGTCCACCGTGCCGCTCAAGAGGATCATTTTCTGGTGCGGGTTCAACCGCCGGCATTCGCGGATGAGATCCATGCCGTTCATGCGGCCCATGGCATAATCGGTGACGACGACGGCGGGATGGCTCACGGGAAATTCCTTCAGCGCCAGTTCGGGATCGCGAAAGGTGCGCACCGAATAACCCAGCGGTCTGAGGATGGCCTCGGCCAGATCGAGCAGCATGGGTTCGTCATCCACCACAAACACGGTGGGCTGACCGGAAGTTTTATTCTTGGTGGCATTCATGATTACGTGCGGAACTGCTTTTAGCATTTTATCACCACCGCGCAATTGGCGGCAAGCGCGAATTCAGAGGCAAAATAAAATTGCATTGCTTCCCGTCCGTCGTCCGCCTAAACTCCGATCCCGGCAATAGGTTCGCCAAACAAGGAATTGCTGACATGAAAAAAAAACCAGCGTCCGTGTCCGAAATCCCAAAAACCGCCGCCAGCAACGAGCGCCCCGGCGCTGGTCGCATCGCCAAACCCACCGTCGCCCCCGCCGCGCCGGCGCTGGAAATCCCCAAAGCCAAACGTGCGCCCCGCAAGCCGTTGCTGGATGCCGCCGTTGACGCCGTTAAAAAAATGCTCAAGCCCAAACCTGCCGCCGCCAAGCCTGCCATCGTCAAACCCGTGCCTGTGGCCGAGGATCCGAAACGCGCCGCCGTAAAAAAAACCGTCCTGGAGGAACCGAAAGTGGAGGTGGACGCCACCACTCTCGTCCGCCGCACCTACACAAAGAAAAAGAAAATCGAGGTGCCGCCGATTTTGCTCGAAGGTGACGCGCCCTCGCCTTCGCCCGTCAGCGGTCCCGGAGAAAAATTTTCGCTCGGCGCCACGCCGCCCGCGCAAAGGTTTTCCGGTGGCGAGCTGCCGGAAAGCTACGGCACCAAAAAGTTGTTTCTCACCGCGCGCGACCCGCACTGGCTTTACGCAAACTGGGATCTGACCACCGAGCAGCAGAAGGAACTCAACGCCGCCTCGACCGACGGCCATCTCATCCTCCGCATCTTTGCCGGAAAAATCGAGGGCCATCCCACCTATGAAATCCATGTCCATCCCGAATCGCGCCACTGGTTCGCGCATGTCGAGCGCGCGGGGAATTCCTACGCCGCCGAGCTCGGTTATTATTCCGCGCTGGGCAAGTGGACGCGCGTTGCCAGTTCCAGCGGCACCCTCACGCCGCCGGACGCCGCCGCCGCCGAGGGCGACGCGGAATTTGCCACCATTCCGTTTGAATTTCCGTTCGCCAAGTTGATGCAGATCATCGAGGAGGCCGTGCGCGACAATCTGCCGCTGGCGGTGGCCATCGAGGAACTGCGCCGCCACGGTCATCCCGACCTGCCGCGTTTTTCGTCATCAGGCTTTTCCTCCGTCGCGCCTTCACCGTCGGCCACGCCGGGCCCGGCGCGCGTGTGGACGACGGAACAGGAAACGGCGCTCGCGCGCATCATCAACATTGACCAGACACGCCGCATCTGGATGGGATCGCTTGAAATCACTGAGCTCATTCGCCGCCGCCTCGCGCACGCCGTCACGTCGCCCGTCACCGCGTTTGGCGTGCCGGGCGTCAATTCCGGCATTTCCAGCGTCACCAGCCCGTTCGGCGGCGAGGTGGAAAGCGCCAAGGAGTTCTGGTTCAACGTCAATGCCGAGTTGATTATTTATGGCGCGACCGAGCCGAACGCCAAAGTCACGCTCGGCGGACACGAAATCAAATTGCGTTCCGACGGCACGTTCAGTTTCCGTTTCGCGCTGCCGGATGGAAAATATGATTTGCCGGCCGTCGCGGTCTCCGCCGACGGCACGGACGGGCGCGCGGCAGAATTGAAATTCAGCCGCGAGACGCAATATCTCGGCGATGTCGGCGCAACGCCACAAGACCCGGCGCTCAAACCGCCGCTGCCGGACAATCTTTAATTCTTGCCCGCATGGACGCGCCCGAACGCGGAGCCTTGATGCTGGTCTGGTTGATCGGCATGTTGCTGGTTGTCGCCGGCATCTTGGAGCTTGGTCTTTATTGGGCCCAATGCGCCTTTGCCAAACCGCCGGTGCCGGTGGAAACGATGCCGTGCCTGTTGAGGTTGATTCCGGCGGCCGCAGGGCTTGCTGTTTTAATCAAAGCCAGAGCCATTGCGGAATGGCTTGCGAACATTTTAGACGATTAAACATCCAATCCTGACCATGCCTGGCTATCTTTCACTCGTCCTCCACGCGCACCTGCCGTTTGTGCGGCATCCGGAACACGAAAAGTTTCTTGAAGAAAGCTGGCTGTTCGAGGGCATCACCGAAACGTATCTCCCGCTGATCCAGATTCTCAACGCCTGGCAGCGCGACCAGCTCGAAGCGCGGCTCACGGTTTCGCTCTCGCCCACGCTTTGCGCGATGCTGCTGGATCAATTGCTGTGCGAACGCTATGCGCGGCACCTCGACGGACTCATTGACCTTGCCGAAAAGGAAATCCACCGCACGCACTGGGACCGCGCGTTCCGCGACCTTGCGTGGATGTATCACCACAAATTCTCCTCGGCGCGCGAGACATGGCGGCATTACGACGGCAACCTCGTCGCCGCCTTCCGGCAATTTCAGGACGCCGGGCTGCTCGAAATCGTCACCACCGCCGCCACGCATGGCCTGCTGCCGCTCATGGCAAACCATCCGCCGTCCGTCCGCGCGCAAATCCTGACCGCGCGCGACCACTACAACCGCTGTTTCGGGCGCGACCCGCGCGGGGTCTGGCTGCCGGAATGCGCCTACACCGCCGGCGTCGAGGATTTTTTGCAGGAGGCCAACATCCGCTGGTTTATTCTCGACACGCACGGCATCTTGCACGCCACGCCGCGCCCGCGTTACAGCACCTTCGCGCCGATTTACACGCCCAATGGTGTCGCCGCGTTCGGGCGCGATTTTGATTCCTCGCGGCAGGTCTGGAGCAAGCACGAAGGTTATCCCGGCGACCCGCGCTACCGCGATTTCTATCGCGACATCGGCTTCGACCTTGATTTCGACTACGTCAAGCCGCACCTGCCGTCGCCGGACAACCGCGGGTTCACCGGCATCAAATACTTCCGCATCACCGGCGCGGGCGAAAAGCAGATTTACCAGCGCGACCACGCCCTCGCCGCCGCCAGCGGACACGCCCGCCACTTCCTCGATGAACGCCTCGCGCAAATTCACAAGCTCGAAAGCATCTTGGATCGTCCGCCGATCATCGTCGCGCCGTATGACGCGGAGTTGTTCGGGCATTGGTGGTATGAAGGGCCGGAATTTCTCGACTTCCTCGTGCGCAAGATCAGCCACGAGCAGAAGAAAACCATTTCGCTCATCACACCCGGCGAATATCTCCAGCGCCATCCCACAAATCAAATCGCCACGCCCGGCGCCTCGAGCTGGGGCGAGGAAGGCTACTGGCGCGTGTGGCTCAATGAATCGAACGAATGGATTTATCCGCATTTGCAGGTGGCAGAGGAACGGATGACCGAGCTGGCCCGGCAATTTCCCGACGCCACCGGCCTGCAAGCCCGCGCCCTGCGGCAGGCCGCGCGCGAACTGCTGCTGGCGCAGGCGAGCGACTGGCCGTTCATCCTGCGCGCCAAGACGAGTCCCGAATACGCCCGCCGCCGCGTGAAGGATCATCTGCTCCGTTTCATCGCCCTGCACGAACAGCTCACGCTCACGCGCGTGGATGAGCAGTGGCTGGCTGAAATCGAGTCCCGCGACAACCTTTTTCCCGACGTGGACTGGAATTATTGGAAGTGAACCTCAAGCCACGCGAACTGTTTTTCTGAAAGCCCGTCCGGCGCTGTTGTATCTGGCCGGACAACAATGAAAAACTCCGTCCGGGCGATGTATTCCGCCCGCCGGCTTGCTGGACGCGGCGGTGGTGCGGGTGGATGCGGCAAATGATCTGGCGTTGTTAAAAGCTGGCGGGCGGTTTGCCCCGCTGCCCATCGCCGCCAGTCGCCCGGTGAAACGGGGCGGCACGGTGGCCATGGCGGGTTCCCGGACATCGGGTGGCAGGGGTTTGCGCCCAAGGTGCTGGCGCACGGCCGCCGTGTGCGTCGGCGGTGCTGGCGGTCCCCGGGGGTTGCAGGCGAATGGAAATTATGCGGGAAGAGCAGCCCGTTCTTGAGCTTCCTCGAATCGGCCGGATGTGGCGGCAAAACTCAAGGAGCCGAATACGAGGGACGAATCTTTTGAGGACGTGGTGAAGCCGGCGCAGGAGGCCGCCGTTCTTGTTCTTGTTAATTGAACAACCAAGATACAAAGGAACAAAGTTTTGTCGGCCTGGTTGCTTGGTGGTTAAAACCAAAAACTGCGGCGGTGCTGGTGGATTCATTTTATTGGCGCGAGAGCCGGCCAGTTTCGTGCGCTGAACTGCCGGCCGTCGCGTCCGCTTTTCTCGTGATTTAATCACTCCTTGCCACAAGGTCACATTGGCTTAACATCGCCCGCATGAGCTTGCTGAAGGTTGAACGCCTCTCCAAATCGTTCGGCTCGATCCGCGCCGTGGATTCCGTCAGCTTCGAGGTGCAGCCCGGCGAAATTTACGGGCTGCTCGGCCCCAACGGCGCGGGCAAGACCACTTCCATCTCCATGATTTCCGGCCTGCTCAAACCCGACGCCGGCGAGGTTTTTGTCGCGGGCGAGGCGTTCTGGTCTGATCCGCAAAAAGCCAAGCACATCATGGGCGTGGTGCCGCAGGAGCTGGCGGTTTATGAGGAATTGACCGGGCGGGAGAATCTGGAGTTCTGGGGCCGCATGGCGGGCCTGAGTTCGCGTGATGCGAAGTCGCGCGCAACGGAATTGCTTGAAGCACTGACGCTCGCCGACCGCGCGAAGGACGCGGTCAAGAATTATTCCGGCGGCATGAAACGGCGCATCAATCTCGGCTGCGCGCTGCTGCATCATCCGCAACTGCTGCTGCTCGACGAACCGACCGTGGGCATTGATCCGCAGGCGCGGCTGAACATTCTCGAATTCATCCGCAACCTCCGCGCCGCCGGCACGGCGATACTTTACACCACGCATTATCTCGAAGAGGCGGAGTCGCTGTGCCAGCGCATTGGCATCATTGATCACGGACGTGTCCTGGCGGAAGGAACCTTCAGTGAATTGCAGGAGCGCATCGGTGGCGACCGCGTGTTCGTGCTGGAGGCGGATTTCAGAAACGCATCGCCGGATGTGTGGGATGGATTTCATCAACGGTTTCGCGTGATTCAAAAATCTGAAAAGCAGCTGGTCGTCGCAGCCATCGGCGTGCGCGATCCGTCCGACTGTCTGAAAGAATTGCTCAACCTGCCGGTGCATGTGGAAAATGTCACGCTCAAGCGCCCCAGCTTGAACGACGTTTTTTTGCAGCTTACGGGACGCGAACTGAGGGAATAAAAATGAAAAGCAGAAAGCAAAAGACCGTCCCGACTGAATTTGACGCGACCACCGCCCGGGGTGTCTTGGACTGCGGCGGGAAGCGAAGCGCCACGCCGCTTTCGGAACGCACGCCCTCACCCGGAAAGCGGTGTCGCCGCTGCGCTCTGCCACCACAGTCCAAAAATTTCGCACGACCCCGGCACGGAGGATTTGTTGCCGCTTTCTGCTTTCCCAATTTCCACTTTGTTTAACCATGCTCCGCGTCCTTCTTGCCAAAGACCTGCGGCGCGCATGGCGCAATCCGCTGCCGTGGCTCATCAACCTCATCGTGCCGCTCGCGATGACCGCGCTGCTGGGCCTGGTGTTTGGCGGCGGTTCGGATGGCGGCGCGCTGGGGCGCATCCGCTTTGCGGTGGTGGATGAGGACAAAAGCGTGTTGAGCGGCATGTTGCGCGGTTCGGCGAACCAGCAGGCCGCCGGCAAATATCTCGAACCGGTTTTCATGGAGCGGGAAGAGGCGCTGCGCGAGATCAATGCCAACCAGATCAGCGCGGTGCTCATCATCCAGACAAACTTCATGCGCGACTATCTGACGGCGCGTGCGCCGGTGCGCCTGGAGCTGATCAAGAATCCGGCGGAATCCATCCATCCAGCGGTGCTGGAGGAACTGCTCGGCGCGGTTGTGACGGCGTTGAACGAGATTTCGCGCAACTTCAATTCCGAGTTCCCCGAATGGCAGGCGGTGTTTGCCGGCAAGGAGGATTACCACAAGGTTTCGTTCCTAATCGAACGCGCGGGCGACAAGCTCAAGACGGTGAAAAAGTTCATTGACCCGCCGTTGGTCGGCTATGAACAGGAAGAGCCGGTCGCAGAATCGAAAAGAGTTGAAGCAAAAAGCGGCGGCGACACAAACAACGCCGCATCGGGCGGCGGCGCCGCCAGGAGCAGCAGCGCGAAGAGCCGTTCCACCGGCAGCATTTTTGCCTATCTGCTCATCGGGTTGTCCGCCATGTTCCTGCTTTTTCTCGCCAGCAACGCGATGATTGATTTCCATCGCGAGCTGCGGCAGCGGACGTTCGAGCGGTATCAGACGATGCGCCAGCAACTGTGGCCGTTCATCGTGAGCAAGATCGGGTTCACCGTCGTTGTGCTGTTGTTGTGCAGCGCGGTGATGCTTGGCGGCGGCGGTCTGATTTTCCACATTCACTGGCCGCACGCGCTGGCGCTGCTGGCGCTGACGTTTGGCTACGCCTGCTTTGTCGCGGCGCTGTTTGCCACGCTCGTCGCGCTGGTGCCGGACGAGCGGCACGCCAACGTGCTGAACAACGTCGCGGGCATGGCGCTGGGCCTGGTGGGCGGCTGCGCGTTTCCGCCGCAGCAGCTGCCGGCGTTCCTGCGCGAGCACATCACGCCGCTGCTGCCGAGCGGCTGGTTTGCGGAAACGCTGCGCAATCTGGAATGCGGCAGCGGAGATGCGCCGTGGCTCTTCGTCTCGTTGAAACTCGCCGTTGTCAGCGCGGTGCTCATCGGGCTGGCGGCCATTTTATTTCGCCGACGGTTCAAGAATGGTTTGAAAACATGAAACGCATCCTCGACATCGGCCATACGGACCTGCGGCTCTTTTTCAAGCACGCGAGCGCGTATGTCTGGCTGTTTGCCGTGCCACTGGCGTTTGTCTATTTCATGGGCTTCGCCGATCGCGGCCCCGGCGACCCTTTCAACCGCACGCCGCCGGTGCTCATCGAGAACGCCGACACGAATTTTCTCGGCCGCGTTTTCCTTGACGAGTTGAGCGCGCAAAACATGTGGCTGCTCAGTCCGACGAACCGCGAGACCGCCGCGCGCGTCATCCGCATTCCCGCCGGATTCACCGGCAACGCGCTGCAATTCAAGCCGACCAGGCTGCAATTTCTCAAGCGCGACGATTCCGGCGAAGCTGACGCCGCACTGATCGAAGTGCGGCTTGTGCGCGCGCTCATCGCCATGAACGGCCATCTGCTCGAAGCCGCAACGCAGACGAACGCCGGCGGCAGTTTCACTGAAGTGCGGCTCCGTGAAATCATGGCCAGGCCGAATCCCGTGAGTCTGGACGCGAAGTTCGCCGGGCGCAAGCCCGTGCCGTCCGGCTTCAATTTCTCGCTGCCTGGGAATCTGGTAATGTATCTGATGATGAACCTGCTGATCTTCGGCGGCGCGACCATCGCGGCGGAACGGCGGAACGGCGTGATCAAGCGGCTCATGGTGCTTCCCGTGACGCGCCTTGAACTGGTCATGGGCAAAATCTACGGACTCATGCTGCTCGGCGTGATGCAGATTTTATTCTTCCTCGCCGCCGGCAAATTTTTCTTTCACGTCAACCTCGGTGCGAATCTGCCGGCGGTCGCGCTGACGCTGCTCGTCTTCGCCTGGGTGGCCGCCTCGCTCGGCGTGCTGGCCGGGTCGTTGAATGCCGCCGAGGACCGCGTGGTCGGGATTTGCGTGCTGGCGAGCCTGTTGATGGCCGCGCTCGGCGGCTGCTGGTGGCCGCTGGAAATCGGTCCGCCCGCGATGAAGATCATCGCGCTCTGCACGCCGAACGGCTGGGCGTTGCAGGCGTTGCACCAGCTCATCAGTTTTGGCAGCGGTCTCGGCGCGGTGCTGGCGCCGCTGACCGTGCTGTGCGCTTTCGGTGCGGCGGCAAATTTGCTGGCGGCGCGGTTTTTCCGGAATTGAACTGCGGCGTCAGCTTTTGCGGTGCTTCAGCTGCTCATTCGTAGCGGAGCGATTCAATCGGATCGAGGTTGGCCGCCTTCCACGCCGGATAGGTGCCAAAAATAATTCCGACGACGGAGCAGATCGCCAGGCCGAGGATGACCCAGTCCACGGGAATGACCGGCGGCAGTTTCATGAAGAACGCCAGCAGGTTGCCGCCGAGGATGCCGAAGACCACGCCCAGCGCGCCGCCGACTTCACACAGCGCGATGGCTTCCATGATGAATTGCACCATGATGTTGCGCTTCTTCGCGCCGATGGCGCGGCGGATGCCGATTTCGCGGGTCCGTTCCGTGACCGAGACCAGCATGATGTTCATAATGCCGACGCCCGCCGCCAGCAGCGCGATGCCGCTGACCATCGCCACGCCGATGCGCACCGACTGGGTGAATTTCTTGAACTGCTCGATCATCGAATTGTTGGAGGCGATTTCAAAATCATCGTCCTTGCCCGGCGGCACTTTGCGGATGATGCGCATGATGCCGCGCACTTCCTCGACCGTGGCGTCGTAACTGGCGCGGTCGGGCGCCTGCACGAGGATGTTCAGGCTGCGCCACCAGCGGCCATAGCGGTTGAGGCAGGTCGAAATCGGCACCACAATGAAATTGTCCTGATCGCCGCCCGCCGCGCCGCCTTTGCTTTCCAACATGCCGACGACGGTGTAACTGATGCCGTCAATTTTAATCGTCTCGCCGAGCGGCGAGCTGTTCGGAAAAATGTTCGTCGCGAGGCCGAAGCCGAGCACGCAGACGTTGCGCGCGCCATCCACGTCCGCGTCCATCATCAGCCGGCCTTCGGCGAGGTTCCAGTTGTGCGCGAGAAAACTGCCGGGCGTCTCGCCATACAGGCGCACCATTGGCGCGCTGGTTTTGTAGCGCGTCTTGATTTCGCCGGACCAGAACTGGGCTTCGATCCCGATGTTCGCCGGCAGCGAGATTTTTTCCTGCAGGCGTTTGCCGTCGCTCAGGGTGACGTTTTTGCGCCGCCAGTATTTTTCGTAATCCCCGCTGGAGACGCCGATGAATGTGCCCGGCCATTTGCGCACCATGAACGTCTCGCTGCCGAGCGAACTCAACTCGCGCTCGATGTTGCTTTGCAGCACGCGCATCGCCGTCATCACCACGATGATGGAAAACACCCCGACCAGCACGCCGAGCAGCGTCAGCGCCGAGCGCAGCTTGTGTGCCGCAATCGCGATGAAGGCCATCCGGCAGCTCTCCAGCGCCTCGGTGAAGATGGAGAAAATTTTTCTATTCATTGCGCAAAGCGTCCACCGGGTTCATGCGCGCCGCGCGCCACGCGGGGAAAAAGCCGGACAGCAAGCCGGTCACTGCCGAGACCAGCAGCGCCAGGCAGACGATGCCGGGCGACATCACCGCCGGCATGGCTTTCTTCAGCAGGAGCGTCGCCGGCCAGGCGATCAGCAGCGCAATGGCGCCGCCGATCAGGCAGATGCACGCGGCTTCGATCAAAAATTGCAGCAGGATGGTGCGCTTCTTCGCGCCGATGGCTTTGCGCACGCCGATCTCGCGCGTCCGCTCCGCGACCGAGACGAACATGATGTTCATGATGCCGATGCCGCCGACAAAGAGCGACAGGCCGGTGATGAACAGGCCGATGGCTTCGATGGTGCCGGCCACTTTGTGAAAGAACTCCAGAAACTGGTCCTGCTGGCTGATGGCGAAATTGTCCGGGGCGCCCGGCGGAATGTGGCGGAACCGCCGGAGCACCACGCGCAATTCCTCCTTCGCGTCATCCATTTCGGCGAGGCTGCGCACTTTCACCTGGATGTCGTAATCCGGGTTGGCCCCGATCACCCGGATGAACTGCGTGATGGGCAGGATGATTTCGTTGTCCGCGCCGCCGCTTTCGGCGAAGCCGCCTTGCTTGGCCAGCACGCCGACCACTTGAAAATCATGGCGGGCGGCGGAAATGGTTTCACCGACGGGCGATTCGCCCAGAAACAAATTCGTGGCGAGGTCGGAACCGATGACGCAGACGGGCCGGCCGCCATCGCATTCCGCCGCCGAGAGAAAGCGTCCTTCCGTGAGCGTCAGGCCGCTGGTGATCTGGTATTGTTCGGTGGTGCCGACGACCGGCGCGTCCGCCGTGCCGCGCTTTTTATATTTGACGGGCGCGTCATCCTGCGCCACCGGCGCGATGGCCGACGCCAGCTTCATTTGCCGTTCCAGCGCGGCGGCCTCGTCCAGCTTGACCTGCGGATTTTTCATCACCTGCAGCCATTCCTGCCGCGACGTGATGAGCCAGCCGTAGCGGTCCACATAAAGCACGTCCGCGCCGATGGACGAAATGCTGTTCAGGAAGGAATTGTTCAAACCCTCAATCGCCGTGCCCATCAGCGTGACCGTGACGATGCCGATGACAATGCCCAGCGTGGTCAGCACCGAACGCAGCTTGTTCGCGCGGATAGCGCTCCACGAGATGAGCAGGCCTTCGCGCAATTCAGTGAAAAAGTTCATGCGACCAGGATTTTCAGAAATTGAACTTCCCGCCATGAGCTGCCGAACTGTGGCGCAGCCTGGCAGGCGGCTGGATCGCGCATAGCCAGTCCGCAGGCCGGGCCGCCAGCACCCAGCCGGCAAAATTGCCGGTGGTCAACCTGCGCCAAGGCAGGTTGGTTGCCGGGGCGGGCGGCTGGGCAAAGGTTGGTCATTTCAATCCGCGTTCGGCGGCCAGTTTCAAATAAACATTGTATTGGTCATCCACCATTTTTTCGACAGAGAAATTCTGGCGCACGAAGGCCGTGCCGGCCCGGCCGAATTTTTCCCGGAGCGCGGGATCGTTGGCAAGCTGCAACAGCCGTTGCCCGGCGGCGTCCGTGTCGCCGGTGCGGACGACAAAACCGGTCTCGTTTTCGAGACAGACTTCGTCGGCCCCGTCAAAATCATAGGCGACAACCGGCTTGCCGGCGGCGAGCGCCTGCGGCAGCGCGCGGGACAACGCTTCGCGATAGGACAAATGCGCCAGGCAATCCATGATGCCGACGTAACGCGCAACCTCGCCGGGCGGCACGAGGCCGGTGAAAATCACCTTGCCGGCGAGGCCGAGCGCGCGAATCTGGCTTTCAATCTCGCTCCGCAACGAACCATCGCCGACAAAAAGCAGCCGGGCGTGCGGGACTTGCGGCAAAATTCTGGCGAACGCCGCGACCAAATCGGCGTGGCCTTTGAGCTTGAACATGCGGCCGAGCTTGCCGATGACAAAATGCCTTTCTTCGAGGCCGAGCTGTCTGCGGAGCGCCGGATCATTGGCCGCGTGCAGAAACGGCTCCAAATTGAAGCCGCTGAAAATGCGCGTGAACATTTCCGGCCGGCCGATGCCGGCGGCGAGATGCAGTTTCGTCATGGCGCCGGCGGAGCAAAAAAAATGATCGGTGACTTTGGCGGCGTGCTTCTCGGCGGCGGTGAAAAGAAGGTTGGCGACCCTGCCTTGAAAATTCCCGAACGACGGGCCGTGGATGTGATGGATGATGACAGGCACGCCGGCGCGTTTCGCGGCGAGGCGTCCGAGAATTCCCGCCTTGCCGCTGTGCGTGTGGACCAGGTCGGGCTTTTGCCCGCGCAGAATTTTTTCCAGTTTGCGAAACGCGATGAAATCTTTCAGCGGATGGACGGGCCGGACGAGTTCTGGAACCAGTGTAAGCAGTCCGGGAATTTTCGCCGCCTCGGGTTCAAGCGAACCTTCCGGGCCGGTTGTCAAACCGGAAATTAACTTTACCTCGACCCCGGGTTTCCGGCGCAGTCCCTGAATGGTGGCGAGGGTGTTTTCCTGCGCGCCGCCGAGGATGAGCCGGGTGATGACGTGGGTGACGCGCATGGCGTCATTGGCCGCCGAGCTGGGCCAGGCGCTCGCGGACGGTTTTTAACTCAACGGTGTTGGTGGGCGCGTTGGCAACAAAAATTTTGAAATTACGGACGGCTTCGTTGGTGTCGTGCTGGCGCGAGGCAATTTCGCCGAGGCCGTAGGCGACCTGGAAAGAATTCGTGTAGGCGGACTGCAACTGGCGGAAATCGGCGCGGGCGGCGTCGAGGCGGTCGCTCTTGAAATAAGCATAGGCGCGGTCGAACAGGGCGGCGGGATTGTTCGTCTGCGTTTCGAGAATCCGGCTCATGGCCGCCACGGCATCGTTGAAGGCGCCGACCTGCAGGCTGGCGAAACCTTTGCCAAAAATCCATTGCGGATCATCCGGCGTGCGGGCGAGCTTGCGGTTGATCACGTCCAGGGCATTGGTGTAAAGCCCGCGCATGATGAAGGACTGGGCGGAGGACATGAGCAGGGTTTCATCGTCGGGGTGGCGGGCAATTTCCGATTCCAGCAGAGCCGCGCCTTCGGCATTTTCGTTTTTCAGAAAATGGGCGGAGGCGGCGAGGACGTTCAGCTCGGTGGAATTGAACTCGGTCAGGGCAAACCGGAACGGACGCGTGAGCGGATCGTGCAGGACTTCCAGGGCGCGGTCCGGCTGGCGCGAAAAAACATAAGTCTGCGCCAGGAAAAGCCGTGCGGCCAGATTGTCCGGCGCGAGCTGGCGGACGCGGTTGAATTGGGCGACGGACTGGCGCATCAGCCCGCCTTGCATGAGCCAGGTGCCGTTTTCAAAGCAGAAGCTCGTTTCATCAAACGGGCCGTTGGCCGTCAGCACCTCATCCCAACTGTGGTATTTGCCAAACTGGTCGGTCGTCACCCGCGAGAGCTCCACGGCGGTGGGCGAACCGGCGCGCAAGGTCTTGTTGAAGTCCAGATTGATTTTGGCGACGACGTTGTCGGGGTTCAATTCCTGGGCCTCGCTGAAAAACTTCTCGGCCTTTACGAGTCCGCCGGCGCGCTGAAGCTGGACGCCCAGAAAATTCAGGCCGCGCGAATAAAAAAGCCCGGCCATGACGGCGTTTGGATTTGGCTCCGGCGAAGCATGCAGGTGCATCAAGCACCAACTGGCGACATCCTTCCGTTTTCTGAAATCGGGCGGAAGCATCGCCTTTTCAATGGCCGGCTGGCTGGTTTCCGTGACGTGCGCCCAAAACGATTCGTTTTCGGCGGCCAGGTTGCTGTCCAGAACCGGCGGCAGCAGCGTATCTTCCGGCAAGGGCTTCAGCACATAGATCAACCCATGCGGCTCCTGGTAAAACTGTTCGAAATAATAGCCAAAACTGGGATTGAGGTAGCATAGCGTGTTGCTTTTAGAGAGCTGGTTTAGCAGCGCATAAATGCGCAACGGTTTGATGGCTCCAACAGCATTGGTGGTGGTGGTTTGCGGCCAGACTTTGGGGAAACGCCGGTGCAGGTATTGGTGGTAAGGCGACCAGTTCAACGATTGGGTGTCCAGCACCGGATAGCTGTTTTGACGGCCGTCCCTGGCCAGCACCGCTTGCATCAAATCGGCCAGGAGCGGCTGATTCTGGCCGGGAGTTTCGCTGTCGCACAGCAAAATGGCTCCGTCACGCGGAAGATTTTGCGCCGAAAACTGTGCATATTTTAGCAGAGTGTCGTCATTGACGGCGCGGACGGCCGGCAGATTTTTATAGAGCAGCAGACCGGCCCCCAGCGCCATCGCTGCCAACGTGCCCGCCACGATCAACGGGCAAAGCCAGAGCAGACTTTTCGGCAGAGCCGGTTCGGGCCGGCTGGCCCGCCAGTCGGACTTGGGCTTTTTGCCGAAAACCAGCAGGAAATAACCGCAGTAATAACCGAGGCACAAAGCTGACACATAATACAGGGTGAGCGCCGGTGTGTTTAACCCCAGCTCCTGCATCAGTTGGTGCGGGCTGAACGGCGGGTCGAACATCACCCAGACGAGGACGCCAAAAATCAGCGCATTGACAAAATGAAACATGTTGTTGACCAGCACAGTGCCGGCCTGGCTGTTGTCGCCAAAACCTGCGCTCCAGCGAATGCTCATGACCAAGGCCGGGAGCAGTGATGTCAGCGACATCAAGGCCAGCATGTGGCGCACGTCCGGCTGATGAAGGCTCTTTATCACCCGCCAATCCGCCTGCAGATTGGGCCTGAGCGCCTCCCAAAATGTGACCGGATAAGTTCCCGAAAACTTGGCCGCCAGTGGCAGCAGAAAAAACAGAAGCAGTCCCGCCAGGCCGCAGACGGTCATGCGCAGAAGAAAATTCGCCTTGAAAAAATCCCGTTTTCGCAGCCAGATGAGCATCATCAGGAACACCGGGAAGAATGCCAGCATCGCCCAGTTTTCCGTGATGCTCGCGCCATAAATGGCCGCCACCGTGAACAGCCGCCACTCCTGCTCGTCCAGCCGGTATTCAAGCAACTGCCAGAGGATCACCGCAAACCACAGCAGTTCAAAACTCTCGCCGGTGAAACTCGTGGCCTGTTCCCAGAAAGTCAGTTGCAACCCCGCGAACCCCACCGCGATTACCGGCGGAACCCATGCGACCCAGCCGGTCAGAAAAGAGAAATCGCTGCGCTCCCGCGTCCGTTCCATTTCCGTGCGGTCATGCGGCAGCAGCGCCACCGAGCGCGCCAGCACCGCCAGAGTCGCCGCGCCGCAGACGGTGGAAAGAATGTTCAAGGCCAGTGGAATGTGCGCCACCGGCAGCCAGCGGAACGGCAAAGTGACCAGCCAGGTCAGCGGGTTGAAAATCTGCGGCTGCCAGGCCCAGCCTGAAACCGTCGCCACCAGGCCGAGGTTCAGCAATGTCACCCAGTGGTTCAAGGTGAACCAGTAAATGAGCAGCATCACCGTGCCCAGCACATACGGCAAAAGTCGCGGCACAAAGTTTTTTCTGGGGTCGGTCTGATTTTCTTTTGGCATTGAATTTCGTCCAGTTGAATCCAAGAACCGCGCGTTGGCAAGTTCAGTTTCTTCGGCGCAACTCGGCCACGCACTCGACATGCTGGGTCTGCGGGAACATGTCCAGCGGCTGCACGCGCACCATTTCAAAGACACCATCGCCGCACAAAATGTTCAAATCCCGCGCCATTGTCGCCGGATGACAGGACACATAAATCACCTGCGCGGGCTTCGTCCGCCGCAACAACTCCAGAGTTTCCGGCCAGCAGCCCTTGCGCGGCGGGTCAAGAATCACCGAGGTTTTCTCCGGTGAGAATTTTTGCAGCAGCTCCGGCAGCACTTCTTCAACCATCGCGGCGACGAACTCGCCGTTCTCGATTTTTCGCAACGCCGCATTTTGCCGCGCTGCCTTGATCGCCAGCTTGTCGTATTCCACGCCGACAAACGACTCAACCACGTCTGCCGTTTCAATCCCGAAAAAGCCCACGCCGCAATACAAATCAATCAAATGTTGCGCGCCGCCCGCCTGCAAAAAATCGCGCACCGTTTCCACCAGCTTGGGCAGCAGGAAAAAGTTGTTCTGGAAAAATGAATCCGGCGGCACCTCCCAGTTTTCCGGCTGCACGCGCAGGACCACCTTGATGCCGCCTTTGGGCGGCGGGTTCGCGCGGACCTCCTTGATCTGCTCGTTCAGCGCCGGCTCCGAAATCTTGCATTCTTCGATGTCCTCCACGAAACTGTTGTCGGCGCGGATGAAGCCGATGACCAGCTTTTTTGCCGGGCCGTTCCACTGGCTGCGGATCATGATGCGGTTGCGGTAGCCATATGGCGAAGGGCAGGGCAGCACCGGGGCGACGGCCGCACGCGAAATTTTCCCGACGCGTTCGAACAGATCCGCGATCTGTTTTTGTTTGATCCGCAACTGCGCCGCGTATTCGATGTGTTGATACTGGCAGCCGCCGCACGCGCCAAAGTAACGGCACTCCGGCGCGACGCGTTCCGGCGACGGTTTTTCCACGCGCAACAGTTTCGCCCGGGCAAATTTTTTTTTCACCTCCGTGATTTCCGCCTCGACCGTTTCGCCAACGATGACGAACGGCACGAACATCACAAATTCATCAATGCGCCCGACGCCTTCACCGCCGAAAGCAATGTCGTGGATGGTCAGATTTATTTTGTCACCGGCTTTAAGAGGCACACGGCAAGTTTAGGAAAAAAAAAGCGCGCGAAAAGTTTATTCGCGCGCGTTGCAGTTTTGGTTTCCTGTCGGGTCTAATCCTCCGCCCGGCTGGAGTTGTGATGCTGTTTTCTGCGCGGCCAGCGGCGCAGGCCGTTTTGCAGCCACAGCCACCAGACCATCCAGAACGCCTCCACCACGATGTCGCGCGACAGTTTGGATTTGCCTTCGACGCGCTCGGTGAAAATGATCGGCGTCTCGACGATTTTGAAACCGTCGCGCCAGAGCCGGTGCGTCATTTCAATTTGAAAACTGTAACCGTTCGAGCGGACGGCATCGAGTTCGATGGCTTGCAGCGCGCGGCGGCGGAAACATTTGTAGCCGCCGGTCGGGTCGGTGAACGGCATGCCGGTGATGGACGAGACATACTTGCCGGCGAACCGGCTCAACATCAGGCGGCTCAACGGCCAGTTGATCACGCGGATGCCGCCGACGTAGCGCGAACCCAGAACCAGATCCGCCTGTTTGATCGCCTCCAGAAAAGCGGGAATGTCATCCGGGTTGTGCGAGAAATCGCAGTCCATCTCGAAGATGAACTCGTAATTTCTTTCCAGCGCCCAGTTGAAACCCGCAATGTAAGCCCGGCCCAGCCCGTTTTTTTTCTGCTCGTGCAGGACATGAATCTGCGGATGTTTCGCGGCGAGTTCGTCCGCGATTTTCCCTGTGCCGTCCGAAGAATTGCCGTCCACCACCAGCAGGTCCACGCCGGCCGGCAGCGACAAAAGTTTTTGCGCCAGGCGTGGGAGATTTTCCCGCTCGTTGACAGTCGGCACGATGATGAGCGTCTGGTTCATGCGGCAGCGGCGCAAATAAATAAACGTGAAACGCCCGGAAAACAAGCCGGCAGTTCAGTGAAGTCAAATCTTTCATTGCCAGCCGGAAACCGCCCGAATAGTTTGCCCCGATGTTCGCTTCGCTGATTGCCGACGTCCTAAACATTGGCTATTTGATTCACAACCCCTGGCTGCTGCTGGTGTTTGCGTTTCAGGCCTGGATGTTTGTTGACGCCGTGCGCCGGCAGGAATGGATTTGGGCGGTCTTCATTTTCATCGGCTTCGGCCTGTCGGCCGTCTTGTATTTCTTTTTCGTTTTTCGCGCCGCCCCGGCGGGCACGGGCGGATTCGAGCTGCCTGGCGCGCAGAGCCGCGCCCGCATCCGGCAGCTTCAGGCGAAAATTCATCACCTGGACAATGCCTATCATCATTTCCAGCTCGGCGACGTTTATTTTCAGCGCGGGAAATTTGCCGAGGCGGAGAAATGCTACCGCGCCTCGCTCGAACGCGAGCCGCAGGACATTGACGCCCGCGCCCATCTCGGCCAGTGCCTGCTGCGGCTGAATCGTCCCGCCGAAGCGCGCCCGCTGCTCGACGCCGTCTGCCGCGAAAATTATCGGCACGACTTCGGCTACTCACTCATGGCTTACGCGGAAACTTTGACCGCGTTGCATGAAACGGAGGCCGCGCTGAACATCTGGCGGCACGTGGTTGAAACTCATTCCTATCCGCGCGCCAAGGTGCAACTGGCCGAAATCTACCTGGCGAAAAACCAAGCCGGCCCGGCCCGTGTTCAACTCAACGACGTCCTCAACGACGATGTGCATGCGCCCGCCTTCCAACGCCGGCGCGACGGGGTGTGGGTTCGTCGCGCCAGAACCATGCTGAAGAAGCTTCCGAAATAACCAGTTGCGTCCCCCGGCGTGCCGTCCAGCAAGGCAGAATCTCCGGCGCGCGGTGCCTGGGCTTTGGCGTGTGGTTTGAGGCTTTGAAATTCCTGCCAGCGGGTGTCTTTGGCGGGCGTCAGCGCCGGCAATACAGGCGGCCATCCTTGCATAGGTCGAAGACATTCAACGGACCGCTGCGCTCCAATCCCTCCCGGCGGCACCAGTCGAGCGGGGAAATCGTCCGGCGTTTCTCAGTCAAGGTCATGGTCGTTGTTTTCATTGTAATAATCCATTACTTGAAAACGCCATTAGTCAATGATTTCGCCGGATTTCGCCTATGTCATTTTATGCAATGTTTGCACAAAACCGGTGGTCTTTCCCGGCAGACTCTAAAATGGCAGATGAAAAACGAGAAACAGCGCAGAGCAACAGTGCCCGTGCTGCTGGCCAGTCACCCCGGCGCGGACAATCCTGATAAAACCGCCACAGAAATAATTTCTGGTTCATTTTTTATTGCAACCGACCGGGTGCGCGGAAAATCGGGAACCCATTTCCAAGACGATTTCATTGATCCGGCGCGGCGGGACGTTCAACGCCCGCGCCAGCGCGTTTTGCGACAGGCCACGCGGCAGCATAAATTCTTCCCGCAGAATTTCCCCCGGATGAATGGGCGGCAGTTTGTTCGCCGTGCGTTTCACGGCTTCACCTTCAATTTTTCAGCGGTGGCGAGCTTGCGCTGGTTGGTGTTGAAGGTGAGAAATTCCCGCGCGCCCAGGTGCAACGCCGTGGCGACGTGCAGCACATCCAAGCTGCGATGCCCACCCGTCATGGTGTGCCGTTTGGAAATAGTGTCAGCCAGCCGGTGAACGTCCGGCCAGTCGGCGGAGACGGGCACCACTGCGCCCGCTTCCATGTTGGCTTGAAGTTTCCCCAGCGCGGTTTCGGCAATGGCTTGCGGGTAGCCTTTGCTTTTGTCCCGCCCGTGCAACCACACTTGGAAACGCACGCTCTGGCGAAATTCGTAAAGCATGAGGCTGGAAACGTGCAACGCTTCCGGCATGGCCTTGAAAAACGCCGCCGCCGCCGGGGAATTGTCCTGCCGGACGTAAAGCGCGCAGAGAAACGAGGTGTCGGGAAAGGCAATCATCCTTCTTCGCCTTCCAATTCCGCCGCGCGCATGGCCTGAATTTCCTTGGTGGAAAAAATCCGGTCGCCCCAAGTGGCTTTCAATTGCGCCATGATGTCGGGCTTGACGAGCTTGGGCGTTTTGGCGGGCGGCACGAGGCGGGCAAACAATTTCCCCGCCTTGGTGATCTCCACCGGTTCGCCTTCGGCGATCCACGCGGCGACGCGCGGAAAGCGGTTGCGCAAATCTCTGACCGTCGCTGTTTTCATAGTGAGACAAATATGTATCACATTTCAAAAAACGTCAACTGCGTTTAACCATGTCCGGCGGACGGTCAATTCAACTGCTGGGCTGGCGTTGTCGCGCGGCTGGGCAGTCTGACAAAGGTTGCCGGCTTGGTTGCCGGTTTCGCCGGGGCGATGGCAAATGGGAACGGAGGTGTTGCCGGTCTTTTCAACGCGCCACGCCTTCGTTTTTTGGTCTTGGACGACGTTTTCATAAGGTGGAGATGCAGTAGGCAAGCTGTCGGAAAAAGTCAAAATGCGTTTTATTTTTGGCATCAAAAAAACCTCACTGTATCCTTTATTTACAATTAATTAGTGAGGTGAAGAAACTTGGTAGCGCGCACGGGAATCGAACCCGATTATTGTTGTTCGCATTGCCTCGCTAAAACGTGGTAATTCAATTGTAAAATATGGGGTATATTGTATTTCTGTCGTTTTTTGCTGAAGTGGTCATAACGAAGAAATGCGAACTTTATCTGTCTGGAATTGTCTGGAATACGCATCTAAAAAAACTTACTTCCAGCAGATTGCTAAAATCGCAGGAGAGGGTTGGAATCAGACGCGTCTCGCCTTCCACAAGCCACTCGCGATCAACTGTCTAAATCATCACCGTTGCGCTGATACTAAAGG
The DNA here is from genome assembly GCA_964449815.1 of uncultured Bifidobacteriaceae bacterium. Classification (GTDB taxonomy): domain Bacteria; phylum Verrucomicrobiota; class Verrucomicrobiia; order Limisphaerales; family UBA11358; genus UBA11358. The sequence continues at coordinate 24,299 of CAYVGC010000021.1, forward strand.
CGTTTGTGATTTAAGTCAAGTAAACTCCAGTCGACTTTTCTTAACCCTGTTTTACTCCCCACCGATGAGGTTTGCTGGCACTTCTGCTGGCACTTGTAGAAAGTTAGTTTGAATGTTGACACCGGAAAAACTGGGTTGAATTTTTTTCAAAATCGCTGAAGACGATTAGTTTTTTAGATGCGGATTCAAATAGCGTAGTAGGGTTATACCCCATAGCAAGTGTGGGAATATCAGGCGATGCTCGCGGCATGAAAAATAAAACATTGCTGATCGCATTCCTTTCCGCTGCAGCTGTTTTGGTTGGATGCCACAAGGGAAAAACCACCGCGCAGCAGCTTGATACGGTTAAATCCGAAACAAAGCAGGCTGCCCAAGACATGAAAAGTTATACTTTCGCCCAGAAGGATGAATTCGTCAAAGCCATGCAAGGCCAGTTGACTGCGCTGAATCAAGACCTGGACAAACTGTCCGCAAAAATTGACAACTCCAGCGACGTGGTCAAGGCCGAGGCCATACCCAAGCTGCAAGCCTTGCGCGACCAGGCAACGAAATTAAATCAACAACTGGCCGATGCCCAGAACGCCACGGAATCAACTTGGGACGGTGTCAAAGCAGATTCCAAAAAAGCCTATGACTCCTTGGCAAACAGCTTCACCGAAGCTCGCCAGTGGGTGAGCGACAAAATTGCGCCTTAAGCTGATAGGGTTACACCCCATAGCAAAAAACACCGTGTCACTTAAACTGCTACCAGTGTTAAAAACAAACAACAAACAAACAGACGAAAGAAATTAAATGAAATCAATATTCCCCCTAACGCTCGCCACCGTGGTAAGCACAATGTTAATTAGCAGTTCGCCGTTGCGCGCCGCCGACACGGATGACCGCATTGAGTCATCCGCCGCCAAGTCCTACACGTTCAAGACCACCCTCAAGGACGATTCAATCAAAACGGAATCCAAAGACGGCGTTGTCACCTTGACCGGCACTGTCGTGGAAGCATCCCATAAGTCCTTGGCTGAAGACACCGTGGCGAGTTTGCCTGGCGTCAAGAGCGTGAACAATCAACTCGTCGTCAACGGCGAACAGCCGGCGGAACATTCCGACACTTGGATCAGCATGAAGGTGAAAACGGCGCTGTTGTTTCACCGTAATGTGAGCGGCATCGGCACCGACGTGAACGTGAAAGACGGCGTCGTCATCTTGACCGGTGAAGCCAGCAGCTTGGCGCAAAAGGAACTCACCACCGAATACGCCAAGGACATTGACAATGTCAAGACGGTCGTAAACGACATGACGATTGCCAAGACTCCGGCAGCACCAGTTGCAATCACCAGCGATAAAATTGATGACGCCTCCATCACGGCTGAAGTCAAGTCGGCGTTACTGTCGCATCATTCGACCAGTGCCATCCATACCGGAGTTTCCACGACGGATGGGGTTGTCACCGTGACGGGCATTGCCAAAAACGATGCCGAAAAAAGCCTTGTCACCAAGCTTGCCGCCGACATCAACGGCGTGACCAGCGTGATCAACAATATGACCATCGCCGTGCCGTTGGCTGACAAGTAATTCTTCGATTCATTGCCGGTTGGCGCAGCACCGCGCCAGCCAGCAAACAACAATTTTATGTTATACACACTTGCCGTCGTGCTGTTGGTTCTATGGCTGCTCGGATTGGTGACGGGTGCCACGATGGGTGGCTTCATTCACATCCTGCTGGTCATTGCCATCGTGATGGTTTTGGTCCGGGTCATTTCCGGCCGGAAACCCGTGCTTTGAAATACCGCCAGCCAAACTGATTGAACAATATGAACACAAAAACCATCATTGCCGCCCTGCTCATCACCCTGGGCATTGTCGTGCTCGCTTATTCGGGGCTCACTTTCACAACGCCGGGGAGGCCGGTTGACTTTCTGGGGATGCACTTTGAGACCACCACGAGTCATTTCATCTCGCCGGCGGTTGGCGCGCTCGCGCTGATCGGCGGCATCGTGCTGCTGCTCGTGAAACCCAAGAGTGTCTGATGAACGAAACCGCTTCAACTGCCGCCGCCATCTTGCCGAACTCCTTCAGGCCGCTGAAATGGAACGAACTCGTCAAGCGTGGCGACTTTGTCGAGGACGGCCGCCAAGGTTTTGAACCGTGGGTCGGGCCGAGTGGCTTCCGCGCCGATGCTTTTGTAAAACAAATCTACCGGCAATTGATTCGCCGCCCGGTCGGGGGCAGGAAGTCTTTGTGAAGCTGTTCAAAGACATTCGGTTGAGGGTCAGTCAGGGGTTCACACTGATTTGCCTGCTGCCCCAGGCCATCGCTAATTTCTTCCGGCAACGCCAACAGCAGGTGGTTCTGAACGACCTTGAAGCCGAACGGCTCGACCGGATTCGCCACCCGGAAAAGTATCGCGGGAAGTGATTTCGTCAGCGACCCGGCTGGGATCGTGCAGCTATGGCGAAAAAGTCCATTCTGTCCTCACGCAATAATATTTCCGACCGGCTGGGCAATGGGGTGTTCACCCCATAGCAAGTTCGCAACAATTATCCGATGTTTGCGGTGCCGGGCGAGCCGCCGTTGCGAGATAAAGCTTTCTGCACCGCTACGCCGCCCGCAAGATGTCAATATGAAGCAAAAACTAATCCGGCTTTCACAGCGCTATGTGACGGCGTTGCGCACGCACTTGCAGCCGGGCGCACGCGCGGGCTTGCGGCCGGCGATGGAACTCGGACGCCAAGCGGTCACACTCGGCGTGGAGACATTGGAACTGGCGCGAATGCACGAGCGCGCGCTGACCACGCTGGATTTGGCTGATGGCAAGACCGGACGGCTCAAGCAGGCGGAAATCTTTTTCACCGAGGCGCTCACGCCGATTGTGGAGACGCATCGCGCGGCACGGCAGAGCCGAACCGATTTGACCCGTCTGAAGGAAACCTTGAGTCGGCGCACGGCGGAACTGGCCACCACCAACTTGCAGTTGAAGCGTGGTGTCATTCGGCGCAAGAGCGTGGAAGCCGCGCTCAAAAAAAGCGGGGTGCATTACACCAAGCTGCTGAAAGATTCCCTGCATTTGCAGGAAGGCTTGCGGCAGTTGACGCATCAGGTGCTGGCGGCGCAGGAGGACGGACGGAAAAAAATCAGCCTGGAACTGCAGGATGAAGTCGCCCAAACCTTGCTGGGCATCAATGTCCGGCTGCTCTCACTGAAACAGGAATCGCAGGTCAACACCAAAGGTCTCAAATCTGAAATCATCAGCACCCAGCGGCTGGTCGCCAAGTCGGCGAGTTCCGTGCGGCGGGTCGCCCGCGAATTTAGAAAAATATGAAACGCAAACTTTTCAATTCCTCGCGCCGCTATCAGGACGCTTTGCGCAATCAAATGAAGCAGGGCCGGCAGGCCGGCTTGGCCTCGGCGCGAAACGTGGGTGGCCTGGCGCACGCCGCCGGGCTGCAAACGCTGGATCTGGCCAAGCTCCACGAGCAGACGCTCGTCACCGAGCTGCTGCCCGGCGTCCCGGCCGGCAAGCGCGCCGCGCTCATCAAGCAGGCGGGAAGTTTTTTTGCCGAGGCGATCCTGCCGCTGGAAAAACCGCACGCCAGCACGCAGGAAGCCGCCGTCTATCTGCGGAAGATCATCGAGACGCTGAGCCAGCGCACGGTGGAGCTGGCCGCGTCGAATCTGGAGTTGAGCGTGGAAATCGGCCAGCGCAAGGCGGCCGAAGCGGCGCTGAAAAAAAGCGAGCGGCATTACTCGGAATTGCTGGCACAGTCGGATCGCCTGCAGGAACAGTTACGGCAGTTGTCGCGGCAGATCCTTCTGGCGCAGGAAGAGGAACGCCGGGAAATCAGCCGCGAACTCCACGATGTCATCGCCCAGACGTTGACGGGCATCAACGTCCGGCTGGCGGCTTTGTCTAAAGAAGCCGCGACCAACACCAAAGGCCTCGACCGCAACATCGCGCGCACGCAGCGGCTGGTGGAAAAATCGGTGGACATCGTTCACCGGTTCGCGCGCGACTTGCGCCCGGCGGTGCTGGATGACCTTGGGCTGATTCCCGCGCTGCATTCGTTCATGAAAAATTTCACCACGCGCACCGGCGTCCGCACGCACTTGACGGCCTTTGCCGGCGTTGAAGAATTGCAAACAGCGCGGCGCACAGTGCTGTTCCGCGTCGCCCAGGAAGCGCTCACGAATGTCGCCCGCCACGCCAAAGCCAGCCGCGTGGAAGTGAGCCTGCAAAAATTGCCGGATGGCATCTGCATGAAAATAAAGGACGACGGCAAGTCGTTTCAAGTGGAGCGGACCTTGCACGCCAAAGCCGGCAAAAGCCTCGGCCTGCTTGGCATGAGAGAACGGTTGGAAATGGTCGGCGGCAAATTAAGTGTCGAATCCACGCCGGGCCAAGGCACCACCATCATGGCGCAAGTCCCGCTTGGAAAAATTCGGGGGTCTGATGGAGTCCGTTGAAACCAAAACCTGAATTTCCATGAAACAAATTATTTTTCTGCTGGCGCTGCTGGGGGTTGGTTGGAGCGACGTCTTCGCCGCACCGGCTTCGACAAACCTCGCGGCGACCGATCGTATTCTCCTGATTGATCCCAGTTCCATGCCGTTGACAGCCGGCAAGGCCACTTTGATCGTTGGCCCGCTCCAGCGAACCAATGGCGTTTATGCGGGCGATTACAAGATCAAGGTGTTTCCCTATTTTTGGAAAAACAAAAATGGCCGGCTCGCGATTGTCGTTTCGGATGTGTCGCTGGCGGAAATTAACGATGGCAAAGTCACGGCCGTCACCGGAACCGCCACCACGAGCGGCAAAAACGGCAAGTGCCGACACATTGATGCCACAGTAACGCCGACAAACCGGAATTGCGGAATGCTCAAGGTGTGGTTTGTGGCGGAAGATCAGAAAATGGTTTTTGCGCCGGCCTATTGTGTTGTCGAAAAAGGGACGTCGGTGGCGCTGGCGCAGACGACGGAAATTCACCCCTAAAACTTTATGAAGAAAATCACCGTTCTGCTGGCGGAAGACCATGTGATCGTGCGCGAAGGATTTCGCAATATGCTGAAACTCGAAGCTGACCTCCAAGTGGTCGGTGAAGCGCAGGACGGTCGTCAGGCGGTAGCGCTGGCCAAAAAGCTTCAGCCCGATGTGGTCTTGATGGACATTGCGATGCCGCATCTCAACGGTCTGGAAGCCACGCGGCAGATACTCAAGGTCAATCCCGCCACCAAAGTCCTTATCCTTTCCGCTCATAACGACGACGCGTATGTGGATACTGCCATCGCATCCGGAGCCGTGGGCTTTCTGCTCAAGCAAGCCTCTTCCCATAACGTTTGCCAGACCATTCGGGAAGTGCAGCAAGGAAAAACTGTCTTCAGCCCGTCTATATCCCGGCGGCTTAACCGGCTCCAGCCGCAATCGCTTGACCGCACGGGACAGCTAAAGAAGAAAATCGCCCAACTGACTTCACGCGAAATGGAAGTTCTCCAACTGATTGCCGAAGGCAAGGCCAACAAGGAAACCGCTTCGGAACTTGGCATCGGCATCAAGACTGTTGAAAAACATCGTGAGCATCTCATGCAAAAACTCGACATCCACGATACCGCCGGCCTTACCCGCTATGCCATCAGTGCCGGCATTATCGAGAGCAGCGTGCAGTTGACCATTCTATAAACCACGGCTGCGGCCAGGTGATTTTCAAATCAAGGATCTGATGATAGACGACGCGAAGCCCCATGCCGGCTGGAAAACCCGAAGCTTGCTGCTGGTTATTTGTTTGCTGGTTTTTGAGGTGTTCGCCTCCGCGCAAACACCAATGGCTGGTTCAGTAAATCCGGCGGCAGTGGGGAGCGTGGATCTTCCCAAATCCGTTCCTGATCCCATTGAGCCATTCAATCGTGTGATGTGGGGTTTTAACAAGGCGGTGATGACCGACGTCATCAAGCCAACCAGTCGGGTGTATCGGTTTGTCGTCGTAAAGCCAATCCGCACCAGGATCGGAAATTTTGGCAAGAACCTCACTTATCCCGGCCGATTGATCAATAATCTGCTTCAAGGAAAATGGCGCGGCGCGCGGGATGAATCTTGCCGGTTTGCCTGCAATACCACCGTTGGCATCGTTGGATTATTTGACCCGGCAACGAAATGGCACATTCCGAAATCAGACGCGGATTTCGGCCAGACGTTCGGCCAGTGGGGCTGGAAGCCGATGTGTTTTATCATGCTGCCGATTTTGGGGCCGAGTAACGAACGCGACACGATCGGGTTCGCCGCCGACACCGCCGCCAATCCGCTGCTCTATATTGCGCCTTATGATTTCGACGCAAATGATCCGTTGACTTATCTAGGCCCCTACACCTATTTCACCTACGCGGTCATGTATAACAACCTTTCCGATTCTGTGAACGAATATGTGCGCTTCAGTCAGGCCGAAATGGATCCTTATTCCGAAATCCAATACGCCTGGACCTTTGCCCGCGCCAACCGCGTGGCGGATTTTCAAGTAAAAGGAAAACAGGACGCGGCCTCGCTGGAAACCATCGAATCTGTCTTCTTCACCTACCAGGACCCGGAATTTCCCAACCACGGCCAGACTCGGTCGGTGCGGATTCCAGCGACGGGCAAGGATTTGAAATTCACCTTCTGGCTGCAGCCGGGATCGGCGAACGTGGTCTATATCATTCCTGGTCTGGGCGGTCATCGGCTGGCACAAAACACTCTGGCTCTGGCCGAGTTAGTCTATAAAAATGGTTTCTCGGCCGTGGTGGTCAGCAGTCCATTTAACTCCGAATTCATGGAACACGCCTCGACCGTCGCGCTGCCGGCGTATCTGCCGGTGGACGGCCATGATTTGCACGTCGCACTGACCGAGATAGATCGTCGCCTACAAAAGCTTTATCCGAATCGTTTGGGCAACAAGGCGCTGATGGGTTATTCGATGGGCGCGCTCGAATCTTTGTTCATCGCGGCCACTGGGGCGACAAATCAGTATTGGGTTACGACCAAGGAATCGGTTCTGCGTTTTCATCAGGGAAAACAAGGCGTGAAAGAAGTTAGAATCGCCGCCACAACCAATCAGTTGCCGCTGATTCAATTTGACCGCTACGTTGCCATCAACACGCCGGTCCGCCTGCTGCATGGAATGTCCAAGCTGGATGAATTTTACCGTGCGCCCCTGGACTGGCCGGTGGCAGAACGCGCCGATGATCTGGAAAACACCTTTTTGAAAGTGGCCGATTTGAGCAAGAGCACGCTTACGCCGCAATCCACGCTGCCCTTCAACGCCATCGAATCCAAGTTTCTCATCGGCCTCAATTTTCGTTTGGTGCTGCGGGACATTATTTACAGCAGCCAGCGGAGAAATAATCAGGGTGTTTTGCAACATGAGATCCATGATTTACGGCGCGATCCGGTTTATCAGGAAATCCTACGGTATTCTTATCAGGATTATTTTAACAAGTTTGCGGTTCCGTATTATGAGGCTCATGACCTGCCCGTGTCGACGGGGGCAGCGCTTGAAAAAGCCGGCGACTTGCGCAGCTATGTTGCCGGCCTGCGCGCCAATCCCAACATCCGCATTATCGTCAATCAAAACGATTTTCTTTTGGAGGCATCGGATTTGGCCTGGCTCCACGCCATGTTTTCTCCGGCTCAACTGACCGTCTTCCCGCAGGGTGGGCATTTGGGCAATCTGACTAATCCAACGGTGCAAAAATCCATTCTGGCCGCACTGGCGTCAATGAATCAGCCCTTGCCAAAATCGGAATGAGCCACGATGCGGGTTTACCCGCATCGCGCCGTGAAAGCAACAGTGGACATCGGGTTAAACCCCATAGTGATGTATCGGCCCAGCGCGTAAAGTTTTCAGAAAGCAAAATGAACATGAAAATAATCCTGCTATTAACCTGCGTCATCACCCTCCTCTCCACGGCTGGCTGTATTTTCAGAGAAGACGGTGGACGCGAGCACGCGAGATATGAACATCGTGACGAAGTCGTCGTCGGTCCGCCGGTAGTCGCCGTGCGCGTTCCGGAAGTCGTTGTTCGTCCGCCAGAAATCATCGTGCGATGATAAGCATGAGTCATCGGTTGGTGGATTAAATAAATGTCCAGCAACAAGATTCCATTGAGCATCAAACTGGCAGGAACCGGCTTCCTCGCGGTTTTGGTTCCGGTTTATTTACACACTTATGGGCCGACCAATTTCTTGTGGTTCTGCGATGCCGCGCTTCTGCTTACGGTTGCCGGTATGTGGCTGGAAAATCCGTTACTTATCAGTATGTGCGCGGTGGGCATCCTGCTGCCGCAAGTCCTCTGGCTTGCGGACTTCGGTAGCCAACTGATGGGTTTTCATCTGCTGGGTCTAACCGGTTATATGTTCGACCATCAACTGCCGTTGCTCACCCGCGCACTTTCGCTGTTTCATGGCTGGCTACCCCTATTGCTATTGTGGCTCCTCTCACGGCTTGGCTATGACAAACGGGCTTTGTTGGCGTGGACCTGCGTCGCCGCCGGCTTGGTGTTGGCCAGCTACTTTTTCACGCTTCCCGCCGGGAAGCATCCGGCCAATCCAAATATCCCGGTCAATTTGAATTATGTTTATGGCTTCAACAACAAACAGCCCCAACACTGGGTCAACAATAACCTTTACGTCATTCTGCTCCTGGTCACGTTATGGCTGGTCGTCTTTCTGCCGACGCACCTTGCCCTGAAAAAACTTTTCTCTGCGCCGTTGCCACCGGAAGGCCGGAGAATCTGACTAAGGAAAGGATTTCTTCTGCTTTGCAAGTTTTAGTCTTAGATGCTTGGTAGGGTTTCACCCCATAGCTTCCATTTCTGCTACCGCGTAGGTTCTTTTTGTGAATAAAAAACCACTTGTGAATTCAGGAGGCAATATATGCCACTGATCAATCTTATCATCACCTTGATCGTCGTGGGCGTGCTGCTCTGGTTGGTCAACACCTATATCCCGATGGACGGGAAAATCAAAAAAATCTTGAACATTGTCGTGGTCATTTGCGTCATCGTGTGGCTGCTCTATGCCTTCGGCGTCCTCAACCATTCCGGCGACATCCGCGTCCCACAGGTTCGCTAAACTGAAACGGTCAACCCAACCCACCCCGAACCATGAAACACAATCACAATCACGACAACGCCCATAGCACCGGCCCGCAATTGGTGCCGGTGCACTTTGAATTCACACATCCAACAGCCAAAACTGTTTTCATTGCGGGAACATTCAACCATTGGCAGCCCGAAGCCAAGGCGCTGCATTCCTCCGGCGTCGGCAACTGGTGGAAGGACACCTCACTCGCACCCGGCACTTACGAATATTGCCTTGTCGTGGATGGGAAATGGATTCCCGATCCGCGCGCCCATGAATCTGTGCCCAATCCGTTCGGCGGCAGAAATTCGATTTTGACGGTGGCGGATTCGCTGGAAGCCAAGCATCTCGCCGATGCGGAAAATCAACCTCTAAAAAACATAAACAAACCGAAATCAAAAATATGAATAAAGAAACACAAGCCGTAAGCAATGACGTTGGACAGTTGGCCGAAGACGCCCGCGCGTTGATGGCCGCCACCGCCGATGTGACCGGTGAAAAAGTTAGCGATGCCCGCAAACGCCTCGCGGCGGCACTGGATCGCGCCAAGGAAATTAGCGGCTGCGTCCGCGACAAGGCGGTCGCCGGCGCGAAAGCCGCCGACCAAACCATCCGCGAGAATCCCTATCAAGCCATCGCTATCGGTGTTGGTATCGGTGCAATCCTCGGATTTATTCTTGCGCGTCGTTGTTCCCGTAACAGCGATTAAATTCGTTATGGAAGCCTCCACTGTCAGCCTAGGGCAACTCGCCACGACCTCAAAACATTTTGTGCGCCGGTTGGTGACCATTAGTGAAAACCGGCTGGAATTACTGGTAGTGGAAGTGCAGGAGGAACGCGAGCGTCTCCTGCACGCTTTTCTGCTGGCTCTCGGCGTGGCGGCGTTTGGCCTGCTCGCCGGAATGTCTCTTACTGCGCTCATCATTGTTGGGTTGTGGGTATGGTCGCCGGTGGGTGTGTTGCTGATATTGACCGGCGTTTATGGTGCGGCCGAAATTTTTTTGTATCGTCGTCTGACCGTTTTGATGCGTGATTGGCAAACGCTTTCCGCCTCGCTGGATCAGCTAAAAAAGGACCGCGCATGTTTGGGAAACATCCTCGCATGACTTCGCTCGCCTCGCGCAAGCAATTATTGATCGCGGAAAGCGAACTCAACCGGGCGCAACTGGTTCAGGAATGGCAGACGCTGGCCGGTGAAGTTCAGGTGCTGACAAGTCAGGCCAGGACGATCAGTGCCTTGGCATCATCCGCCGTCTCGTTGATCTCCGGCTTGACGGCCATCGGGCACAAAAAGTCCGTGCCGACGGCTGAAAAAACTTCATGGTGGCAGGCCATTCTCAAAGGCGCAGGGTTGGTTGTCTCGCTCTGGTCGGAATATGGCCGGTTGAAGCGTGATCGAACCGAAAGCTGATTTGGAAATTTCCGGTAGGGTAACACCCCATAGCGGCCGGCTCGCGATGGGACTATTCTCGTAATCATGAATTACAACAACCATTTTCTCCAAACCAATAAAATCGGACTTTTGTTATCCTTCGCGCTGGTGACTGCCCTAACCGGATGCGTTGGCTATGTAGATCGTCCGGCGCAGGGGAGTGTCTATGTGGAACCGGCGTTTGCGATCCAAGACGACTATGTTTATTACCCCAACTATGAATGTTATTACAGCATCAGCCGCCACCAGTATGCCTATCGCGAAGGCAACGCCTGGGTTTCCCGGCCCGCGCCGCGCGGGGTCTCGGTGAACGTGCTGCTGGCTTCGCCGTCAGTGAAGATGAACTTCCACGACTCACCTGCGCAACATCACGCCACTGTGGCCAAGCAATATCCCAAAAACTGGAAGCCGTCCGGTGGAAATCAGGGCCAGAACCGCAAGGACGACCAACATGACGAAAATCACGAAAAATAAACGGCCAAACCGCAACCATACATTGAAAGGAACATTATGTTAGGAACTATTTTATTGGTGCTACTCATCCTCATGCTGCTCGGCGCCTGGCCGACATGGCCACACAGCAGGAACTGGGGCTATTACCCGAGTGGCGGATTGGGACTGGTGGCGGTAATTTTATTGATCCTGATTTTACTCGGCAGAATTTGAATCATGCGGTTCACAACTTAAACAAAAAATTAATTATGTTACAAAGCCTCAAGGAACTATACGGTGAAAAACTGAACGCGTTGGATGGCGAAATCGGCCATGTAAAAGACTTTTATTTTGATGATCAAAGCTGGGCCGTGCGCTATGTGGTGGCGGAAACGGGAACCTGGTTGACCAGCCGGCAGGTGCTGCTTTCGCCGCTGGCCTTTGGCACTCTTTATCAGGACGGCAAGGATATGCTCGTAAATATTACCAAGAAACAAATCGAGGATAGCCCTTCCATTGAACTACACAAGCCGGTGTCGCGCCAATACGAAGAGGAATATCACCGCTATTACGGCTGGCCTTACTATTGGGAGGGTGACGGACTTTGGGGCGGCACGCGCGGCTTTCCAATTTTGGAACTGCCGCCCAAGTTTGCCTCAGTCGAACCACCGGCGGCGACCGGACCGAAACCCAAACGTGGCGACGCGCATCTGCGCAGCACGCAGGCCGTGAACGGTTATCACCTGCAGGCCACCGATGGCATCACCGGCCATGTCTGCGGTTTTTTGATGGATGCCAAGAGCTGGGCCATCAATCAAATCGTCATCAAAATCGGCCACCGGTTCACCGGCAAAGAAGTGCAGATTGCAGTGAGCAAAGTGACCGAGATTAGTTACGACGCCTCCAAGGTGTTCGTGAATTTGACCACGGATGCCGTCGAGCACAGTCCCGAATATGTGCTGGTTCCTGCGCCGGGAGAAAACCCTTTCAAAATAGCCGTCGCCGAGGTTTTAGCTCCATGAAAGCCCTCGTTTATGGCGGTCCCGGCAAAAATCAGTTGGAAGAAATGCCGAAGCCCACACTGCTGGACTCAACTGATGCCGTGGTGCGGATGGGGTTAAGACCCCATAGCAAATGCATCGTTGCCCGGTTTATGCTCCATTTATGAAACATCATCAACCTCCCCAAGCTCAAATCCAAAAACAAGCCAAATCTCCTCGGCCCGCGCCGACGGCTTTGTGCCGGAACGAAACCAGCTTTGTCCCCGCGCCGGACGAGGTGGCCCGGCGGGCTTTCTTTGCCTACGAGAACACGGGGTCGCTGCCCGGCCACGAAGTGCAGCACTGGCTGAAGGCGGAGGCGGACTTGATCGCGGAATGCAACCTGACGCGCACGCATGGGTTCCATGACCAGCGTTAAAATTACATTCACCACCAACCTTCCAAAAAACTATTTTTATGAAAAACACCAAAACCGTCCATCCGGAAAAACCCGTCATGTATGAAACCGAAAATGACATCTCCCAGGAGCGCCGGACGCAACTGAACGCGCTGCTGAACCAGCGGCTGGCGTCGGCCGTGGATTTGCAGATGCAAATGAAGCAGGCGCATTGGAACGTGAAAGGCCCGAGCTTCATCGGCCTGCATGAGTTGTTCGACAAGGTGGCCGAAGCCGTCGAAGGCTATGTGGATGCGATTGCCGAACGCATTGTGCAGCTCGGCGGCGTGGCCGAAGGCACAGTGCGCATGGCGGCGGCGCGTTCGCGGCTCACGGAGTATTCGCCAGATATTTCCGAGGGCATGGCGCATGTCGAAGGTGTGGCTCGCGCGTTATCCACCTTTGGCGCGGAAGCCCGCAACACGATCAATGAGGCGGATGAATTGAAGGATGCGGACACGGCGGATTTGTTCACCGAAATATCGCGCGGCATTGACAAGTGGCTGTGGTTCGTGGAAGCCCATTCGCAGGCCGTGAAATAAAAAAGGATCCTCTTGAATACCAAGTTCACCCTGCTCGTCATCACCGGCTCACTGTTGGTTGCCGCGCCATTTTTGCCGGCGCAAACCATCAACCCCAATACCAATTCGCTCCCGCTCGTCCAGACTGTAAAATACCAGGCGGCGCTGAATCGTGACCGGTCGCGGGGCGAACGCGCGCTCCTGCCGCCTGGTCTGAAGGAAAAGTTGCGCCTCACCGGTGAGCAGCGAGCCGGGCTACAGCCCATCGAGGATGACTTCGCCAAAACGAGCCGGGAATACCAAGCCGCCAACCAGCCCCGGATTGATGCCGCATGGGAGGCAATCCGGCAGGCGGACGCATCCAAGGATACGACTCAAATTCAGGCGGCACACCATCAGTTGCAACAGGAGTGGGCCGGTCTGCAGAGATACCGGGCCGATTCCGTCGGGCAAATCCGACCGCTGCTGACGCCGGATCAAATCGCGATTCTGGACGCCCCAAAAAATCAATGGCGCGAAAATCATGGAGCCGAGGCCAACGATCCATCGTCGAATTGAACCACGCATCGCAACGATTCCCAACCGTATCCCCGGCAACCGACAACAAACTTTATGAGCTCACACATCTCCAAATTCGCGGTCATCGTGCAAACGCCGGTTTTTCCAAAAACGCTGCACCAATTTCGCCCGGCCAAAGCCGCCGCCAGTCCCAAGCCAGCCAAGCGCGACAACATCTTTTCCAAATCCCGCGACGTGCGCGAGGATCGTGGCACCCGCGAAATGAAAACTTCGCATAACGACCAAACCAATCACGCGCAGTAATTTTTAACTTATGAAAACAAGTCCACTGAAGGATGGCGTCATCTCGGAAAACTCCGCCGGTGTCGGCACGGTCACGAGCAAAATGGTGCGCGAGCGCGCAGCGGAACTGGCGATTATTGATGGTCATTTGTCGCACGATGCGACGGCAGCGCATTTTTCGCAGGCCAAGCGGGAACTGACCGGCGTGCCGGATATGGATCCGCAAGACGCGATTCTCGAAGCCGCGCCCGAGTCTGAACGCTGGGATCCGGTGTCTGGCTCGACCGGGATTAAAGCGCGCGTGGCTCCGAGCGAAGATGAAGACGAAGAAGGCCGCAGCGACAATGAAAGGCTCGTCGAAGGGGGCATTGTCGAAGCGGAGATCGAGCAGAGCCTCCAAGCCACCCGAACAGCGGCCAAAGAGGATTTATGAATTTGCCCGGCAGTGCGATTTCAACCACCGGCCCGCTCGCCGACTCCTCGGGCAAACCAGATCAATCAGCCTGCGAAACCAGCCAGGCCCAAAGCTTGCGGTCCACGCAACAGGGTTCATGGAATTGACCGAGACGGGCAACCGGCAAAAATAGCCAGTCATGCGCGCCTTGCTCTACCTGTTTTTTCTGGCCTGCCTGTTTCTCATCTTGATTTGCGTGGATTTGGTCCGCTGGCAAATTTCAAAGTTTCAGCCGCGCTAATCTCCATGCGTCGGTGAAATTCGGGATTCAGTGCGGAATGCCAATTTCCGCCAGCAAGGCCTTGACGCCGTTCCAAGTGATGCTCACGCCGATGCACACCATGATAAACGCCGAGAGCCGCACCACCACCATCATGCCGGTGTTTCCAATCCGTTTGCCGACCCGCTGGGCGTAGCGATACGTTAGCAGAATAGACAGCGCGATGATGCCGGCACCGATGACTGCGGCGAGCAGTTGAATTACCGCGTGCTTGAACGAATGCGCGTGATTGGCTCCGACAGTGATCGCCACCGAAATCACTCCGGCATCAATCGTCATCGGCAAGGTCAGCGGGGAAAAAGCCCGTCCCAGCGCGATGAGCTTGGCGTGGGCCGGGTCCAAGGTCACCTCGGCCGGTTTGGGAACGTCGGCCAGAAGCTTCCAGCCCAGCGCGCAGACGACGGCTCCGCCCGCCACTTCCACCACGGGGATCGAAAGGCCAAACAAAAGCAGCACGAATGAGCCAAACAACAGTGAACCCAGCACCAAGAAAAATGAATAGAACGCAATGCGCTTCGCCAAGAAGGCGCGCGTGAGTTCATCGCAGCCGGGCGTCATTCGCAAAAAAATCGGGGTGTCGCCCAGTGGGTTGACGACGGGCAGCAGGACGCCGAGCATCAGCAGAACCGCACCGATCAGTTGGGCGAGGTCGGACCAGATCATCGCGCTGCCTTACTTTGTAGTTTTTTCCAGATGGCCGCCAAACCCATAGCGCATGGCCGAAAGCAGCTTGTCTTGATAGTCGGCGTCACCGCGCGAACTGAAACGTTCGTAAAGCGCCGTGGTCAGCACCGGCGCGGGCACGCCTTCATCAATAGCCGCCTTGATCGTCCAGCGACCTTCGCCGGAATCAGAAACTCGCCCGGCAAATCCAGCGAGGGCGGAATCTTTGGCCAACGCATCCGCCGTCAGGTCAAGTAGCCACGAGGCGATCACGCTGCCGCGCCGCCAAACTTCGGAGATGTCGGCGAGGTTCAGGTCGTATTGGTAGTTTACTGGTTCGCGCAATGGCGTGGTTTCCGCATTGCTTTCGCCATGTTGTTTGCCGATGTTTGCGCCGCGCAAAATGCCCAAGCCCTCGGCATAGGCGGCCATCATGCCGTATTCGATGCCGTTGTGAACCATCTTGACGAAATGCCCGGCACCATTCGGGCCACAATGCAGATAACCCTGTTCGGAAGTGCCGCCCAGCTTTGAACGTCCCGGCGTGCGGGTGACATCGCCGATGCCCGGTGCCAACGTGGCGAAAATAGAATCAAGTCTTTTGACCACTTTTGTATCGCCGCCAATCATCATACAATAACCGCGCTCAAAGCCCCACACGCCGCCGCTGGTGCCCACATCCACATAATGAATTCCTTTCGACGCAAGTTCCTTCGCACGCCGGATACCTAAAGCAGCAGATGCAGGACAAGCTCATTGAGCATAAACGCTACATTGACAAACACGGCCAGGATTTGCCGGAGATTCGGAATTGGAAATGGACAAAAATAAAAACAGGCAACCCATGAATAAATCAAAGCACGATCACAAGTCGCACGGCGATCCGAATGGCGGCCCGATTAACCACGGCCAGGCGCCATATTGGCGACGCGCGCATCGGGACTGGCGCATCTGGCTTTGCGTGATTTTGATGCTCGCGGCCATGGCGGTCTATTTGATGACCGGTGATTTACGCTGGCCGTTTCATGGCCATCCGCAGCCAATGGTGCCAGTCGCCAATTAAGGCAGATCGTCACATCAAGCATACGAATGAACACCGACAGCATAACGCCAAACGATCGTGAGGCGATAGTTGCCACCGGTCTGACCAAATGGTTTGGCGAAGGTGACGCCAAGAAGATTGCCGTGAACAGTGTCACGCTGGTCGCCTACTTTGGCGAGATGTTATTCATCGTCGGCCCGTCCGGCAGCGGCAAGACCACCATGTTGAGCATGATCTCCGGCATCTTGCGTCCCAACGCCGGCAAGGTGGTTGTGAAAGGAGCCGACATCTGGGCTTGGAACAACGATCAACTGGCGGATTTCCGTTTGAACACCATTGGCTTCGTCTTCCAAGACTATCACCTGTTCCCGCGACTGACCACGGCCGAGAATGTCGCCATTCCGCTGATCCTCAAGCAGCGCAACTGGGATGAATCCATAACCGAGGCGCGAGAACACCTCGAAATCGTGGGCCTGAAAGACCGTGGCGAGATACTACCGGTGAAACTTTCAGGCGGCGAGCAGCAGCGCGTAGCCATCGCTCGCGCGATCATCAGCCGTCCGCAGATTCTGATTCTCGACGAACCGACAGCCTCCCTGGATGGTGACACCGGGAGGATGATCATCGCCTTCGTCAAAGAGAAAATCCTCAATGAAAACCGCTGCATACTGATTGTCACCCATGATGCGCGCATCAACGAATATGCGGACCGGATTCTCCACATGGAAGATGGAATTCTCACCGCGACAGACAAAGGAACTGAATGAATCCAGACGAATCGAAACCGGCAGTTGAAGCGCCCGGGCCAGAACCGGAAGCCGCCGCGCCCGCGCCTAAAGCCGAACCCCGAACCGAAGCTAAATCTGAATCCAAACCTATAACTAAAACTGCGGCCAATCCCAAAGCTGAAACGGAAGCTAAGTCAGACCAGACTAAGACCTCAACCCAGCCCGCCGCGCCCAAGAGGAAAGTCGGCAACATGGTCATTTTTACCATCGCTGCCATCGGTATCCTGGCGGGATTGGTGGCCGCCTATGTTTTTGGCATGGAACGCAAGGCGCAGCCACCTGTGTTCCAACCAGTCAGCAATCCTTACGCCTCGGCCATCTATGCCAATGGCATGATCGAGAGCGACCTGCCAAGCGGTGAAAACATCAACATTTTTCCAGAGGTTTCCGGCCCGATCACCCGGGTGTTCGTGCAGGAAGGACAGCAAGTTTCGGCCGGCGCACCGCTGTTCAACATTGAGGATTCCGTGCAGCGGGCAAACACGGAACTGGCCGCTGCCAATCTGAAAGTGGCACGCGACCAATACGACAAACGCTGTGCTGCCTATGCCGCCGACCCGAAATCGGTCAGCAAGGACGTGCTGGATACGGCGGAAGATGCCGTCACTCAGACGACCGCCGCGCTGAAGGCCGCCAAGGCGCTGCTGCAATATTATTCGGTCAAAGCGCCGATTGACGGAGTCGTGCTGGCGGTCAACGTTGCGGTCGGTGGCCATGTTTCGTCGCAGGGCAACTACGACACTTACACGGAGTTGTTCGATCCGCTGGTAGTAATGAGTGGGCCGCAGGATTACATGCAAGTGCGCTGCTATGTGGATGAGATACTCGTCTCACGCTTGCCGTCGCACTGGCATATTAAGGCGCAGATGCAGATCACCGGAACGGACATCAAGGTGCCGCTGGAGTTCGTCCGGATCCAGCCTTACATCTCGCCCAAGATCGAGTTGTCCAATCAAAAGCAGGAGCAAGTTGATTTGCGGGTGCTGCCAGTGATTTTCC
This sequence comes from uncultured Bifidobacteriaceae bacterium, assembly GCA_964449815.1. Classification (GTDB taxonomy): domain Bacteria; phylum Verrucomicrobiota; class Verrucomicrobiia; order Limisphaerales; family UBA11358; genus UBA11358. The sequence goes on from CAYVGC010000021.1 coordinate 42,245, forward strand.
GCTTCGAGAAAAAAGACGCCCCGGTCTATCCCGGCCAGATGGTGGATGTCTTTATCGGGCAGGAAGCAACTGGAACAAGCACCACAAAAAATTAACATGAGATACAGCGGCATACTGCGGATCGGCTTCAAGCTGCTGGTCAACGACCGAGGCAAGTTTTTTGCGTTGTTGATCGGGATCACCTTTGCCGTGTTCCTGATGATGGAAATGACCGCCATGTTCGCCGGCATTCTCAACCGCGCCTATTCGCCGGTCACTAACATCGGTGCCGCGATGTGGATCATGGATCCGGCGGTGAATACGGCGACCAGCCCGATCCCCATGCCGGATTATGTGCTGGATGCGACGCGCAGTATGGACGGGGTCAGCTATGCGGTGCCGCTGTTTATGGGCGGAGCGCTGGTCAGGCTCGCCAACGGCAACTATCAAGGCGTCAACGTGGTCGGTCTGGACGACAGCAGCCTGTTTGGCCGGCCCGAATTGGAACAGGGCAACATTCAGGACATCTACGCCGACAACACTTTCTTTGTGGTGGACGACGCTGAATTCTCCAAGTTGGGGAACCCGAAGATTGGCACGGCCTTCGAACTCAATGATCATCGGGGCACGATTGTCGGCATTGCCAGGGTCGTCTCAAACGGGTTGAACGGAGTGCCGACGCTCTACACCACCTATCATCGCGCGATCGAATATCTCCCCTCGACTCGTTTCACCATGTCCTATGTTTTGGTGCAGCCGAAGAACGACGCGGCCGTGGCTGGAATCAAGAAGCAGGTCGCCAAGCTGGGTTATGTTGCTTTCACCAAGGAAGAATTCAACAATCAGATTACTCATTACTACACTTACCAGACCGGCATTGGAACCAACATCCTATTGATGACCATAATCGCCTTTATCGTCGGACTATCCATCTCCGGCCAGACCTTTTACACCTTCATCATCGAAAACCTGGAAAAATTCGGTGCGCTAAAAGCCATCGGTGCCAAGGGACGCGAACTGATTTACATGATTCTGTTCATGGCCTTCTTTACGGCCATGATCGGCTATGGCCTGGGTATCGGTCTGGTGACGCTGATGATCACCATCGCCAAATCGCGATTGCCCAATTACGCGGCGACCATCACGTTCGGGAACTTGGGTCTTGCCTTCGGCATGGTGCTGCTCATTGCCGGAATTTCCAGCTACATCGGGATACGCAAGGTTCTCAAAATTGAGCCGTTCGACATCTTCCGCGGGTAGCAATGGGCCTTTAAATGAAGACCATCCTTTCACTGTTGAAAACGAAAACCAGACTGACCGTGGTTGCGCTGGCATGGTTGTTTCTGTCCAGCGGATGCAGCTTCGCGCCGAATTATGTAAAACCGTCCGTTCAAACTCCGGCGGCTTACAAGGAATTGACACCGGAACAATCCAATGCAACGGACGGCTGGAAAATTGCCGAGCCAAAGGACTACCTGATTCGCGGCAATTGGTGGGAAGTGTTCCATGACCCGGAGCTGGATGTATTCGAAAGTCAGGCGACTGTTTTCAATCAAAGCGTTGCCGCTGCTCTCGCCAATTTTTTCGCAGCGCGGGCGGTTGTGAAACAATCCCGGTCACAGTATTTTCCGACCGTGACCGCCAGCCCTTCGGTCACGAGATCACGGCAGGCGACATCTCAAAACCAATCCAGCTCTTCATCGTCAGCCTCAACTTTTACCGAATATGCACTGCCCTTTGACGCCTCCTGGGAGCCGGACTTTTGGGGACGCATTCGCAACACCGTAAAAGCTAATTCGCTGGAAGCCCAAGCCACGCTGGCCGATCTCGAAAACGTGCGGCTGACGATGCAGGCGGAAGTGGCGGTGGATTATTTTCAGCTTCGCGCACTGGATGCGCAGAAGCACCTTTTGGATGCGACGGTGATCGCCTATCAGGAATCACTCAAGCTGACCCAAGCCCAGTATGGCGCAGGTCTAGCGTCCGATCAGGACGTCGCACAAGCTGAAACGCAGCTCAACACCACGCTTGGGCAGGCCACCGACCTCGGCATCCAGCGCGCACAGCTCGAACACGCCATTGCGACGCTCCTTGGTCAACCGGCCTCATCATTTTCCATCGCCACCAATTCGCTGACCACAAAACCTGTTGCCATTCCTTTTGGCGTTCCGTCGCAATTGCTCGAACGGCGTCCGGACATTGCCGCTGCCGAGCGCCGTGTTGCCGAGGCAAACGCGCAAATCGGCGTGGCGAGCGCGGCTTATTATCCGACCATTACTTTGAGCGGTGCGGCAGGCTATCAAAGCACATCCATACAAAATCTTTTTTCCAGGCCGGGTCTGGCGTGGTCCGTTGGTGCGACGCTGGCGCAAACGCTTTTCGACGGTGGCTTGCGCAAGGCGGTCACCGAACAGTCTCGCGCGATTTATCAGGGAACCGTTGCGAATTACCGCCAGACCGTGCTCACCGCGTTTCAGCAAGTCGAAGACAATTTATCAACGCTGCGAATCTTGTCGCAGGAACTTCAACAACAGAATGCCGCCGTCGCCTCGTCGCAGCGTTACCACTCCCTTGCCAAGGTCCGCTACACATCCGGCATCGATATTTACCTCAGTGTAATCAATGCACAGACTGCGCTGCTGAACAATCAGCGGACGGCGCTGAACCTCCAGATGGAACAACTGACGGCCAGCGTCCAATTGATCAAAGCTCTCGGTGGTGGTTGGGATGCTTCGCTGGAAACAACCGTCGCTACTCCATGAACTGAAACTTATTTATGAGCACGCAACTGTTAATCGATACCGCAAAAAAACTGTTCGCCGACCACAAGGGATTGCTGGCGATGGATGAAAGCAATCCCACCTGCAACAAACGGTTCGCGAAGCTGGGCATTCCGCAGACGATGGAGGCCCGGCGCGCGTATCGGGAGCTGATTGTGACCACGCCCGGTCTCGGCGTGTGCATCAGTGGGGTTATCCTCTACGACGAAACCATCCGTCAGCAGAAGCAGGACGGCACTCCGTTTCTCAAAGTCCTCACCGAGGCGGGAATTATTCCCGGTATCAAAGTAGATATGGGAGCCAAGGATTTGGCCGCTCATCCTGGCGAAAAAATCACCGAAGGTCTGGACGGCTTGCGCGACCGTCTGGCGGAATACTTTCAAATGGGCGCACGCTTTGCCAAGTGGCGGGCGGTGCTTGTCATCGGCGAGGGCATTCCCAGCCGGAGTTGCATCGAGGCCAACGCACACGCGCTGGCGCGCTACGCCGCGTTGTGTCAGGAAGCCGGACTGGTTCCGATTGTCGAGCCGGAGGTGCTCATGGACGGTGATCACACTTTGGAGCGGTGCCGCATAGTCACCGAGGAAGTGCTGCGAAACGTGTTCATCCAGGTCAATTGTCAGCGCGTGCTGCTGGAAGGCATGATCTTGAAACCCAACATGGTGTTGCCGGGACTGACCTGTCCGACACAGCAGGCCGTGGAGGAGGCGGCGGACGCCACCGTGAATTGTCTCCTGCGAACCGTCCCCGCAGCCGTGCCGGGGATTGCCTTTTTGTCCGGCGGCCAATCCGCTGAACTTGCCTCGGCCCGGTTAAATGCCATGAATGTCCGGTTCAAGTCGCGACTGCCGTGGGCGCTGGCCTTTTCGTTCGCACGCGCCATCCAGCAACCGGCTTTGGAAATCTGGCGGGGCGAAGAGACCAATGTGAAAGCGGCGCAGCAAGCTTTGCTTCATCGCGCCCGATGCAATCGCGCCGCGCGCCGTGGCGAATACACGGCTGCAATGGAGCGAAAGTAAACAGGCCGTGTCGGGCTTTGGACAGGCGAGAACTTTATTTCATGGGGTGTTCACCCCATACATTTTTGCGCCTCCAAGAGTTATACTTCCCATTGGTATCAACTTACAAATTGAAATACACGGACAACAAAAGATTTCGCCATGACGCAAGACACCGACCAGCCCAAATCGCCGAACCCCAAACCGAGCGCAGCTGCAGATCCGAAGCCCGCCGCACCCGTGGCCAAGCCCGAGGTAAATGATGCTACCAAGGCCGATGCAAAACCCACCGCAACCGCAGCCACACCGGGCGCTAAGCCGGATGCCAAAGCTGATCCCAAAAATGGTGCGAAACCCGCAGCTAAACCGGCGCCGCAGGACGATTTGAAAACGCTGCCGCTGGCGGAGTTGGAGAAAAAATTGGAATCATCGCCGGACGGTCTTACCGATGCAGAAGCAAAAAAACGGCTCACGCAATATGGGCCGAATGAACTTACTGAAAAGAAAACAAATCTATTCCTGAAATTTCTTTCCTATTTTTGGGGGCCGATTCCGTGGATGATTGAGATCGCGGTGATTCTGTCGGGCGTGGTCGGACACTGGCCGGATTTTTTCATCATTCTCCTGTTGTTGGTCGCCAACGCGGTGGTCGGGTTTTGGGAAGAAAAAGAGGCGAGTAACGCCATCGAGGCGCTCAAAGCCAAGCTGGCGGTCAAGGCCCGGGTGAAGCGCGACGGTAAGTGGATCAACCCGCCGGCGCGCGAGTTGGTGCCGGGTGATGTCATCCGCATGAGACTGGGTGACATTGTGCCGGCGGATGCGCGATTGCTGGACGGAGACCCGGTGGAAGTGGATCAGTCAGCGCTGACCGGAGAATCGTTGCCCGCCGAGCGCAAATCCGGTGACGCAGTATTTTCGGGTTCAATCATCCGTCAGGGTGAAGCTGGCGCAATGGTCTATGCCACGGGTGAGAAAACTTACTTCGGCAAGACGGCACAACTGGTGCAGGAGGCGCACACGGCCAGCCATTTTCAAAAGGCGGTTTTGAAGATTGGCAATTATCTGATCATCCTCGCGGTGGCGCTGGTGGCGGTGATCATCGGTTTCGCAATTTATCGCGGTGACAAAATACTTGAGACTTTGCAATTCGCCTTGGTGTTGACCGTGGCCGCAATTCCCGTGGCCATGCCGACGGTGCTGTCGGTGACAATGGCTGTTGGCGCACGTCTGCTCTCCAAGAAACAGGCGATTGTGAGCAAGCTGGTGGCGATTGAAGAACTGGCGGGCGTGGATGTGCTGTGCGCGGACAAGACCGGCACGTTGACACAAAACAAACTGACGCTGGGCGATCCATTTAGTGTCAATAATGTCCCTGCCGAGCAACTCATTCTCAACGGGGCACTGGCATCGCGCGCGGAAAATAATGACACCATTGATTTGGCCGTTCTGGGTGTGCTGAAGGACAAGGAGTCTTTGAAGGCTTATGATGTAGTCCATTTCCAGCCTTTCGACCCGGTGCATAAACGCACCGAGGCTACGATCAAAGCCAAGGACGGAAAGACTTTCAAGGTAACGAAGGGTGCGCCGCAGGTGATTTTGGCATTGTCGGCCAACGCCGGGCAGGTGAAGGCCGCCGTGGAGAAGGCAGTCAATGAATTCGCGGCGCGCGGCTTTCGTTCGTTGGGCGTCGCACGGGCCGAGGGCGACGGGCCATGGCAGTTTCTTGGCGTGTTGCCACTGTTTGATCCGCCACGCGAAGATGCCAAGGCCACCATTGCGACCGCGCTCGCGATGGGTGTGAAGATCAAGATGGTGACGGGCGATGCTTTGGCCATTGCCAAGGAGACCGCGAAAAAGTTGGACATGGGCACGAACATCCTCGATGCCGCCAGTCTCGGTGACACGAAAAAACAGGAAACCGCCGAGGTGGCCGAATCCATCGAGAAGGCCGACGGTTTCGCCCAAGTGTTCCCGGAACACAAGTTTCACATCGTGGATGTTTTGCAGAAACGCGGCCACATCGTGGGCATGACAGGCGATGGGGTGAATGACGCCCCCGCGCTGAAGAAAGCTGACTGCGGGATCGCAGTTTCGGGTGCGACCGACGCGGCACGCGCGGCAGCAGCCATTGTGCTGACGACGCCCGGACTGTCGGTGATCATTGATGCGATCAAGGAGAGCCGGAGAATTTTCCAACGGATGAACAGTTACGCGATTTACCGTATCGCCGAGACGCTGCGCGTGTTGTTCTTCATGACGCTGGCAATCCTGATTTTCAACTTCTATCCCTTGACGGCGGTGATGATCGTGATGCTGGCGTTGCTCAACGACGGCGCGATTCTGTCCATTGCCTATGACAACGTTAAATACAAGGACAAGCCTGAAGCCTGGAACATGCGCATGGTGCTGGGGATTTCCACGGTGCTGGGCCTCATCGGGGTCGTCTCCGCCTTCGGCTTGTTTTATCTCGGTGAGCGTGTTTTTCATCTCGACCGCGCCCATATCCAGACGCTGATGTATTTGAAGCTTTCGGTGGCGGGACATCTCACAATTTTCCTCACGCGCACGCGCGGGCCGTTCTGGTCTCATCGTCCGGCAAAGATTTTATGGGTGGCCGTGGTCGGCACGCAAATCGTGGCGACGTTGATCGCAGTGTATGGATTATTCATGACGCCGCTGGGCTGGGGTTGGGCCGGCTTCGTGTGGGGTTATGCGCTGCTATGGTTCCTCGTGAACGACCGCATTAAACTGCTCGCCTATCGGATTTTTGATCCTGTAAAAGCTGTAATCAATAAAGACTCCAAGACCGAAACAAAAGCCGAGTTTCCAACGGACAGGAAGGCCGACCCGCAGGCAGATGCGAAAGTTGAAGCGAAACCTGATGCCAAGGCCGGGGCCAAACCGGAAGAAAAAGTTGCATCGGAAGATTCTTCTGAAGCGAAGCCTAAAACCGAAACCAAACCTGACGTGAACTCTACACCGGATACCAAGGCCAAGATGGCGACCGATTTGACCCCGCAGATTGCGGCCCGCGCCTATGAGTTATATGAGCGCGAGGGTCATCGGGACGGTCAATCAGCGCAGAACTGGGACAAGGCCGAGCAGGAGATTCGCGCGACCCAGACCAAGACTGACACCAATTCAAAACCGGACGCCAAGGTTGAGCCAACGCCAGATGCGAAAGTTGAGCCAGCGCCTGAAGTCAAAGCCGTCCCGCCGTCCGCCGCCAATGCGGAAACGAAATCTGACATTATAACCGACATCAAACCAACCGACAAAACTGAGCCGCAGCCTGATGGCAAAGCGGAAACCAAATCGGAACCGAAAGTAAAGCCAGCACACGAGGTGTCGCCGCAGCTCGTCAAAAAAGTTCATGAATTTTACGAACAATTAGGCCGCGAGGATGTTCGCGCCGTTGAAGAAGCGGAACAGGCAAAGCAGAATGCTCCTGAAGTGGAAAACAAAAAATAAGCCATTACGAACCACATGACTGACATGCGTTGAAGAATGAAGATAAAAAATAATTGTGCCATCCCAACCCATGAACTGGACTCCGCTGAATCTTACCGTCCGCGTCGGCTGCAACCTGGTTTACGAAACCACCGTGCAGACACCGGTCCTGTTCGTGCTCCGGCCACGACTCGAAGGCCGCGTGTTGGTGATGCAGGAACGGCTTTCGTTCGGGATCGGCCTGCCGTCGTATGAATTTCAAGATACGCATGGCAACATCACTTACCGCTCGATGTTCATGCCGGGGCGGAATGAAGTCCGGCATGATGCGCTTGTGGCCGTGCCTTCCGAGCCGGACAACCGGGACGTGCCCAACTGGCTCACGCCCGTCAGCCAGCTTCCGCCGGAGCTATTGCGCTACACGCTGCCCAGCCGCTATTGTGATTCGGATAAGCTCATGGATTTTGCCTGGAACCTTTTCGGCCAGATCACCAATGCGCTCCAACGCGTGCAGACCATCTGCGACTGGGTTCACAACAACATTGAATACCGCACCCTGTCCGGGCGGCCCGACTTGTCCGCGTCCGAGGTCATTGGCCGGCGTTATGGCGTCTGTCGTGATTTTGCCCATGCGGCCATCACCTTGTGCCGCACGTTTAATTTGCCCGCCCGTTACGTAACCGGGCACCTGCCGGACATCGGCTGTATTGATCCTGGCTCACCGATGGATTTTCACGCGTATTTTGAAGTTTATCTTGGGAACGAGTGGTTCACGTTTGACGCGCGCTACAATGTGCCGCGCATCGGCCGCGTCAAGGTTGCCCATGGTTTGGATGCCGTAGATGGCGCGTTTGCGACGATCTATGGCGAAGCGACCCTGACGCACTTTCAAGTCTGGGCCTATCAAGTGAATCCGCAGGAGGTTTCGGTGGGGGATCCCGTTGATTTATCCAAACGTCTTGATGGCAATCCAACGGTGCTGTTAAATTAAAATTTCAGGTTTAGTTGTTTTGGTCGTTAAATTTGAACCAATTTACATTTGGTGAACACTCCCACCCGCGCGAAATCCTAAACGCAAAAGCCCCGGAGCCGGGCGGCGGGTCAAGGCGGAAGCCGAGGGCATACCGAGGCACGACCTTGACGCGACGACCGGCGACATACAATGGAAACCGGATTCGCGCGCATACAACTTTCTCCGTCATTTATGACTGATTTCAGTGATGCCAGACATAGTGGCCGATCAATAGAGTGACGACACAGGCAGCCAGTGTGCCAATAATATACCAGTGGACACCGCGAAGATTGACGGCATCGTTCAACATCCGGCAGACTTTTTCAAATCGTTGCCGTTCCTGTGCCAGAGCGTCTTCGGATTTATTCCATTCGGCCACGGCGGCGTGCAAGTTTTCCTGAATGCTCTTGGCAGCGTCATTCGCGTCCAGCAACCGGTTGCTGACGAACAACGCATCGCGTTTCACTGTTTCCGCGTGTTTGAGAACGATGTCTTTCAATTCGCCATGCTTGATGTCCACCATGCCCTCGAAATCGTTGGTGAGCGCGGCGGTTTGTTTCCGGTATTCAGCCAAATGCTGTTCCAGCCATTTGCGGCTGTCGGCGATGGAGCGCGGAATACTGGCTGCCGCCCGCAACTGTGCGCGGGTCAACAATGCGAATTGAACGGGAAAACTGTCTTCCGGCCCGATGCCCCATTCATGCAAAAATCGGTGGATTCGATCCACTTCCGACTTCGTCATCCCGGTGCAAAGCACCGCCAAATCGTCTTTGTCCGAATCCATAACGTCATTCGCCCAAGTTGAGCATGGGCTGTTTGGAGCGCGCCGGTTTCGCCGCCGGTTCGGTCAGCGGTTCAAGCTCCGTCATCTGTTCGGATGGCACGAGCAAATCGGCAATCAAGTCGTATTGCCGGAACATCTGCTGCATCGCCCATTGCATTTCCCCGGCCAGCATCAATTCCAGATGCGGCGTGCCGGGCGTAGCCGCTTCCGCGAAGCTCAATTTGCGACCGGCCTTGGCCTCGGCACGTTTGATGGCCAGCAACGTGATGGAAGTCACCACCGGCAATGTTATTTCCGTGGCTCCGAATTTTTTCAACTCAGCTTCGATGTTCGATTTTTGGAACAAATTCGTCCGCACTTTGGCCGGATTGTGGACGATGACGTAGTCCACCCGGTCGCCCGCGAAGAAAAAAAGGTCGAGCAGGTTATTCATGCTCTCGGTGTCCTCGCTGGGAAACAGGAAAAAGGTGAACCGGATGCCCTGGGCGGCGAGTGATTCGAGCAACTGCAACGAGTCCAGCGCCTGCATGATGAGGCCGTCGGCCTGCGCCCGGCAATCAATGACGTGAACCGGCGCGTTGCTGTGCGACACGTTGCGAAACAATCCCAGCAGGGTGGATTTGCTGTCATCGTCATTACCGAGGGTGTGGGACTGCACCTGTTTGGGATGACGGTCGGCAAAAGAATGATGCCGGTCATCGAGGTCGGAGCCATTCCACTCAATGCCGTGATAATCGAGCCAGGCGGTGCGGAACTCGGCCTCGAAACTTTTGCCGAGGCTGCCTTTGGATTGGGGATTGATGTGGATGCGTTTGGTGATGTTGGTGTTCATGTGAATTCTTGGTCGGTGTTAATGTTTTTGATGTTTGGGCGTTTGAAAGGGGCTGGCTTCGCCAATGGCGATTGGCGTGATGGTGGCCGGCTGGCCTCTGCGTTGGGGCGGGCGGGTTGGAATTCGGAATTATTTCCCGCATTTTCCCAATGCGGTTTTGTGGCGCGTTTTAATTTGCGACGGTAAAAAAGATATGGGGCATAGACCGTAACGCGGATGCCTTTCTCGGTGAGCAGCAATTCAGTAATTTGCCGCCACGTCTTGCGCCGTTGGCGCAG
>CAYVGC010000022.1:0-49504 GCA_964449815.1 uncultured Bifidobacteriaceae bacterium
CTTTTGAACTCGGCGTAAAGCTGCGCGGCGAGCGTCTTGTTGTGCGAGATGACGAGCGTGGGCCGGTTGATGTTCCTGATGACGTTGGCGACGGTGAAGGTTTTCCCCGAACCGGTGACGCCGAGCAAGGTCTGGTGCTGCGCGCCGGACAAAACTCCAGCGGTCAGTCTTTCAATCGCCTGCGGCTGGTCGCCGGCGGGCGAGTAATCGGAAACAAGTTCAAACACGGCTTGAACATAGATGGGAAACCAACGTCCAGTCTAGTAAGATAACCCACCAGGTGATCGAAAGAGCGATTTCCCATCATCAAAATCACGTTTTTTATTGTGCTCAAACCGCTGGATAAATTCACGCCTTTGAATCGTGTATTTGTCATTATTCGTATTTCTCGAAATCCGTTCAGTGCGGACGGAAGACCGTCCAAAAAATCCGGCGAACACACCGGTGATCCGATGGATCTCTTGCCGCCACCCGCCGACTTGGCACCGGCTACCCAGTGTTCCGCCAACGTGAAATTCATTTTCATCGGCCCGCAGATCGTTTTATGGAGTGAGCCGGTCATCTGGGGTGTGTTTTGTATTATCAGATTCCGCAAGATGGGGGCCGGGCAGATCGTGAGTCCTGCCTTGCCGGCTGTCGGCGTAGAGGCTCAAAACCCACTTAATCGCTTCACGCAATTCAGTCATGGAAAACGGCTTGTTAAGAAGGCAGTCCACGCCGGTGATCGAATTGCCGTCATTGCTGTTTGCGAAAGAGCCGCTCGCCATGATGACCGGCTGATCCGGCCGGCGTTGTTTGATCAGTGCGGCCAGTTGATCTCCCTTCATTCCCGGCATCAAATAATCCGTGATGACCAAGTCAAACTCGTTTTGTTCAAGCCTGACCAGTGCGGCCTCGCCATTTTCAACTGTCTGAACTTGATGCCCGTCAAACTCGATCAGCAGAGACAAGATGTTGCGCACACTTGGATCGTCATCCACAAGCAATATCTTACACTGATGCTCTCTTGTATTAATCATACAAGCTCATAACTGCCATATAAACCCAGATTCAGCCGCAGTCAAATTATGTTGCATTGCCGGAAAGATTCTTCAAGGCACCACCGCGAACGACCAATCTGGAAGAAGCGACGGCACATCGGAAGAACTTATTTTGCAGTCCGGTGCCGCGCGCACAGAATTGACTTTTTGCGCCGGCCGGGCCGAAAAGGGACGCTGTTTGAAGCAACAAATCTGAACGCGCTCAAAGCGGCTGCCGGGAATGGTTTGCCGCCCGCCCCTGCAATTGTGGAATTTTTATTTCCTTGCGCCGGGGATGGACAAAGCATGAACAAAAACATAAACTCAAGCATGTCCCAGAACTAATTCATGACTGGCACCGAGACATGAACTCGATCAGGGTCCGGCGGAAGACGGGATTTTGCGTTGGGGCTGCCCGCAAAGACAGCGTCGAGATCAACCGTTGCAGGGATTCTGAAAGCGTTCCGACAAAACTTAAACATTTAACCTTATGAACAATTCCGCAGCCAATCCAACAACCCGCCGGGAGTTCTTATTAAGCACAGGCCGTTTCGCCGCCGCCTCCGCGCTTGTCGGCGTCGCTCTTCCGCAGGTCCATGCGGCGGAGAACAGCCTGATACAAGTCGCTCTCATCGGCTGCGGCGGTCGCGGCACCGGGGCCGCGTTCAACGCCCTGTCCGTGAAACAAATCCCGCTCAAGCTCGTGGCCATGGCGGATGTTTTCAAGGACCGTCTCGACGGCAGCTACGGCAACTTGAAAGGCAGTGCGGTCGGCAATCAGGTGGACGTGCCAGCGGACCGAAGATTCATCGGTTTTGACGCCTACCAAAAAGCGATGGATTGTCTGAAGCCCGGTGACATCGCCATTTTTACCACCCCTTTGGCCTTTCGCTGGGTGCATTTCAGCTACGCCATCCAAAAAGGCCTGCATGTCTTCATGGAAAAACCGCTGACAGCCGACGGCCCCACCTCCCGCCGGATGCTGAAGCTCGCCGGGGAAGCGACGGCAAAAAATCTCAAGGTCGGGGTGGGCTTGATGTCCCGCCACAACCGGGGGATGCAGGAACTGGCCCATCGCATTCAGGACGGAGAAATCGGCGATCTCATTTTGCTGCGCGGCTACCGGATGCACGGGCCGGGCGGGTCGGCTTACTCGGCGAAATGGCCGGGCAGCCCCAGCGAACTGCTCTGGCAGATTCAGCGTTTTCACAGCTTTATCTGGGCCAGCGGCGGATGCTTCAATGATTTTTACATCCATCATGTGGACCATTGCTGTTGGATGAAGAACGCTTGGCCGGTCAAAGCCCAGGCGCTGGGCGGACGCCACTATCGTCTGAACGCGGACGGCGCTCCCTGCGTGGATCAGAATTTTGATGTCTATTCCGTGGAATATACTTTCGCCGATGGCAGCAAATTCATCATGGATGGCCGCTGCATCAATGACTGCAAGGAGATTTACTCCAGCTACGCGCATGGCAGCAAAGGCAACGCCATCATCTCAAGCTCCGGCGACTGCGGACTGCCTTCGAGCACTTACAAGGGCCAGAATCCAGACCGCGCCAATCTGCTATGGGAATCCAACGTGCCACCGGGCGAGCAGGATCCTTATCTGAACGAATGGAACGATCTGGTGGACGCCATTCGTAATGACCGGCCCTACAACGAGGTGGAACGCGGGGTCTATGCCAGCCTGGTCAGTTCCCTGGGCCGCAAGGCCGCCCATACCGGCCAGGAAATCACGCTGGAGGAATTTCTCAATTCCAGCCAGGAATACGCGCCAGACGTGGACAAACTTACCATGGACTCTCCTGCGCCATTGGTCGCCGACGCCAGCGGCAAGTATCCAGTTCCTGAACCCGGCATCAAACGGCAATCTGAGTATTGAAATGATTTAATCATCAACACCGAAGCAGGCTTGCCATTTCGCCTGCATATCGGCCGGCGGCTTTTGTTGTCTCCGGTGAAGAAAACTGCGGTTCTTTGGGAAAGCCGTGGTTACAGCGAGTCAAAGACCGTTGAGCCATTGAATGCCTGACTTGCGTTGTGCCTGAGATTTTTGTCTGCCGATTTCCCTTAATCTTCATCCACCATTTTCACCGCCCACTCAGGATACGGTTTGGTTCCCATCGTTGCCCGCCAGAGTATGCGGTTCAGCACGTCCTCCGGGCATTGGTCGGGCTGCGCCAGCGGCAGCCGTGCGGAAACATAGGCATCGTTGCGGAGCTGCGCGTTGGATATTTTCTTCGGCGCGGGATTCAACTCGTCCAGCGGCACGTTGTTCGTCAACGCCGTGAACACGGTAAAATCCGGCGTATTGGTGAAACAGTCAAACATCGGCGTGGCGGTGGCGTCCAGCTGGTTCATCGGCGGCAGGCCGAGCATCAGTTCCATCGTGCGCAGCAGGCTGGTCTGGTTGTATTGCGTGCTGACGACGGCATGGCGTTTCGTCCACGCGCTGATGACGTAGGCCGTGGTGCGATAACCACTGACGTGGTCCCAGCCGTTCTGCGGATCATCCTCCACGGCGATAATGCAGGTGTCCTTCCAAAATTTGCCGCGGCTCACCGCCTCGACGATCTGGCCGAAGGCGAGGTCATTGTCCGCCACCTGCGCTGACGGGGTCGGCACGCCGGCTTTCGTCCCGCTGGTGTGATCGTTCGGCAGCCAGAGAATCGTCAGGTTCGGCAGATTGTCGTGCGCCTCAAACTCCTTCAAGCACCGGATGAATTTCGCGGCGCGGACCACGTCCGGCACGGCCAGGTCCCAGCTCGCCCAGCCTTTTTCGATGAACGGCCGCAGCGCCTCGATGTCCGGTTCGCTGGTGTATTCAATCGCGTTCGCGCCGCTGGCAAAATCCTGCCAGGCCTCGGTGAAACCAATTTTGCCCTTTTGCGACGGGTTTCTCCAGCGCTTGCTGACAGAGGTGAATTCGCCGAAGTCGTGGACGGTTTTGCCGTGCGCCAGCGCGTCGTCCCAGATGAAACCGGCGGGCGAATACGCCAGCGCGTCGCTGCCCGCCAGGCCAAATCCGCCGGCGGGATAACTGCGCGGCCAGCCGGCGAAGGAACGCTCGACGTATTCCGTGGCGATGCCGCTGTCGGCCCACTGGTGGCCGTCCGCACTCATGATGCCGGAGCAATAGGTGTTGTCGAGCAGCGTGAACTCGCGCACAAACTTGTGTTCATTCGGCGTCACTCGTTCGCCGAAATTGCAGAGCGAGGCGTCGCCGTTGCCTTCTTTCACGTCGCCGAGAATCTGGTCGTAGCTGCGGTTTTCCTTGATGATGTAAATGACGTGCTGGAACACGCTGGGTTCGCCGGCTCGCTCCGGCACCGGCACCGGCAAACGACCCGGACGCGGCGGCAGCTTGGCCTGGGCGAGCAAAGGATAGCGCAGATTCGCCAGCGCCGTCTGCGTGAGCGCGGCCAGCTTGCGCTGGGACGGAACGGAAATCAGCGAGAGCGAACCGGCAAGCTGCTTGGTGTTGAAACCGAAACCGGCGGCACCGAGCCTGGCCTTCTCCGTTTTCACGCTGATGCCTTTGAGGTTCGCCACGCAGATTCTTTTGCCGCGTGCGTCAAATTGAATGGCTCCGGGAAACCAGCCGGTGGGAAGCAGGCCCAGCAGCTTCGTCGCGCGCGGCTGGAATTGAAAAACCGCCACGGCGTTCTGCGAGCTGTTGGCGCAGAAAAGAATTTTTCCTTTCGCGTCAAACGCCAGCGCGTCCGGCTGCGCGCCAAAAAGGTCGCCGGGATTTTGCCGCGCCGTGACCGTTTCCACCACCTCGTCGTCGCGCGCGTCAATCACGCTCAACCGGTCGCTGCCCGCGCTGGCCGCCACGAGCCAGCGTCCGTCCGGTGACAACGCCAGCGCGCACGCGTGCGGGCCGATGACGATTTCTTTTTGCGACGCCGGCGCCACCGGCACCGCAAGGTCAATCACCGACACCGAGCCTTCGCTGGCGATGCTCCGCGCGTCCACGCGAACGCGGGCGTCCTGGCCGACCGGACCGGTCACGCTGTCCGCGTCGGGCCGGCGGCCGGCCCAGTTGCTGACGTAAATTTTATTTCCGGCCAGCACCACGTCGAACGGCGCCATGCCGACGTTCCACATCCGCAAGACTTTCCCGGTCGCCGCCTCCAGTTCCACCAGCCGGTTCGAAAGGTTGAGGGCAACGTAGATTTTTTTGCCGTCCGCCGAAACGGCGATGCCGGCGGGAAGGTCGTTGGCGCGCTCGGCCAGATTTGCCGGCGGCAGCGAAATGGAAAACTGCCCGGAAATTTTCCGGCCGCGGCTCACGCTGAAAACTTTGACGTCGCCGTTCACGTTCGACAAATAAATCCGCGTGCCGTCGGGGGAAAATTTCAGGCCGGTGTAGCTCAACTGCGCCTTTTCGTCCGCATCCAGAATCGCCGACGCCACCGGCTGCGGTTCAAGAATTTTTCCGGATGGCAGCGCGACGCGCTGGAGAATTTTCCCGCTGGCCGCTTCAACCGCGACAAGTTCATGCGTCATGCCGGCGGTGACGAGCAGCCTGCCGTCGGGACTCAACGCCAGCGCCTGCGGCCGCAAGCCGGGCAGTTGCACCTGCGTTCCCGCCGGCGTGACCAACTGGTTGACCGGCGTGACCAGGGAACCGCCCTGGCGGCCAACGAACGCGCTGGTGGCCTCAAAGGCATCGGCAAAAGCGTTGAACGAACTCAAGCCAAGCAGCGCAGCCAAGCCGAGGCGCATATAATTATTCCGCGTCATTTCTGGCGATAATGAAGGAGAGACGCCGGCGGCGGCAAGTCACGTTACAGTTAATTTTATGCGACGGCGGGATCGAGCCGCCGGTCCGGCGCGAGATATTTGCGGACGTAGTCCACCACGGAGTTTTCGAGCGACGTGATGGGCGTGGCATAGCCGGCGCCGTGCAGCCGCATCAGGTTCGCCTGCGTGAAATACTGATACTTTTCGCGAATCGTCTCCGGCATCTCGATGAACTTGATGCTGGGCTTCTTTTTCAGCGCGATGAAAACCGCGTTCGCCAGGTCAAGCCACGACCGCGCGCCGCCGCTGCCGATGTTGAACAGGCCGTTCGCCCTCGGCGTCGCGGCGAGGTGCAGCGTCATCGCCACGCAGTCCTTGACGTAGAGAAAATCGCGCTTCTGTTCGCCGTCCTTGTATTCCTTGCGATAGCTCTTGAACAAACGGATGACGCCTTCGCTTTGCACCTGCGCAAAGCTCTTGTGGACGAGCGAACGCATGTCGCCTTTGTGATCCTCGTTCGGGCCGAAAACGTTGAAGTATTTCAGACCGACAATCTTGTTCAAAAACCCGGCGCGCCGGGCGTGCAAATCGAACAGGTGCTTCGAGTAGCCATACATGTTCAGCGGACGCAAGGTGTCGAGCTTTGTGTCGTCGTCCTCCATTCCCGCCGAGCCGTCGCCGTAAGTCGCGGCGGACGACGCATAAACGAACCGCGTCTTGTTCGCCAGCGCCCACACGGCGAGGTCTTTGGTGAACTCGTAATTGTTTTTGACGAGATACGTCGCGTCCTTTTCCGTCGTGGCGGAACAGGCGCCGAGATGGAGCACCAGGTCAAATTTCCCCAGCGCGCCGCTTTGCAAACGCGGCAGAAGCTCGGCGGCCTCGACGTAGTCGGCGAACCGCAGCGGCGCGAGGTTGCGCCATTTTTCGTTCGTGCCGAGAATGTCGCAGACGATGATGTTGTCGCAGCCGCGCCGGTTCAGCGCCCAGACCAGCGCGCTGCCAATAAAGCCCGCGCCGCCCGTGACCAAAACTCGTGAATCGGAAAAATCGTTCGGTTTCATCTTACCATCCTAAAACATGCGCGAAAATCAGCGGCGCGACGATGGTCGCGTCCGATTCGATGATATAGCTCGGCGTGTTCACGCCGAGCTTGCCCCAGGTGATTTTTTCGTTCGGCACCGCGCCGGAATAGCTGCCGTAGCTCGTCGTCGAATCGCTGATCTGGCAGAAATAACCCCAGAGCGGCACGCCGGTGCGCTGCAAATCCTGATGCAGCATCGGGACGACGCAGATCGGGAAGTCGCCGGAAATGCCGCCGCCGATCTGAAACATGCCGAGCGGGCTCTTCTTGGTGGCCGTCTTGGTGTAATGCTCGGCGAGCCACGTCATGTATTCGATGCCGGTGCGGACGGTGTGGACGTTCTTCACGTCGCCGCGGATGACGGCGGCGGCATACATGTTGCCGAGCGTTGAATCTTCCCAGCCGGGCACGACGATGGGCAGATTCTTTTCGGCGGCGGCCAGCATCCAGGAATCCTCCGGGTCAATCTGGTAATACTTCTTGTATTTGCCGCTGCGCAAGACCTGGTAGAAAAATTCATGCGGGAAAAAGCGTTCGCCCTTTTTGTCGGCGGCGGTCCAGACTTCGAGCATGGCCTTTTCCATGCGGCGCATCGCCTCGCCTTCGGGGATGCACGTGTCCGTCACGCGGTTCATGTGGCGGTCGAGCAAGGCCTTTTCGTCCTCGGCGGAGAAATAACGGTAGCCCGGCACGCGCTCGTAATAATCGTGCGCGACCAGGTTGAAGACGTCCTCCTCCAGATTCGCGCCGGTGCAGGTGATGAGATGCACCTTGTCGCGGCGGATCATTTCGGCGAGCGAGAGGCCGAGTTCGGCGGTGCTCATCGCGCCGCCGAGCGTGATCATCATGCGCCCGCCCTGGTCCAGATGCGCGACGTAGCCGCGCGCGGCGTCCACGAGCGACGCGGCGTTGAAATGCCGGAAATGATGCTGGATGAACCGGGAGACCGGCCCGCCCACGGGTTTTGTCGGTTTTTTCTTGGGCATGGCGATAAAATTATCGCGGTTACGATACGCAGCGCCTCCGCGATTGCCAATGCAAAACTGCCGCGCCCGCCGGCACCATCCCCATCGAGTGAATAAATCCGTCCCGCGATCATCCGCCCCATACGCGTCAACCCCCCGTCCGCCGGCTCAAATCCGCAACCTGAAAATTTCTTGACATCCGCCGTCCTTTTTGGATAAGTCCTTTCACAAGCCACATGAGGAACCGGGGAACAGTCAGAAGTGCCATCGCCAGCCACCGCGACGAAGCATCGGACCCTGACCGCAGAAATTTTCCACCCCCAACCCGCCGGTTTCCGTCCGCAGCGGCATTTTCCGGGCGGCTCCCCCAATTACGAGGCGCCGCCCCCAATGCGCCAACGACCGCCCCCAATTTCCCGAGTCCTGCCCCCGTTTTCCCGACGACGATCCCCATCGCAAAAACTCCCGCCCCCAATTTTTGGAAAGCCGCCCCCAATTTCCCGACGGCTGCCCCCATTATTTCCGCAACTGCCCCCAATTTCCCCGGGGCTGCCCTCAATTTCCCGGCTCCTGCCCCCATTTTTTCTCCCGCCGCCCCCATTTACAATGGTCTGTTCCCCAGCCATTTATACGAATTCCAAGGTCTCAACAGTCAAATTAACAACTAAAAACTGATTATGCCAAATAGAATACACTGCCCCGTCCCCGTCATCGGCTACAACGGCAGCCTCATCGTCGCCGCCGCGCAGAAATACCCCAAAGTCGCCGCCCGCCTGCCGGCGGACTACCTCACCGAGACCACCACTTTGCTCGGCAAACTGCCCGCCGACACGACCGGCCAGCACCTGGCCAAGGGCGAGACCGGCAACCTCACCGCCGCCCAGCAGAAAAATCTCGATTCGCTGCTGCACTGCATGGGCCAGGCGCGCAAGACCGCCCGGCTCGCCTTCCCCGATGAGACCGTTAAGCTCCATCAGGAATTTCAGATCGGCTTCCACGATTCGCACGAGCTGAACGCCGTGTTGAGCCGTGCCGACACCATTCTCGCCGCCGTGCAAACCACGGCGAACCTGCCCGCGCTGAAACTCCGGGGCTGGACGGATGCCGAGACCGCCACCTTCACCGCCGTGCGCGGCACCTTCCCCGCCAGCACCGAAGTCCAGCAATCCGGCCAGAGCGACGCCAAGAAGGCGACCGCCGTGAAGACCACTGACGCCGCCGACGCCTACAAACACATCCTGACCATCCAGAACGCCGCCGACCTGGAATTCCCCGCCACCGACCCGGCCAACGCCCCCGCCCGCGCCGAATTCAAACTGGGCCTCTTCCCGCCGGACCATCACGTCCCGACCGCCACGCCCACGCCGCCCGCGACGCCGAAGCCTTGAATCAACACAAAGGATTTTATATGCCACAACAAGGTGAAAGTAATACTGGCATACCCGGCGTGATTAAAGTCAACTACCCCGAAAAGGGGCAAATCGGTTACTTGGTCAAAGCTGAACGTCGTAAAAAAAGAATTCACGAAATTATTTACGTCAGACATTACAAAGGTGATTGGAAGAAATGTTTCAAAGCCGCGCGGTCAAAAGCCAAACAGTTTTTCCTTGAGAATCCACAATACTCTAGGAAAGAGATTACAGAGATTCTCACCCGGCGTAACAAGTCGGGTATAAGAGGTGTGCGAATCAAGCCGCACAAATATCGTTGGAAAAGCGATCCCGATAGATACAGTATCTTTCTTAGTGCAGAGGCATCGTGGTCTCCGCAAAAGAACACCATAAAAAAGCGAACGTTTTCTCTGGATAAATACGGAGAAGAAGACGCTTGGAGGCTTGCTTGCGATGCCCGAAAGAAAGGCGTTAAACAGATGGATGAATAAGTAAACGGATCTGTCTCGTGTCAAATTGCGCCAATTTTTATTCTGCACTCATAGTTCTGCCTTCGCCTCACGGCACGGGCCGTTCATCAAAGATTTTGTGGATGACCGTTTCGCTGGTTTTTCCCCCGGCCCCGGCTTCGTAGGTGAAGCGGGAGATGCTTTGAGAAAAATTGAGGTCCCTTTGCGATCCGCGCGCCGCCATTGCGAAATTCCCGTCAATGATAGTCAATCCAGTTGGTCATGACCGTGTAGCCAAAGGTCATCTCGGCCGGATTGTAGCCGCGATACCATTTGGAATGGCCGTCGGCGAACAGGATGTTCTGCCCTTTGCTGTGGATCTGCCAGGCTTCGGTCAATGCCGGCGGCGCCGCGCCACCGACGCAGTTCTGCGTGTAATCATCCTTGTCCGCGTCCTGCGGATCGAAAATGACCGGTCCGCCGACGGTGCCCGCCGTGTCGCCGCCGAGGACATAAGCCGAGGGCAATAATATGGCGGAGTTTTTGACGGCGGCAGGCTGGCCGCCAGCGGTCACAAACGCGGCGTTGCAGCCGTTGAAATAGTTGAACGGCCCCTGTTCGGGCACGGGCAGTTGCACGTTGCCGGGACAATTGAACGCATTCGTGTTTCCGACCTCGGGGAAAACCTGTTCCGACCAGCCGGGTTTGTGGGTCGTCGGATCCGTGGCGCCCCAGTGAATATCGCCGCCGGATTCGGGGTAAAAATCGTTGTTGTCGTCCGCGAACATGTGCATTCCCAGGCCGATCTGATGGAGATTGGAATTGCAACTGGCGGCCCAGGCGCGCTGTTTGGCCGCCGCCAAGGCGGGCAGCAGCATCGCCGCGAGAATCGCGATGATGGCGATGACGACGAGCAGTTCGATCAAAGTGAAGGCGCGGTCAGGGAAAATTGGTCGGGGCGGTTGCATGTTTTACCAGACGAGGTTGGTGACGCTTTGGGCGGTGTGGAATTCGACATGGCTGTCCACGAGCAGCGTGTTGCCCGCCGGAGATCGCCTGTGCCAGCCAGACGGATTATCTGGAAAGACGACAACATTGTCCGCAAAGAGAACGGTTTGGGACGGGGCGGCGACGGCGGTGGATTTGACCGCGTTCAGGCCGCCGGCGCCATTTTGCGGCAGGCCAACGGCATTGAACATGTAGGAGTTTCCCACCCAGTCGAACAGCGTGTGCGGCCGGGTGTCGGCGCGGCCTTGATCCACGGGACAAGTTACCACCGCCACCGTCAGCCCGTAATGGTTCAGAGGCCGGTCGGTCTGGTTGAAGATGCCGCCCTGGCCGGTGTCCAGATTGCCATTGGTGCGGCCGGCCCAGACGAACCATTCCATGCCGTCGAGCGAGGGATCGTCCGAGGTCCAGAAAAACTTCTCATTGTAATCGGGCAGATAGAGGTTCATTGCCACGCCGCATTGGCGGAGTTGGGAAACGCAGCGCGCGGTCTGGGCCTTCAGCCTGGCCTGGGAAAGCGCCGGCAGCAGCAGCGCCGCCAGAATGGCGATGATGGCGATGACGACGAGCAGTTCAATCAAGGTGAAGGCGCGATTCAAGGAAGCTGGTTCACGGTGTTTCATTGGTCATCTTCCGTTGCTGCTGCCGGGGAAACACCACAATTCGTTGGGAGCGGCCGACTGGACTTTATCCGCCCAGACGGCGAGCTTGATCAAATTCGCCGAACCGTCAAACGCACTGTAGATGGCCACGGTTCCATGCCGGACGCTGGTGTTTTCATCGGGGCTGCTGGCGCCGTCATTAAAGTTCTCCTGGTTCTCCACCGCCGTGTTGTTGGCGCATTCCCAAAACGCCACGCCGGCGGGGGACAGTTGCGCGAGTTTGACGGGCGGATTCATGGCCCGGTAGTAGCCGCAGACCGCCCCGTTCATCACATAGCTGGAAATCTGCTGGGGCCGCATCAGGAACCAGGCGTTGTTCGTCACCTCGCTCGGGCAGTAATACAACCTGGGAGCGTTCAGCACGGACCAGAAGCTGCCGGTTTGAACCTTGAACCGCGCCGTTCCGCTGGCGGCGGGGTCAAGCGTGTAGAGCCAGCCCTGCGGCGGGTTGGGGCCTTCTTCGCCCGAAGCCCAGTTGGCCCAGGGCATGAAGTCATTGTTGTCCGACGCCACGAGATTCATGGCGACGCCAAACTCCTTGAGATTGTTCAAGTCCACCGCCCGGTAGCCGCTTTGCTTGGCCTTGGCCAGGGCGGGCAGCAGCAACGCCGCCAGAATCGCGATGATGGCAATGACCACCAGCAGTTCAATCAGCGTGAACGCGTTGTCCATCGTGCTCAGGTTCGATAATTGCCGGCGGCTCAGGTTCATGGTTTTTCCGGCACTTTGATCACGTCGCCGTCACGCAGCCAGAGATCGGCCCCGGGTGGCGGATTGTTTGCATCAGTTCCCTGGCGATAGTAAGGCGGGGAGCTGCCGGCGACCGGCGACGGCGGCGTGCTGCAGTCCAAAACCCACTCGTAATTTGTGCCGGTTCCAGAATCAAACCGGGAAACCGTCACATGCGAGAGGTCGGAGGAGGACAGCAGCATTCTCTGGGCTTCCGGCTGATTCAGCACGGCCCCGATGGTTGATTGACTGCCAATGCGGTAAAACGGCAGCTCCACTTTTTGATCCCGCACGACAAGCTGGACGTTTCCTTTCAAATAACTGGCAATGCTCCTGATCTGGCCGTCGGTCAGCCCGACCGGCCGGTCGCCCAATGAATGGTCGCGTTCGGGAACTTCCACCACGTCGCCGAACTCCAAGGGCACATCCTTGGAGCAGTCAATCCCCTCCGTGCTGTTGAGCAAATTGACGGGCAGCCGCGATTCGTTGGTGGAGCCGTGGCTGGGGCGGATGATGATGACGCGGGCCAGGTCGGGGAACGGCAGCATGGAGTTGGCCGGGTAGCTCGCCCAGGTGTTGTTGCCTTGAGGAACTGAATACGATTGCGATGATTCGTAATAATTCAAAATCGTTTCCAGCAGGGTGAACTGATTCCAGCTGTTGGTTCCCTTGACGAAAATCGGGAACGTAAAATTCACCGACGGGCGGCTGACGGCAATGCGGTCCCAATTCGGCAGGCTGTCCAGCGCGCCGTGCTGGCGCAGCAGGCCGGCAAGCTGGCCGGCCAGAGTTCTTTGCTCCGGCGACCCGCCGTTGCCCGCCAGTTTTTCCTTGACCAAATCCAGCGGCGTGACGCCGTCATTGCTGCGCACATTTGGATCGGCCTTGTTCGTGAGCAGCAGCTCAAAGATTTTGCCGTCGGCCAGGTGATACGCCGCCCAATGCAGCGGCGTGATGCCGTTCCGATTATGCACATTCGGATTCGCGCCGTGCTTCAGCAACATCTCCACCGCCGGGGCGTTGTTTTGACTGGCCACGGCACCCAGCGGCGTCCACTGGGATTCTTCCGCGCTGACCGGATCAACCTTGGCACCCGCGTCAAGCAGGGCTTCGAGCATGTTGGTGTCCGACAGCACGCTGAACAACAATGGCTGCCCGTCAGTTACGGAATCATTCGGGTCGGCCTTGAATTGCAACAGCATCTGAACCACCGGTAATTGATCCAAACTTATGGCCATCCATAATGGGGTCAAATGCCCGGAATGGTTCAAGATGTTGGCGGTGGTGGTTCCCGGCAGATTAAAAGCACCCGCCAGGTTGGGATTCGCCCCGGCCCGGAGCAGCAGCTCCAAGGTGTTGGTGTTTCCCTGTTTGATGGCGCTGAAAATCGGCGCATCAAGCTTGCCGCCATTCGGATCGGCCCTGGCATTCAGCAATAAATTGACGATCGTTTGATTGTTCTTTTCCGCCGCATAGCTCAACGGAGTGCGGCCAAAGGAGTCTTCCGTGCTCACCGCCGTTCCAGCTTCCAAAAGCACCTTGACAACTTCCGGTGAGCCGGCGGTGATGGCATAGTTCAACGGCGTCAGGCCGCGGGCGTCCTTCAAATTTGGATTCGCGCCGGAGACCAGCAGCCGCTGGACGATTTTTAATTGTCCGGATGACGCGGCCAAAAATAACGGGGTGGCTCCGTTGTTGTTCAGGGCATTGACGTTGGCATGATTTGTCAGCAGCACTTCCGTTACGGCCTGGAACCCGTGTTTGGCCGTCTGATGGAGCGCGGTCTCCCCGGCGTCCCCCTGCGCATTGACATCCGCCCCGTGGCTCAAGAGCAGTTCAACCATGGCCTTGTGCCCGCCAAAAGCCGCCATCGTCAGCGGCGTCTCGCCATTGCCGATGGTCACATTCACATTGACATTGTTATCCAGAAGATAATGCGCCACACGGAGGTGGTCCGAAATCGCGGCCTGGATCAGCGGCGGGTAGTTGCTGGCATTCCCGGGCGCATTGATCAAATCGGGGCTGTTCTGGATCATCTGTTTGATGCGCAAAATTTCCTGGTCCTGGTCGTCGGGTGATTCGCCAATGGATTCCGCGTTCGTATCCGCGCCTGAATGGGCGAGCATGGCCTGCAATTTCTGCTGAAGATTTTCCGCCGCAGATTGTGATTGCGCCGTCGTCATCAGCCGGGGGGGCACGGCCATGCCCATGCCGGTCAAATCCTGCTGGCTCAAGGTGGTCAGCGTGGTTTGATCGGAAAAATCGTGCAGGATGCGCTGGTATTGCGCGGCGGCTTCGTTGGTCTGGCCGAGCTTGCGATAACATTCGCCCAGCCGGTAGATGGCGGTCGCCGCGACCTGGCGGTCCGTGTCGAATTGCTTCGCGAGCGATTGATAGTCAGCGATCGCGGCATTGAGGTCGTGGCTGGCCTCCTCGTCAAACAACCCCTGCTGCAACAGCAGCGTGAGACCGTTGGTCTGCGCCTGCGCCAATGCCGCTCCCAGCAGGAGCATCCACACGCAGAGTTTTGCTTTCATTGATCGAATGATTTCAGTCTGACCCAGCGCCACGGTTTCAATTGTCATGTTTTTGTAAAATTGTTTCATAACTCCAGTTTGTAGCCCACGCCATGCACCGTTTTAACCCAGCGCGGCTCGTCCGGATTTCGTTCCAGCTTGGCCCGCAGGCTGGCGATGTGGTTGTCCACCGTGCGCGTGGTTGGGAACGCGGTGTAGCCCCAGACCACGTCGAGAAATTTTTCCCGCGTCACCGGTTCGCCGCCCGCCTCCGCCATCAGGCGCAGCATGGCAAATTCCTTCGCGGTCAGGGGGATTTGTTTCTTCCCGCTCACGGCGGTCTGCCGCGCCAGATCAATCTCCACCTCGCCCAGGCTCAATTTCAGCGGACCCCGGCTGATCCGCTCCACCCGCCGCAGCAGGGCGCGCACGCGGGCGAGCAGCTCGTCCGTGCTGAACGGCTTGACGAGATAATCATCCGCGCCCACGTCGAGCCCGTTCACGCGATCTTCAATCTGGCCTTTGGCGGTGAGCATCACCACCGGCACCGGGTTGGCCAGGCGGCGCAGCTCGGCGCACAACGCGAAGCCGTCGAGCTTGGGCATCATGATGTCCAGCAGGATGAGGTCGGGTTTTTCTGCGAGCGCACGTTGGAGGCCGCCTTCGCCATCGGCCGCGGTAAGCGCCCGGTAGCCTTCGGCCGCAAGCAAGTCACCCAGCGCCCGACGCATGGGGGCTTCGTCTTCGATGATTAAAATCCGTTCATTCATTTTGTTTTTTCTCCGGCAATTCAATGGTGAACCGGCTGCCCCGGCCGGCCTCGCTCTGCACCAGCACGCGCCCGCCATGCGCTTCAACAATGTGTTTCACAATGCTCAAACCGATGCCAACCCCCTGGGTTTCACGGCGCAGCTCGGAACCGCGCCGGTAAAACCGCTCAAAAATCTTTTCGTGTTCCGCCGCGGGAATGCCCGGGCCGTGGTCGGAAACAGACAAATGAACGGCCCTCTCGGCCGCGCCGTTTTTCACGGCAATTTCCACCGTCACCGTCTGGCCGTTCGCCGAGTGCTTGACGGCGTTGTCAATCAGGTTCACCAGCGCCTGCTGGATCGCGCGGCCATCCACGTTCAATTCGGGATGGGCCGCCGAGGGTTCCCCGGCCGCGCGCTCCAGCTTCACGCCTTTTTCCGCCGCGTAAGGCTCCATGAGCTTCACGGTGGTCTGGGTGAGCGCGCCCAGATCGGTCGGCTCGAATTCATACTGCTTGCGGCCCTGTTCGATGCGCGAGAAATCGAGCACGTTCTCGATGAGCGCTGACAGCCGGCGGCATTCCTGCACGATGAAACTGAAATACTCATTTTGCCGGCGCGGCTCCGGGATTTTGCCGCCTTCCAGATTTTCGGCCATCAGCCGGACGGAGGCGATGGGCGCGCGCAACTCGTGCGAGACGCTGGAAACGAAATTGGATTTCAACTCGTTGAGCTGCTGCTGCCGCAGGAAGGCGCGGTAGGCGGCCAGCAGTCCGACCAGCGCCGCGAGGGTTGACGCCAGAATCATTGCGCCCAGCAGCAGTGTGCGCTGGTGCTGCCGGGCGTAAAGCACATCGCGGTCGGCCAGCAGCAGGCGCACGCGGAACGGATAGGCATTGGTCGAAAACGGAAGGTCCGTCAGGCTCCCCGCCGCCTCGCCCAGGACCGGCAGCAAAGGCGGGTTCGTCGCCATGAAAAATTGATTGCGCTGCAGAACCAGATCGTTGCCGCCAATCTCCAGCCCGGCGGCGGAATAAGGCGGCAACGAAAAATCAGCCCTGGCCATGGCGCTTCGCAGCGCCTTGTCCGCCACCGCCTGTGGAAACAGCAAAACGGAGAAATTTGTGCCGGCCGCCGGGGCGGCGCCGTTCGTCGCGACCGTGCTGCCGCTGTTCAACACGAGCAGAAACTTCCCGCCGGCGGAGGCAACCCAATAAAGCGCGTTGGACCAGGTGCCAGCCGGCTGCTGCTCTTGAAAATCTCTCAATACCGTTCTCGCCCTTTCATCCGCGTCCCACCACGCTCTCAACTCGGCGACGTCCGGGCCGGAATCCACCTCTCCCGGCGCGGCGACCCGTTCCGCCTCGGCGATGAGCCGTGGGGCCAGGATGGAGGCGCGAATTTGAATCGCCCGAGCGATGCTGTAGAACAATTCGTCCGGCACTCCTGCGTGATCCGGCAGCAACCGCAAGGCGCGGTGGCAAATCAACTGGCCCACCGGCAATCCGGCCTCCGAGAATTCAGGAACCCTGGCCCAGGTGGACGTTGCCAGCCGCTCCACGGCTTCGGCCGGCGCCAGCGCGCGGGTTTTCAGCAGCAGCAGATGAAACTCCGCGTTGTCGCGGGCGCCGTCCGGTGGTCCGGTGGCGATGAAATTTGTGATCGCCGACTGCGCCGCGTTCAGATCGCCGGACATAAACTCGGCCTGCTCCGCCTGCTGCCACAGCCGGCGTTGTTCCGGTGAAAGCTCACCGAGCCAGGCGGGCGGGGCTGGTGACAGCGGATACATCTGCGGCGATGAAAATTCATCCCGGATGTTTAATGTGCAATCCGCAACCGGCATCGCGGCCAGATCAAGGTCCGGGTTCGCTTGCTGCCATGACCGGATTCGCTCCCAGGCGGCATCCTCCGACTTGGAGCCGCCCGCCCATTGCGAGAGGCCCAAGTCGGCCGACCGGTTGGCGTGAAGTTCAAAGCTCGCCTCGCGGTAATCCTTCATTTGCCGGGCCGCCTCGTTGCCAAACCCTTTCGCCAGTTGTCGCGCGATGGCCGCGGCTTGTTCTTTTGCCTCCTGGTCCGCCAGCAGCCGGTCCTGTCGCAGCGAAAACAGGCCCATTCCCGCCAATATGCCCACCGGCAGCATGATGAGGACCGCCTGCCAAAGAAACAATTGCCGGCGGGGTCCGGGTTTGCCTGAGAAAGATGAATGCGACTCGTTTTCCTCCAGATCCCGGCGGCCGGCCCGCCGGCAGGCCATCCAATAACCAAGCCACATCATGCAAAGACCGCCGACTGCCAGCAGCTTTTCCCAGAGAAACGGTTGCCCGCCCTTGCTGGCAGCAAAGAGAAACAGAACCAAAATGACCGTCACCGCCGCCAAACCCGCCCGCCACAACGTGTGGCGAAACTGTCGTGGTTTATCGGATGGCATTTGTTCCATTACCTGCAAAATTAGCCAGCGGCGCAAGGCCAATTGTCATGGTTTTGTAAAATTCAGCGCCCTTGGTTTTTGCCCGCGCGGCGCAGTGTTCCGGTGCTGGCGCGCAGCTCGGAAAAAATGGCAGGACGATGGAAAGCCGCCAGTCGTGCATGGAAAGCTCCCAGGCATCCATGACGGGTCGCGAATCATTGATGACTTGCCACCGGTCATGCATGGAAAACAACCTGTCAGACCGCAAAAACCGTTAAAAACAAGCAATTTATTTGTTCCCAAGAAGAAAGGGTTCAAAAAATGACAGTTTCTGGCCGTTGCCACCAGCAGGCAGGCGAACGGGCGTTTGGCCGCTGCGGTGCGGCGGTGGCGACAACAGCCAGCCGGCGTGCGATGCCGGTGCTGAAGATGCCCGCCGCCCGCTTGCCAACGGACGCGTTCGGGTTCACCACGGCGGCGCGCACGGAGTGACGCGCCCTACCACGGCGCGACACCGAAAACGGCAACCGGGACATCGCGCTCCCCGGCCAAGATCCAATGGGTGGCCATGCGCCATGGTGGCCGTCTGCAAAGACCCGGCCAAAGGCAGTTTGGGGTGGACGAACGGGGCAAAGGGCGTGGCGTTGAAAAATCCCAACGGGACAATCGGAAATCAGCCGGACACAAGGGGTCTGGTTCCCTGCCCAAAACAAAATCCGTCCGGAAGGGACGACGGAAATCCATCGTCCTTTCCGGACGGTTAAATCGGGCGGGCGCGTTACCCGCCGCTTCGCAGCCGGCTGATTTCCATGCGTCGCTTCATGACCGCCAAAAGTCCGTTCGCGCCTGGCGACGTAAGTTCTTGCGGACGGACGCCAAATCCATTTTCATTGGCAGCCGGAGCGGAAAACCGTTCCGGCTGTTTTATTTTATTAAAATGATTTCGCCCACCGCGCTGAAAAAACTGGCCGTCCAGCACGGCACGCCGTTGTTCGTCGTGGACCACGCCGAATTGCGCGCGGCCTACGCCACGTTCAAAAAATATCTGCCGCGTGTCCAGGCTTACTACGCGGTGAAGGCCAATTCCGATCCGGCCATCGTCCGCACGCTTTACCAGGCCGGCGCAAGTTTTGACGTCGCCTCGATGCCGGAATTCCAGACGGTCTATGAAAACATCAAGCACCTGCCCGCGAAGGAACGGCAGGACTGGATCTGGGACAAGATCATTTACGCCAATCCCATCAAGCCGAATGAGACGTTACACGAACTCAATCAATACAAGCCGCTCGTCACGTTCGACAATTTCGAGGAGATCAAAAAAATCAAAAAGTTCGCGCCGCAGGCCGGCCTCGTGCTGCGCCTGAAAGTGCCGAACACCGGCGCGATGGTGGAGTTGTCCTCCAAATTCGGCGCGTCGCCGGGCGAGGCGGTGAACATGATTCTCGCCGCCGACAAGCTCGGCCTGACCGTCGAGGGCATCAGCTTTCACGTCGGCAGCCAGACGACGAATTTTGAAAATTACGTCCAGGCGATCAACCTGTCCGCGAACATCTTCAAGGAAGCCCGCGAGCGCGGCTACACCAAGATGAACCTGCTGGACATCGGCGGCGGATTTCCCGCGCCGTATGACGCCAGCGTCAAGCCGTTCCGCGAACTCGCCAGAGTCATCAACGGCGAGCTGGACCGCTTGTTTCCGAAATCTTCCGGCGTGCAAATTCTCGCCGAGCCGGGCCGCTTTCTCTGTGCGACCGCCGCGACCGCCGTTTCCAAAATCGTCGGCAAGGCTGTGCGCGACGGGAAACTGTGTTACTACATCAACGACGGCGTGTATCACACGTTTTCCGGCGTGATCTTTGACCACTGCCATTACCACCTGAAATCGTTCAAGAAAGGCCCGACGCAAATCTGCTCCATGTTCGGCCCGACCTGCGACGCGCTGGACGTGGTTTCGATGGCGGAAAATCTGCCCGACCTCGAGCTGGGCGACCTGCTTTACAGCGAACAGATCGGTGCCTACAGCCACGCCTCCTCGACGTATTTCAACGGCTTTCCGCCCGCCACGGTGGTGCATGTGAACCAATAAGGAGAAATCGGGATAAACGCAGAGGCGCGAAAGAACTGTTCAATATTTTGGACTGATTTTTTACCTCCTAAGGCAACTGCATCAGATTGCGGATGGATTTTTATCAAACTTTCATTCTTATTCAGAAAAATGGT
This sequence comes from uncultured Bifidobacteriaceae bacterium, assembly GCA_964449815.1. Classification (GTDB taxonomy): domain Bacteria; phylum Verrucomicrobiota; class Verrucomicrobiia; order Limisphaerales; family UBA11358; genus UBA11358. The sequence continues at coordinate 19,952 of CAYVGC010000022.1, forward strand.
CGGGGCGGTGAGATTCGAACTCACGACCTCTTGTACCCGAAACAAGCGCGCTAGCCAGGCTACGCTACGCCCCGAACCAATAAAATCAACCTCTTTATGAGGCGTTCCGTGCCGCAGATTCACAATTTGACACTGACATCGTATGCGTCAAACGACCGATCAGAGAAGGATTCCGTTTGGCAAAAACGCCTTGGGCAAACTTTTTCGTTACCAGCCGTCACAGCTTTATTTTGCCCGAATCCGCATTAAGGGCAAGCTCATTCGTCGCCGTTTGAAGAACTGTCTGTCGCGTCTGGCTGACAAGCGCGGCTTTGCTTTAATTTTTACTGCCGGATCAAGCATTCGCCTGTGATCCGTTTTTGACACAAGAGTCAGCCCCAATTCCGAATTGCCTAAGACGCAAAATTGTAGTATCGGTTCAAGGTGCATCCTCGTAGTTTGTATTCCGCCAGTCGCAAGTTTATGGTTGCGACGCTTCTTGTCTTTCAATTTGGCGCAGCTGGCCAGGCTAAAAACATCCGCCTGCGCAATGAACTCATTGAAACGGACGCTGCCACGAATCGTGCCGTGATGGCCGCCGAAATGCGCTCCAAGACCGCTGTCTCCGGCCTGTTTCTCATCCAATTTAACAGCCCGCTGGAACTATCGCGCCGCGCGGAATTGAGCCGGGCGGGCGTGGAATTGATCCGGTATGTGCCGGACGACGCTTTTATCGCCAAATTGAACAACGTGTCGCCGGCCGTCGTCGGGGCGTTGAGCTACGTTAGTTGGGTCGGGCCTTACCGTCCGGCGCACAAGATTCATCCCCGGCTGTTGACCGCTGCGCGCCTCGCGGCGCAGACCAACGAGACGTTGAACATAAACATTTTGTTGTCGCCGGCGGCGACAACGGCGGAAATCGCCGGTGTGTGCTCGAATCTTGCGGTCGTTTATCACGAAAGCCATTTGCGTCAGGGCGTCATTGTGCGCGGTGAATTATTGCCGGGCCGGCTGGATGCATTGTCGCAATCGAGCGCGGTGCTTTGGATTGAGCGCGCGCCCAGACGAAAACTGGTGGATGAATTTGCCTCGAAGCTTGTCGGTGGCGATGACGGCAACGTCGCCACGCCGACGGTCACGCAGCAACTGGGTTTCGGCGGCGCCGACGTCACCGTGTGCGTGGCCGACACGGGGCTGGATTCCGGCAACACCAACACGATGCACCCGGACATGCGCGGTCGCGTGACGGGATTTCAATATTACGGTGCGTTGACGGATGGCTCCGATGGCTACGGCCACGGCACGCATTGCGCGGGCATCGTCGCGGGCAACGCGGCCACCGGCGAGACCGACCCCGACACCGGCGCGTTCTACGGTCTCGGCGTCGCTTCCGGCGCGAACCTGTTTGTCGAACGCATCTTCGACGCCAACGCAAACGAGGTCAGTCCGTTTCCCAGCGACGAAACTTTGACGCACGATGCGGTTCGTCACGGAGCCAAAATCGGTTCCAATAGCTGGGGCAACGATGTGCAGGGTGACTATGACTTGGACTGCGCGCAATTCGATGAACTGGTGCGCGACGCGGACGCGGACACGGCCGGCGACCAGCCTTACATTCTGGAATTCTCCGCCGGCAACGCCGGGCCGGACACGCAGACCATAGACAGTCCGGCTTGCGCCAAAAATGTGATCGCCACCGGCGCGTCGGAGAATATCGCAGGCACGCTGGCGATGACCTACGGGCTTTATGCCGACGGCCCGGACACGATGTGCGATTTCTCCAGCCGCGGGCCGTGTGCGGACGGGCGCATCAAGCCAGATCTGGTCGCGCCTGGAAGCTGGATTGCTTCCGCCGCCTCTTCCGCCGCGCCGGACGAGGCTGCGATTGCGTGGTCGGCGATTGACAATTATTATGTGTTCATGGGCGGCACCAGCATGTCTGGTCCGCACGCGGCGGGCGCGGCGGCGGTGTTCGTGCAGTTTTACCAGAGCACACACACCAACGCGGTGCCGTCGCCGGCGCTGGTCAAGGCGGCACTGATCAATTCGGCGGATGAGCTGGACGAAGCCAACGGCGGTCCCGGCCCGATTCCGAACAACGACGAAGGCTGGGGGCGCATCACGCTGACCAACATCATCGTGACCAACTACAACACTGCGCCGCGCTATTACCAATATCTCGATCAAACGGTGTTGCTGACGAACAGCCAGGTCTATTCGCAGCACATTTTTGTTCAAGGTTCCGATCAGCCGCTGAAAATCACCATGGCCTACACCGATGTGCCGAGCTTTCCCGGCGCGCTGCCGGCACTGGTGAACGACCTGGATCTGGAAGTTGTCGGCCCGGACGGAACGCTTTATCGCGGCAATCAATTCGGCGCCGGTGAATCAGTGCCCAACGCGCCTTCATCGGACACCCTCAACAACGTCGAGGGAGTTTTTCTTTCGCAACCAGCGCCGGGCGATTACCTCGTGCGGGTGCGCGCCAGCAAGATCGTGGAGGACGCGATCTCGAACACGCCCGCGATTGACCAGGATTTTGCGCTGGTTGCCTCCGGCGATCTCACCCGGCCGGGCGTGGGACTGATCCTGCTGGACCGGCCAACCTACACCGCTCCGGGCTTGATGCAGATTGAAGTGCTCGATGCCGCCCGTGCCGGCAGCAACACCGTGAGCGCGCTGGTGACGAATCTTACCGCGCACACGGGATTAACCGGCTTGTTGCCCAACCTGGGCGGCTATGGCGCATTCACGGGCGCGGTGGCCACCGTCACCGGCACGGCGGGCGCAGGGCAGTTGCAAATTGCCAATGGCGATGCGTTGGAGGCGGATTATTTTGATGCGACCGGCACCAGGCGAATGGCGACGGCAGTGGCTGATCTGATCCCGCCTGCAATTAGCGCGGTGACGGCCGCCACCGATCTCGGCGTCCTCACCATTACCTGGCTGACCAGCGAACCCGCCAGCTCGATTGTCCGCTATGGCACGAACAGCTCCAGCTTAAACCTTGCAGTCACCAATGCCGCGCTCGTAACCAGTCACAGCGTGAGGCTGACCAGGCTCATTCCCGGCAAAACATATTATTTCCTGGTCAGCTCCACCGACGCCGCCGGCAACCCGGCCACGGACAACAACTCCGGCGCGGATTTTTCTTTCATCGGCCTGGCGACGCCAACGGTGCTGCTGGTGGACGCTTATGACACTGTGGCGGAAGCGGCGAATGGTGCGACGGTCATTCCCGACAGCGCCTACACCAACGTGCTGGCGGCGGCGGGCGTCAGCTACGGATTCTGGAAAGTGAACGCGCGCGGCTATCCGCAGTTGGCCGACTTGCAGCCGTTTCCAGTGGTGATCTGGCGGCTGACCGACGACATCATTAACTACGGCGTCACCGCCGACGGCCTGCCCGACCCCACCGCCACCAACAACACGCTGAACGCCGGGCAGCAGTTCATGATTCAAACCTACCTGAACGGCGGCGGCTCGTTCTTCATGGCCTCCATGGGAATCTTGTCGCAACTGGGCAACGTGCCGTTCCGGCGGAATGTGCTGCAAGTGGCCGGGTTCATCCAGAATCCCGATCCGCCGGCGCCCAACCCGACGGGGGACGAGAATTTTGGCGTGCCGGCGATTCTTGGCGCGCCGGCGAGCCTGGCCAGCGGCATGAGCATGACGCTGGATTACGGCAGTTATCCCAGTTTCGACGATGGCTTTGGCGATGTCTATGGGCCGGATTTCTCGGACACCTTCACGCCTGCATCCGACGCCACGGCCATCACTTTTGAATCGGTGTCCGGCAAGCCGTGCGGAATGAGTTATCCGGACATCGGCGTGGACAGTCCCGGCCGGGTCGTGTTCATGTCATTCCCGTTCGATACGATTCCGACCAGCGGAACCGCGCCGGACAACGCGGTGGCATTGCTGCAAAACATCATCAACTTCCTGGCTCCTGGCGTGAACGGCGTCGGCGGCGTCCTGCTCGACGATACAGTTTATACCACGAATGCGGTGGTGACGGTGGAGGTCGGCGACTCGGATCTTGCGGGCGCGGGCCAGACCACGGCCAGCTTCGCGGCCAGTTCGCGGACCAACCAGACGATGGTGACCTTGCATGAAACCACTCACCCCGGATTGTTCAAAGGCTTCATCACGCTGGTGGCCGGCAGCGCCGGCACCAACCAACTGGCCGTGCAAAATGGCGACACGCTCACGGCGGCCTATTTTGATTCGTCGAACAACCGCAACGTGACCGCCACCGCGAACGTGGACACCGTGCCGCCGGTCATTTCCCAGGTGGCGGCGACCACCGATTATTCCAACGCCAAAGTGACCTGGCTGACCTCGAAGGCCTCGGACTCGTCGGTGCAATACAGCGAATCGCCGCTGCCCGACCGCTCGGCCTATGTGAGCGCGCTCGTGACCAATCACGCCGTCACGGTCGGCGGCCTGGCGGCGAACCGCACCTATTATTACCAGGTGGTGAGCCGCGACCAGGCCGGCAACACGACGGTGGATGACAACAATGGCAGTCTGTTCGTGTTCCAGACCCTCAAGGCGCCGACCCCGCCGTGGTTCGACAATCTGGAAAGCGGCGCGCCCGGCTGGGCCGTGGTTCCGGACCCGGTCTATGGCTCCGACATCAACTGGACACTGGGCACGCCCGACAACGGCCTGGTGACCAGCGCCTATTCCGGCACCAACGCGTGGGGCAGCGACCTGGATGGCAATCAGAACTTTTTCCTCGCCAGCAGCTATCTGTATGGTCCGGTCATTGATCTCTCCGGCCTCACCTCGGCGACGCTGACCTTTTATGATGCCTGCGATTTCAGCCAGCCCTATGAGGACGGCTTGGTGTATGTCAGCACCAACAGCAGCACGCTGCCCGACAGCCTGCCCACAGCGGCGGATCTAACCGGTGCCGTGGACACCTGGGATCAGGAATCCGTGGACCTGACGCCGTGGGCCGGCCAGACCGTCCAGGTTGTTTTCTACTACGAGGGAGTTGCCGGCGTCACCACCGTTTATGGCTGGACGATTGACGACATCAGCATCACCGGCGTCGTGGCGGGCGGCAATGTCAGCATCACCAAAAATCTGGGGCAGGGTGCCTGGTCGCTGTCCACGCTTTCGCCCATCGGCCTCGTGCCGGTCCAATCTGGCGTGACGCCCTCCGTCACCATCAGCAATCTGGCCGCCGGGCAATACGTCGCGCAGTTTGGCGACGTGCCGTATTATCAGACCCCCGCCGGCCAGACCAACACGCTGACCGTCGGCGGCGCGCTGAATTTCACCGGCGACTACACCTTTGTGGACGTGAACCACAACGGCATTTCCGACGCCTGGGAGATCGCCAATTTCGGCTCCGTCGCCACCAACCGCACCCAGTTCACGGACACCGACGGAAACGGAATGTCCGACTATGCCAAATTCATCGCCGGCCTCAATCCGACCAACCCCGCTTCGCAGTTTTATTTCACCGGCGAAACCAGCCTGGGCGGCGGCCTGGCGCAGATGCAATGGACGGTTGTCACCAACCGGCTGTATCAGGTCAACGTCTCCACCAACCTGAAAACCTGGTCGCCGGTCACGGCGTGGTTGCAGGCGTCCAACAATCCGGCCATGGACTGCACTATCACCAACGGCAGTGGCGGTTCACAGTTTTACCGGGTGCAGGTGCTGCCATGACCGGTGGCAGTGCCGTCCCGCCGCATTTTTTCAAACGGCGGAAAAGATGCCGGGCCAGCCGGCGGTGAAGGCGGCGCAGTTGTGCGCGGGCGTCACCCGGCTCGGGGATTTTCTCAGCCGGTCGAAGCCGGAAATCAACCGGTTGTGGCCTGGCCACCCTGGTCACCAGTGCTTGTTATGCGATGCCAATGGTGTGGCTCTGGCTCCCCACGCACTTGGCCAAGGGCCAATGCCAGAGGATAACGAGCTCGTCCACGCTACTGTCCTGCCGCCAGCAGGCCGCAGAACAGTCCCATCATTCCCATGCCATTACTCACAGACAAGGTTAGAGGGAAATTCAGATACAAGAAGGAACGGCCAGCGCACGTTTCCGTTTTCCGGCAGACCGTCCGGCCTGTCCCGCCACTGGGATGTCCAAAGACGCGGCGCACGCTTCTCCTGCTCCTCTCCGGCACGGTCAGATGCGGGGCGTGCGCGGGAACAAACCGATTTTAAAAGCAAAAAGCCGGGAGGTTGCCATCCCGGCTTCAGGGGGAAAAGTGGAAAAACCTGTTTATTTCTCGGCGTTGGTGATGAGGAAGTTTTTGAACTGCCACGGGTCTTTCAAGTCCACGTCCGGCCGGTTGTAGCCCTTGAACGGGTTGTTCACATGCTTCAACGGCGTCCAGTCCGACGGCTTGGAAATCCACCTGCCGAGATACGGCTTGGCGATTTTCAAAATGTAATCGTGCGGCAGCTCGTCGGAAACACAGACGCCGCGTTCGGGATTTTCAATCATCCACCTCGCGGCGGCGACGACCGAAATCGCCACCTGCATCGTGGTCGCGTTCTGGTGCGGCACGAGCCGGCGCGACTCCTCGATGCTCAGGTCGCTGCCAACCCACCAGGAATTGTAGCCGTGCCCCATCAGCAGCGCGCCAAGGATGTCCGCGCCGCTGGTGATGTCGTCGCCCAGGATGCGCTGCTTTTCCTGAAGCTGATAATTGTAGCCGCGCAGTTCGTTGAGCGAGACGATGGCGACATCCGCCGGGCAATAGGCGTAGTGAACCGTCGGGCGGTAAACCGCCCTGCCGTTCTTCCAAACCGTCAGCTTGTCGGAGATGGTGAATGCCTCGCCGTGGCGCACGACCATGCCGTTGATGCAATAATCCGGCACCCAGGAACGAACCCAGGTGTTGATGCCCATCTGCGCGAGGCAGATTTGATTGCGCGGGCCTTCCTTGTGTTCATAAGCGTTTGGCGGCAGTTCCTTCTCGTGCGTGCCCCAGCCCATTTCGGAGGTGGTCGTGCCCTCCTCGCGAAAGCCTTCGACGCTCCAGGTGTTGACGAATTCGTCCACCTGCTTCGGCCGGTTCGTGATCTGCGTGTCGCGCTCGCTGCAATGAATGACTTTCACGCCAAGCTTCTGCGCGAGCACGTTGAACTTTTGATCCGAAATCAACTGCTGAATTTCCTCGGCGGCCGGGCCGGTGATTTTCCTGTCCTTGATGGAACGGCGGCCGATGTCAATCAAGCCCTGTTTCGTAAAATGGGAAATCAGGCCGGGGTTCGCGCCGTGTTCGATCACCGCCGTCGGGCCGGGCTGATCCCATTTGCAGATCATCTTGCGCAAATTCATGTGCCGCCAGTAAAGCGTCATCTTCTGCGGCGCGGCACCGATGGAATTTTGATACGGGTCCCACAGCTCGACCGACGTGTTGATGTAAAGCACGCCGCGCTCGTGGCACCATGCGAGAATTTCGCACGCGTCAATGTTCCACGCGAGGTCAATCAGCACGTCGCCGCCGCAAAGATGTCTGCCGAGCAGCGCGCCCATGTTTTCGCGGGTCACGCGGTCGCGCACAAACTTCACGCCGCGTTTGATCCACGGGGCGAGCACCGCCTTGCGGTCCTCGAAATCCATGACGGTGATGTTTTTGGCGGGCGTTTGAATGTGTTTGACCAGGATCGGCAGGGTGCATTGCGCGACGGCTCCGTAGCCGACGAACAGGATTTTATTTTTGAATGGCAGCATGATAAAAAAATTGAAGCGTCACTGTGTCGGAATTTTTTTGCCGTTACAAGGTTTTATTGAACCGGGGAAGGCTCCGCTCCGCTGGGAAAATCCTCCCGGAAAGCCGCCGCCGGAACGGCCGCCCGCAGGAAAGATCCGCTCACCGCAGCGTCATCAAATCCGGCCGCGCGAGCGAAAGCCCGCCCTTGCCGTTGCCCTCAAATTTCGCGCGGATGATGCTGTTGTTCGTGCAGGTGGTGTTGTTGACGCGGAACGCCGCGCCGCCGCAGTTCATGGCGGTGAGGTTGGTGAACGCGTTGTAGGCGCATTCGGTTTTTGGCACCGGCCCCCAGCCGCGGGCGGTCAACTGCTCGGAATGCGCCATGAACACCCCGTGATGGCGGCTGTTGCGGATGGTGACGTCGAGAAATTGATTCTCGCGGCTCGCGCGCATGAAGATGCCCAGGTCATTCGCAACCAGCAGGGCGTTGCGGATGATGTTGTGATCGAACGCGAGGTCGAGCGAAATGCCCGCGCCGGGATTGTCATGCAAATTGAGGTCCGCAAACAGACAATCCTCGGTCAAATAGCAGGCCAGCCCGTCAAACTCATTGTCAAAGGCGTCCAATCCGCGCACCGTCAACCGCCGCACACCGCGCGTCGTCACCAGGCCGCCGGAACGGCAGTGCGCACAGGTGACATTTTCCACCGTCGCATCAGTCACGTCCTGCACGATGATGCCGTTGTTGCGGATCTGCGACCCTTCGCCCGTCAAGCGCCAGAGTTCGCGCTGCTGATGAATGCGGTTGCCATCAATAAAAAATCCGGCGACCCGCAGGTGACGGATGGTTTGGGACGGGGTGTTGATGGGTTCGCCCAGAATGAGCACCGGGCAGTTCGCATTGTCCGCCAGATGCAAAATCGTGGCCGCGCCCGCGCCGCTCAACGCCTCGTGGTCACGGCTCAAAAAGACGGGCTGATGAATTTCAAACCTGCCCGCCGGCAGGATCACTTCGCCGCCGGTGGCCGGCAAGGCATCCAGCGCCTGCTGGATCTCCGCGCCGGTGACGCCGACAGGCAATGCAATGAGAGTTGGTTTTGCAGGAGAAGTTTCTGCGGCGACCAGACGTGTAGCCAGGAAAACCAACACAACCCAGCCTGTCGTCTTTTTCGCGGTCACCGCACCTCTGACGTCATGGAAGCTCGTTTGCATACGACCGAGTCTTTTGCGAACTATCAGCGTGTCTGCCGCTAACATCGTCCATTCACGGAAATGTTTCACCAATTATTTTCATTTTTTGACAAATATTTTTTCTGTCGCGCCGAAAAACCAGGCGGGAACCGTCAGCATCCGCCGGTCAACCGGCGGCCTGTTTGCACCGTCATGCTGTTGTTTCGAACCCGGAAAAATCTTTTCCCTTTGCGTCTTTTCGCGGCTATGCTCGCGCTGTTTGCTATGTCGCCCCTGAAAACGAACCATGCTGCCACGCCCGCCGAAACCGGCTTTTCCCTGCCCGCCGAATGGGAAAAGCACGAAGCGACCTGGTTAGGCTGGCCGCACAACGCCAGCGACTGGCCGGGCAAGTTCGCGGTCATCCCGTGGGCTTATGGCGAGATGGTGCGGAAGATTTCCGCGGGCGAAAAGATCCGGCTCCTCGTCCGGCACGAACAGGACCAGGCTTTTGCACGCCATGTTTTCGAGCACGTCGGCGCGGATCTGCGGAGGATTCAATTTGTCACGCACCCGACCGATCGCGGCTGGACGCGCGATAGCGGGCCGGTTTTTGTCAAAAAAGCGAAAGGCGGAAAAGTGGAAACGGCCATTGTCCATTTTCATTTCAACGGCTGGGCAAAATATGACAACTGGCGGAAGGATGCGAAGATTCCTGAAACCGCCGCGCGCCTGCTCCGCAAGAAACTGTTCCATGCCGGCTGTGCCGGCAAACCATTCGTCATGGAAGGCGGCGGCATCGAGGTCAACGGCCGTGGCACCCTGCTCGCGACCGCAGAGTGTCATCTGCATCCGAAAATCCAGGTGCGCAATCCCGGCCTCGGCAAAAGGGAAATCGAAACGACGCTGAAAAATTATCTCGGCGTCAAAAACATTTTCTGGCTGTCGAGAGGACTGAAAGGGGACGACACGCATGGACATATTGACGACCTCTGCCGGTTCGTGAACGCCAAAACGCTGGTGCTCGTTCGCGAAAAAAATCCGCGCGATGAAAATTTCAGGCCGCTCGCGGAGAATTGGGAACGCATCAATGATCTGCGGCTCGAAGACGGCAGCAAACCCGAAGTCATCCCGTTGCCAATGCCGTCGCCGCTGTGTTTTGACGGCGTGCGGCTGCCGGCGAGTTATGCAAATTTTTACCTTTGCAATGCCGCCGTCATTGTGCCGACCTTCAACGACCCAAACGACCGGATTGCGCTCGGCATTTTGGGCGAGTTGTTCAAAGACCGGCCCGTCGTCGGCGTTCACGCCGTGGATTTGGTCTGGGGTTTTGGTTCGCTGCACTGCCTCACGCAACAGCAGCCGGGATGAGATCTCAACCAGGAAGCAGCGACGTCACCAGGCAATGCGGCTGGCATTCTGGCCAGATTAAAATATCGTGGCCGCGCTTTGAAACCATCAGACACCAGCACTGAACTTATCGCCGCCGCGCGGGAACTTTCCGTGCAGGCCGGGCGGCTGAAATTCGCCGCGCCGGTCACGCACGTCTATAATCCGCTTGCTTACGCATGGCCGGCGCACGAGGAATTTCTGCGGCGTTTCGGCCATGGCCGGAAGCGCGTGGTTTTTCTCGGCATGAATCCCGGTCCGTTCGGCATGGCGCAAACCGGCATTCCGTTCGGCGAAATTGCCGCCGTGCGCGACTGGCTGGGCATTTCCGCAAAAATTGGAAAGCCGGCGGTGGAACATCCCAAACGCCCGGTGCTGGGCTTCGAATGTCCGCGCTCGGAGGTCAGCGGTCGCCGGCTGTGGAAGCTGTTTGCGGAACGGTTCGGTTCGCCGGAGAAGTTTTCCGCCGGGCATTTCGTGGCGAATTATTGTCCGCTGGCGTTTCTGTCGGCCAGCGGCAGCAATGTGACGCCGGACAAACTCGCCAAAACCGACCGCGCGCGGCTGGCGGCGGTTTGTGACGAACATCTGCGCCGCGTGCTGGAGATTCTCCAGCCGGAATGGCTGATCGGCATCGGCGCGTTCGCGCGCGAGCGCGGTGGGTTGGTGGCGGCGAATAAAAAAATTCGCGTCGGCCAGATTTTGCATCCGAGTCCGGCCAGCCCGAAGGCGAACCGTCACGAATGGACAGAAACGGCGACGCAGGAACTCGTGGCACTTGGCGTCTGGAAATAATTTAGTTTGCTAAAATCGGAAGCGGGGTTACAAAAGACACATGAGTGAACCTGTCATTGCCCAAAAATCCCCCTACGTCCTGAAAATGAAACCGGGCAGCTACCACTGGTGCGCCTGCGGAAAATCCAAAAGCCAGCCCTTTTGCGACGGCTCGCACAAGGGTTCGGGCTTTGCGCCGAAAAAAGTGGATGTCGCCGAAGAAAAGACCGTGGCGTGGTGCGGCTGCAAACATTCCCACAACGGCGCGTTCTGCGACGGCAGTCACGCCAAGCTGGGCTGAACCGCATTTCTGTCACTCGGTCAATGGCGGCATTTATCCGGCGAGGATAAGATTTGATCTCAGGTGAAACTTGCCGGGGGTTGCGCGGCGCACCGAATGATCTGGCAAAAATGATGGCGCATCAAATTCAAGCGATTCTTACGCCGGGCATGGCGGTTGAAAAAACTTGTCCACGGACCGGCGAAGCTTACTGTTTGACCGCATGAGTCTTTCCAGTCACGGCCGCGCCGTTTCTCCCCTGATATTGGGCCTTGGCCTGATGGCTTCATCCGCCGGCTCCGCACAATTGCCGGCCATCGCCACCGGGCGCGAACCGGTCACAAACAATTATCATGGCGTGGCGGTCGTGGACGATTATCAATGGCTGGAAAACGCGGCCAGCCCCGACGTGCGTGACTGGACCCGCCAGCAGAACGCGCGCACCCGCGCCTGGTTTGAAAAACTGGAGTTCCATGCTGGATTGGAGCAGCAGCTTTCAGAATTGATCGCCGATGAATCGGCGAGCTACGGCCTGGCGGACTGCCGGGGTGGAAATATCTTTGCCACGCGCTTCAAGCCGCCGGCGCAGCAGCCGGTGCTCGTCCGGCTGAAATCAATTTATCCGCCGGCGCTGCGAAAAGTCGTGTTTGATCCCAACGTCTGGAACACCAACGGCACGACCGCGATGGATTGGTTTGTGCCGTCCGCAGATGGCCGGTGGGTGGCCGTCTGCCTCTCCGAGAATGGGAGTGAAAACGGCGTGCTGCATTTTTTCGAGACGGCCACGGGCCGCGCGCTGCCGGACATCATTCCCGGCGTTCAGTTTCCGACCGGCGGCGGCAGTGCGGCATGGAACGCCGCTGGCACGGGCATTTTTTATACGCGCTATCCGCGGCCCGGCGAGCGGCCGGAAGGCGACCTGAATTTCTATCAGCAAATCTGGTTTCACAAACTCGGCACGCCGGTCAGCACTGACACCTATGAGTTTGGGCGCGATTTTCCCCGTATCGCCGAGATCGAACTTGCCGCGAGCGACGACGGCGGCTGGCTCCTGGCCACGGTGGCAAACGGCGACGGTGGCGACTACGCCCATTACTTGCGCGACGCGGCCGGAGCCTGGCATCAACTCACGCGGTTCGAAGACGGGATCAAAGAAATCAAATTTGGCAAGGATTCGGCGATATATTTGCTCTCGAAAAAAAATGCGCCGCGCGGCAAAATCCTGCGCCTGCCGCTGGCGGACCCGGCTCTGTCCAAAGCCGCCCTGGTGGTGCCGGAAGGCCGCGGCGTGGTGAGCGAGTATGAACCTTCCGCCAACGGGCTTTACGTCGCGGTGATGGAAGGCGGGCCATCGCGGCTCTGGTATTATCCCCAGGCCGGTTCGCCGGTCGAGGTGCCGGTGCTGCCGGTTTCAACAGTGAGCGGGCTGCACTGCTGGCAGGGTGACGAACTGCTGTTTGCCAACACGAGTTTCCTCATTCCGCCCGGCTGGCATGAGTGGGCACCAGGAATGGAAAAATCTCGCGTCACGGCGTTCCAGATGACTTCGCCGGCGAACTTCGACGACATCGAAGTGGTCCGCGATTTTGCCACGTCAAAGGACGGGACGAAAATTCCGCTCAACATTCTAAGGAAAAAGGGGATCAAGCTGGATGGAAAAAATCCAACGCTGCTCACGGGTTATGGCGGCTACGGCATCAATCTGACGCCCACGTTCAGTTCCACGCGGCGCATGTGGTTCGATGCCGGCGGTGTTTATGCGGTGGCCAATCTGCGCGGCGGCGGCGAGTTCGGCGAGGCCTGGCACCTTGCCGGCAACCTGACGCGCAAGCAGAATGTTTTCGACGATTTCATCGCCTGCGCCGAACATCTTATCCAGCACAAATACACCAATCCGGACAAACTGGCGGTGATGGGTGGCAGCAACGGCGGCCTGCTCATGGGCGCGTTTCTGACGCAACGACCGGACCTTGCCCGCGCCGTCGTTTCCCGCGTCGGCATCTACGACATGCTGCGCGTGGAACTGGATCCGAACGGTGCCTTCAACACCACGGAATTTGGCACGGTCAAGGACGCCGGTCAGTTCAAGGCGCTTTATGCTTACTCGCCTTATCATCATGTGAAGAATGGAACGGCCTACCCCGCCGTGCTGTTTCCTTGCGGTGAAACGGACGGACGGGTGAACCCGGCGCATTCGCGCAAGATGACCGCAGCCCTGCAAGCGGCGACAAGTTCCGGATTGCCAGTCTTATTGCGCACCACCGCCACCGCCGGTCACGGCATGGGCTCCTCACTTAAGGACCGCGTCGCGGAACAGGCCGACATTTACGCCTTTCTTTTTCAGGAACTCGGCGTGGACACCTCGCCATGGACCTTCAAATGACGACATTGCCCGGATTCAAATCCGGCGAGCTTGAACACTACCGATCCAGATAGAGGGCAGCGCAGCCGCAGAGATCATTTTGAAACCTCGCACCCTTCTTTGAACATGGTGTCAGTTGGCCGGACCACTTGTAAGATCACACCGAACTGCTGCAACCCCGGGAACAGCGCAAGCCCGCCGGGGTCGGCTCCTGCCAGCGGCACCCGGAAAGATTATCCGGCGACCGCCGGACGGCCCAGGCGGCGTCGGCGTTTTTTGCAACCACGGCTCAAAAACCGCCTGGGTGCCGCGCTCGTTCATGAACCGCGCAAGCCGTGGTGATGCCGCCATAAAGCGGGTTGTGATCACCGGAAGCCGCTTTGTCTTCAACCCACGCGGCGTCATCAAAGGTTTCGCTCATCCGGTTTCCGCCGGGTTTGGGATTTGGGTGATTTCACTTTGGCAACGGCGCATCATGCCGCAGCCCCAGCCGGTCCGGCCCGTCCATTTGCAACGAAACGGCGGAAAATAAAAATTTGAGTCGGCGCTTTCCTTTTGAATGAATATGTTTTTAACATCATTCATTCCATGAATCTGGCGGTAAAAACTGGCATGTAAATGCAATCTCCAAAAAATAATTCCATGAATGGTCGCGTATTCTTCTGGTCGCTCACCTCTGCCCTGGCCGGGTTTCTCTTCGGCTTTGACACGGTTGTCATCTCCGGTGCCGAGCAAAAAATCCAGTCCCTCTGGAGCTTGAGCGCCGGGCTGCACGGCATCGCCATGGCGTCGGCCCTTTACGGCACCGTCCTGGGTTCGCTGCTCGGCGGCTGGCCCACGGACAAGTTCGGGCGCAAAAAAACCCTGCTTTGCATCGGCATGCTCTATCTGGTGGGGGCCGTGGGGTCCGGCCTCGCCACGGGGGTTTATTCCTTCATCATCGCCCGCGTCATCGGCGGGCTGGGCATCGGCATCTCCACCGTGGTGGCACCGCTTTACATCTCGGAAATTGCCCCGGCCACGCATCGCGGGCGGCTGGCGGGCATGTTTCAATTCAACATCGTTTTTGGCATTCTCATCGCCTACCTGTCCAACTGGCTGCTCGCCGGCATTGGTGAAGACGCCTGGCGCTGGATGCTGGGCGTGGCTGCGTTTCCGTCGCTGCTCTACACCTTGTTCTGTTTCAGCCTGCCGGAAAGCCCGCGCTGGCTCTTGGGACGGAAAAATGACCGCAAGGCTGCCGTTGCGGTCCTTCAACTGATCCAGCCCGAAGCCTCGGCGGCCGAGATTGCAACCGTGGCGGATGAAATCGCCGCCGCATCCGCCAAAGGACACGCGTCGGAGAATTTTTGGACCTGGCGGCTGCGCGTTCCGATCCTGCTCGCCTTCTTGATCGCCTTTTTCAACCAGCTCTCCGGCATCAACGCCATTCTCTATTTCGCGCCGCGCATATTTGAGCTGACCGGTCTGGGCGCGAAGGCGGCGCTGCTTCAATCCGTGGGCATCGGCGTGACCAATCTCATCTTCACCTTTGTCGGCCTGTGGCTCATTGACCGGCTGGGCCGCCGCACCCTGCTGTTCATCGGTTCGTTCGGCTACATCATTTCACTGGGGCTGGTCGCCTGGGCTTTCTTCACGCAGCATTACAGCATCGTTCCCATTTGCATTTTCAGCTTCATCGCCGCCCACGCCATCGGCCAGGGAGCGGTGATCTGGGTGTTCATTTCCGAAATTTTTCCAAACCGCCAACGGGCGGCAGGCCAGACGCTGGGCTGTTTCACCCACTGGATGTTTGCCGCCCTGCTGACGACCTTCTTCCCCAAAATGGTCTCGGCTTTCCCGCCCGGTTATGTCTTCTCGTTTTTCGCCGGCATGATGGTGCTCCAGCTTGTCTGGGTGAAAACCATGGTGCCTGAGACGAAAGGCGTGCCGCTGGAACAGATTCAGAAACGGCTGGAAATTGAATAAAACCGAAACGCGAGTTTACTCCTGCCAGGAAATGACCGGCGGGGCAAAAGCGCGATTGCCCGTGCAAAATGTCTGGCGACTTTTCCCCGCCAAGGCTACAAAAGTGCATCAACTGTTATGGCCACCCTTGTTTTTGACATCGAAACCTCCGCCCTGCCGCTCGAAATGTTCGACGAGGCGCAGCAGGAATACCTTTTCCGCGAGACCGAGAAGATTGACGACGCCATCGCCAAGAACGCCAAGCGCGAGGAAATCACCCGGTTCATGAGCCTGTGGCCGTTCACCTCGCAGGTCGTCTGCATCGCCATGCTCAACGCCGAATCGCTCCGCGGCCAGTCCATCTACCTCGCCGAGGATTATGAGGACGATGCCGGCGACGCCGGGCCGGTGGAGTTCGTGCCCTGCGCCGACGAGACCGAGCTGCTCACCGCGTTCTGGGACGTGGCGAAGCATTATGACAGCGTCGTCACCTTCAACGGGCGCGGGTTCGACGTGCCGTTCATCTACCTGCGCTCGGCGCTGCTCAACGTGCCCATCACCAAGAAAAACTGGCTCGGCTACCGCTACGCCGTGGAGCCGCACTGCGACCTTGCGGAGCAGTTCACTTTTTACAGCGTGAGCGGGCGCGACGGCGCGGCGCGGCGGTTCAACCTGGATTTTTACTGCAAGGCCTTCGGCATCGAATCGCCCAAGAGCCACGGCGTGACCGGCAGCGACGTGACAACGCTGATGGCCGAAAAGAAATTCCGCGAGATTGCCGAATACTGCCTGCGCGACGTCCGCGCCACCGTGGAGCTATACAAAATCTGGAAGGAAAGATTGGCAGGGATAAAGTGAAAGCTTTATGAAAACGTAATTACAACAAAAACAGTGCTGGCTGTTAGAATCATATTACGCAAGTCATAGGGCAAAACATTGTTTGACTCACCTCCCCTGAAAACTTAAATCTTTGTGCATGAAACAAAGTGGTAATGATTACGACCCTGAATGGATTGAACACCAGTTTAATACTCAAATTTTGCCGCATTGTGAAACGCGACCCGACTCCCATGATTTAGATGCTGTAGAAAACGCATTCTTTGCATGTCTCAAGGAGGGTTTGGCACCGAAGCCCGTTATTGACACATTCAAAAGAAAGCTTGAGGTGCTATTAAAGACCAAAACTGATGCCAAGCAGCCCACTCAGGCAATCCGAACCTGTATAGATTATTTGGATTTTCAAATTCAGAAAATGATTGGGGCCAACACTTTTCGCAATCGTCTCTTTGTGAAAGGTGATTCCAAAGACCTCGAACTTATTTCCATAGGTTTGAATCTTGGGAATGAACCATTTCAAATGCTTAAACATTTCGAACCACCCGAAAAATTGACAGAAGAGCAAATGAATAGTTTGTTGAGAGGGAAAACGCTGCGTTGGTCAGGCATTACAAAGCTGGAGCTACTTTTCAATATCGAGCCAGAACAGTTGAAACAATTTATTTTAAAAAAGTTTCCGAACGTGACATTCAGTTAAGTGGTTCTGGTCAATGTCCACATTCATTAACTTCGCGCTGAAAGAAGAAGCCGCGCTGTTTCGGAAAATCGCATGGTTTAAAAGCACCAAGGACTGGCGCACTCCCAGACGCTTCGCGCGGTTCGCCAGTCTCGCTTGGTCGCACCAGCGTCTTGGACTGCGGCGGCCCCCGCCGCTTTGCCTGCGCCTTGAAAATAGCCCAGCCATTCATGGCTGGGTTCACGGTGCGGAAACATCGCCAGTCCCGTCAGGGACGAAAGGTCCTTGCGGACGGCCACCACGGTTCTGCCGTCCCTGACGGGACTTTGAATTGTCGGTTGGCGATGTTCCCAGCCATGAATGGCTGGGCTGTTTTCGTTGCCCGGGCAGTCCCCGGCCCGACGCTGGCTGAAACCGAACGCCTCGGGTTGGGCACGACAGCGCGCATGGAGTAACGCGCCCCACCCTTCGCGCCCGCGTCCTGGACGGCGGCCCTCCGCCGCTACGAAGTGGCTGGGGATAACCCGGCAAACCAATTCATGCGTCCTGAAGTTGGATTCCATCGTCCCTTTCCGCCTGCGCGGCACGCCAAAGCGCCGCTCC
Source organism: uncultured Bifidobacteriaceae bacterium (assembly GCA_964449815.1). Taxonomy (GTDB): domain Bacteria; phylum Verrucomicrobiota; class Verrucomicrobiia; order Limisphaerales; family UBA11358; genus UBA11358. The sequence goes on from CAYVGC010000022.1 coordinate 37,648, forward strand.
AGCGCGACGGCGGCAGGACGTTTCATTTTGTGAACCACCAACCCGGCACGCCGTGCCGGGCTAATTTCCATCGTTGCTCGGCGACAAATCATTCGCGGTTCGTGGCTAATAATCCTTCGACCGCTTCGCGTGCTTCGCGCGACAAGCCCTTCAGACATCCATATACACGGTTTTTGGCATCGGCGGCCGGTTTTCCGCCTAAACTATTGCCACGACAGGATTTAACGGCGTATAAGCGTAATTTCCCCGTGCGTAGAAGTGATTTTCCGGCGTATAAAAATGATTTTTACACACCGGGAAACGGAGTTTCGGCGCGGTAAAATCATTGGCCGGCGCGGTGACTCCAAGTTTCGGTGTGTTCCAATGCTTTCACGGTGTGTTGAGCGGAGGTTTCGGCGTGGTCAGGCCATGTTCCGGTGTGTTGAACGGAGGCTTACACGCCGTGACACGAGGTTTCGGTGTGTGGAACCGAAGTTTACACGCGGTGACAGGAGGTTTCGGTGAGTTGAACGGAAGTTTACACGCGGTGACACGACGTTTCGGCGTGTGGACAGGAAGTTGTGGCGTGTGGAGAGGAAGTTTCGACAGCGTGACCGGAGGTTGCGGTATGTGAACTGGTCGTCGCGGTGTCGTGGAAGGAACCGACGGTGTGGAAACCGTCTGTCATGGCACGGTGAAAGTTGCGGAACATTTGCTTTCGCTGCTGCACAGCTTGACCGCTGGGAAAATTCGTTTCCCACGGCCCGCGCCGTGGGCTACTTTCTTTTCGCCGTTCCACGGCTTAAATGACCACCCTCATCTGCTTCGCTCTGAAAGAAGAAGCCGCGCCGTTTCATAAAATCGCGGCGCGGCATCCCGGCGTCATCACGCTCCTCACCGGCATCGGACGCCAGAACGCCGAGAAATCCGTGCGCAGCTTTCTGGCGGGCAGTTCGCCGGAGCTGGTGTTCACCTGCGGCTTCGCCGGCGGATTGAATCCTGATTTGGAACTCGGCGACGTGGTTTTTGAATTCGCAATCCGGCATTCGGCATTCGGCATTCAGCCAGAGCCTCCTGACGTCGGCTGCCACGAAAAATTGGCCGCCGCCGGCGCGAAGCCCGCAAAATTCTTCTGCGCCGACCGCATCGCCACCACCATCGCCGAAAAGAAAAAGTTGCGCGCCGAAACCGGCGCGGACGCGGTGGAGATGGAATCGGCGGCCATCCACGCGGTCTGTGCGGAGCATGGCATTCCCTGCGCGACCGTCCGCGTGATTTCCGACCCGGCGGACGAGGATTTGCCGCTGGATTTCAACGCGCTGGCCCGGCCGGACAAGAGCCTGGATTTCGGCAGGCTGACCTGGGCCATCGCCAGATCACCGGGAAAGATCGGCGCGCTGCTGCGGCTGCAGCAGCAGACGAAATTGGCGGCGGAGCGGCTGGCGGAAGTTCTGGCAAAACTCCTTTGAAGTCGCAACGCGACGGCCGGATTGTTCAAATGGAATTTCCTGCCGGCCCCTCCAGGGCTCAGAGTCATTTTGGGTGAGAAACCCACGGTAGGCACCACAGGCTTTTCTCTTTCGCGCCACCGGCACGGCAATTATTTGCCAATGGATTCGGACTGGCCGGCTGGCGCAACGGGGTTTTCCTTCGCGTGCTCGCTGTAGCTGATGAAGCCCGCGCCCAGCACGATCAGCATCACGCCGACCCAGCGCACCGGCGAGACGTGTTCATTGAGAAACCACCGTGCGGCGAAGGTCGCAAACACAAAGCTCAAGCCCGTCAGCGGCCAGAGAAAACTGATGTCGCTTTTGGACATCAGCACGAGCAGGCCGATGAAAAACAGCGCTTCAAAAAAGATGCCGAGCCAGATCTGCTGGCTGGTCAGGCCGGACCGGACGATGCGGAAAACTTCGGCGGCGGTGAAGCCGTTCATGTCGCCGATGTGGTTGATGCCTTTTTTCAGCAGCACCACGCCGGCGGATTCGCAGACGAGGCCGACGAGCAAAATCGAAAGCAGTTTGATCATATTTTCGAGCCACAGATGAACATAGATTGAACACAGATTCAAAGAAACAATCATCTGTGTTTCAGCTGTGGCAATCGGCGGCCAGATCCTGGTAACGAATGAGTTCGATGCCGAGCCTGGAAATTTGTTCGCGCACGCGCGGGCTGACGAGCGCGGCGAACTCATGCTTGAATTTGCCGAGCGACGGGTGGGAGTAAAGCTCGGAATCGCCCGGCGGCAGCTCCGGCAGCAGTTTCAAAACATATTCCTCGTCCACGCGGGAATCCTGGAGCAGACCAAAGGTGATTTGCGCGTGTTGGATGCCGCGCCGGCGGAGCGGTTCGCGGGCGCGGCGAGAAAGCCCTGCGTAAATCGCGGCGTGTGACGCGCGATAAAACCAGCGCCCGCCCGCCATGCGCCGGCTGCGCGCCAGACAGTCGCGCGTCAGGCGCAGGCGGCGGATGCGGAGCTGGTCCGCGTCTTCCATCAGGATATTGAAAATGACCGGATGCAGATGCAGGTGCAGATGGCCGTTGACGTGATCCAGCGGCAGGCCGGTGGCGTGGAATTTTTCAAACTGGGCGCGGATTTCGGCGCGTAGCTGTTCCCGCAGACTGCGCTTGAAGAAAAAACGGAAGCCGGTGGCGACGGGATTTTCGGAAAATTCGCCGCGCGCATTGACGAGGCCGGGGATTTTTTCCGGCGGCAATGCGGAGTGGCCCATCAGGAAAGTGAGATGCAGGCCGACGCCCAACTTTGGATTTTCGTTCGCGAGCTTCACGGCTTCGTCAAAGCCCGGTTCATTCACCATCAAGCTGGCGCTGGTCAAAATGCCGTCGCGGTGCGCGCGGATGACGGCCTCGTTCACGGAAGGCGAAAGGCCGAAGTCGTCCGCATTGACAATCAGCCGGCGCTGTTCAGGGCCGGCCATAGCTGGGCGAAGTGGAGCCGGTGGCAAAGCGCAGCCACGACTTGAAGATCAGCGCGAGCTTGTGCGGCTTGGACAATTTCAACAGTTGCGGGCCGAAGACGTTGAACTTTCCGCGCTCCAGTTTTTGCAGCAACTGCCAATAGACCGAACCCATCAGCTCGGCGGCGACCATGGATCTGCGGTCTTCCGGCGGCAAGGTTTTCTGCGCGAGCGAATAATAATGTTTCGCGCGACCGGCGACGCTGCTGGCGAGCTTGAAATAATTGTCCGAATATTTTGAATCCAAAATCTCGGCGGCGGTGACATTGAATTTTTCCAGTTCGGTTTGCGGCAGGTAAATGCGTCCGCGCGCGGCATCGTTTTTCACGTCGCGCAAAATGTTCGTCAGTTGCAGCGCTTTGCCGAGATAAACAGCATAGTCGCGGCAGGCGGAATTCCGGTGGCCGAAAATCTCAATGCTCAAAAGGCCGACGACGGAGGCGACACGGTGGCAGTAAAGCTCCAGTTCGTCGAAGTCCGCGTAGCGAAGCTTCTCCAGGTCCATTTCACAGCCTTTGATGAGTTCGTCAAACAGCGCGAAGGGCAGCTGGAACCGGCGGATGACCGGCTGAAATTCCTGGTTGAGGACGAATTCTGGTTTTTTATTTTCGCAGGCGCGGCGGATGTCTTCGCGCCAGGCGGCGAGCTGCTCGCGCCGCTTCTCCGTGGAAATGGAATCCTCGTCGGCCACGTCGTCCACGGCACGGCAGAAGGCGTAGAGCGCGGACATGGCGTCGCGTTTCTCACGAGGCAGGAGCACGAAAGCCAGCGCGAGATTGGAGGCGCTTTTTTGGGTGAGCGCGCGGCTGTGCGGCAGGTTCACGGTCCGGGCGGTGGCTGGTTGGGGTCGCGTTTTGGCGGCAGGCCGCCGGTCTGGGCCAGCGTGGGATTGGTGGGACGATGATGCCGGCGTTTTCGCCGGTGATGTCTGGTGGCACTGTCTCTCAACACCAGCAACCAGACGGCAAAGCCGGCGATGGCCAGGCACAGCGGCAGCAGGATGGCAATGAATATCAGCCAGTCAATGAACGGGCTGTTGGCAGTTGGCAGATAAAATCGGTTCATCATTCGGCCACGGCGGCAGGTTCGCCACCGTCACCGGCGGCAGTTTTCATGTTTAATCTTTGCATCCGGTAACGCAATGAATGCCGGGTCAGCTTAAGCCGTTCCGCAACGCGTGTCAGGCTGAAATTATTTTGCTCCAGCATGTGCTGAATCAATTCGCGCTCAAGGCGGGCCAGCGCGAGGTCAAGCGATTCGTCCGGGGCGACCGCGACCGGCGCGTCTTTATGCAGGCGCGACTCGACCGAGAAGTCCGGCAGACTGGACGGCTGCACCTCGCGGGTGGTTTCCAAAATCAAGGCGCGTTCGATCACGTTGCGCAGTTCGCGCACGTTGCCCGGCCAGCGATGGGCCAGGAGTTTCTGCCGCGCGGCGGCGGTCAGCCCCACGGTGTTTTTGTTCAACGCCGCCCGGAATATTTTCAAAAAATGTTCCGCCAGCAGAATCATGTCCTGCCCGCGCTCCCGCAAGGGCGGCAGGTTGAACTGCACGACGTTGAGCCGGTGGAACAAATCCTCGCGGAACTCGCCGGCGGCGATGGCCTGCACGATGTCGCGGTTGGTCGCGGCGATGAGGCGGACATCCACGCGCAATTCCTCCGTGCCGCCGACGCGCGTGAACGAACCATCCTCCAAAAACCGCAGCAGTTTCGCCTGGAGCGGCTTGCCCATGTCCGCGATTTCATCGAGAAAAATCGTGCCGCCGTCGGCTTCCTCGACGCGTCCGGGCTTTTGTCTGATCGCGCCGGTGAACGCGCCTTTTTCGTGGCCGAACAGTTCGCTTTCCAGCAGCGTTTCGGGAATCGCGGCGCAGTTGATCCGCACATAATTTTCAGCCCGGCGGCGGCTCAACGTGTGGATTGCGCCGGCGACGAGTTCCTTGCCGGTGCCGCTTTCGCCCAGCACCAGGACGCGCGCATCCGTCACCGCCACCGTTTGGATCAACTGCCGCAGTTCCCGCATCTTCGGCGACTCGCCGACAATTTGTTCCAAGCCGAAAGCCTCCCCGGCGCGGGAACGCAGCGCGGCGTTCTCCCGCAGCAGCCGGTGCCGCTCCGCACAGCGCGAAACGGCGAGAAAAAGCTCCTCCGGCGCAAACGGCTTGGACAAATAATCCATCGCCCCGGCCTTGATGGCTTCGACCGCGAGCTTGGGCGTGGCGTAGGCGGTGATCATCAGCGCCGGCAAATCCGGCCACTGGCCGCGGATTTTGCCCAGCAGTTCATAGCCGCTCATGCCGCCCAGCCGGGCGTCGGTGATGACCATGAAAAAACTTTCGCGCGCGAGCAGGCCGAGCGCCTCCTCGGCGGATTCGGCGGCGCGCACGGCGTAGCCTTCATCCGCGAGCATGGTCTGGAGCGAACGACGCATGTTTCTTTCGTCGTCCACGACCAGCACCGGTGGCAGCGGCTCGCTCATGTGGCAAATGGTTTGGGCAGTGACTTCGCCGGGAAGATTACCGAAAATTTCGCGCCTTTTCCAAGCACCGAATCCACGCGCACCGTGCCGCCATAAAGTTCGACGTTGTGCTTGACGATGGCCAGGCCGAGGCCGGTGCCTTTTTCCTTGGTGGTGAAATACGCCTCGAAGACGCGCTCCAGCTTGTCCGGCGCGATCCCCGTCCCGTCATCCGCCACGGTGAGTTCCACCGCCAGTTCGCGGTTCGATTCGGCGGTGATGACGACGTTCCCCCGCCCGCCGACCGCCTCCCGCGCGTTCTGCAGCAGGTTCACCAGCACTTCCGTCAGGTGGCCGCGCTGCATCAACAGCGGCGGAAAGGGGCCGGTGAAATGCCTGGTCAACTTGATGCCGGACGGCACGGCACCGGGGAAAACCTGGGTGATGGCGTTTTCGATTTCCTCGACGACCTTCAGCTTTTCCACGCGGCCCTCGCTCAACTGCGCGTAGCCCATGATCTGCGTAATGACCTTGTCGGCGCGCGCAACCTCTTCCTGGATGATCTCAATCTGCTGCGCGGCGGAAGTTTTGTTCTCACGCAGCGTGCGTTGCAGCGAGTAGGCGGCGTTGCTGATAACCGCGAGCGGATTTTTTATCTGGTGTGCAAACTCGGCGGCCAGCCGGCCGGCGGAGTGCAGCTGCCCCTCGCGCGCGGAAAATTCGCCCGCCTCCAGCAGCGCCTGCCGCTGGCGTTCCAGCAGCACCTGCGCGCCGTAACAGCAGGCCGTGAGCAGCCACAGCACCGAGGCCCGCAGTAATAGTCGTTCCGTCACAATGTCGTCCGCCTGACTGTCGCTGTCGGAATTTTCCGGCCAGGCGGCCTTGTTGACCCGGGCGGGGGCTTCGCCATTCAAGCGGGCCAGTTGGTTCGTGCCATGAAATCCTGCGGCGCTGTGCCGTGGCACGACCGTCGGGGGCGTTTCATCACCGCCAAGCTGCGGCGTCAATAAAACTGCGGTCATGTAAAATGCGCTTAACAGCAGGTTGAGGACGATTTGCGGCATCGCCAGCGGAATGCTCAGCGCGTTCAAGACAATCAACGCCGGAAACACCCAGAACACGACGCTGTCAAACCCGCCCGTGATGATCGTCATCCCGGCCATGAAAAGCCCGTCCAGCAGCCCCAGCGTGAAGGCCAGCCATTGGAACAAGCCCGGCGGCAGCCGCCGCCATAAAATGAAAAAAATTGCGCCCAGAAAATTGCACAGGAGATAGACGAGAAAATAATTCTTCAGCGTCTCCAGCACCACCAGCCGGGTGGTCGGCCCCTCAAACCAGCCGGAGTAGAACAGGTAATACAGCACCACCAAAAACACGCCCGCCTTCGACGGCAGCACCACATCCCGCTGCATCGCCACGATGCGCTCCGCCTGCTGCGTCGGCTCCGGACGATCCGTGGCCAGCAGCCAGCGCAGTTTCTTGAACCGTTCCCAATCGAGGATTTTCATGGGCAAACCGGCCGCGCCGAGGCGCGCGGCATTCTACTCTCGCAATTTCAAAACCCGTTCCGCGATCTTTTCCACCGGCCACAAACGCCCGACGCCTTCGTAGCCGCACGCCAGCATCCCGTCGTCCGGCCCGATGAATTCCGCGCCGCGCTTTTTCAACGTGGCCACATTTGCCTGCGTCGCCGCGTGCCGCCACATTTTTCCGTTCATCGCCGGCGCGATCAAAATTTTCGCCTGCGGATTCAGCGCCAGCGCGATGCAGCTCAACGCGTCGTCCGCGAGACCGTGCGCCAGTTTCGCGATCACGTTCGCCGTCGCCGGCGCGATGACCAGCAGATCCGCCGCGTCCGCCAGCTCGATGTGCGCGGGCTTCCAGCCCTCGTCCTCGTCGTAAAGATCCGTCACCACGGGATTGCGCGTGAGCGTCTTGAACGGCAGCGGCGTGATGAACCGCTGCGCGTCGGCCGTCATCACCACGCGCACGTCACACTTCGCCCTGGTCAGCAACGACGCGAGATCCGCCGCCTTGTGCGCGGCGATGGAGCCGGTGACGCCCAGAATAATTTTCTTTGGAACGCTCATGTCACAATCTTAACTTAAATCCGCAATCCGCAATCGGAAATCCGCAGTTCAAATCTCCGGCGAGGCCGACCGCGCCGAGCGCATCTTTTCCGATTCGATGATTGCCAGCGTCCGCCGCAAATCTTCCTGCTTCCGGCCGCTGACCAGCAGGTAGTCAAAATTTTTCCATTGCGCGATTTCCTGCCGCGCCACGGCCAGCCGCTTTTGGATGACGGCCTCGGCATCCGCACCGCGCTTCTTCAACCGCTGCTCCAGCACCGCCACCGACGGCGGCGTCAGAAAAATCGTCACCAGCGCGCGGCGCAGTTCCGGCTCGGTCTCCGCCTGCGCGCGGATCGTCGCCGCGCCCTGCACATCCACGTTCAGCAAAACATCCCGGCCTTCGCGCAGCTTGCCGAGCAGCTCCGATTTCAAGATGCCGTAGCTGTTGCCATAAACCGTGGCATGTTCGATGAAATTGCCCGCCTGCAGGCGTTTCAAAAATTCCGCCGCCGTGAAAAAATGATAATCCACGCCGTCCTTTTCCCCGGGGCGCGGATCGCGCGTCGTGCAGGTGATGGCCCGCGTCATGTGCGGCTGCGCCTCCAGCAGCATGTGGCACAATGTCGTCTTGCCGCCGCCCGACGGCGCGCAGATGAGAATCAAAAGCGGCGCGGGCTGCTTGTCCGCCTTCGGCTCCTGGCTTCCAGTTTTCATTCCACGTTTTGCGCCTGCTCGCGGAATTTTTCCAGTTCCGCCTTGAGCGTCACGACCTCGCGCGAGATGACGGCGTCATTCGCCTTCGAGCCGATGGTGTTGATTTCGCGGTTCATTTCCTGCGCGAGAAAATCCAGCGTGCGGCCGACCGGCTCCTTCGCTTTCCGGCAGTCCTCGAACTGCTGGAAATGGCTTTGCAGCCGCGTCAGCTCCTCCGTGATGTCCGACCGGTCGGCGAACAGCACGACCTCTTTCAGCAGCCGCTCGTCATCCGCCGCGATGTTTTCGAGGCCCGCCGCCTTGATCCGTTCGAGCAGTTGCTGCCGGTAATTCTCCGCCGTCGTGGGCGCCTGTTTCCGAACCTTCTCGACAGCCGCGCGCATGATGCCGATGCGCGACGCGAGATCGTTCGCCAGATGCGCGCCCTCGCGCTCGCGCATCTTCAACAGCGCGGCGAGCGCCCGGTTCAATGTCTGCTCCACCGCCGGCCACAAATCCTCCGTGCCGGCCAGCTCCTCATCCGTCTGGAAAACGCCCGGCGAGCGCAGCACCTGGTCGAGCGTCACCTCGCCGGAAATTTTCAACTGCTTGCCCAGCCGCGCGAACTCGGTGGCGTAATCTTTGGCGAGCGCGGCGTTGATGTGCTTGCGCACGGAAAGTTTCCCCCCGGCGGCATGGAGCGAGACGCGGGCGTTCACGCGGCCGCGCGCGACGAGGCGGTGAATGACGTCGCGCACCTGCGCTTCGAGCATTTCCAGTTCGCGCGGGAGCGTGACCGACACCTCGGCCTGCTTGCGGTTCACGGAGCTTAATTCGACCGTGATTTTGAAGCCGTCCTGCGCGCAATCGCCGCGCCCGTAGCCCGTCATGGATTTCATCCCGCGCAATATGCAAAAATCCCCGGCGGCAGGCGAATCAAATTTCAAAACCCGCGCGGCAGCCCCATCAGCGCGGCAGGCGGGCGGGGCGCGCCGCTCGTGAGGCGTCGTCCAGCATTTGTTGCGCGAGCGGATATTGCGGGCGCAAGCGGAGAGTTTCACGAAACTCCGCAGCCGCTTCGGGGTAACGCCCGCTCCTGGCCAGCGCCACGCCGTAGTTAAAACGGGCATCCACGAGATCCGGCTTGAGGCGCGCGGCTTCCGCGAACTGGGCGAGGGCGTCCGCGTCTTGTCCGAGGCGGGCGAGGGCGTTTCCCAGTTCGAAATGGATTTCAGCCAGATCGGGGTGTTGCTGGAGCGCGGCTGCGAAATTTGTGACCGCATCGGCGGGGCGGTTGTTGGCTGTCAGGAGCCTGCCGAAATTATAGCGGGCAATGGGATTCTCCGGCTGGAGTCTGACTGCTTGTGCATACAGAGCCATGGCCTGGCCAGTCTGACCCTGGGTGCTGAGCAGATTAGCCAGGTTGATGCGGGCATCCACGTTGTTGGTATGCCATCGCAACTCTTCGCGATATTGAGCGGCCGCACCGGCGGCGTCACCCTCGCGGGCAAGGAGCAAGCCAAGGTTCACTCGGGCGGGGCTGAAACCTGGCCGGAGACGCAACGCCGCCCGGAATTGTCGCAGGGCCTCCTGGTTGGCCCCACGACCGGCCTCCAAGAGGCCAAATTCGGTGAGCGTCTCAACTGAATCCGGCTTTTGCCTCAATCCCTCTCTGAGAAAATCTTCAGCGCGCGCCGGGTCTCCAGCGATGCGGGCGAGGCGTCCGAGGTTGGCAAATGACTCCGGGGAATGCGGCAAAAGCCGGGACACCTCGAACCATTGCGCGGCGGCGCGGGCGTTATCGCCCGCAGCTTCGAGCAGCCGGGCGAAATTGACGTGCAGCAGCCAGTCTTCGGGGGCCAGGGCGACGGCGGTTTGATAGTTGGAACTGCAACTCGCGGGCGGAACGGACAAGACGGCAATGGTCTCACGCCAATGCTCGTCCCGCCCGCGAAAGTTGCTCTGTGCGTTAAACGGCGGCTGCTGCAACCGGGCGCGCATTTCGGCGTCAACACGGTGCCGGTCAAAATCTGTGAAGGCGAGGCGGCGCGCGACCTCGGCTTCGGTCAGCCACGGAGAAGTGTTGGCTTGAGCGCCGGGCCAGTGTTTCTCCAATTCATTCGCGAACAGGACGGCCAGGCGATAGTTGCCGGTGAAATTCAAGTGAACATGGTCGTAGAAGATGTCCGCACCGGGAATGTCCTCCGGTTGCCGGGCAAATTGCTGGTCGGCGTCGGTCAACCAAACTCCCTTGGCCGTGGCTGTCTGGCGAATGATTTCATTGAGGCGGGAGTCGGTGCGGAACCGGAGGGTGTCCAGGTCGCGGGCGAGCCGGAAATCGGTTTCCGCAGGCGCGGTTTGCTTCAGTTCCAGTTCACAACTGGCGCGCTGAAAAACCAGTTGGGCAAACTCACCGTCAATCTGGGCGGCCTTGCGGTAGTCAGACAGCGCGTCGTCAAATCGTCCCTCGTCTTGCGCCTGTGTCCCGTTGGCGAAGTCTTGCTTCCACTCGGTTAATTCTTCGGGGCGCAGCCCCGGACGATGGAGTGAGGCAAACGGCGGGGAATCCCGGAGGTTGACCGGAACAGTCGCGAACAAGATGGCAGCGCCCGACTGCCGACCCAGATCGGCGATGCCGGCCAGATTCGCGGCGAAGTTGGCATAGACCGTCTTCAGGCGCGGATCCTCGTGAGGCACCTGCTGGCCCAGAAACAGCTCCATGCCTTCCCAGTTTGCCGGTCCGTTCGATCTCCGGCCAACCCGCGCGAGGAGTTGCCCGACGCGTGTGGACTTGAGCGCAAGGTTGAGCCTGATTGCTGTGAGACCCAAGGCCTGCCGGCCAAACACGGTGCCAGCGCCATAGGGGCCGATGACTTCATTGTTGCCGGCAAAAACCAGCCAAAAATCGCCCTCGCGCGGGCCGCAATCCCGCGCGATTTCCCGGATGACGTGCGAATTGATGGCGGTCATCGCCGCGTTGACAATCTCAATGGTCTGGTCCGGATGGCGGGCCTGGAGAATTCGCCCGAGCTGTCGGGCGAAGCCGTAGGCCGGCTCGGGATCGCCCATGGCCGCCGATTCACCGAACACGAAGATGCGGACCGTGCCGGGCGGCTTCTGCGCAGCCAAAAACAAGGGTTGAGACGCGCGGGCGACTTCCGGGGGGAAAAAACGCCAGCCGAACTTGGGATTGTCGGTGAGCATGAGGCGGTCAGCTTGTCGAGAGTTGAGGAAAAAAGCCGTCGGATAGCCGCATCCGGCAAGGCGAAGTGCCAACTCCACCAGCCCCAGAAGCAGCAGCGGCCCGACGAAAGCCACGAGACGGAACCACCAGCGCCGGGCCGGTGCTGGTGGAACTTCGTCCGGGCGTTGGACTTCGGGAGTTGCCGGGCGGGGTTTGCCGGGAGAAAAGGGCGTCGGCTTTTTCCGCTTGGATTTCACATTTTAGGTGGGATCGGACGGCTGCTGCTTTCTCAGATTGGCGGACATATGGCATCGCGGATCATGGACTCGCGATCTGCGGCTCCGGTGGCAAACAGGCCGCCAAATTTTAACAGGATCCAAGGTTCATCGGACACATGTTTTAGAAAATGCCAAGGAACCAAGCGATGTCAAGTGGCTATTAGAGCATTTACTATTTAGATAGACGCATATTGAGCATGACGGAAGAAGCCGC
>CAYVGC010000023.1:0-47645 GCA_964449815.1 uncultured Bifidobacteriaceae bacterium
TCTGGGACGGCAACGAAGTCTGGCTCGTCACCGGCGGCGGCGCGCTGTTCGCCGCGTTTCCAAATGTGTATGCCACGGCGTTCTCCGGTTTCTACCTGGCGCTGATGCTGCTGCTCGCGGCGTTGATTTTCCGCGCGGTGGCGATTGAATTTCGCAGCAAGCGTCCCGAACGCTGGTGGCGGCAAATGTGGGACGTGAGTTTTTCCATCGGCAGCATTGTATCGTCCCTGCTCATTGGCACGGCGCTCGGCAACATCGCGTGGGGCGTGCCGGTGGACGCCCGCGGCGAATTCGCCGGCACCTTTCTCGGCCTGCTGACGCCGTATCCGCTGCTCGTCGGCGTGACGACGGTGGCGCTGTTCATGATGCACGGCGCGATTTACGGCGTGATGAAGACGGAGGGCGAACTGCATGACAAGCTGCGCGTCTGGGCGATGCGCTGCATCATTTTCTTTGTCATCTGCGCCGTGACGCTGACGATGGCCACGCTGCTGTTCGTGCCGCACATGGCCGCGCGTGTGCGCGAAAATCCGTGGCTCTTCAGCGTGGCGCTGGCGAACATGCTGGCCATCGCCAACATCCCGCGCGAATTCCACCGTGGCAACGACGGCAAGGCGTTCCTTTCGTCGTGCGCCACGATGGTCACGCTGATGGCCCTGTTCGCGCTGAACATTTTTCCAAATCTGATTTACAGCCTGCCGGATCCTGAAAACAGCCTGGACATTTACAACGCCGCCTCGTCGCCGAAGACCTTGGGCATCATGCTCGTCATCGCCTGTATCGGCGTGCCGCTGGTGATCGCCTACACGGTGTGCATCTACTGGATTTTCCGGGGCAAGGTGAAGCTCGATCGCATGAGCTATTGAATCACGGACGCTGTTGTCGGGAACGACTGCCGCGCCGCGCCGGAATACGATGGGGGGCGGACGCCGCGCCGGCGGCAACGGACGGCTTTCGATAAAAGTAGGAATAAAATTTCAATTCCTACAAATGGCTGTTGACGGACTATTTTTTGTCATGTTTGGAACATGAATACGACCGAAACCACCAAGGCGGTCTGGTTCACCACCAAGGGCCAGGTGGTGATTCCTTTGCGGCTGCGCAAACAATTCCACATCGAGGACGGCACCAAGGCCATCGTGGAGGCCACACCCGACGGCATTCTCCTGAAACCCGTCACCCGCTGGGCGATTAAGCGCGGCTACGGCCTGCTCAAACGCAAGCCCGGCGCCAAGCCGCTGGCCGAGGAATGGGCGGAGCACAAACGCGAGGAACGGGAACTGGAGGACAGGTAAATGGCCGCCGCCGTTCTCGACTCACACGCGCTGCTGGCCTTTTTCCGGGGCGAGGAAGGGGCGGTTCTCGTCAAGAAACTGCTGCACCGGGCCGCCACCATCCTGACGAGCCTGCCCATTGAATTCCATCCCGCGACCCGCCGGCTGGCCGACCTGGCCGCCGGGTTCAAGGCCCGGTTCAAATTGAGCCTGGCCGCCGCCTTTGCCGCCGCGCTGGCCAGGGAAAAGAAAGCCGACCTCGTCACCAGCGACCCGGAATTCAAGCCGCTCGAAAAGGAAATCAAAATCAACTGGCTGAAATGACCTCCGCAGGACAGGTGAGGGTCATCGCGGCAAAACCATTCCCTTCAACCTGGCTGATAGTCCATAGACTCCGCACCCGTTTTAGCATGGACGATGAGTCATGCCGAAACGTGACTCTGTCCTCGCCAAACTCGGGCTGAACGTCCGCAAACGACGCGAAGCCCGCGAACTCACCCAGGAAAAACTCGCCGAACGCGCCGGACTCGATGCCACCTACATCAGCGGCATCGAGCGCGGCCTGCGCAATCCCGGCATCAAAAACGTCGCCAAGCTCGCCCAGGCGCTTTGTTTCACCACGGCGGAATTGTGCAAAGGAGTGGACGCGTGAGCGGGAAATCAAAGGAGCGCCGGTTCCGATCCGGCGTGTTGATGCCCGTCGCCCGGAACCCGCCGGGTCGGAGACCGGCGCTCCGATGCTGCGTGAAGACACCCGCCGTATTCTGTAGCGGCGGTCTGTGACCGCCCGGAACCGGAACGGCGCTCACAGAGCGCCGCTACAAAGTTGGATCAAGGCCCCGCCTTGCACTTCATTGACCTCTTCTGCGGCATCGGCGGGTTCCGGCTCTGGCCAGCGCCTCAACGCGCCGAAAATTCGAGACCGGCTGCGGCTGGTCGAGGACGACCCGGTCGCGCTCCGGGATTTTCAGACCGGCTCTGAAGGCGGGAGTGCTGCCATATTATATATGATATATGCAGGGGGAGTGAAAACGAAGCCGGCCCAGGTCTGGCGGTGTCAATAAACAGGACATTTGGCCCGAACTTTTGGTCCCCGGGGCCATTTCTTAGTATTAAGAAATAGTTTCTCAATACTAAGAAACCGTTTTGCAGTATTAAGAAATGCCTCCGCAGTATTCTGGAAACGCCATTTTCCCTTGTTTTTATGGGTTTTTCTATCGGGCGGCTGCAGGCTGGCATCCAAGGTGAAAAAATATTCCAAAAAGAGTGAGATTCCACTAAAGCCGGAATAAAAGTTGCCGATTTAGTTGCCTAGTTCGGGTAACTAACAACCAACACACTAAATAAAAAAATGAAGATTTAGAATTTGAAACACCTCACCCCGGCGCTTGCTCATTCCCTCATCCGTTATCATGGTTTCCAAGTCAGCAGCAGCAGCGTGACGGCCTGGCGCGGCAGGTTCAAGCTGACTGTTGCCGCGCCTTGGCGCACCCGCAGACTTTTCGGCTGATCCAATCCGGCCAGTTTGCCGGCGGCCTCCAGTTTCGCGTATTGCTCCGCCGACGGCTGCATCGGTTCGCCCAGGCGTTTCCAGGCCTCATAGGAATTGCTGTGGTCGGCGTCAATCCGAAACTGCTGAACCTTCACCGGTCCGTCGGGCAGGGCAAGGCCGGTCAGATTCAGTTCCAGCTTCGCGTCCAGGCCGGGCACATCGTCATCGTGATAATGCCAGAGCAGCACGGCGAGTTTTCCCTGGTCGAGGCTGGCGAGCGCGGACACGTCGGGACTGCCGCGCACGCCGGATTTGAGAATTGTCTGCGCATCCAGCCCGGCGCTGCTGGTGACGGCGACGCGCCGGCCGCTCATTTTGGCGAACAGGCGGAACACGTTCAGCACCGGCAAATCCAGTCCGTCGCTGGCCAGCGCGCGGAAGCCGGCGAACGGCGGCTGGTCTTCAAATTCAAACGCCCACGTCAGCGCGCCTGCGAGATTCACGCCATGCCGGGCGGCCAGCTCGTATTCGCGCGGAAAACTGGCGGCGGTGTAGCTGGAATACATCGTGCCGTTGCGATAGGCGTCATTCGGCTCGCGGCACGCGGCGCAGCCTTCGGGATCGGATTCGCCGATGATGACGGGCGTGTTTTTGTATTCGGGAACCGAGGCGATGACGGCGAAGGCGTCGTCCATGTCCTTGAACTGACTTGCCATGCCCATGCGGACGTGGTCGTTGATGAAAACGGGCGAGCCTTTGGCGTGGAAGGAAACGAAGTCCAGCGGCGAACCAATCTTGCCGGTGACGCAATTCGTGCCGTGCGCGCAATGCTCCAGAAATTCGCGGAGAAATTTCCCGCCGGGACCGCCGGCGGTTTCCGGTCCGCCGACCCGCGCGTCCGGCAGCGCGCGGCGCACGCCGTCCACCGCATAATCGTAAAGCTTGAAGTAATCGGCGGGCGAGCCGTGCCAATACATGATGTTCGGCTCGTTCCAGACTTCCCAATACCATTGCCGCACCTCGGCCCGGCCATATTTTTCCACGCAATGTTTCGTCCATTGATGCGCCAGCTCGCCCCACTTGGCATAATCTTTCGGCGGATAGGCCTGGCCGGCGTCGGCGGGCGCGCGTTCGTTCACCGGCGGGTGGTGCGGGTAATTTTGCGGATGTGTGGTGAGCGCCTCCGGCATGAAACCGAGCTGGACGTAAGGTTTCAATCCGCGTTCCAGATAGGTGTCGAAGATCCGGTCGTTGATCGTCCAGTCATAAACCGGCGTGCCATTCGTATCTTCCTTGTAGGCGCTGGTCGAACTCCACTTCAACGCATACGCGCCGTCGCCGCTGGTCAATAGATGATGGCAGCGGATGAAAACCTGCGGCCCGCCGAGCTGGCCGAGTTCACCGAGCAGCTTCTTGCCGTCCTTCAGGTAGGTGTAATCCGCCTCGTCGTAGCCGAAGAAACGCCAGATCGGCGTCAGCTCGCCGGCGGACTTGCCCGCGTCCACCGTGATGTTCACGGGAAAGGACGCAACGGCATCCGCCGCAAACAATGAATTGACGCCCGCGAGCAGCGCGCCGGTGAAAATCGAAGCCAGTTGGGGGAAGCGCATAATGGTTGTGATCGAGGGCGAAGAGTATTCACCGATGCCGGCCCGCGTCAACCTTCACACGGTTTGGGCTTTGCAGCAGCCGGTGCGAGGAGGCTCTGATCGGCTTTTAATTTGCCCCGTGCTGGCCCGGCGTTACGGCGGCGGGACGGTGAGGTAAGCAGTCACGCCATTTTGCATCACCGGCTGATAATAGACCCCATCAGCCAAAAAATAACCAATGCCATTGATGACGACCGAGGTCGCGTCCGGCGGCAGCAGGGCCACGGTCACTCCCATCGGCGCGGCCGCCACGACAAAGCTGCCATCCGGTTGCTGAACGTAGAAGGCGCCCGCCGCATAATAATAAACGGTGTCACCCACCTGCAATGTTTCCGCGCCCAGCGGCAAGTCGGGGATGCTCGCATCCGTTGGCGGAGCGACAATCACATAGCCCGCCGGTCCATTATCATAATAAACCCCTTCATAATAGAAAAAGTCATGGCCCCGGATGCCAATGCGACGATAGCCGTCCGGCAACCGGTCAATCCGCATCCCGGCGTGAAAATCGGACCAGAAATAGGATTGGCGACGATCTTCGTCAATGTCCATCCGTCGGCGGTCCACTTCCCCGGTGTGCGTGCGATCCACCACCACCGGGCGGGGCTGGACGCGGTCAACGACGTGTGGCTGCTCCCGCGAGCGCGAGGGCTGGGTGTCACGACGTGGTTCCGGCGTGCGAACCACTGGCTGCGGTTCCGGGCGAATCCCCGGTTGCGGCGCATGGCTTGGCTGCGGTGCCCGATTTGCCTGCGGTTGCGCGCGCGGCGCCGATGGCGCCGGAGTGCTGCGGTTGTTCCCGCGCAGACTGCCCCAGTCGGCGGCGTGAAGGGCCGGGCAAAACGTTCCAACGGCCAGCAACAGCACGGAACAAGCAATTCGATTGAGGATGGGAAATTTCATAGGCGTCCTGTTATTTCACGCTGCCGCTGCCGGATTCATCCTTCCGCATTTCAATTTTTGACGCGTCCTTGGGCCGCTCAAAAACAAAATCAGAATCGGCAATGCGGTCGGTCACATTCCAGCGTGTGATCAAGGCCGTGAATTCCGGCGCGCTTGGTTCGTTTTTCTGCGTGATGACAAATTTTCGGATCAGCGGCTGCGGGCCGTCTTCAATCCAGACCTGCCAGTCCACATTTGATTGCGTGAAGGCCAGGTGATGACACGGCACGCCCAGCACCGGCGAAACGCCAAAATACCGGCCGCCCTGCACCTTGGCCGTGGCATTCTGGTAAGGGTCGCTCATGGCCAGGTCAATCAACGGCAGGTCAATGCCAAAATGGTCATGCGCCGCGTCCAGGGTCTGGTCCAGCGTGGATGGCATGGCGGCGGTGCCATACCAATTGTGCTTGCGATCCAAAATCGTCAGCGTTTTGCCGTCATACCAGAAACCCCGCGCGGACAGCGGCGAACTGATTTCCAGCCGCAGCCGGTCCGGACGTTTGACATCCATCGTCACCGTGCGGCTGAACTGGATTTTTTGGCCTGCCTCATCCACATGCTCCCGCCAGATCTCCGCGCTCAAGCTGAAGGCGGGCGTCCGGGCCAGAAAATGAAAGGCTGAACGCAACACCGTTTCCGCGCGCGGGGAGAAATTTGTTTGTTCCTGCGCCGTGGCGCACCCCGCCAGCAGCAGCAGGCCATAGCCGGTGAATAATAGACGCTTCATGAATGCTCCCTATTGAATTGAATTTGTATGCTTTGTCAAAGAAAAGATGCCAGACTTTTTGTGGATTTCAAGAGCTGTTGGAAAGTTTCCATGAGGCCGGCGAAACCGCGTATTGATGTCTGCCGCCCGGAGGCGGTTGCGGCCAACTGCTGCAATGCCCGATTTTAAGCAAAGAATCCGGGTTGACGACGACGATCCACCCCTTGGCGTCATTTCTGTGCAGCCGGTGATGAGGATTTCCCAAAGTCCATCGGTCACATTCATCCCCTAAAACGGGGATGACTGCCGAGGTGCAAAAAAGCTACATAGATGAAGAACCAGCACGACTTGATGAAATCTGAAGCATTTCAAATTTTATAAGCCGCCTGGTCGGATTCGGCGATTACAAAACCATGCGCTTTTTCATTTTTTCTTCATACGCCACGCGGCGGGCTTCATCCGTGTTACCATCCGGCAGGAAAAAATGCCGGTATTCCAAAAATAATCGAGATGCAAATATGAATCACTGGGCAAAGATCATCGCGCTGACGGCTGGCATCATTTGCACATCCGGCTTGGTTGGAACGGCCCGTGCCGCCGATGAATCCGGGCAAAATGTTTCACCTGCC
The DNA here is from genome assembly GCA_964449815.1 of uncultured Bifidobacteriaceae bacterium. Classification (GTDB taxonomy): domain Bacteria; phylum Verrucomicrobiota; class Verrucomicrobiia; order Limisphaerales; family UBA11358; genus UBA11358. Next base: position 6,690 of record CAYVGC010000023.1, read on the forward strand.
TTGGCTGGCGGGAAAACCACCTGGCGCGGGTTCGACCGTTACGATTTTATCATGGACGCGGAAACTTTTGCCATCACGCCCAGCAAGTCCTTGGAAGGTGAAGGCAATGGGGTCAAAGACCCGGCAAAGGGGCAACGGCGGTGCGTCCTGATCGTTCCGAAGCTGGCGGCGCCCGGCCACCCGTGGTCCTGGCGCGGCTGTTACTGGGATCACCAGCCCCAAACCGAAATTGAACTGCTCAAACGGGGTTTTTGCGTGGCTTATATCTCGGCCAGCCAGGATTTGAAGCCGGGCAAACAATGGGACGCCTGGTATGAGTTTCTCACCGGAAAACTGGGTTTGTCCCGGAAGCCGGCATTCATTGGCATGAGCCGGGGCGGAGAATATTCATATGTCTGGGCGACGACTCATCCGGACAAAGTGTCGTGCATTTACGCCGACAACCCCGGAGGCAACTGGGGAATCATGGGCGGACTCGTGGGGCTGGCCACGAATGACGTGCCGCTGCTTCACGTCTGCGGCAGCATTGATCCCATCTTGGTGAAATTTACGCTGCCCATCGAAAGCATTTATCAACAGTTCGGCGGCCGGATCTCCGTGATGATCAAAGAAGGTCGTGGTCATCATCCGCACAGCCTGCGCAACCCAAAACCCATCGCTGATTTTATTGAGCAGAGCGTGCAGGAAACCAAAGCCGCTCCGCCCGGTTTCGTGGGCGACAAATTCAGGAAAAGTGCTTACTACAGCGGCACCAGCTTTTACCATAATTTCCCGGATGAAGGGACATACATCACCTGCCGTGGACCGGTTTTCACTGAATGTTACAACCGTTATGAGATAGAGATTCCCAACGTCGAGGCATTCACCACCGTCATCACGCCGAAAGCTGCCGCTCCCGGAAACCCGTGGGTGTTTCGGGCGGATTATGTCGGTCGGGAGGCAGTCGTGGACCAGGTCTTGTTGGCCAGGGGGTTTCACATCGTCACCGGTGCGGTTCCCTACAACGCCGACGGGCCGCCGGTGGCGCAATGGAACGTGATTTACAAACACCTGACCGACCATGGATTTTCCAAGAAGCCGGTGATGGAAGGTGACGGCGAAGCGGCCGGCGAAGCTTATGCCTGGGCCATCGCCAATCCGGACAAGGTTTCCTGCATCTACGCCGAGAATCCCGTCATGCACAGCAACCTGGCGCAAACGCAGCCGCTCGACGACCTCGCCCCGCTGGCCAAAGCCGGCGTGCCGCTGCTCCACGTTTGCGGCAGCCTGGACCCGTGGCTCAAGGACAATACGCGCGTGGTTAAAAAGCGTTACCAAGAACTGGGCGGCAAAATCACGGTCATCATAAAAAATGGTGAAGGACATTATCCGCTCGCACCGCCAGACCCGAAGCCGGTCATTGATTTTATCACCAGGGCGGTTCAGTGACCTCTGAATAAAAACCTGGGCTTTTTCCAACGGCGTTCCCGCAAATTCAAAAACTGATCATACACAACCAATCTTATGAACCTCTGGACAGAGTTAATCGTTGGAACGGGCGCGCAAGCCGCGGCGCGGAAAAGACTCGCCCTCCTGGCTTTGTTCACCGTTGGCGCATTGGTTTTCGCAGGCACGACGCGCGCGGCCGGACAATATCTTAAGGTTGATTATCCCGGTTCAACCAACGCCAATGAATTGCCGACGCCTGTCACTTACACGCTCTGGATTCCCGATGGCGTGAAGACTTTGCGCGGCATTATCATCCACCAGCATGGCGCGGGCACGACCGCATCCATCGAAGGCTCGACCGCCGCCTGCGATTTGCAGTGGCAGGCGCTGGCCACGAAATGGGACTGCGCCTTGTTCTGTTCCTCGTATCATGTAACGAACGAAAAGATAGACCTTTCGCCCGGCGGCTCGGAAGTTTGGTTCGACCCGCGTCATGGCTCGGAAAAGACTTTTTTGAACGCGCTCAATGATTTCGCCGCCAAGTCCGGCCATTCTGAAATCGAAACCGTCCCGTGGGCGTTGTGGGGACATTCCGGCGGCGGCATCTGGTCGGATGTGATGGCGTGCCTGCATCCCGACCGCGTCATCGCCATGTGGTTGCGTTCCGGTTCGGCGGCGATGTTCCGTCCCAAATCAGAGTTTCCCCAGCCAGAAGTTCCCGCCGCAGTTTATGGAATCCCGACGATGTGCAATCCCGGCATGAAGGAGCAATTCGGGCTGCCGTTCGTCGGCACGCTGGCGACGTTCCAGGAATTTCGCGCGCACGGCGCGCCGATTGGTTTTGCGCCCGACCCGCGCACCGGCCACGAATGCGGCGACAGCCGGTATCTCGCCATCCCGTTTTTTGACGCCTGCCTTGCCATGCGTCTGCCCGATATGGACAGCACGAACCAGACGCTCAAGCCCGTGGACCAGAGCCGGGCGTGGCTGGCGCCGTTGATGAGCAGCGACGCAAAGCCGGCCGGTGAATTCCAAGGCGATCCGAACTGCGCCGTCTGGCTGCCGAATGAAGCCGTGGCCAGGGCGTGGATGGAATATGTCAAGACCGGCGCGGTCGGTGACACGACTCCGCCGCCGGCGCCTTACGACGTGAAGGTTGCCGCCAAAGATTCGGGCGCGGAAATCACCTGGCAGGCCGTTGCCGATTTTGAAAGCGGCATCCGCAATTTCATTGTGCTGCGCGATGGACAGGAAATCGCGCAGGTGCCCGAAAATCCGGTCGGCAAATTCGGCCGGCCGCTGTTTCAATCCCTGACTTATCACGATACGCCGGGCCAGCCGCTGCCGGAGATGCGTTATGTGGATGTTTCGGCGAAGGCCGGAGAAAAACACAGTTACGCCGTCGTCACCGTCAACAGCGTCGGGTTGGAATCAATTCCGTCGCGTGAATCAGCTTCTGCCAATTCAAGTGCCACGCAGCGCGACATGGTGCTTTGGTATCGCCAGCCCGGCGTGAAGTGGCTGGATGCGCTGCCGTTGGGCAACGGTTACATGGGTGCGATGGTCTTTGGCGGCATCCTGCAGGAACGCATCGCGTTGAACGAATCCAGTTTTTGGTCGGGCCGCCCGCATGATTACAACGACCCCAACGCGCTCCAATATTTTTCACAGATCCGCGATCTGGTTTTTGGCGGAAAATTTCAGGAGGCGGAAAAAATGGCCGACGACCATTTCTGGGGAATTCCCAAGGGTCAGCAGGCATATGAGCCCATCGGCGATTTGCTGCTCAAGTTTGACGGCGCGGACAATGTTCAAGATTATCGCCGCGAACTGGACATGGAAACCGGCGTGGCGAAGGTCAGCTATCGCGCCGGCGACGCGATTTTCACGCGGGAAGTTTTCATGTCTTATCCGGAGCGCGTGATGGTGGTGCGCATCAGCAGCGACAAGCCGGGCCGCGTTTCGGTCCAGGCGCAGTTGAAAAGTCCGTATCTCGATACCGTGACGGCAATGCCAAACAAGCTTGTCATGGACGGTTCATGGAAGAAATCTGGAGAGACAAACTGGTTGATCGCGCCGGTTGAAGGCCGGGGCTTGAAATTTGAAACGGCGATGCTGGCGCGCAACGAGGGCGGAAGCTCCACGGCGACTAGCGATGGTTTGAATATTCGGGGAGCGGACGCGGTCACATTCATTCTCACGACCGCGACGAGCTACATAAATTACACAAACATCAGCGGTAATCCTGCCGCCATTTGTGAACAAATTCTCTCGCGCAGCGCGGAAAAGGATCATGCGCTGTTGCGTCACCGGCATGAGGATGATTTTCGCGGATTGATGGGCCGGGTTCATTTGAACGTCGGCGACTCTTCGATGAACGACAAGCCGACGGACGAGCGGCTCGCATCCGTTCGCGCGGGAACGCCTGACCCGAACCTGGAAGCGCTGGTCTTTCAATTCGGACGTTACCTTCTGGCGGCCAGCAGTCGCGCGGGTGGTCAGGCCGCCAACCTGCAGGGCATTTGGAACGAAGAGGTCATTCCCAATTGGGGCAGCAAATACACCATCAACATCAACACGGAGATGAATTACTGGCCGGCGGAAGTCTGCAACTTGTCCGAATGCGCGCAGCCGTTGTTCGACATGGTCAGGGACATCTCCGTCACCGGGCAGGAGACGGCCAAAACTTATTATGGCGTCAACGGCTGGGTGACGCATCATAACATTGATCTCTGGCGCGGCACGGCCCCCGTGGATGCGGCGCGGTTCGGCATGTGGCCGGTTGGCGGTGCGTGGCTTTGCCAGAGCGTGTGGGAGCATTACGCATTCACCGACAACACAAATTTTCTCCGGGAATATTATCCGGTGCTGAAAGGCGCCGCGCAGTTCCTGCTCGAAGTCATGGTGGAAGAACCGAATCATCACTGGCTGGTCACGCCATTTTCGATGTCGCCGGAACATGGTTATTATGACAGCGAAGGCAAAATGTCCTTCCTTTCACCGTCGCCAACCATGGACATTGGAATCATCCGCGAACTGTTTCCGCACTGCATCGAAGCCGGCAAGATTCTGGGCGTGGACGCGGATTTCCGCGCCCAATTGGAAACGGCGCTGACAAAAATCCCGCCTTACCAGATTGGCCAGTCCGGTTTTGTCCAGGAATGGATTGAAGACTGGAAGCCCGGTCCGCAGGGGCACAATGTGTCGCCGAACTTTCCATTTTATCCCGGCAGCTCCATCACGCTGCGCGGCAATCCTGATTTTGCGGCGGCCTATCAACGCTGGATGGAAGCCCATCCGCCGCGCGGCGGCTTTCCACTTTCGTGGGGCATCGCCCTGTGGGCGCGGCTGGAGCACGGCGACAAAGTCGGCTCGCTGATGGATGCGTATGTGAACCGCGCGCCCGCCAACAATTTGCACAACGCCGGCGCGAATCAATCCGACGCGAGCTTTGGTTACACGGCCGCCGTGGCCGAGGCGCTGGTTCAAAGCCACGCCGGAGAAATCAGCCTGCTGCCCGCGCTGCCGCCGCAATGGCCGGGTGGCTCGGTCCAAGGCCTGCGCGCCCGCGGCGGCTACGAGGTGAGCATGGAATGGAAAGACGGAAAACTTCAGTCGGCGCAAATCAGCAATCGCAATGGCGGCTCTTGCATGGTGCGCTACGGCGAAAAAACAACCAAGCTGTTGGTCAAGCCCGGCAAAGCCACGCGTTTGAACGCGGATCTCATTTCCAATAACTGACCAATGGTAAAAGCGACCGCGCATTTCATTTGCCGGTCTCGAAAAGCACAACTATGAAAAATCACCCTCTCAAAATCTGCAACCAAGCTCATGTCCTGCTGGCGGCAGGACTCGCTGCCGGCCTGCTCGTCGCAAGCTGCGCCGTGGCTGCGGAAACCAACGCTGTCTCCCGGCCCGGAGAATTTCGATTTGACGGGAAAATTTCGCGTGAGGTGTTGGACAATTATCTGTCCCGCTCCATTACGATGGAAGGCCTGCTCAACGGGCGCGGTGATCTTCAGGACAACATCCGGATGCTCAAAAGTATCGGTGCGAAATACATCGGGCGCGCCCTCTGCCTTTGGAATGCGGAAAATGATTTCTCGAACAACGTCCAGCGCGCGCGCGAAGCCGTTCCTCAAGTCCTGGCCGCCGACCCGGAGATGGTTTTGGAAGCCTGCGTCTTCGAGACGGTCAACCCAAAGGTAAATCAAATTGCAATTCCTGACTGGGTGTTCACCGCCTTTGGACTGCCGGTGGAGCAACGGAATTTCCGTTATGACGACATAATTTATCCCGAAGGCCAGCGCCGTCCAATGGGACGCAACGCCCAGGTGCCGGATGAAAGCCGGATCGAGACGCAGATGTGGTTTTATTATCAGGCGGTCACTTACATTGATCTCGGCTGCGAAGGGATTCACTTCGGCCAGGTGGAGATCATGAACAAAAACGATCCGGACAATGTTCATTGGGCGCACCTGTTCGGCCTGGTCCGGGATTATGCGGCCAAACACGCCCGCCACCACATGGTGCTGTGCAACGGCCACGTTCCCTCCGGCGGTCTGATGCACGACGGCAATCCGCTTTTGGATTTCAATGCGTTTCCGTTACGCATCATGGAAACTCCCGACCAGCCGCAGGAAGCGATTTTGAAATTGGGATTTTCGGACGGCATCTACAACAAGAGCAAGGGCGGATTGACTTTCAGCGGCTGGACGTGTGAGCATCTTCCCTATCTTGTCGAACTGGATAACTACGGCGTCAGCCGGCATCCGGGAGAACCCAATGCGAACGGCGAATTCAACTGGGTGTGGGGCTATGATGAAATTACTTGGTTCGCGCATCAGACCAAAGATTACCGCGCCAACTGGCTGCAATACGCCTGGAACTGGGTGCGCAAGACCGACCCGAATGGCTGCCTCGAAATGCCTGGCAGCCGCACCGCCACGTCACCGGACATGCGGTGGTATTTCGCCAACGATCCCAGCCCCGCAGTTCCCACCGGCCTTGGCGACGAAGACGCGATTCGCGCGGTTTGGGAAAAAGACCACTGAGTGACAACAAGGCCGGGCGGGCGCTTTAGCCGGTGAACTTTAATCGGCCGCGCACGCAACGGCGAATTTCACATCGGCGCGCCGGACCGCGGCATGGTGCCGGGACTTGTGCAGGCGATGAATCAGGGCGGGCGCGCCGCCGGCTACCATTATTACGTCGAGCAATGCGCCGCGCCGCCGGCGGTGATCGGCACGCACTGGTTTCAATGGCTGAACCAGCCGGTGACGGGAAGAAACGACGACGAGAATTACAACCTCGGTTTTGTGGATGTCGCCGACCAGCCGTATCCTGAGATGGTCGGGTCGGCGAGGCTCGCGCATGATCGTCTGCTCCAAATTCACCGCGGGGAAATCCCGGCGATTGAACGAAGGCCGAAAGCTTCCGAAGCGGGCACGCCTTGACCGGCATTTGGTCGTGATGCGGTGCCAATGGAGAATTTCATGCTTTCAATTTCAATGCGCTTGCGCTAGTTAAATCTCATGAATTCCAATCCCCGGCTTTTACCGGTCATCATGGCCTTGTCTGCTTCTATGTTATTATTTGCCACCGCGCACGCCGCCTCGGTCAGCCGGGCGCAGACGGGTTTGCAGCTTTACAGTTTGCGCGATCAGTTTGCGACGAACGTGCCGGGCACGCTCGCCGAAATCAAAAGCTGGGGCGTCACGAACGTCGAACTCGCGGGCACTTACAACCTCTCCACCGAACAATTCAAGGCGCAGCTTGATGCCTGCGGCATGAATCCGGTCAGCGGACATTATGGCTATGATCAATTCCGCACCAACCTAGACTGGATCATCAGCGACGCGAAAATCCTCGGGCTCAAATACGTTGGCTGCGCGTGGATTCCGCATGGCGGAACATTCGATGAAAAGACCTGCCGCGAGGCGATTGCGGTGTTTAATCACGCGGGCGAAGTTCTGGCCCGGCACGGGCTGAAATTCTTCTCCCATACGCACGGCTACGAGTTTCAGCCTTGCCAGCAGGGCACGTTGTTCGACCTGATGATGACCGGGACCAATCCGAAATATGTCAGTTTCGAGATGGACATATTTTGGATCGTTCACGCGGGGCAGGATCCGGTGAAGCTGTTTGAAAAATACGGCCACCGCTGGCAGCTCATGCACCTCAAGGGCATGAAGGACAGCACGCCCACGGGTTTTTTAACCGGGCATTCGGACGTGAGCAATGATGTGCCCATCGGCCAGGGCAAGATTCCCTTTCCGCCGCTGTTCCGCGCCGCCGCGAAGGCCGATGTGCAATGGTATTTCATCGAGGATGAATCGGCGGTGTCGGAACAGCAGATTCCGATCAGCCTGCGCTATCTCGATACGCTCCAATGGTGATCCGTCAAAAGCCAGGCTTGTGAAAACGCCCGTCCGCCTTTGGGTCTTCCTCGGCCTGCTCGCCGGCCAGGCGGTCGTGCGGATTTCAGCGGAGAGAATGTCGAAATCTTCCAACAGCACGCGGGCGCGCTCGATGGCGTAAAGATTTTCGATGGGCCGGGCTTGATGATAATTGAGCAAGCCTTCGACGGTTTTGCCTTTGCGCAGTTTGCGGAACAACTCAAATTCCTTTTGCGCCGGCGGCGTGGCGCTTCGCTTCCCGCCGCAGTCCAAAAAGTTGGAGTCGCTCTTTGTCGCGCCGTTTTTATCTGTGCCCATCTGTGCCCATCTGTGGCTGCCGCTTCAGGCTTTGGCCGCTTTCAGCAACGCTGTAATCAGGCCGTCCGTCGTGTGCTCCTTCGCTTCGAGCGACGGCTTAAGTCCCAGCGCGGCGATGGCCTTGGTCGTCTCCGGGCCGATGGAGGCGAGTTTCAATTGCGAAAATTGTTTCATCAGCCTCGGCAGATCGAACCGCGCGTGAAAATGTTCCACGGTCGAGCTGCTCGTGAACGTCACCCAGTCCGCACCTTCCGCGAGCAAACGGTCGCCCGCGCCGGTGCGGTCTTCCGTTTCGGCCACGGTTTTGTAAATGGCGATGTCGTCCACGATGGCACCCATTTCTTGCAGCGCGTCCGGCAAATCCTTGCCGGCCACCTCGGCGCGCAGCAGGCACATTTTGACGTTCTCGATGCTCTGATATTTCACGAACGCCTCGGCGATTTTGCGCCCGATAAATTCCTCCGGCTGCAAATCCACCTGCAAATGCAGCTCGCGCAATTTCACCGCCGTGGCCGGGCCGACCGCCGCGATGCGCGCCCCGCCGATCTCGCGCAAATCCTGGAACCGCTTGAAGAACATGTCGAAGAACGCCGTCACGCCGTTCGCGCTGGTGAAGATGAACCAGTCGTAGGAATTCAGTTCCAGCAGGCAGTCAATGATCGCGTCGCGCTCCGTCGGATGCGTGAGCTTGATCGTCGGCACTTGCAAAACGTCCGCGCCAAGTTCCGCGAGCCTGGCGGCGAAGCCGCCGGCCTGTTCCGCGCGCCGCGTGACCACGATGCGTTTGCCGAAAAGCGGCTTCGACTCGAACCAGTTTAATTTTCCGCGCAGCTTCACCACGTCGCCGACGATGGTGATGGCGGGCGGCGAAATCTTTTCCTGCGCGGCCAGCTTCGCAATTGTCGCGAGCGTGCCGGCGACGGACTTCTGCCGGCCCGTCGTGCCGCGATGGACGACTGCTACCGGCGTCTCTGGTGCCATGCCGTGCGCGATGAGCGACTTCGTCCAGTCCTCCAAATTGTCCATGCCCATCAGCACAACCTTGGTGCCGGGGATTTTGGCGATCTGCTCGTAGCGCAGGGCCGTGTGCTCCTCCGCCGGATCGCCGTGGCCGGTGAAGACCGTGAAGCTGGAGCAATGCGCGCGGTGCGTGAGCGGAATGCCCGCGTAATTCGCCGCCGCCACGACGGACGAAACGCCCGGCACGACCTCGAACGGAATTTTTTCCGCCGCGAGCTTTTCAGCTTCCTCGCCGCCGCGACCGAAGATGAACGGGTCGCCGCCCTTGAGGCGCACAACGGTTTTGCCCTCGCGGGCGCGGGCGAGCATGACTTCGGTGAGCTGCTCCTGCGTGAGGCCGCCGTCGCGCTTGTGGTTGCCGCGCGTGATGATTTCGGCGGACGGCGGGACGAACCGGAGCAGTTCCGGATTGACCAGCACGTCGCAGAGGACGACTTCCGCGCTGCGAAGCAGTTCCGCGCCGCGCAACGTGAGCAGGCCCGCGTCGCCCGGCCCCGCGCCAACCAAGTAAACTGTGCCTTTCGATTTCACCCGTCCAATTTAACCGAACGCGGGCGGCGGGCAATGCCAGAGGCGGGGAGTTTTGTTGCGGGCCGCCAGCAGGCGCAGCCCCAGCAAGGCGGTTGAAGTTCAGACTGGCAATCGGACCGGAGATGCATCAGATTTAGAAGGGATTGGTAAAGGACCTGTTGGTTTACAACGGGACAATGAAACCTCCGCCACCATCGCGGGACGAAATGCGGCGTCTTGGGGTTCTCCGGCATGAAGTGCCGGACACGCCGCCGGAGGAGTTTTTTTACGATCTCACCGCGCTGGCGGCGCAAATTTTCGCGGCTCCCATTGCGCTTGTCCCGCTCGTTGATGAAACCCGGCGGTGGTTCAAGCCGAAGGCTGGCTTGGCTGTTTCTGAAACCGCGCGCGACATTCCCTTCTGCGGCCACGCCATCCACCAGTCCGGCCTTTTTATCCTGCCGTCTGCGCCCGGTGACGAGCGGTCTGCCGACAATTTCCGCCCGAAGCTGTTTCAGGTCGAAAAGAGGAGCCAGTGGAACCGCTTCTGTTTTACGCTGCCGGCGGCAAGAAAGTGTGGAGGTGTTGAAAAATGAATCACACGGAAACCAAGGAGTATTCCATGCCCCGGTTTTTTAATTCATCGCCGGCCGCAATCCTGGCGGTGGCCATCGCGTATGCCTTGGTTGCCAAGGTGAGTTTTTTGTTCACGATCCCGCCCGGCAACGTCTCCCCGGTTTTTCCAGCGGCGGGAATCGCCCTGGCTGCCGTGATGATTCTGGGGCGTCGCGCCCTGATCGGGGTCTGGCTCGGCTCTTTTGCGGCCAACACCATGTCCTTTTCCCACGGCGCGGTGTCGTCGGTTCACACGGTTTTGCCGGCCTTGCTGGTGGGAACTTTCATCGGCCTCGGGGCCGTGGCCGGAGCGGGCATGGGCGCATTTCTGGTGCGGCGTTTCTGCAGGGATGAACAGCCGCTTTACAGCGGCTGGAACGTGTTGGTGCTCGTGGCTGTCGGGGCGCTCGGCTGCTGCATAATCAGCCCGACGTTCGGAGTGGTCAGCCTGTCGCTGGGCGGCTATATCCCTTGGGAACAGTTTGGCTATTCCTGGATCACTTGGTGGGCGGGCGATGCGACCGGGGCCATTGTTGCCGCCCCCCTTATTCTGGCATGGCATCATCCACACCCTTTCCGCAGGAACTTCTGGCGCATCATCGAAGCAGCGGTGCTGGGAATAGTGACGCTCCTGCTTTGTTTTGTTGTCTTCTTTCGGAATATGCCCTTCGCCTACGGTCTCATGCCGCTGTTGCTGTGGGCGGCATTTCGTTTCGGCATGCGCGGCGCTTCAACCGCCGCCGCTGCCATCGCGGTTCTGGCAACAATCGGCACCGGTCATGGCGGCGGCCCGTTTGCAAAGGATACGATCAATGTGTCGCTGCTGTCCCTCCATTCGTTTTTGGATGTGACCATTATCTGCGCCCTTTTCCTGGCAGGGTTGCTGGCCGAGCGCAAGCGGGCGGAGAAGGTTTTGCAGGAGAGCGAAACCCGCCACCGGTTTCTCTTTGAACACAACCCGATGCCGATGCTCATTTACGAGCGCGACACGCTGCAAATGCTGGCGGTGAACGAGGCGTTCATCCGGCACTATGGCTACAGCCTCGAAGAAGCGATGGCCTTGCGCCTGACCGATCTCTATTCCGACGAGGAAAAAGCGAAAATTGCAGAACTGATTCCACGTCTGCATGGACACGCGAACGTGGGCGAATGGCATCACCGCAAGCGCGACGGTTCATTCGTCACCAATCTGGTCTTTTCGCACGACCTGGAGCACCGAGGACGGAACGCCCGCGTGGCAGTCCTGACCGACATCACCGAACGCAAGCGGGCGGAAGAGGCGCTACGCGAAAGCGAACAAAAATATCGCGAGCTGGTGATGCTGGCCAACAGCATCATCCTGCGCTGGTCGCGCGACGGGCGGATCACCTTCTTGAACGAGTTTGGCCAGCGGTTCTTCGGCTACACGGTCGACGAGATTTATGGTCGCCATGTGGTCGGCACCATCGTTCCGGCCAGCGGGAGCAACGGCCGGAACCTGCCATTGCAGATGGATGAAATCTGCGCGAACCCGGGGGCATTTGAGCAGAACACAAACGAGAACATGCGCCGCAACGGCGAACGCGTCTGGATTGCCTGGACCAACCGGGTGGTGCATGACGAGCGCGGCCAGGTGGTTGAAATTTTGAGCATCGGCGCGGACATCACGGCGCGCAAGCGGGTCGAGGAAGAGTTGCGGGCCACCCAGGCCAGCCTTGAGGAGCGCGTCCTCCTGCGCACCACCGAACTGGCCGAGGCCAGGGATCGCGCCGAGTCGGCGGACCGGATCAAATCAGCCTTTCTAGCCACCATGTCGCACGAATTGCGCACACCGCTGAATTCCATCATCGGCTTCACCGGCATCATGCTGCAAGGGCTGGCCGGGCCTTTGAACGCCGAACAGACCAAACAAATGGGCATGGTGCAGAGCAGCGCGCGGCATCTGCTGGCGCTCATCAACGACGTGCTAGACATCTCGAAGATTGAAGCCGGCCAACTGAAAATCCACGCCGAACCATTTGACTTGCGGGCCTCGCTGGAGAAGGTGACCGCGTTGGTCAAACCGCTGGCGGACAAGAAGAGATTGGCTCTGCGGGTGGTTCTGCCCCCGGACATGGAACCGGTCGTCAACGACCGGTTGCGCGTCGAGCAGGTGCTGATTAACCTGCTGAACAATGCCATCAAATTCACCGAGCGCGGCGAGGTCACACTTGATGCTGGATTGATCAAGGATTACACATCCCCCAGCCAGGGAACGCCCCAGCCTGCGGCCCGCCTGCGCGTGACCGACACGGGCATCGGCATCAAACCGGAAGACATGGAGAAAATCTTCCAGCCATTCCGGCAGGTTGATTCCGGCATAACCCGGCAGCACGACGGCACTGGTCTGGGGCTGACCATCTGCCGCCATCTGGCGGACCTGATGGGAGGGGAAATTTCCTCGAAAAGTGTCTGGGGTGAGGGAAGCGTTTTCACATTCGTTTTGCCATTGAATCACAAGAGCAAGCCATGAAACCAAAAATTTTTTTGATTGAAGACAACGAACAGAACCGTTATCTCGCCACGTTTCTGCTGGAGAAACATGGCTATGAGGTGGTGGCCGCAGCCGATGGCCCCGCCGGCATCGAACTGGCCAGGACCGTCAAACCCGCGCTCATTCTGCTCGACATCCAGTTGCCGCTGATGGATGGTTATGCCGTGGCCCGGGAACTGCGGAACAATCCGGCATTGCGGGACATCCCCATCATCGCGGTCACGTCCTATGCAATGGTGGGCGACCGTGAGAAAGCGCTGGCGGTCGGGTGCAACGGCTACCTGGAGAAACCAATCAATCCCGACACATTTGTGACGGAGGTTGAGCGATTTCTGCCGTCAAACAAGAAAGGAAACCCAGATGATCCGAATCCTGATAGTAGATGACCGGGAAGAGAACCGCTATTTTCTCGACACGCTGCTGAAGGGCAGCGGATACGAAGTTGAGAGTGCCTGCCACGGCGCGGAGGCCCTCGACAAGGCCCGGCACAACCCGCCGCACCTCGTCATCTCCGACCTGCTCATGCCGGTGATGGACGGCTACACCCTGCTGCGCGAGTGGCGGGCCGACGACCGGCTCAAGCAAATTCCCTTCATCGTCTATACCGCCACCTACACCGATCCCAAGGACGAGCAACTGGCCTTGAACCTCGGTGCCAACGCCTTCATTCTCAAACCCGCCGAGCCGGAGGAATTCATCGCACGCATCAGCCAGGTCATCGCCACCGCCGCGTCCAGCGGGACAACCGCAGTTCAAACGCCGATGGCGGCCACGCCCGACCGCATACCCATTGCGGCTCCGGAGGAGGAAGATGCAAGAAACCTCCGGCTCTACAGCGAAGTGCTCGTTCACAAGCTGGAAGACAAAATGGAGGAGCTGGACAAGGCCAACCGCCAGCTTCAGCACGACATCGCAGAGCGCCAGCGGGTGGAGGAGGAATTGCGCTGGAAAACCGCCTTCCTCGAAGCGCAAGTGGACTCGGCACCGGACGGCATTCTGGTGGTGGACAGCCGGGGCAAGATCATTCTCCAGAACCAGCATATGTGCGAACTGTGGAAAATTCCTCCGCAGATTGCCGAGGGCAAGGATGATGCCGCGCAAGTTCAGTATGTCGCGGGCCGGACAAAAAATCCCGGGGAGTTTGCCGGGAAGGTCGCCTATCTTTACTCCCATCCAGACGAGGTCAGCCAGGATGAAATAAAGCTGGTTGATGGAACGATTCTGGATCGCTACTCGTCGCCCGTCCGGGACAAGGCCGGTAAATATTTCGGAAGAATCTGGACGTTTCGCGACATCACTCAAAGCCGGGCATTGGAGGCGCAGTTCCGCCAGGCCCAAAAAATGGAAGCCATCGGGCAACTGGCCGCCGGCGTGGCGCATGACTTCAACAACCTTCTGGCGGTGATTCAACTGCATGCCGGTCTGATGAAGACCGAGTCGGACATCACCCCCCAACAACTGGAGTCCGCCGGCGAGATTGAAAAGGCCACGGGACGGGCGGCCAATCTCATCCGCCAGTTGCTGCTGTTCAGCCGGAAGCAGACGATGCAGCCGCGCGAACTGGATTTGAACCAATCCATCAATGACATGACCAAAATGTTGCGGCGCACCATCGGCGACGACATCCAGGTGCAGTTCAAATTCGCCCTGGAACCGCTCCTCATCCACGCCGACGCGGGCATGATGGATCAGGTGCTGATGAACCTCGCGGTGAACGCCCGCGATGCCATGCCCAAGGGCGGACAACTGGTCATTGAGACTTCCGCCTTGGAGTTTGATGAATCGGTTCGCGAGCATGCACCGCAGGCCCGGCCCGGTTCATTTGTCTGTTTGAGCGTGGGGGACAGCGGCTGCGGCATCCCGCCGGAAAATCTTCCGCGGATTTTCGAGCCGTTCTTCACCACCAAGGAGGTCGGCAAAGGCACCGGCCTCGGGCTGGCCACCGTTTTCGGCATTGTGCAGCAGCATCAGGGCTGGATCAACGTTTACAGCGAAGTCGGTTGCGGGACGATTTTCCGCATTTATCTTCCCCGTCTGGCCGCGAGGTCCGGCCAGGAATCCGGGCAATCGGAGCTGGCCGCCGTGCGCGGCGGCCAGGAAACGATTTTGCTCGTTGAAGACGAGGCGGCGCTGCGCGCCTCCATGCGCAAAGCCCTGTCGCAACTTGGCTATCGCGTGCTCGAATCGGCCAGCGGCGTCGAGGCCCTGAAAATCTGGGAGCAGCACCGCGAAAAAATTGACCTGCTGCTGACGGACATGGTCATGCCCGGCGGCATGACGGGAAGGGATCTGGCCGAGAGGCTGCTGAATGACAATCCAAAATTGAAAGTGATTTACACCAGCGGCTACAGCATTGAGGTCGCCAACCGGGATTTTCCATTGGCGGAAAATGTCAATTTCATCACCAAACCATTCGGGGCGCAAAAGCTGGCGCAGACGGTGCGAAACTGCCTGGATCAGAAGACAAGCCGGGACTGAGAGTTTTGCCGTGCGAGGCCGCGTGTGTTTTCTGAGCCGGCAAAGCCAGGTTGTTGTCATACCGGAGCAGGAACCAAATGAAACCGCAAATCATCGGTTTTGAGAAGAGCAAAGCCAATCAGATCGAACTGAAACCGCCTTTTGCGCGCTCAAACCTTGACCGTTTCCTTCAAAAAACCCTTTGATTTATTGGCTGAAACGAACATCGCCGTTCGGAACACGTCAGACGTTTCTGAACAATGTTCGGGATGGTGGAGCCTAGGGGATTCGAACCCCTGACCTTCTCATTGCGAACGAGACGCTCTACCAACTGAGCTAAGACCCCATCCAGTTTATTTTTAACTGCTGGCGACGATTTTGACATGACCCAGAAAAATTGTAGCCCTCGATTTTTGCGTGGCTGCCAAACAGCGTAAGCACAAAGTAATTTCCGTGTCTGTATCGCCACCGACTGAACGAGAATAATTATGGAATAAAAAAAAAATCTGGCAAGCGCAAAGAACATAGCTTTCAAACGACAGGAAGACTACGGAGCGCAAACTGGCAGTTCGGGTCAAGTCTCGGACAAAATTGATTCAGTCGCCGCAAAGACGCCCGGAAAGCCGAAGGAATTCGAATGGAATTCAAAACAGGCTGGTGATTGGCGGGCGCAGTCGCGTGCGGCGTTGCGGCTCATCGGCGTGTTGTTTGCCCGATGTGCTTGTAGGCTGGCGGCAATCTGCGCCGAATCCGTTTTGAAATTCGCCGTCGAGGAGTTAATCCGCATTTCTGGCGGCGAGCTTGCCAGTGGCACGGTGTGGAGTTGGTTCAACGCATGGATTGACAGCCGCACGGATGCGAGCCCGGCCACACAGCCTGCCGCGCTTCGTGTCGCAACTGGCGGCGGACGGCACCGTTTCTCCTGCCGGACTTTTTATCTGGCATAGTTGCACTGGTGCGTTAGCCTGCAAGACATTCATGCGAATCCGCCCGGCCATTAAAGTTCAAATGCTCGCCACCCTGTTTGCAGCCACGGTTCTGCTCGCAGGGTGTTCAACCACCAAGTTCACTGAGAATCATGGTTCAGAGGTCTTCCAAGGCAAGGGCGGCACCCCCTACGCGGTTGACGGCATTGACTTTTGGGAGACCGGAGATTCCGACCGGACGTATAAGATTCTCGGTGTCATTGAAGACAGCCACAAGGTTGGAGGCTTTTCAGCTTTATTCGGCCAAGACCGGAATTCCGCCATCGCCAAAATCGCCCGGCAGCAGCATGGAGACGCCGTCATTTTTGCGGGAGTGGACCCAGAACCAGCCAGCGCTGAAATGGAGCGGCACGGAAATCACCACCGGCACACAAAGTATTTGGTCGTCAAATATCTGGATTGAGCTTGTTTTTTTGGATGGAAAATTTACCGGGCGGCTCCGGCTGCCACGCCGGTCATGTCTGCTGCAAACGACCTTGACGACAGCCTTGCGGAGTGCGGTGAACCGCCCACCACGCTCGCATGCGCCAAACCAAAATTCCATCCGCTAGCCCAAGGTTTCGGGCTGCACCATTTCATCCCCAAAACCGAGCAGTCCCAGAATTTCCAAGGCGGGCAGGGAAGATGGGAACTGGGCCGGGTGGAACTGGGCAGCATCGAGCAATTCTTGCACGGTGAGGGTTTGGGACGCCCCGTCTCTCTTCAGCAATTCGGCGAGGTGTGCTATCGCCGACTTCATCTGTTTGTGAGTGATGACTTTCATATTTTTATGTCTGACGATGGGGATAATGTGCTTCCTGCCAAGTGGACTTGTCGAGGGCTAATTATTCAACAAAGTGTCAACGGCGAATGCGGACCGGCCAGAGCCGACGGTTGCTCCACTAACTGTTTGATGCCGGGAACAGCATGAGCATGGACTGAAATATAAAAGGTATGAGGACCTTGGTGCGGGACTTGTAACGTCGGTATGTTTCAGGCAGATGCCTTGTGAGCAAAGCTTCTTTGACCCTGAGTTTCCGCCAATGTCCGGCGAAGCAGATGACTGTTGCTGACAAACCGTTGAGGTTGCCGAGCACGGAGTTGTGCCGGTCAACCGGCTGCCCGGTGGCAAAACCTTGCCGTTCGGCTGGATGTCGCTAATTTAGAAACCCCGTGAGCACGACCGGCACCACCGGAACAAATCACACCCAGCCCGCCTCAACCGGTCGGATGGGGGTGCCGCCCGCTTTTGTCACGACGCACTGGTCGGTGGTCTTGACTGCCGGGCGCAGCGACACGACGCTCGCCCGCGACGCGCTCGCCCGGCTTTGCCAGACTTACTGGCATCCGCTTTACGCCTATGTGCGGCGGCTCGGCCATTCGCCGCCGGACGCCCAGGATCTCACGCAGGAATTCTTCGCCCGCCTGCTCGCAAAAAATTATCTGGCCGCCGCCGATGAATCCCGGGGCCGGTTCCGGTCATTTCTGCTGGCGGCGTTGAAACATTTTCTCGCCAACGAATGGGACAAGGCCAGCGCGCAAAAACGCGGCGGCGGACAAATTCCAATTTCAATTGATCCCGGCTCTGCTGAAACGGCGTGCAGTTTTGAACCGGCGGACACCACCACCCCCGAAAAAATTTACGAGCGCCGCTGGGCGCTGACGCTGCTGGATCAGGTGCTGCGCCGGCTGCGAGAAGAATACGTCCGCGCCGGCCGGGAAAAATTGTTCGAACAGTTGAAGCCGACCCTGACCGAAGCCAGCCGCACAGTTCGCTACGCCGAAATCGCCGCGCGCCTGGGCATGAGCGAAGGCGCGGTGAAAGTGGCCGTGCATCGCCTGCGGCTGCGTTACCGCGAAGTGCTGCGCGCCGAAATCGCGGACACTGTTGCCAGCCCCGCCGAAGTGGAGGACGAACTGCGGAATTTGTTCGCGGCCTTGGCGGGATGAATTGGGGATTCACGATTTACCGGCGACCTGTAGCTGGCGCGGAAATTGTAAATTTCGCGTAACCTTCCGGCGCTTTTGCTTCAGTAAGGGTTGAACAGATAATTTTGCAGGAAGGAAACAATATGAATACGATGCTTGCGGCTTTTTTGGGCGGCTGGGAACTGATTTTTATGCTGGCGGCCATGCTGGGCTTTGGCTTGCTGGTGGTTGTGGCGGTTGGCCTGATAATTTATCTGGTCCGGCGCAAAGACCAAAAGCCAGCCGGTTTGCCGCCCGTTCCGCCGCCGGCAGCTTTTCCCAAAACCGAAGTCATGCCGCGCAAGTGTCCGCAGTGCGGCGCGGCGCTCCAGCCGGACGCGCCGGAAGGGCTTTGCCCGGCATGCCTGCTGAAGCGCGGCTTCGGCACCGAAGGCGGCGCGCCGCCCGGCCAGCCGTCTTTTGTGCCGCCGTCGTTCTCCGAACTGGCGCAACTTTTCCCGCAACTGGAAATCCTCGAATGCCTCGGTCGCGGCGGCATGGGCGCGGTCTATAAAGCGCGGCAGCCGCGTCTGGACCGCTTCGTGGCGCTGAAAATTCTCGCGCCGGAAAAGCAGAACGACCTCCAGTTCGCCGAGCGTTTCGAGCGCGAAGCCCGCGCGCTGGCCCGGCTGAATCACCCGAACATCGTCACCGTTTTTGATTTCGGCGAGGTGCAAGGGCAGTTCTATCTGCTGATGGAGTTCGTGGACGGACTGACGCTGCGGCAGGTTTTGCAGGCGGGAAAACTTTCGCCCGCCGAGGCGCTCAACATCGTCCCGAAAATCTGCGAGGCGCTGCAATTCGCCCACGAGCAGGGCATCGTCCACCGCGACATCAAGCCGGAAAACATCCTGCTGGACAAGCAGGGCCGGGTGAAGATCGCCGACTTTGGCATCGCGAAAATCGTGGACTTGGAAGCGAAAGATTTGTCGCTGACCGGGGCGAAGGACGTGATAGGCACGCCGAATTACATGGCTCCGGAGCAGGTGGAAAAACCGCAGACGGTGGATCACCGCGCGGACATTTATTCGCTGGGCGTGGTGTTTTACGAAATGCTCACCGGCGAACTGCCGCTGGGAAAATTCGCGCCGCCTTCGCAGAAAGTTCATGTGGACGTCCGGCTCGACGAAGTGGTTTTGCACACGCTGGAAAAGGAGCCGGCGCGGCGTTATCAGCACGCCAGCCAGGTGAAAACGGCGGTGGAAACCATCACCGGCAGCCCGGCGGAATTTGCGTCCGCGCCGGCGGCAGCGGGATCTGCCGCACCTTCGTCCTTGGCCGCTGCGTCAGCCAATGCCGCCAGCGACAAGACGATCCTGCCGGCGTTTTTGCTGGCGTTCTTTTTCGGCGTATTCGGCGCGCACCGGTTTTACGTCGGAAAATTTGTGACGGCCTGTTTGCAATTGCTGGCGCTATGCAGTTGCATTTTTTGGATTGTCCTTTGCGCAAACGGCGCGCCGCAGCCGTTGGCTGGACTGCTGCTGGCCGGCTCGATCTGTGGCTGCCTGGCCTGGGCGACGATTGACTGGCTTCTGCTTGTCTGCAAAGCCTTCAAAGACAGCCAGGGAAAAAGAATGACCAACTGGATTCAACCAAGTGCCGGCGCGGCGAAGCCGGCGGCCCAGGCGCCGGCGGGCGGAAAGGCAAATCCGCCGCTGGCGAACGT
Source organism: uncultured Bifidobacteriaceae bacterium (assembly GCA_964449815.1). Lineage (GTDB taxonomy): Bacteria > Verrucomicrobiota > Verrucomicrobiia > Limisphaerales > UBA11358 > UBA11358. The sequence continues at coordinate 26,547 of CAYVGC010000023.1, forward strand.
CCAAACGTCCGGCGACCGGACCGGCATGATTGTGGCCCCGGCCGTGGCCCTGATGATTGCAGGATTGTGGAAATTACTGTCGGCGCTGACGGCGGTGTTTGTGCTTTCCGGCATCAATGGCTGGCTGGGCAACTTTGCCGGCATCGGAAATATATTGGGCCCCTGGGGTTCGGTGGCCATTTTCAGCGTCGTGCTGTTCAAAATCATTCCCGGCCTGCTGATCCTGTTCGGCGGCTACCAAATGTTGCAACGGCAAAGTTACGGATGGGCCATTGCGGCGGGCATCCTTTCCATCGTGGCGTGCAGCCTGATTGGTTTCCCGGTGGGCATCTGGGCGCTCATCGTGCTGGCGCGCGACGATGTTAAATCCGCCTTCGGAACCAATGTCTCCGCCGCGCCGCCGGCATCGCAAAGCGGCGGCCTGGGGCGGAGCTTCGCCGTCATCGCCGGCTGGGTGGTTTTGCTTTGCTTTGTGCTCGCCGTCATCGCCGCGCTGGCGGTCGTATTTGTGCCGAAGGTGAGGTCGGCGGCGGGATTTGACCGGGCAAAAATCTTCGGTGGACTTCCGTTCAGCGAGGAGACGCTCACGCCCGAGCAATTGCAGCAGGCCGGGATTCGTCAGGACGGCGGCGAGTTTCGGAAAAATTCCACCCAGTCGTTTCCATTCAATGCCGACGGGCGTTTCAGTCTGGACCAAGTCAAAGGCCGGATCGAAATCCACGGCTGGAGCAGCAACGCCGTTGTCATCGCCGCCGCCGTTCACGGGAGGACCGGCGAAAGCGTGGCAGCCGTCAAAATCAACATTGATTCGGACCCGGACCGGATCAGTGTTCACACCGAACAGCCGTCGAGCGTGACCGGTTTTCCGTGGAGCTGGCCGGGGTTCAAAAACGACAGGCGCAATGATGCCAGCGTGGATTACATCATCCAGGTGCCGGAGCACGCGCGGCTGGCGGACATCACCAGCGTCAACGGCAGCATTGAGATTGACGGCGTGTCAGGCGACATCGGCACCAGCACCGTCAACGGCGACACGCAAGTCGAGGACGCCGCCGGCGGTTTGAAACTCTCCACCGTGAACGGCCGGATCACCGCCGGCCTGAGCCGGCTCGGCGACGGCCAGTCGGTGTCGCTCGACGCGGTCAATGGCCGGATTGAACTGGCCGTGCCGGAAGCCGCCGACGCGAAATTTTCCGTGAACACGGTCAACGGCGGCATCACCAGCGAATTCCCATCGCTCGAAGTGAAAAAGGAATTTCCCGTGAGCAAAAGTTTGAGCGGCAGCCTGGGCCACGGCGGCGGCAATGTTAAAATCACCACCGTCAATGGCGGCGTCAAAATCCTAAAGCGCCAGACATCGAAACAGGCTTCCTCCAACGCGCTGTCGTCAGCGTCACTGGCATATAATTGGCAGTTCAGGCCGTCGTCAGTCTCGCCCGCCACGAACGTTCCAGTTTTGCCGGCGATTGACAAATCCCTGCCGGTTTCCACCAACGGAGCAATTGCATCTGTTGCCAAAGCGACTGCGGATGCGGCGGCGGCGATGGCAGCGGCGCAGGCCTGGCTGAAGCTGATTGATGCGGGCAATTATTCCGAAAGTTGGAAACAGGCGTCGGCAGTCGTTCAAGGCGCGGCGCCAGAAATGGTTTTTGCCAAGGCGATGGAAACCTTCCGCCAGCCGCTTGGTGCGGTTGTGTCGCGCCAGTTGAAATCGGCGGAGCCGGCGGCGCAGTTGCCCGGCGCGGCTGATGGTCAATACGTTCTCATGCAGTTTGAGACTTCGTTTGCCAACAAACAGTCCGCGATTGAAACCGTCACATTCAGTTTGGAAAAAGATGGACAGTGGAAGTCCGCCGGCTATTTCATTAAATAAAATTCTTAAGCGATCCGGTTATGAACGACCAGCCCATTTACATCTCGAAAAGAGCCGGCAAAAATCTGTGGCAGGAATACCGGATTTACCCGGACCGGTTGGAACTGCAAAGCTGGTTTTTGCTGCACACGGTCGTCCTGCCGGCGAATGAAATTTTGGACGTTCATGTTCGCCCGTCTGGAATCATGTGGGGCGTCAAGCTGGACAACTGTAATTTCTGTCGCCATGTTTCGATCTGGAAAAAGTCGGGAGTCTTCAAAACCCTCGCCTTTTCGCCGGACGACCCGGACAAGTTTGTCGAAATTTGCAAATCCGTGTTCGCAACCGGGAGAAATCCTGCGCCGGTTTCATCGCCGATCCAACGAAATTAAAACCATCGAAAAATTATGAATGCTCCCCTGCTGGCAATGATTGATGCAAACCTGAAAGCTCCGCTGCTGGTATTGTTCATTGTCGTCCTCGTGCTCCTGGCGCTGTGGGACGGCGTCTGGAAAGTTGTGGCCATGTGGAAGAGCGCGCGCAACAACCAACTGGCCTGGTTCATCTGCCTGGCCATTTTTAACACGGCCGGCATTTTGCCGATTCTTTACATCCTGCTGTTTCAAAACACGCCGGCCCGCGCACCAGCCCGCGCCGAGCCGGGGAAAATTTCAGGTCTTCCGCCATCCGCCTGACGGCAGATGCCCCAGACGCCGGCATCTTTTTTGTCAATGACCAACCTGCCGATCTGTGTCTCGAAGCCCATTTTTTGAAGCATGGGACCGAGATGCGACCGGCGCAACGGTTCGCCGTGCTCGCCACGCATTGATTTGCGTTTCATCAATCTTCCGCTAAAGGAAACGGCCACAGGTGCGGTGATAAGCTGTCAGATAAATCAATTCGTCTTCATCCAAAATATCAAGCCACCCCTTCAATTCAACCGCCCCCGATTTTCTTACCCAGAAAAAAGGGCAGTTTTCGTCATTACAATCGTCCAAAACACAGGATTCAACGACCCAATATAGACTGTTTCTGAGTTCAGCTATGCGCGGCTGATTTGATATGGTCAATGACATGGTGTCTTTAAGGCACGACCCCGTTAGGAGTTGTAAGTGACCTTCAACCGCGGGCCGGAAGTTGTCAAGGGCTGGTCAGTCAAGCCGCCGTTTTCAAAAAATGAAAACTGTCTGGGAGGACAATAGTGATTTAGCTTTTGCCAAACGGCTGCGCCGCGACACTGACCATCCAGCCGAGGCCGAAGCGGTCGGTGAGCATGCCGAAGCGCGGCGACCAGAATGTCCTGGTCAGCGGCATCCGCACCTGGCCCCCGACGGCGAGCGCGGCAAAAGCCCGGTCGGCCTCGGCTGCCGTCGGCAGGGCGAGCGACAGCGAGAAGCCATCGAAGCTCTGACCTTCCTCGCAGCCGTCGGACGCCATGAGGGTCGTTCCGCCGATGTGGAAGGTGGCGTGCATGACTTTGTTTTCAAAGCCCGGCGGCAGCCTGCCGGGCGGCTGGGGTTCGGGGCTGTCCTTGTAATGCATGAGCAAGTCCACCCGCGCGCCGAGCGCGGTGCGGTAAAAATCGAGCGCCTCTTCGCAGCGCCCGCCGAAGAAAATGTAGGGCTGGACGAGCGGGCGGGTCATGGGTGTTTCAGGATTATTGGCCGTGCTGGCCGGCTGTTCGGGGGCCACGGCGTCCGGCGCAAATCTCCGGCTTCAGTGCGTTTCGTGATTGTTGTCATGGTTTGCCTTCCGCTTGGCCGCCTCGGCAATGACTTTTTCGGCGGTGTCGCGCGGCATTTCCTCGTAATGGCTGAAGGTCTCGGTGTGGACACCAGCCCCGCCGGTCAGTGACCGGAGCGAACTGGAGTAGTGATAAAGTTCCGCCGCCGGCACGCTGGCCTTGATGACCTGGAACGCGCCTTCGGCCTCGATGCCGAGAATTTTTCCGCGCCGCGACGAGAGGTCGCCCATGACCTTGCCCATGAAGGCTTCCGGCACTTGAATTTCAACCGTCTCAATCGGTTCCAGCAAAACCGGTTTGGCGGCGGCGAAGGCTTCCTTGAACGCGAAGTAGCCGGCAATCTGGAACGCGATGTCCTTGGAATCCACCGGGTGCATCTTGCCGTCGTAAAAATCAATCTTCACATCCGTCACGCGGCAGCCGGCGATGACGCCTTCGTTGCAAACCTGCGCCACGCCTTTCTCAACGGACGGCACGAAATTGCGGTCCACATTCTGCCCGACGAGCGATTGCGTGAACTCCACGCCGGTGTCGCGCGGCTTGGGTTCGATGCGCATCCAGACTTCGGCGAACTGGCCCGCGCCGCCGGTCTGTTTTTTATGACGATACTTTGACTCGCCTTTGCCCTTGATCGTCTCGCGATATTTCACGCGCGGCGCGGCGAGGTCCACATGGACATTGTATCGGCGGCGCAAGCGGTCGGCGACGACTTCCAGATGCAGTTCGCCCTGCGCGGAAATGATCGTCTGGTGCAGTTCGCCGTCCACGATGTAAAGGAACGTCGGGTCTTCCTGGTGCAACGCGGCCAGACCGGAGGCGATCTTGTCTTCCTCGCCTTTGACGGCGGCGATGAGCGCGGCATGGATGTTCGGCCTGGGATAAACCACTTTCGGCAGCGTGACGGGATGTTTCGGCGAGCAGAGCGTGTTGCCGGTGTGGGTGTCCTTGAGCTTCACCACCGCGCCGATGTCGCCGGCGCCGAGCGAATGAACCGCCTCGCGGTTCTGGCCGTTGAGCAGGAAAATCTGGCCGACGCGCTCGGTGATCTTGCGGTCGCTGTTGAACAAATCCGCGCCGGTCGTCACCGTGCCGGAATAGACGCGGAAGAACGACAGCTCGCCGAAATGCGCCTCGGACATGGTTTTGAAGATGTAGGCCACGGTCTCGTTGCTGTCGAGCCTGACCTCGGTTTCGTTCCCGCTGGCATCAATCGCCGGAATGTTTTTGCGGTCCACGGGCGACGAGCCGTATTTGGCGATGAAATCCATCAGCCGCGCGACGCCGACGTTTTTTTCCGCCGAGACGGCGAACACCGGGACGAACATTTCTTTTTGCAGCGCCGAATGGATGCCGGCGCGGAATTCTGCTTCCGACAACGTGCCTTGGTCGAAATATTTGTTCATCAGTTCATCGTCGGATTCGGCGATGTGCTCGATCAGCTCGCGGTGAAGTTCCGCGGCCTTGTCCGCCCATTCGCCGGTGGCGGGATCCTCGGTGTATTTGCCGGAGCCGTCGGCGGCGTAGGTGACAAGCTTGTTGCGGAGCACGTCCAGCACGCGGTTGAAACCCGGCCCGGAATTCACCGGCACGTTCAAGGGGAAGACGTGCCGCCCGAAATGCTCCTGCGTGGATTTCACCACGGCGTCGAAATCCACATGCTCCTTGTCGAGCGCGTTGACGACGATCATTTTCGGGATGCCATAATTGTTGGCGTAGTCCCACACGCGGTCGGTGCCGACGCCGAGGCCGTGCTGGGCGTGAATGACGACGAGCGCAAAATCGCCGACGCGCAGCGCGCCGAGGCCTTCGCTGATGAAGTCGAGATAGCCGGGCGTGTCAATCAGGTTGAACTTCTTGTCCGCCCATTCGGCGTGCATGAGCGTGGCGGAGACGGAAATCTGCCGCTGCTTTTCGCTGACATGATAATCGGACACGGTCGAGCCGTCGGCGATGCGTCCCATGCGCGTGATGACCCCGGCGCAGCGGAGCATCGCCTCGCTCAACAGGGTTTTTCCGGACGAGGCGTGGCCGACGATGGCGAAGTTGCGGATTTCAGCCGGAGGATAATTTTTCATAAGCCTGATTCACATGTGGTTGATGGTTGCCGGACGGGATTTTGGTGCCGGCATTTCAAACCCAAATGCGGGCGCTTGGCAAGTGTAAATTTTTGCGGCCCGCGCGCAACGCACTTGCGGGCGGACAGGGAAATTGTATTTTCCCTGAATTATTAACGACATGGAAAATGTCCCCCCCAAAATTTTGCTGATCAGCGGCGATGGAAATTCCGCCCGCCGCATCAGCGAACTGGCGTGCGCGGCGCTGGCGGCGGCGGAAGTCGCCGTTGAGCCGACGGCGGACGCCGGCCTGGCGATGCTGGCGACCAATAATTTTGACGCGCTGCTGTTCGAAGTGCCGCGGGCGAACGCTTCCGCGCTGTTTCAGATCACCTCGCTCACGACGCAGGCGCCGCAGTTGCCGGTGCTGGTCATCGGGCCTGGCGAGGACGAATCTTTTCTGGCCGAGGCGGTGTTCAGCGGCGCGCAGGAATACCTGGGCCGCGAACAACTGGCCGCCGCGACGCTGGGCCACGCGATCCACTGCGCCATCGCCCGCCAGCAGGAGCGCCTCGCGCTGGTTGAGGAGAAGAACAATTACTACGGCATTTTCGACCACCTGGTGGAAGGCATTTTCCGCACGACGCCCAGCGGCCGCTATCTGCTGGCGAACATCGCGCTGGCGCGGATTTACGGTTACGACTCGCCGGTGCAGCTCATGGCGAGCATCCAGGACATCGCCGGCAGCCTTTACGTCGAGCCCAGCCGCCGCGAGGAGTTTGTCCGCCTGATGCAGGAGAACGACACGTTGAGCGGCTTCGAATCGAAAATTTACCGCAAGGACGAAACCATCATCTGGATTTCCGAAAACTGCCGCGCCGTCCGCGACGCGCAGGGCCGGCTGCTTTACTACGAAGGCACCGTCGAGGACATCACCGAACGCAAGCACGCCGAGGAGCAGATCCGCCGCGCCACCGGCGAGCTTTCCCGCAGCCGCGAGGAGCTGCGCACCAAAAATTTGCTCATGGAGGAAAACCTCCGCACCGCCCGCGAAATCCAGCTCGCGATGCTGCCGCAGCAGTATCCCACCTTTCCGCAAAACCTCCCGCCGGAGCGGAGCGCCTTTCAGTTCGTCCACCGCTACGAACCGGCCGAATCCGTCAGCGGCGATTTCTTCAGCATCTCCGCCATCTCCGCCACCGAGGCCGGCGTGTTCATCTGCGACGTGACCGGCCACGGCGTCCGCGCCGCGCTGGTGACGGCCATGATCCGGGCGCTGTCCGAGGAATTGAAACCGCTCGCGCGCGACCCTGGAAATTTTCTCCGCAAGCTGAACTCCGATTTGTGCAGCATCCTGAAAAACACCGGTTCCCCGATGCTCACCACCGGGTTTTACGCCGTGGCCGACTGCCGCACCGGGCTGCTCCGCTTTGCCAACGCCGGCCATCCCAAGCCGCTGCTCCTGCGCCGTTCCGCCGGCCTCGTGGAACCGCTCGCCAACGCCACCGGCCGCAGCCAGCCCGCGCTCGGCCTGTTTGACGACCCGCCGTATCAGACCACCGAGGTGAAGCTGCTGCCCGGCGATTTTCTGATGCTGTTCACCGACGGGCTTTACGAGGTGCAAGGCCAGAATGAGGAGCTTTACTCGCAGGAACGGCTGATGCTCGACGTGAAAAATTTCCTCACCCGCCCGCCGGGCGTCTTGTTTGACAAACTGATCGAAGTCATCCGCACCTTCGCGGTCAACGGTGAATTTGACGACGACGTCTGCCTTGTGGGCATGGATTACGTCGGAGCGCCGGCGGCGAACGCCTGAAGCACATGTAAAAGATTCCTTCGGGCGGCGACGAAAACGGCGCTGTCCGGCGGCGGCGAACCGCTCGGCTGGTTGCACACCACGGCTCCACGCCGGTGGCGCTTTGGCGGGGAACCGGTTTCCTGTCATGGGGAAGAACCGGCCGGAGCCAGTCCGCTGCGCGCGTGACGCCCGCCTGCCATCGCCAACCCTGACGGAACTGCTGAAAAGCCGGCCGGCCGCCGGCGTCACTTTTTTTTGTCGCGGCCTTCGTCTTCCAGATGAAATTTGTGCAGCGAGCGGTGGACGACGGGCGCGAAGATGATTCCCAAGATCGCGATCAAGGCGAGGCCGCTGAAGAGCGCGTAGCCGCCGGCGAATATTTTCCCGGCATCCGTCTGCAGCGTGGCCACCGGACCCATGCCCGAAAGAATCATCGCGGCGTTCACGAAGGCGTCCACCCACGGCAGCTTTTCAAAAACGTGATAGCCAATCATCCCGATGCCCAGCGAGCCGGCAATGACCACCGCGCCAAGACCGGCATGGCGCAAGACGCGCCGATAATACTCCTTGCGCGGCAGCAGCGGTTTGGCGTGATGTTCAAACATTCAGCGAGTCCTGGTCAGCTTGAAATCTGCACGCTGCCGGTGAGTGCGCGCACGTCGCTGATTTTTCCCCGCACCATGAATTCCCGGATTCCCGCGACCACTTGCAGCGGCGTCTGCGGCTCGTAGAAATTTGCCGTGCCCACGGCCACCGCCGTGGCGCCGGCCATGAGAAATTCAATCGCGTCGTCCGCATTCTGAATCCCGCCCATGCCGATGATGGGAATCTTCACGGCTTTCGCCGCCTCCCACACAAGCTTGATGGCGATGGGCTTGATGGCCGGGCCGGTGAGGCCGCCGGTGATGTTGGCCAGCTTCGGCTTGCGGGTCTCGAGGTTGATGGCCATGGCGGGAAAACTGTTGGTCACGGAGAGCGCGTCGCTGCCGGCATCTTCGGCGGCCTTGGCGAGCGGCGCGATGTTCGGGACGTTCGGGCTCATCTTGGTGATGAGCGGCAGCGTCGTAACTTGGCGGCAGGCGGCGACGACTTGGGCGAGCAGTTTGCAATCGGTGCCGAACTGCGCGCCGCCCTGCTTGATGTTTGGACAGGAGACGTTGAGTTCCAGCGCGCCGACACCGCCGAGCGCGTCGAACCGCCGGGCGACCTCGGCGTATTCCTCGACCGTCGTGCCCCAGATGTTGATGATCGTCGGCACCTTCAGCGTTTTGAGGAACGGCCAGTATTTTTTGATGAAGCCGTCCACGCCCGGCCCTTGCAGGCCGATGGCGTTGAGCATGCCGCTCGCAGTTTCGGCGGTGCGCGGCGTGGGGTTGCCGGGAACGGGATTCAGCCGGATGCCCTTGACCGTGACGGCGCCGAGCAGGTTCAAATCAATCAACCGCGCGTATTCCTCGCCATAGCCGAACGTGCCGGAGGCCACCGTGACGGGATTTTGCATCCGCAATTTTCCTATCTGCACGGATAAATTGATTTCCGCATTCGCGCGCGGAACCAGGGGCTTTGGGCTTTGGGCTTTGGACTTCACTTTGGCAAAACTTAACGCTTCAACTCCCTTCGACTCAATTATAAAAATTATGGTTCAAGACCAGTTAAGCGGGTTAATTTTGAAATCTTTTAAGAGCAACTGGCAAAGGTTGTCACGGCGATGATTGAAACGGAACTCGCCTGCTTTAAGATGCAGGGGCAAAGTGGCGCGGCTGAGGCCGCGAAACTTGGCCAGGTGCATCTTGGCGAGGCCCCAGAAGACACCGGTTTCGATAATGGAGCCATCAGGATTGATGAGCAGCCAATCTGGCTCGCTGGCCGATCATTCAGACCCGGTCAGCCTTGGAACGCGAACGGGGAAATGTCAGCCAGTCGCAGGGATGGAAGCGTCTTAATTCGACATCTTTCGGAGCGCGGATGGTCCTCCATCCTCGGCGTGTGGCCACGCTCATTGCCACGCGATGTCCTGAATCAACGCCAGGCCGCCCGCTCGAAAATCCAACGGCGCCCATTCCAGCCGGGACGGATTTGCCCCGCCGCTAACTTTGGCCGATCGGAGCTTGTGTCGCCAGACACGGCAACGATGTCTGCCGACAGGAAACCTCTGCCTGTGAACAAAACAGCTATGACGGCAGACAAGTAAACTTTGCCTGCCGACCAGGATAATTTGCCTGCCGACAAAATTACGTTGCTTCCAGACACAATGATTTTGTCTGGAAGCAAAAAGCGCCTGTCGGCAGACGGCAAAGGTCTGTCGGCAGGCAAAGGTTTCCTGTCGGCAGGCAGAAAATGCTTGTCGCCAGACAAAGTGGGGCAAGGGTTTCAAGAAATCAAGGGTTTTATGAGTTTGCCGGCATTGGCACCGCCGATGCTTCCCCGTTTTCCCAGATGAACCCTCCTGAACCCGGCCACCGTGGCCGGGCCTGGGCGGTTCCGACATTAAACCTAGTGGAAGCAGCATGAAGACCACGACCAATTTGCGCGTTTCGCACCGTTACACCCGGCTGTCAGACACAAGTTTCAACATATTTGGCTCCAGTGTTATTGTTGCCATGACGGACAATCCCGCGTTTCCCGATCCGCTGGTGCCGCTGGCCGGGATGTCCGCGCTCCAGACGGATTACGCGCAGAAGCTGGTGGCAATCTTGACGGGCGGGAAAGTCGCCACGGCGGCCAAGAACAAGGCGCGGGCGGTCCTGACGAAGGCCTTGCGCCGGCAGGGCATCTATGTGCAGGACGCGGCGACGGATCTCGCCGCGCTGCTGTCCTCCGGCTATTCGGCGGCGAGCCAGAACCGCGCCCAAACCCAACTGGTCAAGCCCTGGATTCGTAAAATTCTAAATGACGGCACCGGGCAACTGACCTTGCGCGTCACGCCCATCGCCAATGCGCGCAACTATCAGGTCCAGATCCAGGTGGGCGATGGTGCCTGGCAGGAGGCGGGCATTTTCCCGCAGGCCCGGCGCATCGTGGTGACGAAGCTGACACCTGGCACGATATATAACATCCGCGTCCGCGCCCTGGGCGGCAGCACCGGTTACAGCGAGTGGAGCAATGTCACCAGCCGGATGTCGCTGTAAGGTCCGTGTCGGACGCGCCGATCCTGGCGGACGGCCGCTGTGAACCAAAGCAAACAGCAGGGCTGACCTGCGGGCCAGCCTGTTATTGATGAGCGACGCGGCCACCCTGCCGGCAAGCTGCCCGCAGCTTTTGGCCCTGGAGACCGCGCTTCAAAAAGTTGACGACGCCACTTTCCCGGTGCACACTCCCGGCGCACACTCGCCACCTCATGCGAGCCGGGATTATGGAACCACGCATCACCCTCATCACGCCGGGCGTTATTAACCTGCCGCAGGCAGTGCGGTTCTATCGCAATGGCCTGGGCTGGCCGGCGATTTACCAGGCAGGCGGGCCGATTGCCTTTATCAACACCACCGGCACGCGTCTGGCGCTGTATCCGCTCAAAAAACTCGCCGCCGACATCTCGCCGGAGATCAAGCCCGCCCGCGCGGGATTTGGCGGCATCCCGCCGGCGGCTGCGCGGGTAGCGCAGTCGTCCCGACTGCGGGTGGTGGCAGCGTCCCGCTGCCAGTCCACGGCCATGCAAAGTCTCGGGGCGGGACGCCTCTTGCACCCGCAGGCGAGGACGCCTGCGCCAGCCGCATCATCAAGCCGGCGCAGGACGTCTTTGGGGCGGGCACAGCGGCTATTTCAGCGGCCCGGACGGCTGCTATTGGGAGGTGGCCTGGAATCCGGTCGCGCCCCTCGCTGCCGACGGCTTTATGAAGCTGACGCCATGAAGCCTTTGTTTGGCCGGCCTCGCAAGAATTGACGCTGACTAATTTCCACCGCACACTCATCGCTCAAACGAAATGCACCCGCTGGAAACTTATCTCGAAGAATTGCACGCCATCCGTTCCTCCGGCGCTGCGGTCAAGGAAACTTCCGGCTATGGCGCGCTCGCCAATCTCTTCAACACCGTCGGCCACCTGCTGAAACCCGAAGTCCGCTGTTTCATTCATGTGAAGAACAGCGGCGCGGGCCTGCCGGATGGCGGCCTGTTCACGGCGGACCAGCTTAAGAATACAGATGAGGAGGCGCCGTTGCTGGGCATCCCGCAGCCGTCGCGCGGCGTTATTGAAGTCAAAGGCACCGACGCTGAAGTTGATGATATGGCGGACACCCAACAGGTTCGCGACTACGTCAAGCATTACGGCCAGGTGCTGGTGACAAACTACCGCAGCTTTCTGCTTCTGAAACACGGTGACAATGGCAAACCCTTCCATTTGGAATCGTTTCAACTCGCGCCCGACGAAAAAACTTTCTGGAAAATTGCCGCGCAGCCGCGCAAGGCCGCGACCGAACTTGGCGAACGCTTTGCCGAATACCTCAAGCGCGTGATGCTGCACAACGCGCCGTTGAACAATCCCAAGGATGTGGCCTTTTTTCTCGCCTCGTATGCGCGCGACGCGCGGGCGAGCGTCGAGAGCAAAGCTGATCTTCCTGCGCTTGCCGCCGTCCGCACCGCGTTGGAAGAAGCGCTTGGCATGAAGTTCGAGGCCGAGAAAGGCGAACACTTCTTTCGCTCCACACTCGTCCAGACTTTGTTTTACGGCGTATTCTCGGCGTGGGTTCTCTGGCACAAGGAAAAGCCGCAGCGCAAAAACGATTTCGATTGGAAGATGGCCGCGTGGACGCTCCATGTCCCGATGATCAAGGCGCTGTTCGAGCAGGTGGCCACGCCGACCAAGCTTGGCCCGCTCGGCCTTGTGGAAGTTCTCGACTGGACCGCCGCCGCGCTCAACCGCGTGGACCGCCCCGTGTTCTTTGAAAAATTCCAGGACACGCACGCCGTCCAGTATTTCTACGAACCATTTCTGGAAGCCTTCGATCCCGAACTCCGCAAGCAACTGGGCGTGTGGTATACGCCGCCGGAGATTGTGCAGTATCAGGTCGCCCGCGTGGACGCCGCGCTGCGCGAGGAACTGGACATTCCCGACGGCCTCGCCGACCCGCGCGTGTTCGTGCTTGATCCCTGCTGCGGCACCGGCGCGTATCTTGTCGAGGTGCTGCGAGTCATTGCAAAAACGCTCAAGAATGAAAAAGGCGAAGGCGCGCTGGCGGAATTGACAATTAAGCAAGCTGCCCAAGAACGCATCTTCGGGTTTGAACTTCTGCCCGCGCCGTTCGTCGTGGCACATTTGCAAATGGGGCTGCTTCTGCAAAATCTTTCCGTGCCGCTGGACGATGCCAGGAATGAACGCGCCGCGATTTATCTGACCAATGCACTCACCGGCTGGGAACCGCCTTCCGAAGAAGCCAAGAAGCAACTCACGTTTGCCATTCCTGAATTCAAACAGGAAAAGGAAGCGGCGGACGGCATCAAGCAGGAGAAGAAGATCATCGTCATCCTCGGCAATCCACCTTACAACGGCTTTGCGGGCCTGGCGGTGGAAGAGGAGCGCGATTTGAGCAATGCCTACCGCACCACCCGGCGCGCGCCCGCGCCGCAGGGGCAGGGCTTGAATGATTTGTATGTTCGTTTCTTCCGCATGGCCGAGCGGCGCATCGTGGAAAAGTCCGGCGAGGGCATCATCAGTTTCATCTCCAATTATTCCTGGCTGGACGGTTTGTCGTTCACCGGAATGCGCGAGAAGTATCTGGAGGTGTTTGATTCCATCACCGTGGATTGTTTGAACGGCGACAAGTTCAAGACCGGCAAGCTCACGCCGGAAGGCAATCCCGACCCCAGCGTTTTCTCGACGGAGTCCAATCGTGAAGGCATTGGTGTTGGCACGGCCATCGCCACGCTGGTTTGTAGAAGCCGACGTGAGGAGGCTCAAACGCCGGCCCCTCACCCTAACCCTCTCCCGCCGGGAGAGGGAACAGCCACGGCGAGGCGTCGTAGAACCAAGCGCGTCGGTTCTGACCCAGCGCAGGGAGCGGTTCTCCCTCTCCCCACGGGAGAGGGCCGGGGTGAGGGGAACGTGATCCATTTTCGTCATTTGTGGGGCAAGGACAAGCGCGCGGAATTGCTGGCTACGCTCAACAAGCCGGTGAAGAAAATTTACACGCGGCTGAAACCGCCGCTGGAAGTCGGCCTGCCGTTTCTGCCGATGCAGACGGAATCCGGCTATTACAAATGGCCGATACTTACAAAACTTTTCCCGACTGCATTTCCGGGTGTGCAGACCAAGCAAGATGCTTTGTTGACAGATATTGACCGCCGCAGCCTTGAAAAGCGGATGGAGTTATATTTCAACGCCGAACTATCCAATGAAGAAGTAGCACGACAGGTTCCCGGCTCAATGGATGGCACAGATGCGTGCGAGCCAAAATCCGCTAGGGCTTACCTCATCAAGCGCGGATTTCTGCCGAAATACATTGTCCGTTACGCGTTCCGGCCTTTCGACAATCGCTGGCTTTATTGGGAGCCAGAAACCAAACTCTTGGGCCGCAAAGTGCCGGAGTATTTCCCAAATGTTTTTCCTGGCAATGTTGCGCTCGTAACACAACAAAAGCCCCGGCGAGAGTGGGCGCCACCGCAAATTATTTCAGCGTTGGGTTGTTTGGATTTGATGGATCGGAGCGCGACCTGTTTCCCGCTTTTCTTGCGCGAGGATTTTGATGTTTCCGTTTCTGCCTTGCGCGAAACGCCCGACTTATTTTCACCGCGCAGTGAAGGCGGCGGTGGAAAATCCAAAACCACGATCAAAGCGAATCTTTCGGATGCGGCGGCGGCTTACTCAGCGGGCTTGCGCGTCAAGCCGGACATCTTGTTTTACTACACGCTCGCCGTGCTTCATGCGCCGGAATATCGCGCGGAAAATTCCGGCGCGTTGCGGCAGGACTGGCCGCGCGTGCCGCTGCCCAAATCCCGCAAGGCATTGCTGGCTTCCGCAGAATTGGGCAAGCAAGTTGCCGCGTTGTTCGACACAGAAACTTTGTTGACCGGCGTTGCCAACGGCAACGTGCGTCCAGAGTTGAAAACCATTGCCGTGTTGTCCTCCACCAAAAATCTTTCCCTCACCGCCGGCTGGGGCCACGCGGGGCAGAACGGCGTGACGATGCCCGGCAAAGGCAAATTGGAAACGCGCCCGTTCACGGCGGAGGAAGTGGCGGCTGGTAGGGCGGGCAGTCCTCTGCCCGCCGCCGACTGCAACGAGCGCGTCCGAGCCGGCGACGAACGGCGCGCACGGAGTGACGCGCCCTACCTTGGCTCCGTTACGCATGATATTTTCCTGAATGAAGCCGCCTGCTGGCAGAACGTGCCGGAGAAAGTCTGGGACTACACCATCGGCGGTTATCAGGTCATCAAGAAATGGCTGTCATATCGGGAATTTGATCTGCTGGGCCGCCCGCTCACGCCGGACGAGGCGCGAGAGGTCACGCACATGGCCCGCCGCATCGCCGCGCTGATCCTGCTCCAGCCGGAATTGGACAAGAATTACCAAGCGGTGAAAGCATCATCAATTACGCTCAAGTGAAAGGAATTAGGATGGCGTGAGCGTATCACAACGAAAGGCTCAAAATATGCAGGAGCGGCAGAACAATGAATGATCAGGAAAAACTGATTCCATTGCATGGCGGCTGCCGGCACTTGAAAAGTTTTCCGGTGGCGCAACTGGCCTATGACGTGACGATGCGGTTCTGCGTGGCAGTTTTTGACAATGGCCCAGTGCTTTAGCACTGGGAATTATTCCGCACATATATCCAAGTCCCATCTGGGACGAAAGAGGTGTTCTGTCATCCTTTGCCGGGACTTGAAAAAGGGCGGCACGTTTCCCTTCCCCCACGGCGGGTCAATCCTTGCCCCAACCGGGGCCGGGGACCGCCGCCATTCACAGGCGTTTTTGGCGAAACTGGCTTGACAAATGTAAGCTTCACGGTTACTTAACTGGGTATTGTATGAGAACCAGCTGCCGTTTCGCCATGGCCGTTCATGTGCTGGCCGTCCTGGCCTACCAGGAGGGCGACCGGGTCACGTCCGCGTTCCTGGCCGGCAGCGTCAACACGAACCCCGTGATCGTCCGGCGGCTCCTGCTGTTGCTGCAAACCGCCGGGCTGGTGGAGACCTGCAAAGGGGCCGGGGCTGGCTCCCGGTTGAGCCGGTCGCCGCGCCGCATCAATCTGGCAGAAGTTTATCGGGCAGTCGAGGACGCGGAATCGTTCGCCACGCCGGCGCGCAAGCCCAACACCGCCTGCCCGGTGGGCCATTGCATTCTGGAAGCCCTGTCCAAACTGTTTGCGTCCGCCCAGAGCGCCATGGAAAAAGACCTGGCGAAAACCACGCTGGCCGACGTGATTGCCGCGGTGAAAGCGTCCGGAGCCTGCGCCCGGAAAAAAGCCGCTTGACGGCCTCTTTTTTTGTGCGAGTATGTAACTGTTAATGTTACAAAATAAAGGCAAATGAAAATGAAAGCAAAACTGACGGATGAAAACGAGGGAAAGGCCGGCGCCGGCAATACTTTTAGAAATGCGTGCCAGGCGTCCTGCCAGAAAATCCTGGCGCAGATCAAGGAAGCCAAGGCCGCCGTCCTCGCCGAATCCTGCGGCGTGCTGGAAGTGCCGGAGCAGCTTTTGAAGCTCGCGCTCAACGAGGCGGAGGCGCTGGCCTGGCAGACGTTGTATCCGCAGCTTCTGTTTCCCGCGCTGGCGGCTGAAAAAATCCAGGCCGTGGCCGGCTGGAACCAGCATCAACAATCCGTCCGGCGGGCGAATCCGGTCATTTCTTTTTGAGGATCAGACCAACCAACCATCAACCCAATCCAACATGAGCACAAATGTGAAAAAACTGACCGGCAAGGCCGTGGCGGTGCAGGCGGAGGTTGCGAAGCAGGCGGACATTGAACGCCTGTTCATTGAAACAAAGAAAGCCTTCGGGCAGCTCGACATTCTCATCAACGACGCGGACATGATAACCATCCCCAGTAGAAATTACCGGACGAAGAAATTCAAGCAGCCAGGCGTGCGTCTGACGCCGTCGCGCCAGTCGCGCCGGCACCGCGCGCCGGTTCTGCCCGCTGCATTGGCGGCCGCCGTTTCCTTGCCGGCTTCATTGCCTGCCGAGACCGGGGTCATCGCCTCGGAGTCGCTGCACAGCGACACCCTGCAACTGTATCTTCGCGAGATTGGCCAGGTGAAACTGCTGACCCCAAAGGAAGAAATCATGCTCGCCCGGCGCGTCCGGCGCGGGGACAAGCAGGCGCGGGAACTGATGATCACCGCCAACTTGCGTCTGGTGGTGAAAATCGCCCGCGACTATCAAGGACTAGGACTGCCGTTTTTGGACCTCATCAACGAGGGCAACATCGGCCTGATGAAAGGCGTGCAACGCTTCGATCCGCGCAAGGGGGCGAAGCTTTCGAGCTATGCGTCGTGGTGGATCAAGCAGGCCATCCGACGCGCGCTGTCAAACACGTCCAAAACCATCCGGCTGCCGGTGCATGTCGTGGACAAGATGGCGCATGTCAGGAAAGCGGAAGCGCGGCTGCAGGAGACGCTGGACCGCGAGCCGACCGATGAAGAGGTCGCCGATGAACTGGGACTGGACGCGCGGCGCATCCGCCAATATCGCGATGCTTCGCGCCCCCCGGTGTCGCTCGATTCGCCCATCAGTGCCGACGATTCAACGGCGATCTCGGAACATGTGGCGGACGCCAATGCGGCCGCTCCGTTCGACGAACTTGTCAGAAACAACGACCATGCCTTGGTGCAGGAGGTTCTGGCCACGCTGGACGCGCGGGAAAGCCGGATTCTGGCGATGCGCTTCGGCCTGGATGACGGCCAGCCGAAAACGCTCGAAGAAGTGGGGGAACGCCTGGGCGTCACCCGCGAACGCATCCGCCAGATTCAAGAAGAAGCCCTGGCGAAGATGCGCGTGAAGATTGAAAAGCGGAATCAGCCATCCGTGGCACCGGTGATGCCGTCCGCATCGTAATCGCCAAATATCATCACGCGCTTGCGCTTGTCAATGGCTGCCAGCGGGCGGAGCCGGCGCGTTTGGGCCAAGGCAGTCAAATTTCCTTTTCATCAACCGTTTTCCGTTTATCCTGCATGGTCGCTGGATTCGTTGCCTCGTGAATCGCAAATCCTACAACGGGAATCCGGTTCAACGATTTGGCCCGGTGACATTCCAACGGTTTGCAACAAATGGACGCAGCACACATAAGAAATTTCAGCATCATCGCCCACATTGACCACGGGAAGACGACGCTTTCCGACCGGCTTCTGCATCGCACCGGCACGATTGCCACGCGCGACATGGAGGATCAACTGCTGGACGCGATGGATTTGGAGCGCGAACGCGGCATCACCATCAAGGCGCATCCGGTCACGATGCTTTACACGGCCAAGAACGGCGAGACCTACGAGTTGAACCTGATTGACACGCCCGGCCATGTGGATTTCGCGTATGAAGTCTCGCGCAGCCTGAGCGCGTGCGAAGGCGCGCTGCTCGTGGTGGATGCGGCGCAGGGTGTCGAGGCGCAGACCGTGGCGAATTATCATCTCGCCGCGAAGCTGAACCTCGCCATCATCCCGGTCATCAACAAGATTGACCTCGGCCACGCCAACATCCCGCAGGCCAAGCAGCAGTTGGAGGAGGTGCTGGCCATCCCCGGCGAGCTGGCGATTCTTTGCAGCGCCAAGCAGGGCATCGGCATCGAGGAAATTCTCGAAGCCATCGTCGCCCGCATTCCCGCGCCGAAACCGACCGGCGAGGCGAGCCTGCAGGCGCTCGCGTTTGACTCCTTTTTCGACACTTACAAGGGCGTTGTCACGCACGTCCGCGTGTTCAACGGCGAGTTGAAGCCGGGAATAAACGTGAAGCTGCTGCATTCCGGCAAAAACGTCGAGGTGAAGGAAGTCGGCAGCTTCAACCCCAAGCCTTACGAGCGCGAAAAGCTCCAGCTCGGCGAGACCGGCTATTTCACCGCCAACATCAAGAGCGCGCAGGAGGTGAAAATGGGCGACACCATCACCGACGCGCGGAACCCCTCGCCGGTGCTGCCCGGCTTCAAGGAAATTCATCCGATGGTGTTCAGCGGCATTTACCCGATCAACACGGCGGACTACGAGCACCTGAAAACCGCCATGGCCAAGCTGCAGTTGAACGACTCGGCGTTCGTCTATTCGGCGGAAACCTCCGTGGCGCTCGGCTTCGGCTTCCGCTGCGGTTTCCTCGGCCTGCTGCACATGGAGATTGTGCAGGAGCGCCTGCGCCGGGAATACAACATGGACATCATCGCCACCTATCCCAGCGTGGTGTATCGCCTGACGATGAGCGACGGCACGGTGAAAAAAATTGACAACCCGGCGTTCATGCCCGACGTGACCTACATCGAGAAGATCGAGGAGCCGATGGTGAAGACGTTCGTCATCTGTCCGAACGAAAACATCGGCGACATGATGGCGCTCATCTCCGAAAAGCGCGGGGTGATTGACCAGACCGAGACGCTCGACGCGAAGCGCGTGATGTTGACGGCGATGACGCCGCTGAATGAAATCTTGATTGATTTTCACGACCGCATCAAGAGCATCACCCGCGGTTTCGGCTCCATGGATTACGAGCCGGCGGATTATCTGGAGAGCGACATGGTGAAGCTCGACATGCTCGTGAACGCCGAGCCGATGGACGCCTTTTCCTGCATCGTGCACCGCACGAAAGCGGAGGGCAGGGGACGCGCGCTGGCCGAGAAGCTCAAGGAAGTGATTCCCCGCCAGCAGTTCCAGGTGAAAATCCAGGCCGCCATCGGCGGGAAAATTGTGGCCTCCGAAGTCGTCAGCGCCTTCCGCAAGGACGTGACCGCCAAATGCTACGGCGGCGACGTCTCGCGCAAGCGCAAGCTGCTGGAAAAGCAGAAGGAGGGCAAAAAACGCATGAAATCCATCGGCAATGTGAACATCCCGCAGGAGGCGTTCATTGAAGTGCTGAAGGCGTAAGCCTCTGACACGAATCCAGCCAGTTGACTATTTACCGGGACATGAAAGAATAGCGCCATGAAAACATTCACTGCCGTGGTGGAACGCGATCCGGTGACCGGCCTGCTGGTTGGGTATGTGCCAGGATTCAACGGCGCGCACTCCCAGGCGGAATCGTTGGACGAATTGAATGCCAACCTCCGGGAAGTCATCTCCATGTTGCTGGAAGACGGCGAACCTCACCTCGACGCGGAATTTATGGGCACGCAAAACGTGGCCGTGGCTTGATCATGAGTTCCGTTCCGGTTCTCAAACCCTCCGAAGTTTGTCGCCTCCTTGAACACCTTGGCTTCGCGCTGGTGCGCCAGCGCGGTTCTCATGCTCAATATCGCCATGCCGATGGTCGTGGCGTGGCACGACCGTTCCCATGCACAAAGGTCGTGACATTGCCCCGCCACTATTGAGACAAATTGCCCGGGACATTGGTCTTACGGTTGAAGAATTGATTTCTCACCGTTGATGCCCTTACTCTCATAAACATGACAAACAATAAATGGTATCGGGTGCTCGGCATTTTACTACTGCTGGCCGGCATTTTTTTAATCGCGAAGGCGTTTGCCGCCGAAGGCCATCCGGCGGGGCCAATCCCGTGGTTGAAACTGGGGCCGCTGGGCCTCATGAGCTTTGTCGGCGGCGTGGCGTTCCTGTTCCTCCCGGCCAAAATCAAACTCAAATGAGCGGAAACCAAGCCGCCGCCCGCCGCGTGAAGGGGAAACTGGGATAAACTGCATGGGGTTGATCCCAGTTCACCACGCCGCAGGATGTGCTGCGCCATGCGTGGCCATCACCTGCGGAGCCGGGCCGGGGAAAAAATCGGCAAAACAGCCAGCCAGAAAACCTTGGATGAACTGCCCGGGCCGGGAGGCAAAGGCGAAATCCAGAATGCAGATTGAAATCCGGCGCAATTAGATGCAAGACGGATCCCCTTACTATTTTTTGAGGGCAGCCATTTTTTCAACAATTGCTATTAAGGTTTTGCTTTCTTGCTTACTGACTTGTGCCTTTTTTAGAATGCCGGTGATTACAAGTGGGTTCTTTATTGCGTGTTTTCGTTTTGCAATTGCAAATTCTGTTTGGCACTCAACGAGCCACTTATCAAAATTTTCCGGGCTCAACTCTTCACGCAAGGTCGTTTCCAAATTAACACTGAAGCAAGCGCACTTATCCTTCACAAAACTTGGCCAGTCTTCAACAGGCTCGCCCACCAAACGAAGCAACCGATGATTGTCTGCGGGATTGGCGTCTTTATCGCCCTTGTCTCCGTCCCAAACAACGTATACGGGAATTCCCAACTCGCGGAAAATCGCCGCCGGCCTGTCTAAACTCGCTTTGCCACAGCAAGGAATAATGGAGAAGCCAGCACTTTCCAAATCCAGGCCCATCAACGATGCCATCCCAAGAATCGCAGCGCGATCATCCTCGCCTTCTACCAAGACAGCGACATCCGCAAAAAAGCCTTCACTCATCCACGGTGTCATGATTGATTGTAACCGAGGCAAAAGCGTCGTTCCTGTGTATTTTTCACCTTTTCCTCCGTCGGCAACCCAAACTATTTCAGCGACCTTATCTAGAGCATTTTCTATTTAGATAGACGCAACGGGTGTTTGCTGGTATTCTTTTC
>CAYVGC010000024.1:0-47452 GCA_964449815.1 uncultured Bifidobacteriaceae bacterium
GCCGAACATTTATTTCAGCCACGAGCGCGAGTGCTTCCGGCGCGGCGGGCAGTGGCTGCCGGTGCCGCCGCCGCACACGGACACAACCAGGCCTGATCCCTACGCCGGCGCACGCCCGAAGCCGACCCAGCCGGTCAAGAAAATGATCGTCCGCGTCCGCACCATCGCCGACATGATCAGCACCGGCATGATCAAGTCAAAGGCTTACACGATTGAGGACATCATCGGCGAGGTCAGCGCCGCGCGCGTGACCGAACGCGGCACCCGCGCCGACGACAAGGCCAGCGAGGCCGCGATGGAGGACCGGAAAAAGGCCGGATATTTTTGATTTTTACGCCATGTCACAAACGCAGCATCCCATCGAACTTTTGCGTTTCAACACCTGCGGCAGTGTTGATGACGG
This sequence comes from uncultured Bifidobacteriaceae bacterium, assembly GCA_964449815.1. Classification (GTDB taxonomy): domain Bacteria; phylum Verrucomicrobiota; class Verrucomicrobiia; order Limisphaerales; family UBA11358; genus UBA11358. The sequence continues at coordinate 404 of CAYVGC010000024.1, forward strand.
CAAGTCCACGCTCATCGGCCGATTGCTTTACGATTCCAAATCGCTGATGGAAGACCAGGTCGAGGCGCTGGAAAAATCCGCCGACATCACTGGCGGCGGCCAGATCAACCTCGCCAACCTCACCGACGGCCTGCGCGCCGAACGCGAGCAGGGCATCACGATTGACGTGGCGTATCGCTATTTCGCCACGCCGAAACGCAAGTTCATCGTCGCCGACACGCCGGGCCACGTGCAATACACGCGCAACATGGTCACGGGCGCCAGCACCGCAAACCTGTCCATCGTGCTCGTGGACGCGCGGCTGGGCGTCATCGAACAGACGCGCCGGCACACCTACATCGCGTCGCTGCTGGGCATTCCGCACCTGGTCATCGCGGTGAACAAGATGGATCTGGTGGGCTGGAAGGAGTCGCGCTTTCTGGAAATCCGCCGCGAGATTGAAGGGTTTCTGCCGAAGCTCGGCGGTTTCCGCGACGTGAAATTCATCCCCATCAGCGCGCTGAACGGCGACAACGTGGTGGACACCTCCAAGCACACGCCGTGGTATGAAGGACCGGTGTTGCTGCATCATCTCGAAACCGTCCACATCGCGAGCGACTGGAACCTCAGCACGTTCCGTTTTCCCGTGCAATGGGTGAACCGCCCGAACAATCCCACCGACCCGGCGCTGCACGATTTTCGCGGCCTGAGCGGGCAGATTGTCAGCGGCATCCTGCGCAAAGGCCAGCAGGTCATCGTGCTGCCCGTCGGCATCAAGACCACGGTGAAGGACATCTGGACTGACGGCGGCTCGCTCGACGAGGTGTTCTGCCCGCAATCGGTCACACTCTGCCTGGCTCACGACATTGACGTGAGCCGCGGCGATATGATTGTCGGCCTGGAAGATCTGCCGGGCCGCAGCTTCGAACTGCACGCGCGCATCTGCTGGATGAACCAGCGTCCGTTGCAGCCGGGCAAGAAATATTTCCTCAAGCACACCACGCAAACCGTTCAGGCCATTGTCACCGCCATCGAAAGCCGCATGGACATGGAGGCGTTCGAGGCGCAGCCCTCGCCGCCGGCGCTCGTGATGAACGACATCGGAGTCATTCGTCTGCGGACGGCGAACCCCATCGTCTTCGACGGCTACACGACGAACCGGCTGACCGGCTCGTTCATCCTGATCGAGCAGGGCACGAACGCAACCGTCGCGGCGGGCATGTTGTCCGCGCCGACGGAAGCCGCGCAGCCGGAATACACGGACTTCGCCATCTGAACCAACGCCGCCGCGCGAAGGACATTCCAAAAGCCCGGCTTCCCCCGCCCCGCTCCGGTTGCGCCTCACCGTCCGCCGACTCCGGTTCGGATCGCAATCGAGCCGAACCAGGCCAGCGAAACCATGACGCCCGTCGCCAGCAATACCCCGGCAAAGATGGCACAGGAAGCCAGCAGCACCGAACATGTGCGCCGCCCCCCGGCAATCTCCTGATGCCAGCAACTGCGATAAAGAATGACAAAAGTCACCGCGACCGGAATGATTGCATAAACCAAAACCTCGGCCCACCAGACACCGAGCCGCGCCACCGCCGGCCGGGCGGCCCAATAAACGAACGTCAAAGCTGCAAAGCAGGCGACGGAAGCAATTGCCATGACCCGTTGCAAAGGCGACTGCTCATCGGAGGGCGGCTCGGCAGGATTGATGACCGCCGGGTGGCTCCACGACGGGAAATGAATGAGTCGTTTGAAGATGAGTTTCATATCATTAAATAGACACCGCATCACCTGGTTTTTGTATATCCGGGCGGAATATTTTTTTGAGCTAAGTGAACTAACCACGCCGGCATGATGATGTCAAATGCGAAGATAAAACTCCCGGCTGCCCATTGATCCCGCCACCCGGCTGCCGAAAAGATTGACGCGAGTCGGGTTTGCGGGGAAGCTGTCGGCAGAGGAATTATGAACGTGCCGTTTTGGAATTCACTCACGCCACGCAGACACAAGGTCGCGCTCTGGATTTTCGGGCTGCTGGTCTTTTACACCATCACCGGCTTCCTCATTTTGCCGCCCGTCGTCCGCAGCGTGGCGGTGAAACAAATTTCCCGGCAGCTCGACCGCGAGGTCTCGATTGAATCGGTAAAAATCAACCCGTTCGTGCTGTCCACCACTATTCGCGGTCTGCTCATCAAGGACAAGGACGGCGAGCCGTTCGTCTCGTGGAACGAAGTGTATGTCAACCTCCAGCTCTCGTCGTTTTTCGGCCACGCCTGGGTGTTCAAGGAAATCAGCACGTCGAAACCCTTTGTCCGCGTCCAGATGAACAGGGACTACACGTTCAACTTCTCGGACATCCTCGCGAAGTTCGCCACCAACGCGCCCGCCGCCGCGCCCACAACGCCGGCCAGGCCGCTCGTGCTGCATGTGGACCGGCTGCACATCGCCGGCGCTTCGGCGGCGCTGGCGGATTTCACGCCGCGCGAACCGTTCAAACGCCTCGTCGGCCCGCTCGACATCACGCTGGATAATTTCCGCACCGACCCGGACAACAAAAATCCCTACTCGTTCAGCGGCACGACCGACGCGGGCGAAACCATTGCGTGGAGCGGCTTCTTCTATCTCGCCCCGCTGCGCTCGGAGGGCGAACTGAAACTCTACAATTTCACATTGAACAAATACGCGCCGCTGTATCAGGATCTCGTGCGCTTTGAAATCCGCGGCGGCTCCATCGCGCTGGACACGAAATACCGTCTGGAATTGAGCGCGTCCAACCGCGTGACCGCCGTGGACGACACGGCCTTCGCCCTGCGCGATTTCAAGCTGGGCGTTCCCGGCGACAGCAACAACATCGTGGATTTGCCATTGTTCTCCGTCACCGGCGCGAACGTGAACTTGCAAAACCACACGGCCTCGGTGAATTCGGTGAATGTGACCGGCGCGAATCTTTTCCTGAGCCGCGGCACGAATGCGGCGGTGAATGTCGTGGAGCTTTCCAGGCCTGCGGAGTCGGCGACGAATGCACCGGGCGGAATCCTCTTTCTGCTCCGCTCCGTCACCAACGCGGTCGCGATGCTGCTCAACAGCACGAATGATTGGAGCGGCACGGTGGGCCGGGTCGTGGTCACGAACTGCGCGCTGCATCTGGAAGACCTCGCCAACCCGCGTCCGGCGCGGCTGGATTTGAGCGACATCTCGCTCGACGCGAAAAACCTTTCCAACCTGGCCGGCACCAACCTCACCGCCGGTTTTTCGCTGCGCTGGAACACGAACGGTTCCATCAAGACCGCAGTCACGGCGTCGTTCCAGCCGATGACCGCCGATCTGCGATTGGACCTCGACCGCCTCGACCTCACCACACTCGACGCCTATCTCGCGAACAAGCTGGATTTGTTCATTCTCGGCAGCGAGGTGAATCTGCACGGCACCGTGCATCTGCGCCAGCAGATCAGCAAACTGCCGGTCGTCTCCTTCCAGGGCGACGCGAGCCTCGACCACTTTCACACCGTGGACGGCACGTTCGGCGAGGACCTTGTGAAGTGGGACGCGCTCCGCTTCAATGGCATTGACGCGAACTTGAATCCGCCGCTCGTCTCGCTCCACGAAATTGACGTGGACAACGCCTACGCCCGAATCATCGTCGAGACAAACAAAACCATCAATTTGCTGAACGTCCTCAAGCTGACCAGCACCAACGCGCCCGCGCCCAATAAAACAAAAGCCGTCACCACGTCAAACGCCGCCGCCCCGACCACCAACGAGACGAGCACCGCCGCGATGCAGGTTTCCATCGGCGCGATTGTCATCACGAACACCACCGTCAGTTTCAGCGACCGTTCGCTCCAGCCGAACGTGAACCTGGCCGTTGAGTCGGTGAACGGCAGCGTGGCCGGGCTTTCCACCGAAGAATTGCAGCACGCCATCGTGAATTTGAACGCGAAGGTGGACGGCGTCGGCCCGGTCGCCATCACCGGCACGATCAACCCGCTCAACGGCGCGCAGACGAACGAGATTAAAATTTCCGTCAAGGACATGGACCTGACGCCGGCCAGTCCGTATGCCGGCAAGTTCGCGGGCTATGGCATCGCGGAAGGCAAACTCAATCTCGACCTGGTTTACGAACTCGCCGGCAGAAAACTGAATTCCAAAAACGTCATCACGCTGGACCGGTTCACGTTCGGCGAAAAAGTGGCGAGCCAGGACGCCACGCATCTGCCCGTGCGCCTGGCGGTTGCGATTTTGAAGGACCGCGACGGGAAAATTGTCCTGGACGTGCCGGTTCAAGGCAGCCTTGACGATCCGAAGTTCCGCATCGGCAAGGTGGTGGAACGCGCCATCGTGAACATTTTGGAAAAGGTGGCCACCTCGCCGTTCTCCTTGCTGGGCGCGGTGTTCGGCGGCGGCGGCGAGGAGCTGGGCTGGCAGGATTTTGCGCCGGGCAGCGCGGCGCTGACGGCGACGGACAAGTCCAAGCTGGATTCGCTGGCGAAGGGACTTTACGCCCGGCCGGCGTTGAAGCTGGAGATCGCCGGCGGCGTCGCCCCCGACGCCGACCACGAAGGCCTGCAGCACGCGGCGCTGGATCAGGAGATCCGCACGCGGATGTGGATGAAGCTCCGCCAGTCCGAGCCGGCCGCCAACTCCGTGGAGCAACTCGTCGTTCCGGCGGACGACCGCGCGGACTGGGTGAAAACGCTTTACGCCGAAGCGGTGGCCGGCGGCAAGATCACCCCGGAATTTATCGCCGCCAACACGAATCTGGCGGTTTACGCCGCGCAGATTTTGCCGCGCCGGGCGCAAATCAAAAAAGGCGCGGAAATGCTTCAAGAAACGCCGGCCCCGGCCAGCCGGCCGGAGCCCGCCGCCCCGCCGGCCACGAAGCCCGCCCCGCCGGCTGATTCGATGGAGGCCCTGCTGCTGGCGACCTTCCCGGTCAACGACGGCGATCTGGCCGCGCTGGCCGCGAACCGCGCCAAGGCCGTGCAGGCTTATCTGCTGCAAACCGGCAAGGTGGAGGCGGCGAGAATCTTCCTCAAGGCGGGCGGCGTGGAAGCTTTGCGCCGCGACGGCAGCCGGGCGTATCTGCAATTTCAGTAGGCCCGGTCGGATGCCAGCCCGTCCGGGGCGGGTGCCTGGCGTTGCGGGAAACCTGGCCGGCCATGCGGGAAACGTGATCGCGGAACGGGAATGCCAGCAAGCTCCAGCGGGAAGGTTAACGGAGCATTCGGGAACCGTGATGGCGGAACGGGAACGCCTGCAAGTTTGACCGGGGAGCGCGTCGGACGAGGCGGGAACGGTGACGGAGCGTCCGGGAACGTCGTCGGACGGCACGGGAAGCATGACGGCCCGACCGGGAACGGTGACGGATCGGGCGGGAACCGTGCCGGACGATGCGGGAACGGCGTCCATTTGGCCGGGAACCGTGTCGGGCGGTCAAAAACCCGTGAAAAATGGCAAAAAACCGGGTCTGGCGCATTCGGGAGCCTTCCGGGTGGGCAAAAAGAGACAGTTAAGCCGCTTTGCCGTCCAACTGCTTGATTTCCTTCGCCAGCCGTTCCGCCTGCAATTCCAACTCCGCATTTTCAACCTCAAGCTGCTTCACCCGTTCCGCCGCCAGTTCATCCAGCACGCCCGGCTTTTGCTCGGCAAGCTGGCACAGTTCGTAATCGGGACTGGCGCGCAATTGTTCCAGTGATTCCGTGACCGTCGCGATTTCTTTTTGCAACGTTTCGTGCAGCCGCCGCAATTGCGCGAGTTCTTCCCCGTCGCCGAAGTCCAGCTTCGCCCAGCCTTGCCGCAGGATGAAGCCGTGCGGGTCTTCCGCGATCTCGCGCAGCAATTCGATGTCGCCGGTGTCCTTCGCCTGATTGATGGCGGCGGTCAGCTTGTGATACGTCTCCAGCTTGTCCGGCTCGTTGGCAAAACGGTCGGGATGATACAACTTCACCAGCTTCTTCCAAAGCTGCGTCAACTCCGCTTCCTGCTCGGTGGTCAACTGCTTTTTCTTGTCCGCCGCCGCTGCCAGTTCTTCGTAATCCTGGTCCGTTTGCGTTTGGGCGCGCTCGTAATCTTCCGCGGCCTTCATCCCTTCCTTCCGGTCGCCGCGCGTGAGCGAATCCAAAAACTTCCGCCGGTAATCCACCGTGAGCCGCAGCCGGTCGCGCTTTTGATAATGCCCGCGCAACCGCCGGAACAACACCGCTTGCACGGCATCCACGCGCGATTTCTCCTTGGTGTAATCCGTTTCCAATTCCGCCAGTTGCGCCCGCGCCCCCGCCACAAGCTGACGCAATTGTTCCAACTCTGGACTGGTGTAAATTAAAGGGCTTGAATTCACGATTTCAAATTACAATTTAATGTGTTTATCCAATTCCGCATACAATTGTTCCTGCGTGAACGGTTTTTTCAAATATGAAACATTCAAATTTGGACCAGCAAGTTGTCTGGTTCTCAATTCATATCCTTCCCTTGAAAGACTGCCCGACAAAACAAGTATTGGATACTTAACATTTCTTTTCGCCAGTAGAGGCAACAACTCATAACCATTCATGCCAAAAGACTCGGTTCTACCTGGAATATTATTATTAAGTAAATCTGTGATAAGAAAATCGGGGTCTGCTCGCCGCAATTCTTCCCATGCCTTGTCACCATTCTGGAACGTGTCTATGATAACGGTCTTAAACTTTGTGCGAATGGCGCTGCTCACCATTTCCAAAAGCCAGTCTTCATCATCCACATGAACAATTCTAAACGGGCGTGTCTTGACGGACATGATTCCATCAACTTCAAGACAAGCCTTCAAAGCATATCGAAATTGTTCTTCAGAAAATGGAACGCAAAGAAAAGGAATGCCAGCGCGTCGCAGTCGTTCGCTGTCAATATTTTGATAACCGCTTGAAGTGATGATTGGTTTTTCGTGTCGAGTTTTGAACTGTTCCAAAAACCCAATTATTGGATGCCAAGACTCGGATGGGACAAAAGGCATATCCCAATGAATATTATTCAATATTACGAAGGTCAGATCAAAAAGCTGCGTCTGGGCCAAATGGAGCAATTCAGCTTCCTTTTCAAAGTGTAAGAATTTTAGTTCATATCGTTGTCCCAATTCGTTTCGGAAAAAACGTTCGAACATTTCATAAAAATGGTTCTCGTTGCGGTCGCCAAGACCCAGCAGCACAGTGAAGATTGGTTTGGCGCGTTCCCCCTTCACCAACGCAAGCGTGTCCGCAACCATGCCGGACAAAATGCGCTTCGCGCCAGGCGCGGCTTTTTCAACCGCGCTTGACGGTCTTCGCACCAGTGGAAAACGATCGTGATTTTCGCCGTTGTTCAATGGACTGTCCTCATTTATTGCAATGGAACCGCATCTGGTTACTGTTCAAAGTCATCAAAAAAGGGTTCAAGGTCACTGAGAGTGAGGCCAGGACTGTCGAGCCACTTGGGAACGACCACAAGTTGGCCGCTTTGCTCCCAATTGTCCCAACGACTACCCTGACGGTCTTTCTTACTCCAGAATTGTTTTTGTTTTAGTTTATCGAGCGGTTCGACAGTTGAGTCGTGAAGGATGACGATCCGATTTTTCCCCAGATTCTGTTTTCCTGAATTCTGAACCCATTGACACAGGCGTTTATTTATACCTTTGTCCGACCAGCCGTAGCCACAACAGATCAGGGTGCGGTGTTCTCTTAATCGCAGGAGAAACGGAAGAAAAATTTCACCGATAATGCCGGCACCGTATAGCTGTTCTTTACCTGTCGTTCCAATAAGCAAAAGAGGGACTTCATTGGTTGGTTGCAAAACTAAACCATCGCCTGCGGCGTTCTGGCACTTACGTGGGTCAACATTTCTTGGCACCTTTGCGAATTGATCCACCCCGCCTGGGCAAGTTAAACGATACCAATCAAGCGAACCATGGAGCTTATAGAGATGAATTGGTATGTGGCTATTCCATGACCAATCAAATTTAGTAACATCACCGTCCTTTTCCGAGAATCCGTCTGCGAACAGTTGCCCACTCGATTCCAACTGTCGTTCGATCAGTAGGTCGTGATTCAGACTAAAAATGTCCATTTGTTGAGTCGCTTTGGCAACGGAACTGATAGCTTCCATTCCCACCGGAGTTTCTGCTGGCCAAAGCAAGTGATAAACACCCCAGTGAATCAAACGAATTCCGCTATGAACCAGCCGAGCAAATGCGTTTAGGTAATTGCCAGCTTCTTGATCTTGATACAGGCTCGCCACGGAAGACCGGATTTCAGCGACTGAATGACGAAGCATTGGCTCGACGTTCCCCAATGTCTCATCTTCAAAAATCTGCATTGCAGCGGCATAAAGGTCTTCATAGTGTGCATCCCGGTTTTCACGGAGTATCAAGTGCGTGTCAATGTAGCTTTTCAGGATGCGCAGAAATTTTTGAGCGCGAAGGGCTGTGCCAGTGGATCCTGTGTCGCTCCGAGAAAATCTAAATTCGCCTTCATCATGCCACCCTTGATATAGCAGCGCGTCAGAAATCGTTTTTACCGACGGAGCGTCTGAAGCCAGTGATATGCCGGAGCCAAATAGAAAAGCGGCGCGTTTCATAACAAGCTATGTGAATGAGGTTGTTGATCGCTACAATCTGCGCGGGTCAGAGCAGCCGATTTTGCTGACCTGTCTTCAAAAGTGGAAAAGCAACGCGTTTAGGAAGCCCTAAAAATGCAGACTTGTTAGTCAAGGTTGCCATAGATTCTTTCATCTGTTAATTTTTGTTGTTTTCTTTTTACCAGATTTGCTTTCGATGGATTTTGCAACTTTGCGGTATTGCTCAGTTTGAGCCTTCATTACTTGTATCAAGGCTTGTTCAATTTTGATCCAAAACTCGACCTTCGTAATTGCATCCATGTCTGACACCCTTTTTACCAGTTTTTCTATTTCCGGTTGACATGGGATGAATACTGGCAATCTGTCGTCTTGAATAATATTCCCATCTAGGTCTGAAATAACTAAAACTTGGTCTTCGTTGCTGATTCGGCTTGGATGGCGGACAAATCCTAATCTTGTTGGGCCATTACAGCCGACAGCGTGTTGCTTAACGGTTTCGGTAACATAAACAGCAATTATTGCCGCTTCTTCACAAGAAATTTTATTTTCAGCAGCGGGACGCCGACCGTGCGAAGCTCGTAATTCTAGTTCGTTTCGTGCGTTAAGCAAATTACTCAAAAGATAATCGGCCAATTCAGACCCAATACCGCTTGTTGCAAAATTCGCAGTTACGGGTGCGGGAATGCACCAAAGCGGATTGAACTTGTAAAGATACGGTTTTTCACCGGAATAGAATGCGAGCATCAGCTCAAACCAATTTGTGGGATCATAGAAATAATCCTGCCATTCTTTTGGGGAGACGCTTTGTGGATACTGACTTGTCAAACTGTTTTTGACTTCTCTTACTGACTTTTCCAACAGCTTTGCAATCGTGGATTCATCAATTATTTTTGTAGCGGCTGCTTCCTTTTTGAAGATTTCAATCACGCGGCCTGACAATGACGCTGACCCCGATTCCGCTACCATGGCCTGTCCATTTTCAAACTTGATAAGGTGCAATTTATTTGTATCAAGTTGCTTTGACGACCCTTTTGTCGTTTGGCTTTCAGCAGCCAAGACAATTCCGTCGTGACAAATTATTCCGACAATTTGAGTCATGTGATTTGATTTTGACTTGGGCCAGCCAGATGTTGACGTGTCTTGTGTTCAACCTAAACAGTTTCCTTGAGGCGGTTCAATCGTTTTTCGTGAAATACCCGTGGAGAAACTGGAATCCCTTTTTCTTTCCGGCCTTCTTGAACGCCGAGGCTGATTTGTCGTAATGATTCAGAAACAAATTCTTGAACATTCATAAAATAATGTTTTTAGCTATCACGTCCGCACTTTTCCCCTGCGCGCCGAGGCAGCTTGACCGCGAACCACGCGAAATACACGGACGAATTTCCCAAAAACTTTTCGCGTATTTGATGTCTTTCGCGGTTAATTTTTGCATCTCCAACCGATTTCCCGTGCGCGCAAAGACCTGTTTTCACATCGCAAACAGCGCGTGGAACAGTTTTTCCCCGCCGAAAATCCAGAGGGCCGCCGCCAGCGCGATATACGGGCCGTAGGGCATCCGCGAGGACCACTCGCGTTTGCGGGCCAGAATCAGCACCACGCCCACCGCCGCGCCGATCATCGAACTGGCCATCAGCGAAAACACCACGCCCTGCCAGCCGATGAACGCACCGATGGCCGCCATGAATTTCACGTCGCCCAGGCCCATCGCCTCGCGCGGCACGGTAATTTCCGAGCACACGGCTTCCAGATGCGCCACGTCGTCGGGATTGATCTCCTCGTCGTCAATCCGCAGCCGCGACGGCGAGAGCCGCACGGTGACGTTGGCGTAGCCGCGATCCACCAGTTCCAGCGTCCGCGCCTGGAGAATGATGGTGTCCGACTTGCGGTAAAAAAGTTCTTCGTAGGGAATTTCCCGGTCCGGCAGACAGAGCGCCATGTCGGAAAAGACAATGGTGGTGTCCAGCGGCAGTTTTATTTTCTGCCGGCCAAACATCAATTTTCCCAGCCGCAGCACGCCATAGACGATGCCCGCGCCGACCGCGAGGCCGATCAGGCTTTGCACCATCCCCTGGCCGTTGGAATGAACCTTGTGCAATGACGGCAGCAAAAATGAAATCACGAAGCCCGCCACCGCGCCGCCGAGGGTGATTTCGTCGGGGATGATGAAATGTTCAAAATCTATGAACGTCGCCACGATGAGGCCGGCGAGAAAAATGGCATGGACGAACGCCAGCGCGGGCGAGGACGCGCCGAACGCCAGCCAGCAGGCCAGGAACGTCAGGCCGGTCAGCAGTTCCACGACGAAGTAGCGCGGCGAAATCGGCGCGCCGCAGTTTTTGCACCGGCCGCGCAGCATCAGCCACGTCACCAGCGGGATGTTCAGGTAGAACGGGATCGAGTATTTGCAATGCGGGCAGTGCGACGGCGGCGAGACGATGCTCAACTCCAGCGGCATCCGGTAGATGCAAACATTCAGGAAGCTGCCCACGATGCCGCCAAACGCAAAGAACGTGAGCGACCAGAAATGGAACGGCACGGCCTCCCAATAGGCTGGATTGAAAATCGGATGGAGCATGAAAATTAAGTCCGAAGCCTAAAGTCCAAAGCCCAAAGCCGAAGCCGGTCCCGCCGCGCGCCGGGAGACGTTGGACGTTGGACGTTGGGCTTTGGACTATTTGTTCCCATAAACATTTTGTTCCAGCGCGCGGCGCATCACGGCGAGCGGCGCGGGCCGGCCGGTCCAGATTTCAAACGCCTTCGCGCCCTGGTGCAGCAACATGCCGAGGCCGTTCGAGGTCTGACAGCCGGCGGCGCGCGCGGCGGCAAGCAGCTTCGTTTCCGCCGGACGATAAATCATGTCGTAAACCGCGCGCGTTTGTTTCAATGAAAATTGTTTCCCGTCCAGCGGCAAGCCGTCGTCCGCCTTCAAGCCGAGGGACGTCGCGTTCAAGACCAGATCCACGTTGTTTTTTGGATAGCCGAGGGCGACGTTCACGGCGGGAAACTGCCGTTTGATTTCGCCGGCGATTTCCCCGGCCTTGCTTTGCGTGCGGTTGACGAGGAACAGTTCGGCGACACGTTCCGAGGCGATTTTCAACGCCGCCGTCCGCCCGGCGCCGCCGGCGCCAAGCAGCAAGACTTTGGCGCCGCGCGGTTCAAATTTTAAATCCTCGCGCAACGATTGTGTGATCGCATCGGCATCGGTGTTGAAACCAACCGCGCCTTCCGGTTGAAACTTGATCGTGTTGACCGCGCCCCATTGTTTTGCGGAGTCGTCCAGCGCATCTACCATCTCCACGGCGAGCAGCTTGTGCGGCACGGTCAGGTTCAGCCCGGCAAACCCCATCGCCTGCGCGCCGGCGATGGCGGCGCGGAGATTTTGCGGGTCCACCTCGAACGCGAGGTAGCGCCAGTTCAGGCCGAGCGCGGCAAACGCGGCGTTGTGCATCGCCGGCGACGCGGAATGCGCGACGGGCGAGCCATAGACCGCGCAGAGGCGCGTCGCGGCGTTGATGGCGGATTGAACCGGTGATGGCACGCGCCATTTATATTCGGCCACGGCGCGAGTTCAAAGCGCAAAGTCCGCCCGTGAGCGGGCTTTTGATGCTCTGCCTCGCCGGTCACACAAATTATTCGCGCGAAAATTTCCAGCCCGTTCAGCCTCAATCCGGTTGCAAACGCATTATCAGCCGTCAGTCTGCCATGCCCGTGTTGCTGACAAATGCGATTCGTCGGCTGTCCGGCGACCAGGACGGGACATTGATCGTGCCCTGGCCGCCGTAAACGTAAGCAATCACTTTCGGCCGGCCACCCGCCAACGGCAGCAGGCGAAGATAACATTGCTTGTAGTAGGGATGGTCCGTGGGACTGATGTCGGGCGGGAAGCTGATGATGACGATCCATTTCCCGTCCGGCGAGATGTGCGGGAACCAATTATTGTATTCATCGTCGGTCACCTGCTCCTGTTCCGCGCCGTCGGGTTTCATCCGCCAGATTTGCATTTTACCGGCGCGGCTGGAATTGAAGTAAATATATTTTCCGTCCGGCGTGTATTCCGGCCCGTCATTCAAACCGGGCGCGTCGGTCAGGCGGATTTCCGCCGCGCTGCCATCGGCGGGAATTTTGTAAATGTCAAACTTGTTGGTCCGGCCGCCGGTGAAGACCAGAAACTTTCCGTCCGGCGACCAGCCGTGAAGATACGACGGCGTCAAAGCGGTGATCGGCTTCGCCATTCCGCCCTGAACTGGCAAGGTGAAAATGCTCGATTGTCCGCCGCGCTCCGGACTTTGGCCGCTGATGCCGAGCATCGTTCCATCAAATGACAGCACATGGTCATTGTTGCTTCGGATGGCCGGCGCGGTTTCGAGCAGCGATGTATTTTTTGTGGCAAGCTCAAACCGGCACAAACGCCCCGAACCTTCCGCACGGCCGCTGAGGTTGTAGATCAAAGCGCTGCCATCCCTCGTCCAATTCGGTGCTTCAAACGGCTGTGCGGAAGCGTAAATTTTTTCGAGTTTGCCGCTGTGAACGTCGAGTATTTCCAGGACGCTTCCGAGATAATCGCGATACGGGACAAATCCTTCCTTCGGCGGGCGGATCAGCCGCACGTCGCGGAAAACGGCTTTTTCAACCACGTCGCCGTTGTGCGAACAAACAAACAAACCGGCGTAAACGTCATTGCCCAGATCCAAATCTGAGAGTTGAGCGCTCACAAACGGCCCGCCAAAATGCGCCGCCGAAAAAATGCAGGCATTGCCCTTCCGTTCAAACTGGAGCACGTCGGCGTTGGTGATGGCCAGGGTGATTTCCTCGGTGTTCGCCCCTTTGGCCCGCCGGAATTGCAACGAAGTCAGACCGCTGCCATGCCCGGCACAATCCGCATACGGCGCGTCCGCATCGAGACTCGGGCGCACGAGCCAGCCGGCCTTGCGATGTTCCACCGCGCCTTTGCCGGTGAATTCCATTCGCGTGCGGAGAATAAAATCGCCCTTCAGCCGCTTCCAGACGAAGTGGCATTGATCGCTGGTGAACCACATGTTGGTTCCTGCGCCAGAGATGGTGTAGGCCTGATCTGCGGCATCGTAGCTGCCCGCGCCGGAAAGTTTGGGCGAACCGATGTCCGTCTGGCCGGCAAATTCACCGGGCGGATTTTCTTGCGACCATGCCGGCATGATTCCGGCGGCAGCCAGGGTTGACATGGCGATCAAGTTTAGCAGGCGGGCTTTGATTTTCATGCTTCAAATCTATTTGGATTCTGCCGGCATGAAAACCATTTTAAGGTGTCGCCCGGCGGTTTGCGCGCACCACGGCCAGTCTGGCGCGTTCTTCGGACCGCCGTGTGCGGCACGGATTTTTCCCGCAGGCATTGCTGGCAACCGGGCGCGTGAAAAAGTTTGGCCGCTGTTCTCCAAGAAGATGCAACCTGGCAATCCCAATGGCCGGCGTTCTGCAAAAGGCAAATTTGACTTTTTTCTGGATTACAAATCGGGCGCGGCTTTCCAGCCAATAACCAAGCCATCCGGCAAACGCACCGCGTTGGTTTGGTTGAAAACCGATTCGTCCGGCCAGAAACCGCCGCCTTCGAGGTGCAAGATAGTTTTCCGCTGTGCTTCAACGATCACCGGAACCGTCACGAACCCATAACCATTGGCCCGCGCATGGACATTATATTTTCCTGGCGGAAGCTCCAGAGATACCGCGTCCTGAAAAACGGTTCCTGAATTATTGTGAACCCTTTGGAGCAGCTTGCCAGTCGTCGAAAATAGTTCATAGTCGGAATACTCCGGACGACGCGGGTCGCGCGCGTTAAAATCAGCGTTTCGCCTGAAGGCGGAATAAACTGTCAGGGTGCCATTGGTTGGAGTTGAAGTTGTCATCGTCGGTTGAGAGGGTTGAGAGATTGGCGGCCCCACCGTGTCAAGAACAAGCCCGTTGCCCGTGGCACAGCCTGATAAAATGGTGCCGGCTAAAATTACAATCAAATTGAGGATCGTTTTCATAACTTCAGTAGTTTGCTGACAGATTTGTCTTTGGCGCGGCAGCAACGCTCACCCCTCCGCCAAGCTTGAGACTTCACCCTTTGCCAGCCGCGTTTTCAATTTCTGCCCGGCTCTGACCTTTTTCGCATCGCGCAAAACCCGGCCCGTCGCCGCGTCCGTCGTGATCGAATAGCCGCGCGCCAAAACCTGCTCCGGACCGAGCAAGTTCAGCCGTTTTTCCAGTTGCCGCAAGGTCTCGCGCCGCGCTTTCATGACCAACAACGGCTTGGCGCGCAGAAATCTGCCCGCCAGGTTCTCCAAAACCAGCGTCCGCGAGCGCACCGCCGATTTCAGCCCGCGCGACAAGCCAGACTGCAAATCATCCAGCCGCTGAAACGATTCGTCCAGTTTCCGGCGCGGATGCAAACGCGCCAGCCGTCCGCCGAGCTGCGAAAAATCTTCCGCTGCGGACGCCAGGCCGCGCCGCGCCGCGCGTTGCAAAAAAGCTGGCGCGTCGCTGACAAATTCGCGGCTGGCAAAGACGCTTTCCGTGATGATCTCCGCCGCCGCGCTCGGGGTTGCCGCGCGCACATCCGCCACAAAATCCGCGATGGTGAAATCAATTTCGTGGCCGACCGCCGATACGATGGGGATGGCTGAATCAAAAATCGCCCGCGCCACCGCTTCCTCGTTGAACGCCCACAGATCTTCCAACGACCCGCCGCCGCGCGTGACAAGAATCAGATCAAGCCCGGATTGGAGTTCAAGCTTCGGCGTGCCGCGCTTTTCTTCCTCACCCGAACCAGCTGAAGCTTGAACTCCAACCTTGAATTCGTTGAGCATTCGGATGGCGTCCGCAATTTCCTTCGCCGCGCCGTCGCCTTGCACGCGGCACGGAGCGAGGATGATTTCCAAACCGGGATTCCGGCGTTGAACCGCATGCAGCACGTCGCGGATGGCCGCGCCCGTCGGCGAAGTCACGAGGCCGATGCGCTGCGGATAGCGGGGCAGAGGACGTTTCCGTGCCGGCGCAAACAAGCCTTCCGCCGCGAGCTTTTGCTTCAGTTTTTCAAACGCGACCTGCAATGCGCCGACGCCCTGCAATTCGACCTCGCGGACGATGAGCTGGTATTGTCCGCGCGCTTCATAAACCGTCACGTCGCCTTGCACCAGGACTTTTTGTCCGTCCGCGAGCAGGTTGCGCTGCGCCGCCGCCGTGCCGCGAAACAGCACGCAGCTCAATTGCGCCGCGGCATCCTTGAGCGTGAAATAAATGTGGCCGGAGCTTTGCGCGCGGAGGTTCGTGATCTCGCCGCCAACCCAGACGGAGCCGACCTGCTTTTCCAGCAGTCGCCTGATGTCCGCCGTGAGTTCCCAGACGGACAGCACCTTGCGGGCCTGTTCCGCCGGAAACAGTTCGCCGAAGTCCCACTGCGATTTAGCCGGCTTGCTCATGAGTTCAAATGAACGCAACAGGTTAGACACGATCGCCGGATTGTTAAACCGTTAAATCATGAATTGTTGAATCGGCTTTGCGCGGAACCGGTGCGACTGCTCTCAATTTAGCGGTTCAATGAATCCATCGCCGCGTTCACCGCCGCGACGAGCGCGTTGATGCGGATGGCGAGCGGAAAATCCGACGGGGCTTCGAGCGTGCAGCCCTGCCGCGATTTATGGCTGACAAGGTAAAACGCCTCCGGCCAGTCGGGCCGCTCCGGCGGCGAAATGTCCGGGCGGATGATGCCGCCATGTGCCGGACGCCCTTCGATGTTTTCAGAGCTGTCAACGGGACAAACGAGCTTCACCGCCGCAATCATTTTCTCCGCCTGCGAAGGCTGGTGGTCCGGGTTTTGTTCGTAAAGATAAAAACCGTGCGATTCCCAGTCTTCGTGCAGGCAGAGATACAAATCAAATTGCGGCTTCCATTCCAGCCAGGCGATGTGTGCGCGGGACTCAGCGGCTTTTGAGTTCCGATAATCGCGGTTCAGATCAATGCCCTCTAAATTTTCGCGGCGGTTCAACGTAAACCCGGCCGGATTCAAGCAGGGCAGCAACCAGAGTTCCACGTTTTCGGGCCAGCGATTTTCCTGGATCAGTTTGAGCGCCGCGAGCGGACCCGCCGGTTCGTCCCCGTGGATGCCGGCGGAGATGTAAATGCGGATTGAGGACTGCGGACTGGGGATTGAAAGTGTTGGACGGTGCAGCGCAAGCCATTTGAAATCTGCCGTCTCGTGAAAAACTTCCGAAGTCCAGCCGTGCTGCGGCGCGGCGGATTCCGCCTCGCGCAGCACGGCGCGGATGTCAATCGTCTCGCCGCGGTAGCCGCCGTGATTTTTGCCAAGCTTTTGCACACGGAGAATTTCCTGCAAAGAGGCAAAAACGCAAAGAAATTTCAGGTGACGGGCGGCATGGTCTCCAGTCACCGGCTATTCACCACCCGTCACAGATTTTCGATCTTTTCGACGCGATCATTGCGCGCTTGCAGAGTGGTCGCCGCAAAATCTCGCTGGCCGCAATCTAAGCCGGCCTCGGGCCCGGCCCAACCATCCTCATGGCCGCGCGCCGTAGCCGCGCACGAAGCCAATGCACTGGGCCGCGTCAATGACGTTGTCCTTCCAGTTGTATTCGTATTCGATGGAGGCGTTGCCGACGAAGTTCTGGCGCTTCAATTCATCGAGAATTCCGGGAATGTTGGAGACGCCGGTGCCATACGGCACGTCATGGGCGTCCGGGGATTTTTCGTTGAGGTCTTTCAGGTGGACGCTGATGATGCGGCCCTGAAGAATTTTCAGGCAGTCAATCGGATCCAGGCCGGAGCGGATCCAGTGGCCGACATCCGCGCAGGAGCCGATGCGTGCGTCACGATCCTTGACGACGCTCAAAAGGTAATTCGGATCCCACATTTTATAGCCGGGATTGTTGGGCTGGCGCGGATGATCGTGGAACCCGACGCGGATGTCGTATTCCTTGACGAGCTTTTCGATGGTGTCCATCGCGTCCACGGACTCGGTGGTGATGCCGTAAAGCGCGAACTTTTTGGCGAACTCAAAAACCTTCCGCGCGCCGGCCTCGTCCTTGGGAATGTCCACCACACCGTAATTGACGGCGCGGATGCCGCGCTCGGCGAGCCGCGCCTTGACGGCGGCGATCATTTCGTCGGTGGCGTTGTGGTCAAATTTCAGGTCGGGCTTGTCCGGGCTGAATTTCTGGCCGGGATAAAATTCGATGACCTTGCCGCCGGCGGCCGCTGTTTTGTCAATCGCCTCCATCACGGAGTATTGATTGAACGTCCACGCCTGGCAGCCGATGGCGATGCCGCCGGTCAGGCAGGTGTCAGGAATGGGCGTGGCGGCGGCGGTGAGACCCGCGAAGCAAAGCGCGGCGACGAACTGTGCGAGTTGAATTTTCATGTGAATGACTTTTATTTGAATTCAGTTTTTAATATTTCAGCCCGGCAGACGGCGCAAGAAACTCGATCGTTGCTTGGCTGAATCTGTGATGGGCAAATTATTACCGGAGTTCTCAAGTTTTAGCCAGCGCCAAATAAAGCACGGCATGGAAAGCAGTTTTAGCCGCAACCATGATCTTGAAATGGGTCGCACGGTCAACTTGGCCGCGCGGCGGCAAGGGGATGGGGCACGACGGCGCGGCGGCTTGTTGAAAAACGGGGCGGCCGAAGCGTTGATTGATGATGAAATCCGCTGGAGCAAACGATCATTTATTGCCACGGGGTTTTGTTTGGAAACTTTCGCCGCCGACCGGTTTTGAATCAAGGACTTTATGCCGCAGTTTTCATACAAGGCCCGCAAACGCTCCGGCGAACTCGTCGAGGGCATTCTTGAGGTGGCCGACCGCAGCGCCGCGCTGATGCAAATCCAGCGCTCCGGACTGTTTCCCATCGCCGTGGCCGACGCGAAAGCGGACGCGGTGGACGGCAGCAAGACCAGGGAGAAAGGCGTGAACCTCACGTCTTTTTTGCCGCCGAGCCTGCAGGCGCAACTGGCGCGGAAACGAAAACCAAAACTACAGGAGCTGGCGACGTTCACGACGCAACTCGCAAACCTGTTAAATTCCGGAATGCCGCTGACGGTCGCGCTGAACAGCATGACGCATCTGGAGACGAAAGGCATTCCCGCCGGGGTCAGCCGGGAATTGAAGCAGGAGGTGACGGAAGGCCGGGCGCTGTCGGACGCGATGTCGCGGCAGCCGGCGATCTTCACCGACTTGTATGTGAACATGGTCCGGGCGGGCGAGCAGAGCGGCGCGCTGGTGCCGGTGCTGCGGCGCATGGCCACGCATTTTCAGACGTTCGCGGAGGTGCAGGCCAAGTTCAAATCGGCGATGATTTATCCGGTGATGGTCATCGGCGTGGGCATTTTGCTCGTGGCCTTTTTCATGACGGTGATGATGCCGAAGTTCATCGAGATTTTCAGCAGCTTTCAAATCGAGCTGCCGTTGCCGACACGGATTCTGATCGGCGTCAGCAAGATTTTCACCTCGTATTGGTGGCTGATGGGGCTGGTGGTGCTGGCGGCGATCGTGCTGTTCAAACGTTTTCAATCCAGCGAGGCGGGCGGGCGCAAGCTGGACGAATGGCGCATGAAACTGCCGATTTTCGGCCGGGTGATTCAAATCAACCTGTTCGGGCAGTTTGCGCGCACGCTCGGCACGCTGCTGCAAAACGGCGTGCCGGTCCTGACCGCGCTGAAAATCACCGAGCAGGTCCTGTCCAACAAGCTCATCCGCGAGGCCATCGCCAAAACGCGCGAGGCGGTGACGGACGGCAAGACGCTCGCGCAGCCGCTGGCGCAGAGCAAGCTGTTCCCGCAACTGATGATTGACCTCGTGCGCATCGGCGAGGAGACGGGCGACGTGCCTGGCGCGCTGAACAACATCGCCGACACCTACGAAAACGAGCTGCAGATCGCGCTGCGCGTGATGAGCGATTTGATCGGGCCGGTGCTGATCATCGTCATGGCCATCGTCGTGGGCTTTCTGCTGTTGAGCATTTTCCTGCCGTTGTTCCGCATGATCGCGTCCATCCACTGATGAAATTTCAAATTCCAGATTTCAGATTTCAAATGGCGGCTGGAACAAGACATTCGCCGCCGGAAATTCGCCGCCGGAAATTCCGCCGAGCGTTCACGCTGATTGAAATCATGATCGTCGTGGGCATCATCGGGCTGGTGGCGGCCATGGGCATGCCGGCCATCAACAAGTCGCTGCAAAAGGAAGGCATGAGAAAAGCCGTGAGCGACGTGCAGGACGTGTTTTTTTCGGCGCGGGAAAAGGCCATCCTCACCAACCAGAAAGTGGCGGCGGTGTTTTATCCGCGCGACCGCCGGTTCGGGGTGGAAGGCTCCCCCGCCGGTGATTCCGGCACAGTCGTGAACGCCCATTCCGGCAAGACGATGGTGGCGACGCTGCCGGACGGGGTCGAGTTTGGCATGCTGGACATTTTCCGGCAGGACTACGTCCAGTCGGACTGGGCCAAGATTTTTTTCAATGCCGACGGCACTTGTGACGAGGCCGTCATCGTTTTGATCGCCAAAGGCAGGTCGCAAAAAATCACCCTGGAATATGCGACGGGCATGCCGGTCGTTTCGGACGTGGACCAATGAACGCAAAGATTTCCCAGGCCGGACGCCGTGCGTTTTCATTGCTCGAAGTGATGATTGCCATCGCCATTTTCTTTATGGCCTCGTTCGCCATTCTCGACCTGATCTCCACCTCGCTCGCCAACGTGCGCCGGTTGCAGCGCCCGACCGTGGATGCCAGCCCGGTGCTGGCGCGTTACGCCGCCACCAACAGCCTGATTGAAGGCACTTACCGCGGCAGCCTCGGCGACCCGGAACTGCTCGGCAAAGATTATCGCGATTACAACTGGACGGCGGTCATCGTGGAGGTCGCGTCAAACCATTTATACGACGTTGAGTGCGTCATCCAGCCGGCCAACGGCGGACGCGAAATCATTTCGCACCTGAGCACGGTCCTTTACAAACCGCAGTCGCCGCCCGGCAGCCTCGACGGCGGCATTGGAATTACCGGACGATGAAGCCCCAGCCAACATCCCGCCGACGGCATGGCTTTACCCTGGTCGAAATCATGGTGGCCATGATGGTTTTCAGCATGGTCATCGCGGCGATTTATGCGACGTGGGCGCTGGTCGTGCGGGCCTCGCAGGTCGGGCACGACGCCGCCGCGCAGGCGCAACGCCAGCGGGTCGTGCTGCGTGCCATCGGCGACGCGCTGATGGGCGTCGAGTCGTTTCAGGCGTCGCAACAATATTACTGGTTCAAACTGGCCAATGGCGACGCGCCGTTCTTGAGCTTCGTCGCGCGCCTGCCGGAGACTTATGCGCGCAATGGAAAATTTGTCGGAGCCGCCGGCGGCCGCGATGCCAGCTCGCGGCGTGTCACATTCTCGCTGGCGGCCGGCGCCAATGGCGAAAAAGACCTGGTTCTGCAACAGAATCCCATCCTGATGGACCTGGATCAGGATGAAGAGAAATATCCGCTCGTGCTGGCGCGGAACGTCAAGGAATTCACCATCGAATGGTGGGGCACCAACCAATTGAACAACGCGGACTGGAACACGGATTGGGATGATACGATGACCAACACCATTCCCCAGATGCTGCGGGTGCATCTGGTGCTCGGCGCCAGCGTTGCCGGCGGCGGCACGCCGGAATTCGCCGCCACCCGCATTTACACCGTGCCGTCGCAGATGATGCCGGTGATGGTGCAACGCGGCATCGGCAGACCGGGCGGGAATCCTGGTTTGCAACCGCCACCAATTTTGCCGGGGGTGAAGCGATGAAATTTTTTGCGGCCAGAAAAAAACGGGGCTTTGCCGTCATCATCGCGCTGGTGGCGGTCACGGTGCTGACGCTGCTGGCCGGCGCGTTCGCCTATGCGATGAAGATTGAAACCCGGCTGGCCGCGAACACCAACAACGACGAGCAGTTTTACTGGATCGGGCGCGGCGGCGTGGACCGCGCATGCTGGTGGCTGGCGCTGGAAGGCAACCAGCCGTTCAGTTCCAAGCAGCAATACTGGGCCGGCGGCCCCGGCGAGGGGCCGGAGACCAACGGCCCGCTTGCGGGTGAATCACTCGCCAATTTTCAGATCGGCGAGGGCACCGTTTCGCTGACCTTGAACGAGCTTGAAAGCAAGATCAACATCAACACCGCCGACAGCACCCTGCTCCAGCAGACGCTCACCGCGATGGGCGCGGACGCCAACGCCATTTCCGTCGTGTCCGATTCGATTCTGGACTGGATTGACCCGGACGACAACACGCGGCCGGCGGGCGCGGAGAGCGATTATTATCTCGGTCTTGTGCCGTCGTATAACGCCAAAAATGCGCCGATTGACAGCCTGGATGAACTCACCTTGATCAAAGGTGTCACGCATGACATGTTTTACGGCGGATCTTCCACGCCGTCCAACACGCCGTTCCCCGAACATCAGCTCGGCTTTGGCCACGCGCCCGGACAGGAGCCGAATTATGCCTTCGGTTTGCGCGATGTGTTCACGCCCTTTTCCTCCGGCAAGATCAACATCCTCACGGCGGACGACAATGTGCTGCAGTTGATTCCCGGCATTGACACCGCCGCCGCACAAGCCATCGAAACCGCGCGCGATTCCGACCCGCCCATCCGCAATGTCGGCCAGTTGCTCACCGCCGCCGGCATCAACCCGGCGGCCATCGGGCAAATCCAGAACTACACCAGCGTCCAAGGCAGCACCTACGAAGTCCACGCCACGGCGACCATCGGCCAACTGTCCCACGAATACACGGCCGTCGTCTTCCGCAACGGCCCGAACGTGCAGGTCTTCAGCTTCTACCGCTCGAAATAAGTTGAATTCAAGTCCTCGCCCGCTATCGTTTTGCCATGCGCGCACTGCTGATTTTTCTCGTCTCGTTCGGCCTGGTCGTCGCCGCGCCTGCCGCTGACGCCGTCACGGGCAGGATCGTGAAGGTGCTGCCGTTCTTCCTCGACCGGCAGGGCCGCGACGCCAAATCGCCCAGCCTTTTCGACCGCGACGCCTACCAGGCGTATCTGCGCGAACATACCAACGAAGTTTCCGCCATCCGCTTCGACGTGTTGTGGAAAGCCGTGAAGTCGCCGGACGAAAACATAAAAATCGCGCTGGAGCTGCGCGGCGTCGGAAACAACAGCGTGCCGAAACTGAAGACGCTGGAAGTGGATGCCGTGCCAGGGACTTTCCGCAAATGGACCGAGATTCCGTTCGCCGGCGAGGACTATAAAAATTTTGGCGCGGTCGTCGCCTGGCGTGTCACGCTGTGGAACGGCGGACGGATGCTCGGCGAACAAAAGTCTTTTCTCTGGTGAACCCGTCGCCGATTCCCATAAAAATCTTCTGCGCCTGCGGGCAGAAATACGCCTTTGAAGTCCACCCGTTTGAAGGCCGGATGCCCGTGCCCGTCGCCTGTCCCGCCTGCCGGCGCGATGGCACGGCGGAAGCCAACCGCATCCTTGCAAAAGTGCTCCTCGGCAAAACCCAGCCGCTGCCGCCGCCCAGCGTCAACGCGCTGTTGAACTCCGTCCAGTCCAGCCTCGCGCCGCAGCTCGTGGACGCGCTCAAGGACGCCGTGGTGCAGGAACTCGCCGCCCAGCGCCGCGAACTGCTCGCCGCCCAGCAGGCCGCCGCCGCCGAACTCACCGAACTCGCCCGCCGCCTCGAAGCCGTCCAGACGCCGCTGCTCGAACGCCTCCGCGCCTACGAGCAGCGCATTGCCGAGCTGGAAAAGGAGCTCGGCGAACAGTCGAAGGAAAACCGCGAGCTGCTGAAGCTGAAAATTGATTTGTTGCGCGAACAGATTGAAACCGAGCGCGCCGGGAGCCGGATCAATTTCAACTGACCTTCGCCCCGGCTTTTTTGTCCTGCGCCCGCAACGCCTGCTCGTAGCAATTCAGCGCCTCGTCATTGCGCTTCAGCCGGTTCAGCAGGCTACCTTTGTGCAGATAAGCGCCGGCCTGCGTGGGGTCCGCCGCAATCGCGCGGTCGTAATCCGCCAGCGCCTCGTTTTCGCGGCCAAGTTTCTCCAGCGCCTCTGCGCGTTTCACGAACGCTCCGGCGTGGTCGGGATGAGCGGACAAAAACTGGTCAAACCATTCCAGCGCCTTTTGCGGCGCATTGGCATCAAGCTGCTGCTGCCCTGCCGCCAATAAATCCGGTCGTCTGGCCTGGGCGGTTTCCGGCAGCATTTTTTGCCCGCCTTCCAGTTCGTTGATGCGCTGTTCCAGCCGGCTGACGACGTTGAGCAGTTGCGCAGTGGAAGTTTCCACCGTCGCGCGTCCCGGCGCGGCGAGCTGGTGGACGGCGCCGGCATTGGCAATCGCCGCAGGCTGTGTTTGTGAAACCTGCACGAGCTGCGTGAACGCACGCCACTGGAAATAAACCATCAACAGCAGGATGCCCAGTCCGGCCAGCCCGAACCCGCCCGCCATCAACAGTGTCAAGCGCTGGGTCTGGCGCGCGGCGGCGGCGGCGCCCGCGCGCTGCCGGACGACCGACTGCTCCAGCGATTGCAGCCGTTCTGCCAGCACGTTCGCGTTGCTTTGGGCCGCGTCTGCGGCGATCTGCTGATTTTGCTCGAGGGCCAGTTGCGCGGCATGAAGCTGCGCCTGAATTTGCAGAAAATTATCCGCCATCTCGTCGCGGGTGAGCGCGGACGGCGCATTGGTGTCCGCCGCCAACATCCGGGCCGCCAGCAAAAGCAGGGTGCCAGCCGCAAACAGTTTCCCCATAAAATTCACATTCATAGCCGAAGACCGGCAGCGTGAGGCGGCGGCAAAGTTAAGTCAAGCGCGGGCAGAAGGAGTTGTTCATTGGTCGGTGGAAGCTCTTGGGCCACCCAAAAAAACGAACCGTCCGATTTTCCCCGGCCAGCGCCGTATCTGGGTAAAACGACGGTCGTTTCAGGCCGGGAGCGCGCCACCGGGACAGGAAAACCGTCGTTTTAACCTGGTTTGCGATTTATTGGCTGAAAACCTGGTTTGGGCGCGGAAAACGGGTGGAACGATGGTGTGACAAGGTTTTTCCTGGCCGGCACCCGGTCACGGCTTCACCCGGTCATGGCTTCAAATCGAACTCCAGCCGCGTCTTTGAGCCGGTCTGGAGATTTTCCATGATTATGGTTTGCACCTGATACTGGCCGTTCACCTTCTTGAAGTCTTTCGGGTAGAAATTCTTCAACTTTTTGCCGTTCGCGTCGTAGGCGTAGGCCTCGACGATGCCGAGCGAATCGTTGTCAATCCACGAAACCACGCGCGAGTAGCCGTTGGTCGGATTCGGATTGGTGCTTTCCAAAACCGTGCAGGCGCACTGGCGGTGGAATTCCTTTTTCAAAACCTTCTGCCGCGGCCAATGAAAAAATTCCAAGCCGAGGTCGGCATAATAGAAATCGGAACCGGCGAACGATGTGAAAAGATTGCTGTCAGTCAAAGCCAATGTCTTGGATGAAAGCGGCGAGCTTGATTTGATAAGCTTTGTTTTAGGATCAAAATCAAAATACACCACCGCTACGCCGTTAGATCTAATTCCGTGCGCTGACCAGTCCCTTATTTCATAATGGTTTGAAAGCCACATTGAATGTTCAATTGTTAGACTCTCGCCGCAGTTTGTCCAACCCTGACTGCTTTCCTCCGACAAATCGGCCTCGTAAGTATTCAACCAGCTCATTGGTTTTACTACGGTTTCAAACACTACTGGAACTTCCGAGATTTTGCCTTTCGCATCGTGAATTTTCAAAACCCCGGAATTAGTGAAATTCTCTGCTGGCTGCTGTTCCAAAATCTTCTGTGCCAGCGCGCCGCCTTGGATTTCCGCATCGAGCAAGGCATTAGTCGTTTCCGCTTTCGCGGCGAAGGGGAAAAAAATCGCTAATCCGAGGATGGCAAGAAACAATTTCATTTCGCCACCAGCGCCAGGGGCAGCACCTCGGAAATCTGCTTCACGAAATGCACCTTTAATTTCGCGCGCACCTCCGCCGGCGCGTCCAGCCAGTCGGATTTGTTGCCTTCCGGCAAAATTACCTGCTTCAAACCGAAACGCGCTGCGGCCAGCACTTTTTCCTTGATGCCGCCGACGCGCAGCACGCGCCCGCGCAGGCTGATTTCGCCGGTCATCGCCGTGTCCGAACGCACGCACCGCTTGCTTAACAGCGACGCCAGCGACGCGACAATCGCCACGCCCGCGCTCGGCCCGTCCTTCGGCGTCGCGCCGGCGGGAACGTGGATGTGCAGGTCGTGCTTGCCGTAGTCGTCAAAATCGAGATCCAATTTTTTCGCCTGGCTGCGGAGATAGCTCACGGCGGTCTGCGCGCTTTCCTTCATCACCTCGCCGAGCGAGCCGGTCAGCAGCAGCCCGCCGCGCCCGCGCATCCGCGTGGATTCGATGAACAGAATGTCGCCGCCGACGGGCGTCCACGCCAGGCCGGTGGCGATGCCGATCTCGGTGATTTTCTCCGCGCTTTCGGCGATGAACGGCGCGTGGCCGAGGTAGCTTTCCAGATTTGCCGCGTCGAGCTTGATGGTTCCCGCCGCGCCGTCCCCGGAAATGATCTTGCGCGTGGCCTTGCGGGTGAGCGCGGCAATCTCGCGCTCGAGCTGGCGCACGCCGGCTTCGCGCGTGTATTCGCGGATGAGTTCGCGCAGCGCGGCGTCTGAAAATTTCACGTCGCTCTTCGTCAGGCCATGTTCCTCAAGCTGGCGCGGCACGAGAAACCGTCTGGCGATCTGCAATTTTTCCGACTCGGTGTAGCTGGGCAATTCGATGACTTCCAGCCGGTCGCGCAGCGCGGGATGAATCGGCTCCATCCAGTTCGCGGTGGCGATGAAGAGCACGCGCGACAAATCGAACGGCAAATCCAGGTAGTGATCCGTAAACGTGTGGTTCTGCGCAGGATCCAAAACTTCGAGCAGCGCCGACGCCGGGTCGCCGCGAAAATCCGCGCCGACCTTGTCGAGTTCGTCGAGCAGGATCACCGGGTTGCAGCTTTCAATCCGGCGTAAAGTTTGAATGATTCGTCCGGGCATCGCGCCGACGTAAGTGCGGCGGTGGCCGCGAATCTCCGCCTCGTCGCGCATGCCGCCGAGCGAGATGCGCGCAAACTTTCGGCCCAGCGAGTCGGCGACACTTTTGCCCAGCGAAGTTTTGCCGACGCCCGGCGGGCCGACGAGGCAGAGGATCGGGCCTTTGATCTGCTTGCGGCGCTTGAGCACGGCGAGAAATTCCAGCAGGCGGTCCTTGATTTTTTCGAGGCCGAAATGCTGCTGATTGAGTATTTTTTCCGCCGCCTTCAAATCCAGCTTGTCCTCGGTGGCTTTTTCCCACGGCAGGCTCAAAATCCAGTCGAGGTAATTTCGCGCGACGCCGTATTCGGCGGCGGCGGGCGGCGTCTGCTGAAGGCGTTCCAGCTCCTGCTCGGCGGCCTTGCGCGCCTCGGCGGGCATCGGCGTCTGCTCGATTTTTTCGCGGAGCGACTTGATTTCTCCGCTGTTGGTCTCGCTGTCGCCGAGTTCGCGCTGGATGGCGCGCAGTTGTTCGCGCAGGAAAAAATCGCGCTGGGTCTTGGCGATGGAGCCGGCGACGTCGCTCTGGATTTTTGAACTCAGCGTCAGCACTTCCTGCTCGCGGTTGAGCAACGGCAGGAGCGTCTGCAGCCGTTCGCGGACGGAAACCATTTCGAGCAGTTTCTGGCGGTCGGTGAGCGGCAGGTTCAGGTTCGCGGCGATGAGGTCGGCGAAGGGGCCGGGGTGCTCGGTGTTCAACGCGGCGATTTTGACCTGGTCGGTCAGCGCGGTGGACATTTTCGCGATTTCCTCAAATTGCTTGTGCGCGTTTCGGAGCATGGCCTGCAGCTCGACGGTGTCCTCGGTTTCGTCGCGCAGCAGTTCGTAGCTGGCGCGCAGATACGGCGCGGCCGGGGAAAACTCTTTGATGCGGATGCGCCACAAGCCTTCGACCAGCACGCGCACGGTGCCGTCGGGAAATTTCACCATCTTCGTCAGGCGCGAGACGCAACCGACGCTGTGCAAATCTTCCGGGCCGGGTTCCGCGACCTCGGAATTGCGCTGCAGCACGGCGCCGAGCAAACGGTCGCCGGCGACGAGATCGTCAACGAGCTTGAGGCTGGGGCCGGTTTCGACGAGCAGCGGCACGACGGCGCCGGGAAAAATCACAATGTCGGACAGGCCCAGAATCGGCAGCGCCTCCGGCAGCGAGCGAGAAGAAAAACGGGAGGGCACCTCGGATTTTTCACCCGTGCCGAGGATGCTGACAAATTCGCTTTCCGGCGGTGTTTCTTTTGAATTCATCGTCGTGTCAACTGCCAGTTATATTCCGCCGCGCCCGGAAATTCATGCGCGGTCACACTCCGTCAGAAATGGGGACTTTGGTCGTCTTGATCTGCGACGAATGCGCGGGCGGCACGTCAATGCGCAGAAACCCGTTCACATACATCGCCTTGGCCCGCGCCAGATCATACCCCGCCGGCAAGTCCAGCACCGTTTCAAACGGCCCATAGCTGATCTCCATCACCAGAAAACTGCAATGCGGCGCGCGGCAGCAATCCGGCCGGACGCCGGTGATGCGCAGGCGCTGGCCCTCGACGATGATTTCGAGGCTGTCGCTTTTCATGCCGGCCAGCTCGACCTTGATGACCAGGCCGCTCTCGCTGACATAGACATCCGTGTGCGGCGTCCAGCGCCCGGTGGCGGTCTCGCCCGCGCCGCCCATCGCGGAATTGCGGGAAACAAAATGAACCGTGGAACTGACTTTGGTGACGGCCATGGCTTGAATTTGTCTTCTGGTGGTTGAACGGTTCAGCGCACGACGTTCTCTTTCTTCGCTGCGGATTCCGGCTCATGCGAACAACCGCACTTGCAGCCGCCGCCGGATTTCTTGCCCGAGCTGCGCCATACAAAAAGCACCACGGCAACCAACACAATGATCAACGGAAGAAACTGCTGCCAATTCATGCAGCCAACATAACCGTAAAACCAAATCGCGCAACTGGGTTTTTAATTCGTCATCCTGCTCTAAATTGCCATCGCCACGACCAAAAAATGCCGGGCAGGATGACGGTCGGAATCCGGGCGCAACCGGATTTTCAGCGTTGAACTTTCCGGCCGCGCCTTTACGCTGCGCGCATGGCCGAACTGTTCCGCTGCCCGCACCGCGTCACTTATGCCGAGTGCACTCTCGGCGACCACGTTTACCATTCGCGCTACCTTGATCTGCTCGAAGCCGCGCGCGGCGAATTCATGCGCTCGCTCGGCCAGCCGGTTTTGGAATTGCAGGATGCCGACTATATTTTCCCCATCATCGAGGCGCGGGTGCGCTACAAATTGCCCGCGCGCTACGATGATTTGCTGACGATTGAAGTCCGGCTGACGCGCGTCGAGCGCGTGCGGCTGAACTTCGGCCACCGCATTTTGAACCAGGCGGGAAAGCTCATTCTCGAAGCCGAAACCTGCCACTGTTGCACCGGCCGCGATGAAAAACCGAAACGCCTGCCGGCGGAACTGGTGGAAAAATTGAAGCCGTTTTTAACCTCAACCCAAAAATGAAATGTGTTTCTTAAATTGGAATCACAAAAAAGTTCAAAACCTCACGGCGTGGGAAGTCTGGATGTTCATTGCCGGGCGTGTGTTTATGAGTTTTGAAATCGGAATTTTAGTTTAGCGATGCAGTATCTTCCGCAAGTTGTAAGCTGGCTGGGGATTTCCACATTCGTTATTGGATTTATTTTATTGTTGGTGGCGGCAAAAGGATTGGCACGCAAGTTACCGCCGACAAATTAGTTTCTTGCCAAGATTTCATTCCGGCTTGCACCAAACGCTTTTCTCTGCTTAATTTCAGCGGCGCGCGATGCACAACGAACCACAAAATTATCCTAAGCATTATTGCGGGGTTTTCGGCATTTTTGGCCATCCGAACGCCGCCGAGCTCGCCTACTTCGGACTTTACGCCCTGCAACATCGCGGCCAGGAGAGCGCCGGCATTGTCAGTTGCTACGAAGGGAAATTTTACAAGCACCACGGCATGGGCCTGGTGCCGCAGATTTTCAACGACCCAAGAATTTTGCACGACCTGGTCGGCGAAATGGCCATCGGCCACACGCGTTATTCGACCACCGGCACGTCCAGCCTCCGCAACGCCCAGCCGCTCACGGTGGATTGCGCGCGCGGCCAGATCGCCGTCGCCCACAACGGCAATCTGACCAACGCCGCCCAGCTCCGCGACGAACTCGAAAGCCGCGGCCTCGTTTTTCAGACCACGGTGGACAGCGAGATCATCATCATGATGCTCGCGCAGCCGGAAATGGGCGGCGTCGCCAACTCGCTCGTCCACACGCTGCGCCGCATCGAAGGTGCGTTTTCATTGGTCATAATGACGGAGAAGGAATTGATCGGTGCCCGCGATCCGCACGGTTTCCGTCCGCTGTCCATCGGCCGCACCACGAACGGCGGCTGGGTGCTTTCCAGCGAGACGACCGCGTTTGATCTGATTCACGCGCAATTCGTCCGCGACGTCGCGCCCGGCGAAATTGTCATCATCAATGACAAAGGCCTGACCAGCATCCAGGCTTTTCCCGAACAGCACAAACGCGCGTTCTGCATTTTTGAATACGTCTATTTTGCGCGGCCCGACAGTGTCATTAACGGCCACAGCGTCTACGAAGTCCGCAAGGACATGGGCCGCCAGCTCGCGCGCGAACACGGCGTGAAGGCCGACCTCGTGATTCCCGTGCCGGACAGCGGCGTCTGTGCCGCGATGGGCTACGCCGAGGAGTCCGGCATTCCCTACGAAATGGCGTTCATTCGCAACCACTACGTCGGCCGCAGTTTTCTCCAGCCCACGCAGCTCATCCGTGACTTCAATGTCCGCGTGAAGCTCAACCTCATCGAGTCGCTCGTGAAGGACATGCGGGTCATCATCGTGGACGACTCCATCGTGCGCGGGACGACATGCCGGTCGCGCGTGAAGACACTCAAGGAGGCCGGCGCGCGCGAAGTCCACGTCGCCGTCAGTTGCCCGCCGCACATGAACCCGTGCGTCTATGGAATAGATTTCCCCGACCGCAGCAAGCTCATGGCCGCGAACAACACCGTGGACGAGATCCGCAAATATCTCAACGCCGACTCGCTGCATTATCTTTCGCAGGCCGGCATGGTGGCCGCCACCGGCCAGCCGGCGGAGGCGTTCTGCATGGCCTGCTACAACGGCAATTATCCCGTGTCCTACGATCCGCGGCTGGACAAGCACATCATCGAACGCCGCCGCAAACAGACGCAGACCCTCGGCGAAGCCGCCGCGCGGGAAAACGAGCAGATTAAATTGTTGCCGATTTGAAGCCGGGTGCCGCCGCGTCACAGCGCGTCGTATTCGCACGCGGCGTATTTGTCGAGCAGCTTGTCGTAAATCTTCGCGGCCTTTTTGTCCGGGCGGATTTCGCTGCCCGGCACCGGCGCGGTGAAACCGGCGACGAGCTTCTCCCACCTGGGATTCTGGTCGGCGGCCACCAGCCAGCCGTGCGCGGCCTGCAACGCGGCCCCGAGCGCCGCGCTTTTGGAAATTTCGATCCGCAGCACGCGGCAGTTCATCACGTCGGCCAGCACCTGCAACAGCGCGCGGTCGTTCGAGGCGCCGCCGGTGACGAAGATCTCTTCCGGCGCGACCTGCATCCATTGCGAATGCAGCCGCATGGACAGCATCTGCGCCTCGAAAACAGCGCGGCAGTTGGCGGCCGCATTTTTTTCGTCGAGATCGAACCGGCGGATGCCCGGCTGGTTGACGCGCGGCACAATTTCCGCCTCGAACCACGGCAGCAAAACCCCGCCGTTGTTGCCGGGCGGCGTCTGCCCGACGAGTTCACCGAATTTTTTCCAGTCGGAAAGCTTGTAAAGCTCGCGGATTTTCTCGCGGGCGAGCGAGCCGTTTTTGAAACAGATGAGCGTCATGTAATCGCCGGTCGGCGAGCCGAAAACGTGGCCTTCGCCGCTCTCGTCGGTGACGCATTTTTGCATGGTGCCGAAAAACGTGTCGCTGGTGCCGAGGCTGATGGCGACCTGGCCGGGCTGGATGAGGCCCAGGCCGATGACGCTCGCCGGATTGTCCCCGGTCCAGACCGTGGCAAGGGCGGCGGGATTCAGCCCGAATTTCTGGACAAAATAGGCGCTGACCGGCCCGATGGCCCGGCCCGATTCCGCAAGCGGCGGCAGTTTCTTCATCAGGCTCGGCGCGGTGGCCTTGAGCGCGTCGTGGTTCCAGTTTTTCCGGCGGATGTCCATGAGGTTCATCCCCGCACCGTCGCCAAAATCAATCGGCGCGATTTTCCCCGCGAGCAGCGAGGCCATGAACGAGCTGACCAGCGCGATGTGCGCGGTTTTGACGAACGCCTTCGGCTCGGTCTTGTAAAACTTGCGGATCTGCGGGCCGGTGAAGCGCTCGAACGTGTCCGAGCCGGTGCGCGAGGCGGTGAACTTGATGCCGCCGAGTTTTTTGCGGATCTCGGCGCATTCCTTCGCGGTGGAGGAATCCATCCAGACGGGTGAGGTTTTGCGCGCGAACACACCGGTGAGATTTTCCACCAGCGATTTTTTGGGGTCCAGGTTCGCCAGCGCCGCCTCCGCTTTTTCGTTGAGATAAACCGAGCCGTGCTGCTGGCCGCAGCCGCTGACGGCGAGGATTTTCCCGAGCGCGACGCCGTCCTTTTTCATCTGCGCGAACAGCAGGTCCAGCGCGGCGGCCCAGAGCAGCGGCGAGCTGTGCTTGACGAGCGGGTCGCGGCTGTGCAGCACGCCGTTGCGCGTTTTGAACTGCGGCAGCGCCTGGTCGAAGTTGATTGATTTTTCGTAGGTGACCTTGCGCGTGTCGAGGTCAATGACGACGGCGCTCAAGCTTTGTGTGCTGGAATCGAGTCCGAGAAAAAATCTGGCCATGTGGCATAAGGTATCGAAAACGCGGCGGCTTGGCGAATGCAAATTGCCTGGCCGCGGTTTCCCAAGATTGCCTGCGCGGAGGTTTTCTGTTACTGAATCGGCGTGCCCGACCCAAGCCTGCTGCTGCTCATCCCGGCTTACAACGAAGAAGCGCGCATCGAACCGGTGCTGCGTGAATATGCGGACTTTTTCCGGCGGAATTATTCCGGCAAGTTTCAACTGGTCGTCGTCCTCAACGGCTGCCGGGACAACACGCTGGGCGTGGTGCAGCGCGTGGCGAAAGATTTTTCGGCGGTGGGCTGGCTGGATTTCCCCGCGCCCATCGGCAAAGGCGGCGCGCTCATCGAGGGGCTGAAGCTCACCGGCCACGCCGAGGTGATCGGGTATGTGGACGCGGACGGCGCGACCGGGCCGGCGGCCGTGCTCCAGTTGCTCCCCTGCTTGGAAAGAGCGGATTGCGTCATCGGCTCGCGCTGGCTGCCCGGCAGCGTGCTGCTGCAGGCGCAGCCGAAATTCCGGCAGGTGATCAGCCGCTGTTTTCATCTCGTCGTGGAACTGCTGTTCTGGATGCACATCAAGGACACGCAGTGTCCGTGCAAACTCATGCGCCGGGCGGCGGTGGAAAAAATCCATTCCTCGCTGCGCATCGCCGATCTGGCGTTCGACGTGAACCTGCTGGTGGCGATGAAACAGGCGGGCTTCCGCCTGCTC
Organism: uncultured Bifidobacteriaceae bacterium; assembly: GCA_964449815.1. Lineage (GTDB taxonomy): Bacteria > Verrucomicrobiota > Verrucomicrobiia > Limisphaerales > UBA11358 > UBA11358. The sequence continues at coordinate 33,620 of CAYVGC010000024.1, forward strand.
GAAGTCCCGATTCAGTGGACGGACGTCGTCGGCTCCAAAGTCACCGCCTCGCTGTTCCGCCAGTCCTTGACGATGTTCTTGTCGGTGGTGCGCATCCGGCTGATTTACTGGCCGTGGCTTTACCGGCGGCTGCGCCCGCTGCGCCCGCTGGAAACCTGGGTTTACAAAACATTGCGCCAGCCGCCGCCCTTGCCCCGCCCGAAAAATTAATCTGCCGGCGCGGCGGATTTTCCCCGCCAGGTGAACCACGCGCAGACGCCGAACAGCAGCAGGTTGAACGCACCGACCGTCTGAATCATCTGGCGCAGGCCGGCCTGGGTATCGGCCAGGCTGCTGGCGTGGCGGCCCACCACGGCCAGCGCCACGGCATAGCCGGCCGCCACCACCACCAGCCACGGCACGGCGGCAAACCGCGAGCGCGCCATCAGGCTGTTGACCAACACGAAGGAAAGTGTCAGCGGCAGCATGCACCAGGCAAACCACGGCACCAGCGGCGCAGCGACCAGATAAGACTTGTCGTAAATGATCCGCAACGGCAGCCACGGTAAAAGCGTGCAGGCGATGGCCGCGCAGCCGCCCGCAAAAACCGTCGCGCCCAGCGCCAGCGCCAGCGCGTGCGACTTTTCACCCGTGGCCGCGCTGCGCGCCAGTTTTGGAAACATCACCAGCGTCAACGGCTGCGTGAAAAAGACCAGCGCGCGGCCGATCATCCCCGCCGCCGCGTAATATCCCGTCTGCCCGGCCGGAAAATATCGCTGCGTAAAAATCATGTCCGCGCTCAACATGAATTGCGCCGCGCCCAGCCCCAGCGTCAACGGCACGACGCGGGCCAGCCAGTTTTTCCATTCCACGCGCGTCGTTTCCACCTTCCAGACATCGCGAACCTGCCAGGAGCCGAAGACAATCAGCATGGCCATCCCGAAAAACACCGCGCTCATCGCCCCCGCCGCCCAGCCGTGAAAAATCAGAATGACGAGGCAGATCAGACCGAAGCGGCCAACGCCGTTGAGAATGTTCGTCCAGCCCAGCCAGAAAAAATTCTGCCGCCCCTGCAAAATTCCCATGACCAGCGGCATCCACATCGCCGCCAGGCCGATGGCGACGGTGGCCGCCAGCGCCGCGGGATTTTGAATTTTCAGCGCGGCCAGCGCCTGCGGCCAAAAGAGGCCCGCCCCCGCCGCCATGACCAGCCAGGCGAAGAATATCGCCTTCCACACCGCGCGGAACTCGCTGGCGACGACGCGTTGCTGCTGCTCCGTGATGGCCGCCGCCTGCTGCTGCGCAATGACCGGCTGCAGGCCGCCGGCCGGCACGCTCATCAGCGACACCACCTGGAGCAGCGCGGTGAACACGCCATATTCCGCCGCCGGCATCCCGCGCGAGACAATCGGATGCACGCAATACATCAGCGCGCCGCTGGCCGTCGCCGCGAACATCATCCAGCCGCTCTGGCGGAAAAACGCGACGTGATGCTTCTCCGCGCCCGCCGGGAGGGCTGCCACTTTTTCTAAAGACATGCGACTTGGACAATATGAAAGCCGGCTGGTTCAAGAAAGCGAATTCAAAAAACGCCGCAGCAAATTTTTCCCGCGTTCAAGCTGCGCCAGCGAAATCCATTCGTCCGCCGTGTGCGCCTGCGCGATGTCGCCCGGCCCGAACACCACGCTCGGAATGCCGCCCGCCGCCAGCACCGCCGCATCGCAAAAATAATCCACGCCGACCGGCCGCGTCTGTCTGGCATCGCGGAGAAATTGTTGAACCAGCGGCAGCCGGAAATCCGTTTCCAGCGCCAAGGCCGGCGCGAGCTTGGCGTTGGAAATTTTTGCCGCAAGCTTTTCCGTCCGCAACAGCGCGGCAATTTCGCGGCAAACCCCCGCGTCGGTCTCGCCCGGCAGCGTGCGGCGGTCAATTAAAATGGCGCAACGGTCCGGCACAATGTTCGGCTGGGCGCCGCCGGAAATCTTCCCCACGTTCACCGTGGCCGCGCCCAGCAGCCGGTGTCTGCGCCGCCGGAGCCGCGCCGCGTAACCGGTCGCCAGAAGCCCGACGATCCGCGCCATTTCGTAAACCGCGTTTTTGCCGAGCTGCGGCGTCGCGCCGTGCGCCGCCCGGCCGCGCGTCTCCAGTTGCAGCCACAGGCTGCCTTTGTGCGCGGTGACGACCTGCAGCTTCGTCGGTTCGCCCACCACCGCCAGGTCCGCCTTGAACCCGCCGGCCGCCAGCGCCCGCGAACCGGCCTGAGCTTGTTCCTCGTCAACCAGTCCGGCGAAGACAATTTCCGTTGCCAGCGGACGCGACTTCGATTCCGCCAGTTCGCACAGCGCGGTCAGCATCGCGGCGACGGAGCCTTTCGTGTCGCACGCGCCGCGCCCGTGCAGGCGGCCGTTTTTGCGCCGCGGCACAAACTGCGGATCATCCGCGCCGACGGTGTCCAGATGCGGCGCGAGGAGAAGGGTCTGTTTGATTTTATTCCGCGGCAGCAGCCGGACAATGACGTTGGAACGCTGCCGGCCGGCCGCAAGGACAACTTTTTGAAATTCAACCGCCAGCCCGGCCTTCGCCGCCGTGGCCGCCACGAAATCCGCCACGCCCTGTTCGCCCGCGTGCGGATGGCGCGGCGGCAGGAAGGCCGGGTTCACGCTCGGCAATGCGATGAGTTCCGCCAGAAGTTTTTCCGTGCGCGTCATGCGGCGGAGTGTAACGGCCGGCGCGCAGATGTCGAGCCGCGGCAGGCGCCAAACCCCGGCGGCTGCAAAACGCCGCGCGCAAACGAACGCGGCCGGCAACCCGGGAGCTTTCCCCGCGCCTTATTTCGTCGCCGTGGGGGCCGGCGCCGGCGCCGGCGTCACCGCCGGATGATGCGGACCGTGCTCCACATGGCTGGCGCTGATCCACGCGGCCAGTTTTTCCGGGTTGTTCGCATAGACCGTCTGGAAAATCGCATTCAGATAACTCCGCTGCTTCCGGCCGTCGCGCACCAGGCCGGCAATTTCCGTCGTGCTCAACACGCCCTCTTCGCGGCTTTGCTCGTGCGTCTCGGAGACCGTGCCGATCGCTTTCAACTGCGCCTGCAGGTCCGCCACTAGCGTCGCCGGCATGGTGTGATCCACAAACACCTGCACCCGCGCCGCCTTGGCCGCCACCGTGGCCGGGTCATCCGTCGCCGCCGGCGCCAGTTGCGCCAGATACGCATTCGCCGTCCGCAGCACCTCGCCCGGATTCAGATGCGCCGGACGCGGAAAGCCATCCGCGAAACCGGGCGCATCCGCCGCATAGGCCTCGGCGATGGTGGCCATGTTCTCCAGGGTTTTGTCCAGCGCCAGGATCAGCGCGTTTTGCGCCGTGACCGTGACGGGCTTTTGCGCGGCCCCGGCGTTGACGAGCCGGGTGTTGATGCCGGTGAGACTGCTGACATACCCCGGCCCCTTGCTGGTGGCCGGCAGGTCGGTGCTGTAGGTTTTGCAGAAGACCAGCGAGCGGCCAAAACTATCGCACTCGCGGATGACTCTATTTTCCATAATGCGAACTGGTTGATGGTTGTTCCAGGCGGAAACAACGGACGCTTTCCCAAAAGCGCCTTTCCGTCTGATTGAGTGGTTTCGGCGACGAAATTGCCCGGTCCGGGGCGGTTGGCAATCATTTTTTACCTTCCGACTTCACCACGAAACCCGCCAGATATGCGGACGGCGAACGGACGGGCGCGGCCAGCCATCCGCGCCGACCGTCTTGCCAGGCGGCCATGGCAGGACGCCTTTACAGCCAAGGGGCGGCATGGGGTGAACACCCCATGAACAATCATTTCAAATGTGCTATCGTATATGACCATTTTATGAACTATGAAATCCGACGACAATTCCGGTCGCCACCAGATTCGTGATGAAGGCGGCTTAAAGAAGGCTCAATCTGCGCCCCCCGGCAAAGGCGCGTTGATTGAGCAGGCCAATCTTCGGACGGATAAGGCCCCCCAAAAAACGGTCAAGGCCAATATCCGGGCGAAAAAAACGGAAACGCTGAACGAGGCGCTCGGCGTTTCCGAGTCAAGTTATCGCCGGCTGTTTGAAACGGCCAAGGACGGCATCCTGATTCTGGACGCGGACACGGGACGCGTCACGGATGTGAACCCATTCCTGACGGAACTGCTGGGTTTTTCCCGCGAGGAAACAGTCGGCAAAACCGTCGGTGAATTAAGTCCGTTCAAGGACGTCGTGGCCAACCAAGACATATTGGAGCGTCTTCAAAAGGACGGGTATGTCCGTTATCACAACCTGCCGCTGGAAACAAAGGATGGCCGCCAAATTGCCGTGGAGTTTGTCAGCAACGTCTATCAAGCCGGTGACAAAAAAGTGATTCAATGCAACATCCGCGACATCGCGGAGCGCAAACAGGCGGAGGAAATTCATGCCCGGCTCGTCATGGGCCGTGGAGCAGGCCTCCGAGACCATCGTCATCACCGACACCAAGGGCACGATTCTCTATGCCAACCCGACGTTTGAGAAAACCACCGGCTACACCCGCGCCGAGGCGCTCGGCCAGAATCCCCGCATTCTCAAGAGCGGAAAACAGGATGCCGGGTTTTACCGCCGGATGTGGGACGTGCTCGGACGCGGGGAAATCTGGCACGGTAATTTCATCAACCAACGCAAGGATGGCACGCTTTACGAGGAGGAAGCCACCATCTCGCCCATGCGGGACGCCACAGGCAAGATTGTCAACTATGTGGCCGTCAAGCGCGACGTGACGCACGAAGTGCAACTGGAGGCGCAATTCCGCCAGGCGCAAAAAATGGAGGCCATCGGCACGCTGGCCGGCGGCGTGGCGCACGACTTCAACAACATCCTGGCGGCCATCCAAATGCAGGCGGGTCTGCTGAAAAGCGAGGGCGGTCTTTCCCCCGCGCAATCGGAGCTGGCCGACGACATCGGCATTGCCGTTCAGCGCGCCGTCGCCCTGACCCGCCAGTTGCTGCTGTTCAGCCGGAAGCAAGTGCTGCAACTGCGCGATCTGGATTTGAACCTGTCCATCAATGAAATGATCAAAATGCTGACGCGCATCCTCGGCGAAAACATCGCGATGCAGCTCAACCTGGCGGCGCAGCCGATGCTCCTCCATGCCGACGCGGGCACGCTGGACCAGGTGCTGCTGAATCTCTGCGTGAACGCCCGTGACGCCATGCCGGACGGCGGCCGGCTGGTCATTGAGACGTCCGGCGTGGAATTCGATAAATTCGCCGCCGCCCAATCCGCCCAGGCGCGTCCCGGCTCGTTCGTCTGTTTGAGCGTGAGCGACACCGGCTGCGGCATCCCGGTGGAAATTCTTCCAAAGATATTTGAACCGTTTTTCACCACCAAGGGGGTCGGCAAAGGCACCGGCCTGGGACTGGCCACCGTCTTTGGCATCGTCCAGCAGCATCAAGGCTGGATCAATGTTTATAGCGAGGTCGGCCACGGGACGACCTTCCGGGTTTATCTCCCACGGCTGGCCGGGATGTCCGAGCAAAAAGCAGTGCCAACCGCATTAACGGCCATGCGCGGCGGCAAGGAGACGATTTTGCTGGTCGAAGACGAGGAATCACTGCGCGTCCTTGTGCGAACCGCCCTCACCCGGCTCGGTTACCGCGTGCTGGAAGCGTCCACCGGCATCAGAGCACTGGAAATCTGGAAGGAACACCGCGAAGCGATCAGCCTGCTGCTGACCGATCTGGTGATGCCGGAAGGAATGACCGGAAAAGAACTGGCGCAACGTCTTCTGCAAGAAAATCCCGAACTGAAAGTGGTTTACATGAGCGGATACGGCACCGATGTGGTCGGCAGGGATTTTCCATTGCTGGAAGGCGGCAACTTTCTGGCCAAGCCGTTCCAGATGCAAAAGCTCGCCCAAACCATCCGCGACCGTCTGGACGCGCGCCCCTAGCCGTAACTTGCCGGAACGTGAAAAAACATATGTCAAAAGAAATCCGACCTTTGAACCAACTGAAACAATTGCTGGCAAAATACGACGCGCAAATGGCGGGAATTGCAAAGAGGCGGGCGCAAACCGGCGCTCCCAAAATTAAGCCCCCGCCGCCGCAAAAACGGATGCGGAAACCCTGACGGCACGGTCTTTTTGCAATCCCCCGCAGCGGCCCGGACGGTCAAACCCCGGTTTTTGGCGTTTTTCACGGTTTTTTGATCGGCTGACACGCTTCCCGACCGGTCCGACGCCTTTCCCGCATCGTCCGACACGCTTCCCGCATCGTCCGTCGCGGTTCCCGAACGCTCCGTCGCGGTTCCCGGAGGCTCCGTCGCGGTTCCCGGAGGCTCCGTCAACACTCCCGCTGAAAATTACAGGAATCCCCGTTCCGGCATTTCGCCTCCCGCCTGGCCGGCCACAGTCCCCGCCTCAGCGGTCATGGCTCCCGCCTGGCCGGCCATGGTTTCCCATTGGAATGACGCCCGGCCCGGCCCGGCCGGCCAAGACCTCGCCGGCGCCGGTTTCATTCCCGCTGGCTGAATTCGCGGATCATGGCCTTCCACCACGGCGCGAGTTTTTCTTCGGGGCGCAGCCAGGCCTGCAGGTGCAGCCACACCATCACGCCTTGATCGGCCAGCACGGCCATGCGCTCGGCGGGCCGGAGTTTTTCCGGGCCGCCGGCGAGCAGTTTTTCGCCCAGTTCATGCACCGCGTCGGTGCCGGCGCCGATCCTGGTGAGATGCTCGGCATAGACGGGGTTCAATTGTTTTTCGCGCAGCAGCGAGACGTGGACGGCGTTGACGTAGGGATCGAGCACGGCGGTCGCCAGCCCCGCGTGGGCGTGGAAGCGCGGTGATTCGTCCGCAGTCAGGTCGTGAATCTTCATCCGCGACCGCAGCGAAACCAGCTCCATCGGCGGCTGCGTTTCCTCCGGCGTCAGAAACAACCCCAGGCTTTTCGTCCGCGCGCCAAGGTTGCGGCGGCTGGTGAGCACGCTCAACGGCACGGATAAAACCATGCCGGCCAGCACCGGCGTGAACCACCAGAACAAGCCGGGATCCAGCTTCCAGGTGAACCCGCCCCAGGCGAGGCCGATGAGCGTGTGGCCCCAGTGGCGTTGCACCGCATACAGCCAGTCCGTGCCGTCGGCGGACCGCTTTTGCGTGGTCCAGCCGACGCCGATGCCGGCGAGGTTCGTCAGCACAAACCGCGTGTGCCAGAGCATGAGCAGCGGCGCGTGCAGCGTGGAAAAAATGGTTTCGCCGACCACGCCGCTGACGGCGTGGAACAGGCCGCCGAACTGCCTGCGCCGCGGCCAGTCGCGCGCGAGGTCAATGAGCGACAGGAATTTCGGCAGCATGATGACGACCATGCAGATGACGAAAATCAACAGCGCCTGCTGCGTGCCGCTCCAGTTTTTCAGATACGGGTTGAAGGATTCCACGGGAATGTCCGAGAGGCCGGTGTATTTCTGGTAGCAATAAATCCAGTTGAACGTCAGCATGAACGCCAGCCAGAGCGGACTCGCGACGTAGCCGAAGATGCCGAGGATGAGGTGCATCCGGCTCACGCCGCGCAGGCCTTTCGCGAAGAGCACGAGCGTGTGCTGCATGTTGCCCTGGCACCAGCGGCGTTCACGCTGGGCATTGTCAATGAGCGACTGGGGCGCCTCCTCGTAGCTGCCTTCCAGATCGTAGGCGAGCCAGACCTGCCAGTTTTCGCGGAGCATCAGCGCGGCTTCGACAAAGTCATGGCTCAAAATCTGGCCGCCGAAGGGCTTGCGCCCCGGCAGTTGCGGCAGATCGCAGAACTGCATGAACGGCTCGGTGCGGATGATGGCGTTATGGCCCCAATAATTGCCGAAATCGAGCGCCCAGTAATTCAGTCCGGCGATGAACACCGGCGCGTAAAGCCGGTTGGCAAACTGCTGGATGCGGCCGAACAGCGACTCGGCGTTGACGAGCGCCGGCACGGTCTGGATCAGGCCGACGGTCGGATGCACCTCCATCAGCTTCACCAGATCCACGAGCGTTTCCCCGCGCATCACGCTGTCGGCGTCGCAGCAGACGAAGTAGCGGTAGCGCTTGCCCCAGGTGTTGAGGAAGTCGCGGACGTTGCCGCTTTTGCGCTCCTCGTTGAACAGCCGGCGGCGGTAATAAATTTTCCCGAGCGCATCGAGGTCGCACACCAGCTCGGACCAGCGGCGCTCCTCCTCGATCCAGCAGTTGGGATCCGTCGAATCGCTCAGGATGAAGAAGTCGAAGCGTTCAAGCTGGCCGGTGCGTTCAAGCGATTCATAGGTGGCGCGCAGACCTTCGATCACGCGGACGGCATCCTCGTTGTAAACCGGAAAGATGATCGCGGTGCTGACGCCGTCAATGGTTTGCTCCTTGAACGGTTTCAGCCCGGTGATGCGCCGGCTGGTGCCGAAGAGCCGGATGAAAAAGCCATACACGCCATGCATGCAGCCGATGGCCGTGAGCAGAAACAAAATGATGAACAGCAGCAGCAGCACCGTGCGCGCGGCGGACCAGCCCGTGCGCCAAAGCAGGTCGGCAAACAGCATCGAGACGAAGCCGGTCAGCAGCACCGCCGAGGAATAAAACAGGAACAGCCGCCAGCCGCGCCGGAGACGCGGAGCCGGGCCCACGGAGATGTTCGGGACGTCAGACATTTTGCTTGAGCCAGTCCATCAGCAGTTGGAAATGTTCTTGAAAATAGTCCTTCACTTTTTCAATTCCGCCATGCGTGAGCCAGAAAACCGCCACAAACAGCAGCGCAAAGCCGAGCCAGGCGAGCGCCATGCGGACGTAAGGCAGCTTGCCGAAATTGGTGAGTGTCGTGATCGGGCCGAGGTCGAGCGGACGCGGCGTCATTTTCGACAGCTGGAAATCCGGGCCGGCGCGGAAGAAGCTCTCGCGCATGGCGTCCACAAATTCCTGCGGCCAGGGGCCGGGGCGCAGAAACTGGTCCTGCCATTTGCCCGGCATGTCGGCGAGCAGCAGCGCGAGGCGGCCGCGCGTGGAGAGCATCTGGTCGGTGCCGGTGGGCGAGGTTTGCAGCACTTCCGCGAACCAGCCGGTGACGAGCTTGTCCATTTCCTCGGCGGCGATTTCGGTGGCGCTGCGCGCGAGCTCGGCGGGCGCGCGGCGCTGGGCGCGTTCGAGCACACGCAGCACGAGCTGGCCGAGCAGCGGCTTGTTGCGGATGCGGAGCGCGTGGAAGTAATTTTCCACCTTCACATACGCCGCGTTCCATTCCTCCAGCGAACGCCCGGCGATCTCGCCGGAAACGTCCGGCAGAATTTTCAGGGCGGGCTCCATTGATAAGTCCAGGTTTCGCTGACGACATTGGTGCCCTGCTGCAAGGTGCAGCGCAAATCCACCGCCTCCTTGCTGCCGGCCAGCGGCTGCATTTTCAGGATGACGCGCCAGGTTCCCAGAAACGGATTTCGCATGACCAGGCTGTCCGCGATGTGCGCGCCGCCGCTGCAATTTGAAATGGCCGCCGGCGGCCTGTCTCCGGAAATGGCGTCAAGCTTCGGCCCGGCAAAATCAATCACAAACTGCCGCGCGCCCTGGAATTGCGCGTCCGGCCCGATGCGCGTGGCGACCACGCGGTTTTCCGAGCGCCTCAAATCCGCGTCGCCTCCTTCCCAGTGCAGCGTGTAGCCGAAGCGAAACGGCTGGAGCGGCGCGGGTTTGTTCTTCGGGTTCCAGAACGCGACGATGTTGTCGAGACCCTCGTAGCTCGTGCTCAGTTCGACCAGGTGCAGGTCGCCGTCGCCCCAGTCGCCGTCCGGCTCCACCCAGACGCTCGGCACCTCGTGGTAAAGATTGAACAGGTCCTGATACGCGGCGAAATTCCGTTCGCGCTGGAGCAGGCCGAAGCCTTTGATGTGCGGCGCGGAAAAAACCTGGTGGCGCGTGGCCGGCGGGTTGTCAAGCGGCCGCCAGAAAATTTCACCGTTGCCCATGTGGACGAGCAGGCCGTCGCTGTCATGAACCTCCGTGCGGTAGTCGTCGAACTTGCGTTCGGTGTCTTTGCCAAACCAGAACATGCTCGTCAGCGGCGCGAGGCCGATGGTCTTGAGCGATTTCCGGTTCTTGTCCACGGCGGCGACGGCGTTTGATTCGCGAAAATATAGGACGGCCTTGATGTTTGCGGTGGTCGTTTCGCCCGGCCGGATGAAAAATTCATACGCCCCGGCACAACTCACGCTGTCGAGGATGGCGTAAAGGCGCAGTTCGGTGTCGTCCTTCTGCGGCTTGCCCAGCCACCAGTCGGTGAAGATGGGAAATTCCTCCGGGCGGTCGCCTTCGCCGGAATCCAGCGCGAGGCCGCGGGCGGATTCGCCGTAATGCAGGTTTTTGCCGAGCAGCCGGAAGTAGCTCGCGCCGATAAACGCACCGAGTTCGTCCAGTTGATCCGGCTGGTTCAGCGGATACAGCACGCGAAAACCGGCGTAGCCCGTCTTCGTCGGAATCTGGCCGGCGATGTCCAGCTTGCCGTAGTCAAAAAAATCCTGCACGAAGCGGATCGGCTGCGTGTGCGTCAAGGTGAATTCATTGACATGCACCGGCTCCTGGTAAAGATAACCGGGATGAAAAAACTCCACGCGGAAGGGCAGCCTGTCCGCCGCCCAGAGCGCACGGTCACGGCGGAAACGGATTTCACGGTATTTGTCGTAGTCGAGATTGTCCTGCCGCAGCACCGCCGGCAGATCGGCGCGCGGCGAATGAAATGGCGCGCGGGCGCGCTCCAGTGCCCGTTGCGCGACGTAATCAAGATTGACCTCGGCAGATTCCGAGGCCGCGCCGACTGACACGGTCAACAGAATTCCGATCAATAATAACCGCCTGTAAATTGGCCACATCGGCTTAAGGAAAGCCGAAAACGGCGCCATTTGCAAGTTCCACCCGGCCAGCCCGGTTTTTGCCACGAATTTGTCGCGGGTTTGCCGGTCAGGTTGTAGGTTGGAGGCAGTTTAAGATTAAAAATGAAAAATCCCGTTCAACCTGTTCCAGAACCCGCCGGCGCGCGGCTACGCCTGGCGGAACTGCGCGAGGCGCTGCTCCAGTTGCACAAGTCCTTGCTGGAATCCGAACGCAGCAGCTACGAGGCGAGCTTTGGCAAGATCGCCTCGCCGTATCAATTTCTGCATCTGCTCACGAGCGATCCATGGTTCGCGTGGCTGGCGCCCGTCACTCAGCTCATCGCCGCAATGGACGAAATGCTGGAGGCGAAGGAGCCATTGACCGTGGCCAGCGTGGATGCTTTGGCCGGCCGGATGAAAACACTTTTGGTTCCCACCGAAACCGGCGAAGGATTTTCCCGCCACTACGACGAAGCGTTGCAGCGCAATCCCGAGGTGCTGTTCGCGCACGCCGCGATGGCAAAATTGATCCGGGCGCAACCGGCTGGGAAGTGATTTTCAATTCAAAAGTCTGCCGGTGCGACGACGCCTCTCACTTTTGAGCCTTTGGGCATCAACGATGATGCCCGGAGCTTCAACCGCGACTCCTTGAACCTCACCGTTGAAGCTCCAAGCTCGAACGATGACCCTCCGAGCTTCAAACGTGACGTTCCGAACCTCACCGTTGACCCTCCGAGGTTCACCGTTGAGGTTAAAAAGCATCATCGTTGAAGCTAAAAGAGTCAACCACCAGGCTCGCAACTTTATTGCTTTCAACAGATTATGAAAGATCTGTCGCTTTTTGACCGTTGCCAATGCAAAACCCCCTCCCGGATGGCCGGGAAGGGGGTTGGATGCGAGATTGCGGGGAAAATCAGGCTTTGGCCGTGACCGGAGCCGGGCTGGGCTGGGCAGTCCTGGCCTTTTGGAAGCGCTGGCCCAGTTGATCCGCCAGCGGCTTGAGGCCGGGCGTGGTGGCCGCCGCCGTCTTGACGTAATTATAGACCTGCGTCGCTTCCTTCATGGCTTCGTTGCCAACCGCCATCCGGGTGTCATCAATGCTGGAAGCCGCCTGCGCAACGGGTGGGCGGATATATCTGTGTTTTCATCTGTGTGAATCTGTGGCCAAAAGTCTGCGGCTTCAATCCAGCGTCTGCCGGTAGCGCTTGATGCCGATCACCAGCATCACGGCCACGAACAGCGCGATGGGCCACAAGTCCGGCGCGCATTCCGCGAGACCATTGCCCTTGAGCAAAATGCCGCGCACCACGCGCAAGAAATGCGTCAGCGGCAGGCATTCGCCCACGTCCTGCGCCCAGCCGGGCATCCCGCGAAACGGGAACATGTAGCCGGAGAGCAGCAGCGACGGCAGGAAAAAAAAGAAAGCCATCTGCACCGCCTGCAACTGGTTTTTGGCGATGGTCGAGAAAGTGATGCCGACCGCGAGGTTCGCCACGATAAATAAAAATGTCAGCGCCACCAGCAGCGGCACGCTGCCGATGAACGGCACGTTGAACAGAAATTTCGATGCGAGCAAAATCAACGTGACCTGCACATAGCCGACCAGGATGTAAGGCACGATCTTGCCCACGATGACCTCGCCCGGATGCACCGGCGTGGAGAGCAGGTTTTCCATCGTGCCGCGCTCGCGTTCGCGCGTGATGGCCAGGGCGGTGATGATGATCATGGTCATCGTCAGCATCACGCCGATGAGGCCGGGGACGATGTTATATTGGCTGATGCTTTCGGGATTGTAATGCTGGTGCGTGACGAGGTTGAACGGCGGCAGACCGGCGCGCAGCTTCGTCAGCGGCCCGGTCAAATCCCGGTTCACCACCGAGGTCGCAAGCTGGTTCACCGCCGCCATGGCGTAACCGACGGCGGAGGGGTCGGTGGCGTCGGCTTCAAGCAGCAAATCCGGCTGCTCGCCGCGCAGAAGCTTGCGCGAGAAATCCACCGGCACGGTCACGGCAAACTGCACTTCGCCCTGGGCCAGCATTTTCCGAATTTCCGCCGCGCTGTGCGCCTCGCGCGTGAGGTCAAAATAACTGCTGTTGCGCAGGCCCCAGACAATCGTCCGCGAAAACGGGCTGTTGTCCGCCGCATAAACCGCCGTGGGCAGATGCTTTGGATTCGAGTTGATCGCGTAGCCAAACAGGATGAGCTGGAGCATCGGAATGCCGATCATCATGCCGAACGTCAGCCGGTCGCGCCGCATCTGGATGAACTCCTTCACGACGACGGCCCAAAAACGCCGCCAGTTGAATTCGTGCAGCTTCATGAGAAATTGTCCTTCGCCGTGTCCATCAGGCTGATGAACACGTCTTCCAGGCTTGATTCAATTTTCGTCCAGCGGTGCGCATTCGTCATGAATGGCGCGACGCTGGCGTGCAATTTCTCCCCGTCGCGCCCGCTGACGTGGAGGGTCGTCCCAAACGCGACGACTTGTTCGACGCCGGGCAGGTGGCGGATTTCATCCGCGAGGGCCGGAAGATTTTCGCCCGAAACCTCCCAAGTCGTCAGCCCGCCGGCTTTCACCACTTCACCCACCGTGCCGCTGGCGAGCAGATTTCCGTAGGCGATGTAAGCGAGCCGATGGCAGCGCGACGCCTCGTCCATGTAGTGCGTCGTGATCAGCACCGTCAAACCGCCCGCCGCGAGCCGGTGAATCTCGTCCCAGAAATCACGCCGCGCCTTTGGGTCCACGCCCGCCGTCGGCTCGTCGAGCAAAAGCAGTTGCGGCTCATGGATCAAACACGCCGCCAGCGCGAGCCGCTGTTTCCAGCCGCCGGACAAAGTTCCCGCAAGCTGCCGTCGCCGCTCCACCATGCCGAGCCGTTCCAGACTTTTTTCCACGGCGGCTTTGCGCTGCGGCATCCCGTAAAGCCGCGCGATGAAATCCAGATTCTCCGCGATGGTCAAATCCTCGTAGAAGCTGAACCGCTGCGTCATGTAGCCGACGCGCTTTT
>CAYVGC010000025.1:0-47207 GCA_964449815.1 uncultured Bifidobacteriaceae bacterium
AACTAACCAAATGACCCAACTTCTCCGTCCACTTTATCGAAGCAAGCCCAAAGCTGAAATCAAAATGGAGAAAGCAGAAATTAATTTCTGTTTTCCCAGTTTAAGTGATCCGCCACGCCGGTTTCCAGCCGGGAATCCGGCTGCTGACCACCTCGCACGCTTCCGCGAAGGCGGACAGCCGGCAGAACCGGCAGCCGAGGAAATAAACGACGACGCCAGTTGCCAACTCGACCGCAAGCTGGCTGTAATTTCCACCCAGAGGCAAACCGCCGACCAGCCAGACGCACGCCCCCATTAACGCCGAAATTCCCAAATACGGCAGCAGATCCCGCAGTTGCTCGCCCCATGAATAGCCGATCAAACGGACAGAATAGAAACTATTGATATAGCAGGACACAATGGACACTACAATATCCCCGGCCAGCAACCCCTTCACGCCATAACGAAAGGTGAGCGCAACGGAAACCCCCACCAAAACTCTCTTAATGATTTCAAGTCGTAAAAATAGATCCGAACGTCCTTGGGCGGAAAGCGCGTATAGGTGTATCATGCTCAACGGAAGCAGCGCACCACCCACGCACAGCAATTGAATATAGGGAATACAGGCTTCCCATTTATTCGTCAACAGGACGAGCACCAGCGGCCGGGCAATGACCGCCAGCCCAATCATCAGTGGAAAGTTGACCATCACCAATCCCCGGGCGGCCTTGCGGACACCTCGCTTTAAAAGGACCTTATCATACTGCACGGAGGCGAAGACCGGAAACGAAACCCGGCCGACAATGTTGCAGAGATTGTCCACCGGGAGTTGCTGCATCTGTTTGGCCCGCGTGAACAAGCCCAGCGCGGCGGGCGAATAGACCCGGCCGATGACGAGTGTATAAATTTCTGTGAAAATGCAGTATAACAGACCGGAGGCAAACATCCTTGACCCATAGGGCAGCAGTTCCCGCAGCGAGGCAAGGCTGAACACCGCCGAGGGCCGCCAGGCATGAAACGCCCACAAAAAGATCACCCGTAGGGCATCGCCAATCAGAACCTGTGCCGCGAGGCTCAACACACCAAAACCTCGCATGGCCAGCCCCACGGCAATGCCGCCCGAAATGACCGTGGAGATGACGCTGACATTCAACTGGGTTTTGAAATCAATCTCTTTGGTCAGCAGCATGGTCTGGACAATGCCGAACGAGTTGATGACGACATCCAGCGCAATGAGCCGCGTGAGGCTGATGAGGATGGGTTGACGGTAGAAATGCGCAATCCACGGAGCTGCGGCATAGAGCACAGCGCCGGCGAACACGCCAAAGGCAAGGTTCAAATAGAAAACGGAACATTCATCGCGGTGGGTCGTGTTCTGTTTTTGAATCAAGCCTTCGCCAAACCCGCAGTTCACAAACGTTTGCGCCACGCCGATGAAAAGAGCCAGCATTCCAATTAAGCCAAACTCCGCCGGCATGAGCAAGCGCGCGAGAATGATGCCGACAACGAAACGGATCAGTTGGCCAGAAAATCGCTCTAACGCACTCCAGATCACGGCATTGACAGCTTTGTGCTTGATAGTCATTATGACAGCAATTCTTTATACGTTTTGAACCACCCAACTGGCACTCCCAGCTCCTTTATAACCTCGCAAACACAAATCAGTCGCTTTCTAAACCACTTTAATCTTTTCCCATTTACCGGATTGCTGATTATACTGTTTAACCACCCGCGCCGGCGCACCAACCGCCACAGAGAAGTCAGGAATGGATGAATTAACCACGGAATTGGCGCCAATGACACAATGTTCGCCGATGGTCGCGCCCGGCAGCACGACGACGTTTTGTCCCAGCCAGGTGTTCCGGCCAATGGAGACGGGGGCGATGCCGCTGATGCCTTGGTGCATTATTGGCACCGCAATGTTGTCAAAGGCGTGGGCATGATCTGCGATATAGACATTGCGGGCCAGCAGGACATTCTCGCCGATCACTACTTTGCGGGCCGCTGAAATGGTTGCGCCCATGCCGATGCCGGCGTGCGAGCCAATGATAAGTTTTTCTTCTTTACCAGGTTTGTCATCGGGAATGGTTTGAATCCAGCAGTCCCGGTTGATCATCACCCGATCACCCAGGCTCATCTGATTCAGGCCATGAAAACGGAACGGCGGTGCAATCCTGCTCCCAGAACCGATTTCATTGAACTGGCTTGAAAGCAGGAGCGTGAACAGCCGGGTCCGAATTATTGAACCCAGGTGCAGCATTTTTTCTATCGTTCCGAGGGGCATGGTTTACTGAAAAAGCGGAAAGCGGAAATTCGGAAATCAGATACCAGACGACAGCGATCGCAGATCAGAGGTCAGACATCTGAAATTGAGAAAACAGAAAGCAGAAATAACAAAAACAAACCAAAAAGGTGAAATAGGGAAGGTAAAATTAATTTCTGTTTTCTTAATTTCTACTTTCCGCTTTGATTTTTGTCCTGTTGATCATTGTGGTCATTATCGCCATGGGTTCATCGGCCTCTTTTTCCATGGGCAATGTGACCGCCGGGGCAATCCCGCATTCTTCGCGGAGCAATTCCAGCCACAGTTGCGTTTCGTCAGCTTCCTGCAATGCCCCGCCGAGCTTGGAAACAAATTCTTCGTCTGACCTGGCGCGGGACGCCTCCCGCACTTGAGCGGCAACGGATGTTCCCGACCGCAGCAATTGTTTGCCGAGCACCCGGGCTTCTTCGCACATCTTTGGAAGCTCGATATACAACCGGATAATGGCGGCAGCAAATTGCTTCGTTCGATCTCGAAACTCGGTTGAGAGCCTGCCTTGGTTCATATCAAAAAAGTAGAAAGCTGAAATAAATGCTAGTTTTCTGCTTTCCCAATTTCTAATTTTCGAATTTAAGAGTGCGCTTTCTCAATTTCCGCTTTCTGCTTTTTGGAGTGCCTTGGCTGCCACCAAATTTTACTGGCCGGGCGGATGGGCCTGGAGCTGCAGGGGCGGAGGCAGCACCACCGGCACTCGGGCCACCGCCGTCCCGGTGAGCGCCATACTGATTCCGGTGCCCCCAGTGAATGTTAGATTTTGCGTGCTAGTTCCCGCTGCCGTGGGGTTGAAGCTGATTGTGACCGACTGGCTTTGTCCCGCCGTCAGGTTGTAGGTGCCGCCGGAAACAATACTGAACGGTGCGGCCACGCTGGCAGTGCCGATGAGCGTGCTGCCGCCGGTGTTCTGCACCGTAAATGTCAGGTTATTTGTCGCTCCGACCGCGAGCGTGCCAAAATTCTGACTGCTGGATGTGACCGCAATAACCGGTGGAACATAATTTGCGCCATTGGCGTTCAGGGTGGCAATTTCGCCGGCCGCCAGGACCCGGTTGTAGATTCTACAATCCTCCACCCGGCCGTTCATGCCCTCGAAATTACCGCTGCGATTGCCAATGGTTAATGACAGGACATTCACATTGGCAAGGGTTCCCGCGCTGTTCGTGCTGCCATTCAAGTAAAGCTGGTAGTTGGTTCCCGCTGATTTGCTTACTGCGACAAAATACCATTGGCCGGGGCTTAAACTCGCAGAACCGTTCAGGTATAAATTTCCATCGTAAAACCCCCAGGTGTAAGCGCTGTTGTCATAATTGACAAAAATGCCGGTGCCGGCCGTGGGTGAAACCGCATAATTCAAGACCCCCGGAAAGGAATAGTTATAAACCCAAAAGGATATTGTCCAGTCGCCGCTGTAGGCAATCGCAGAGGCAGACACTCCGTCCGGGCTGGTAAAGGCCCCGTCATTGCTTGGGAAGGAAACGGCCCCGGCAGAACCGTTCACACCATTGGTCCACCCGGCATGGCCTTGCAAGGTCCCCGTGTAACCGTTGCCGCTGGAGTCTGCCGCCGTGGCGCCGCTGCCGTCGTTGAATTTGTATTGGAGGATCAGGCCGTTCGTGATGTCTGAACCACCGCCAACACCACTGTTGGTGACGCTGCCGCTACCGGCAACATTGCCACTGCTGCTGCCATTGCCCACACCGGTTCCCGCCGCCTGATACGCCCCAATTGTCCAGTTGCCGGTGGCCGGGCGCGCGTTGCCCGCGTAGTCCGTCAGCAGGCCGGGCAGGTGGTCCGCGAGGGCAAAGGCCGTCAGGTTCGTGCCATTGCCGACGGCCACCGTGTCATTCGTGAGCGGCTGGAACGAGGCGTTGAGCAGCACGGTGGCCGTCGTGCTGTGCGGGTCGGCCTGCGCGGTCATCAGCCCGCCATACATGTATCTGAATTGGGCCAGCGTGTCATAAATCGTTTCGTTGAAAATCCCGCCGTTGTTGGCGTTATAGACAATCGAAACCCAGCCGTTGCCGCCGTTCATCCCGTTGAAAATGTTGTAGTCCGAATCATTCCCCGCCAGCAGCGCGGCGCACGTTGGATTGTTGTTGGTGAACCCCGTGGTGGCGGCCACGGTGCAGAGCCAGCTTTGGAGGCTGGACACATTGATGTTGTTGTAGGCCCAGATGTTTGAGCCGGTGATGGACCAGCCATAGCCGCCGCCATAAGCCCCGTTGGTCTGCCAGCTTACAATGGTATTATTGGCAAACAGCACATCCAGCCCGGCCCCGGAGGCAAACCCGCCGCCGCCCGACCAGGCCAGCGGACAGACCAGATGCGCAATGTTGTTGAAAACGCGCACATGCACGGTGCTGGAGGAGTTGTAGGTGTCAAAGAACATGCCGCCCGTGCCGGCGGTGTGAGAAAAAGGCTGCGCGCCATGCTGGATATAGTTGCCGGCGATGATGATGTTTGAAATCGAGCCGCTGGTCAGACCGCCGGCGCCGGGGGCCAGCTCTGATTCATTAAAAATGAAGATGGCGTTCCGGTGCAGCCCCAGATCGCCGATGCCGTCGGCCGTCTCATACATGTCCCCGCCTTGAAACGTGTCGTGGGTGATGAGGACATTGTTGAACACCGGGCCGACGACGCCCCCGGAGCCCAGGGTGAAGCCGTGGTTGTAGTTGCTCAGCGTGCAGGCCACCATGGTAAAATTTGAAGTCAGCAACGTGCTGTAGATGCCAAAGACCATTTCTTGCGCCCCGGTCAGAAAACAGTTGGACACGGTGACGCCCGACCCCGACCAATAAACCCCCGTGGCATCCGCGGCCCCGGAAACTCCGACAATCGGCTCCGTGTTCGTCTGGCGGTCATACAGGTTGCGGATGACCAGGTTTTGGATGGTGAGATTGTTGACCGGCGAGGCATAGATGCCAGTGATGCCGCTGTGGCCATAATCCATCGTGCCGCCGTTGGCCGCGACGGTGCCGTTGTCGGTGAGTTCAATCACGCCGTTGCTGCCGCCGTCAAGGGTGATCCAGCCCCGTCCGGCCACGTTGATCCAGGAGGAATTGTTGGCCAGCGTCGGCGCGCTCATCCTGGCGTTCGGTTCAAAATAAATCGTGACCGGACTGCCCGGCAGGCCGCTGCCGCCCACCGTCAGCAGATTGGTCAGGACCCCCACCAGATGCACCGTGTCGCCGGGGCTGGCCGGCCAGGAGGCGTTGATGCTGGCCAGCGGAAGCGGGTCGGCGGCGTCAATGCCGCTGCCGTTGCCGGCGGAATTTTGAGCAACATAAAAATCCACCGCCAGACCGGAGCCGGCCGGCCAGGCCGTCAACAGGCAGGTTAAAATCAATCGCCGAAGTGACATTTCAAAAATTTTCATTGTTTCATGCAGCCAAGCTGCGGGCCTGTGCAAGGGCTTTGATACGATTTTAAGCAAATCCGGTGCCAAACTCTGATAATAATGAAAAAGATCGGCCAAATTTACGGGATTATGCACATGACAAACAAAACGGCATTTGCCTCCGCAGATTCCGCCGAGGCACGCAGATTTTCTGGCTTTTATCGGCGAAAATCCGCGTCATCTGCGGATAAAACTCGGATTGTTTGTCAACGACATAATCCCACAATTTTATGGATCATGACGTTCTTTCAAAACTGTAGCAGCCGACGTGAGGAGGCTCCATATTCCATGTATTCCGTGAAGTTTGAGCCTCGTTACCTCGGCTGCTACGCGGTTTTGAAAAAGGCTCTCGTGTTATTGATAAACCATTGGGTGGTGGAACTGGTCGCGCTACGCTCCAACATCGGCTGCTGCGGGATTTTTGAAAGCGTGTCAAATGGGGGCGATTTCCCGGACATGGCGTTTTAACCGCGTGGCTGGTGCTGCCATGGTGGCCAGCAATCGGACGGTCCTGGGCCATTTCAAGACAATTGCAACCGGCTGATTGTTTGCCGTTTCGCTGGTTGGACTGTTTTCAGTCCATTGCCGCTGAACCCTCAATGGTTGACTCGGTAACCTTTGCCATCGGTTCAATGGCCGGGGCACCGGTCAGCAGGTCGGAGGTGATGCTGGCAATCATGGCTAGAAAACCCCACCAGAGTAGTTGAAACTGGTCAAAATAGGTGACCTCGAACAACACGCAAACATGAGCAAAAAGAACACAGCCACACACCCATAACAACCCCTCGGATTCGGGCAGGCTGTCTCTGGCCGTTTTCATCGCCCGACCTAAATAACTGAAGCAACGGGTCAGCAACAGGATCATAAGAATCAACCCTGCCAACCCCGCGTTCGCCGCACAAGAGACATACAAATTACATAAATCCGCCCCCCCCCATGGCATCTGGGTTGCGCCCCAGTCCCCCGTATTATCGGTTCCCATTAACCACCAGCGGGAGATATGGTTGAAGCATTGTTCCATGAGGTAAGACCGATACCACCCATCGCCGCCCGTGACGTCACTGACTTTTGCCAGAATATACCAAATTGGAGCCTTCATGACGAGCGCCAGTCCGACCAGCGAAGCAACAATACCCCAACGCACCCGCCGCATATCCTTGCGTAATGGCCAAAACGCCAGGCCCACGATACCGCAAAGGTAAGCAATCAAAGGTCCACTTGAGTTGGAAGTATAGGTGATGGCGGTGGCGGCGATCAGACCGACCACCGCCATCCAGCGCTGCTTTTTTATGAGAAACAGCCAGATAAATAACGGCATCATTGTGGCACCAAAAATCCCGGATGTATGTGGTCCCCGGAAACTGCCGATGCACCGAACACGTCCTTCCCGAAACCATTCATCCCCCTGCCCGCCCATCACATTGAAAACATTGATTCCGGTCTTAGATTCATAAATCATACAAATCGCTAATGGTATGATAAGAATGGCCAATTTTGGCACTAACTCCCGAACATCCTCCCAGCTTGTGATGAGGGAGCGGAAGACAAAATACGACAACAAAATGTTGTAACCCGTTCCCACTTGTTCCTGCCAGACCCCAAGCCGAAGTCCGGTCACAACATTTGAAAAGATGGCATATGCCAAAAGCACCCAATCAATTTTATTGAACTTCAGACATCGAAGCTCCCCATGTGCCAATATGCGGACCAAACCGGCCAGCAGAATAATTCGGTGGGCAAAGAAATTGAAACCTCCCACATTGACTGCCTGGCCTTGGGTGATGTAGCAGACCGACAAGAACACTCCCAATAAAGCCCAACGGCGCGGTGCGAAGAGCACAAGCACGGAGGATAGCAGAATGAGCGTAATGCCGATTGGATTCATTTGACCGGTTTTTCAGCGACCCTAGTTCCATACTCATTGCAAATCACGACGACTTTTCTCATGGGAAATGATCAATTACCAGACAACACGGTCGCCTCTTGAAATTGCGGCAGCTTCAATTTGTAAACCTCAAGCAACCGCCAGCCCGCCGCTTCCCACGTAACCTCATGCGCGGTTGCGAGGGAAGCCTTCCGCAAGCGGGACAACATTGCGCGGTCCTGATCCAGCCGGGTGATATGCTCCGTCAGTGTGGCGACATCGCGAGCGTGATGGACGAGGGCATTTTCTCCGTGCTCGCAAACTGCACCCGAGGCATCTGAAACCAGCAGGACACAACCGCTGCCCCTGGCTTCCGAAGTCACCAGCGCGCTGCCTTCCTCAATGGTGGGCAGCACAAACAAGTCGCTTTGCCGCATCAATTCTGCCACGTCGCTCCGGTGGCCCAGGCGCTTCACACTGGGATGCGCGAGCTGGGCGGAAAGTTTTTCCGCGTAGCCGGGGATGAACTCTCCCGCAATCAGAAAGGTTCCGTTTTGCGAAGCCGGTGATTTGAGCCACGCTTCCAGCGCATAATGCAATCCCTTTCGCGGAGCGCAGCCGCCGGCGAAAAGCATCGTCAGCCCGCGCCCTGGCCCGGCGTCTTGCGCGCCGGCAAAAAATAATTTTTCATCAAAGCCATACTGATGCCGCGCCAGCTTGGTCGTGGGAAATCCGCGGTCCGCAAATGTTTTCGCCACAAAATCCGAGGGGCAAAGCAGCCGGTCGGCCAGCGCATACTCGGCCTCTTCGTGCTGCAACAGTTTTTTATTGTAAGCGTGCTCATGTCCCGGCGGCAGGGTGAGGCCGAGCCGCTGGCATTCCTCACGCACCACTTCATAGGCGAATCTTGTGTGGGCGTTGGGCCGCTCCAAGAACGTCGGAATTCCCAGCCGCTTTGCCGTCTTAAGCGTCCGCAGCGCGCCAAGCGGCCAAGCATGGATCACGTCAATCTGGCCGGCCATTTTCTCGATCCGGCGGGAGACAATCCAGTCGTGCAGGTTCGCATAAAGCGTCCGGCTGAGGATCCGGTTCGGAATGCGGAATTTTCCCCGGGCCAGCGTGGGCCGGACTTTGACATTGGCCGGCAGCGGGCGGCAAATCGAGGCCGGGAACACGGTCACGTCCGCGCCGGCGGCAGCCAGGCCATCCACTTGGTGCCACGCCGTGGTGCAGATCCTCCGGGCACCTAGCTTGAGCGGAAAGCTGTAGAGCACGCGGAGGGGTTTGGGGTCGGGGGGCATTAAATCAAAAGCTGAAATTCAGAGAACGGATGACGAGCGCAAAGCACGGAGTGCAAAGCCCATTGTCCCGCTTTTATCTGCAATTTGTCCATAAATGAGGCGGTTTGACGTTTCAGTGCCAATTTCTGGCCGGCGCGGAACATTTTTGCGGTTTCGTGATATCAAAAAATGACTTCCCAACATCAGAAAACAATTTCGTGATACAGGCAAGTGACTTCGTGACCTTACGAACTGATTCCATGATATAACTAAATGAGTTCCCTGTTTTACGAAACGAACTGGTGATATGACGCAATGACTTCGCAATCCTGCGAAACTGTTTTCTGATGTTGCAAGGCGATTTCTTGACACAGTGGAATGGCCTGGTGACCCCGCAAAGTCATTGGCTGATATAACGAAATGAATGCCCGGCGGGAGGCTGGGCCGGGACTTCTTCGCGCGTCTTTGACAACTTGATGCACAACCGGATCGTGGCGGCAGCAAACCGCTTCGTCCGATCGCGAAACTCTTTTGAGAGACATCCTTGGTTCATTTCTGCTTTCTACTTTCTGCTTTCCAATTTTTCGATTGGGGCTTCATCCAGAAACGCGCGATGCCACAGTTCCAAAACCAGCAGGCAAAAAACCTCCTTGGCAAACCGGCCGTCGCGGGCATTCGCCGCCAGCAGCCGGCTGACTTCCGCCTTTTGAAAATAACCGCGCGACTGACAGCGGTCGGAAAGGAGCACTTCCCCGACTTTTCCCTTTAGTTCGCCGCGCAGCCACGATTCGTAAGGCACCGGAAAGCCGGCCTTTTTCCGCTGGATAATTTCCTCCGGCAGGGATCTGGCAAAGGTGGCCTTCAGAATCCGCTTGGTTTCGCGCCCGCGCACCTTGAAATCCGGCGGCAGCGAGGCGGCAAATTCCAGGACTTGGTGGTCCAGCAGCGGCACGCGCAGTTCGAGCGAGTTCGCCATCGTGATCTTGTCCGCCTTCACCAACAGGTCGTCCGGCAGCCACGTTTTGGTGTCCACGTATAGCATCTGGTTCAGCAACGGCTCGCCGTCCACCGCCGCGGTCAGGGCGCCGACAAATCCGGCGGGCGACACCGAAGCCGTGCTCGTCAAAAATTCGGGCGCGAAAAAATCCGCCGCGTGGCAGTTGAAAAAACCGGTTGGCCCCGAGGTGCGGCTGAAGTATTGCGTGGCCAGCGGACGGCCCAGGGCGCTGCCGTAACGCCGGCATCTTTCGTTGCCGCAAATCCGCCCGGCGAACGCCGCCGCCGCGCCCGCCGTCCGCGCCAGCGGGCCGAGGGCCGCGCGGATGCGGTCCAGCCGCAGCATGTTCGGATAGTTCGGATAGCCGGCAAACGCCTCGTCGCCGCCCTCGCCAGACAGCAGCACCTTCACATGATTTTTGGCGAGTTTGGAAACGTAGAACAAGGCCACCGCCGGCGGCTCGCAAACGGGTTCCTCCATGTGCCAGACGTAGGACGGCAGGAAACTCCAGAAATCATCCGCCGAAATGCTGGTCTCGAAATGTTCGGTGCCGAATCTTTGGGCGGACAGGCGGGCGTAAGGCCGTTCATCCACCACCTGGTCGCCGTCAAAGCCGACGGTGAAGGTTTTAATTTTCTTGCCCGTGGCCTGGACGGCGAAGTTCAAGATGGCGGAGGAATCCACGCCGCCGCTGGAGAGAATGCCCACGGGCACGTCGGCGATCATGTGGTCGCGCACGGTCGAGGCGAGCAGGCTGTGAAGCTCCTCCGTCGCCTCGTCGAAGGACATCTGCCAGCGCTGCCGAGTGAAGCGCAGATCCCAGTAGGCCTGCTGTTCCACACTGCCCGATTCGACGGTGAGACAATATCCCGGCGGCAGCTTGTGGACGTGTTTGAACAGGGTTTCGGTCCCCGGCAGATAATGGAACGAGAGAAATTGCCGGATGCCGGACAGGTTGATTTCACGCGGCACGGCGGCGTCGGCAATGATGGCCTTCAGTTCGGAGGCAAAGTAAAACGCCTGGCCGGTCGTGCAAAAATAAAGCGGCTTGATGCCCACGCGGTCACGCGCCACGAACAGCCGCCGCCGTTTCGCATCCCAGATGGCAAAGGCAAACATCCCGCGCAATTCCCGCACGCAGTCCGGCCCGAATTCCTCGTAGGCATGAATGATGACTTCCGTGTCCGATTGCGAGTGGAAGACATGGCCCCTGGCCTGCAGGCGTTCGCGCAGGGCGGCAAAATTGTAAATTTCGCCGTTGAAGACGATCCAGACGGTTTCATCTTCATTGGCCATCGGCTGCGCGCCGGTTTTCAGGTCAATGATGGACAAACGGACGTGGCCCAGCCCGGCGGTGCCGTCCAGATGGACGCCCTGGCCATCCGGCCCGCGATGCGCGATGGGGCGCAGCATGGCCTCGATGTCGGCGCGGGCGATTTGCGCCGCCGGATCGAACATCACTTTGCCCGCAATGCCACACATGATTAAGCTTGAATTGAAAACCTATTTGCCCGCCCAGATGCTGGGCCGGAGCAGCAGCCGGCGCAACTGCTGCCGACGCAGATAGCGGATGACTTCCGGCTCCTGAATGCGGGGCATCCGCGCCAGATAACCGGTGATGAAGCCATACCAAAGACCGGCGGCCACCACGCCGTAAGGCCGTTCGAACAGCCGCCGGACACATTTGAAAAACATGAACAGGGGATGATAGCCGACAATGTAGTTGGCCCGGCCGTTCTTGACCCAGTTTTTCCACGCGCCGTCAGCATTGCCGGTGTGGCGGTGATGAAGCAATTGCAGTTCAGGAAAACTATAAGTTTTCCAGCCGAACATGTTGGCCTTCACCTCGTCCAAGGTGTCCCAGCCCGGCGCCTGGAGCAGGCCGCCGATGACCTGCCAGCACGCCCGCCGGTAAATCTTGGTCGCGCCCCGGACATGAAACGGCGGGTCGCCCTGGGATTCCTTCACCAGGATGCCGTCAGCTTCGCCGCAAATGGTGCCGCCGCCGATGCCGAGCCGGGGATCGGTGGCGAAGCGGGCCAGACAGGAGGAAAAAAAATCCGGCGCAAACGAAAGATCGGCATCCAGTTTGACCAGATAATCCCACGGCTCTTCGCCCAGCAGACGGAACCCGTCGTAAAACGCTTCGATCACGCCGCCGCCCTGTTGACGAAAGCCGCGGTCGGGACGATGGACGGCCTGGATCCAGGAATGCCGCCTGGCCGCCGCATCAATGATCTGCCGGGTATTGTCGGTGGAACCGTCATTGACGATGATCCATTTTTGCGGCGGCAACGTCTGCGCGGCGACTGAATCAATGGTTTTCTGAAGATGCGAGCCTTCATTGCGCGCTGGCGTGATGACAAGATAATTCATTCAGAAAAGCGGAAACACTGAAATGGTAAAAGCGGAACGACGGCAATTTTCACGCACAGTTGATGTGGTTCTGCAATCCCGCTTCGCCTGTTCCCCTCACCAGACACAACAACTATGGCAACCGGCGTGAGCTGCCTTATTCTAAAAATCGTAAATTGCAAATCGGAAATGAAAGAGCCTCGTCACCTCGGCTGCTGCGAGACCGAAATCTCATTCGTCCAACTGCGCGATTTGAGCGGCCACCAGCGAATCCATCTGCAACTTCTGGTCTGCGGGCTTTGAGATTCCACCCGGATTTTTCCAGCCGCGCCGAAATTTTTTGCTTAAAGCCTGAAAGGATCCCAGCCAGTCATAGGCACCGCCGAGTTTGGCGGCGAACAGCGGCAGATCGTCAGCCTGGTTCACCGGCAGGCGTTTGATTTGCAGGGCATCGTCACCGGGCCGGTGCCGGCCGATCTGGGTGGTGACGTTGGCTTCATAGCCGCTGGACTTCAGCAAATCCTTGAACCGGACCACAAAATCCCGACTGGCCTGCGGAAAGGCATAGGGATAGGCGAACGTCGTGCAGGGTGCGCCCAGATGCGCTTCCATTTCCAGCTTTGAATTTTGAATTTCGAGTTTAACTTCGGCCTGGGAAAGTTCAGCGAGTTTGGGGTGATTGACGGTGTGGGAACCAAATTCCATGCCTGCCGAACTCAGTTCGCGCACCTCGTTCCAAGCGAGGCATTCCCGGCCCTTGAACTCGCGGCGGGCGACTGATGCAAAGGCCCGGTGCAAGGACGAAGGGGCGGTCACCTCACCCCGGCCCTCTTCCCGTTGCGGAGAGGGGGAAGACGGCGTGCCGGCAATGAAGGCGGTGGGCAGAAACATGGTGGCGGTAAAGCCAAACTCCCGCAGGACCGGGAAGGCGGCCGTGTAAAAATTACGGAAGCCGTCGTCAAACGTGATGGCCACGGGCTTGATATCTCCGCTTTCCGAACACCGGCTGCCAGTTTCGGATTTCGGAGTTGAAGTGTTTTTGGACTGAACATCGAACATCGAATTTGAATTCAGCCAGGCGAGGCCGGTGCTCAAGGTGACGCCCTGATGGCCATTGTCCGTCAGCCATTGCATCTGCTCGCGGAATCGCCGGGAGCTGGTGCAGACGCGGTAATAGGGACGGACGCCGGATTCTGGATCGTCGGAAATGCTGTGATACATCAGAACCGGCAGGGCTTCACCAAAGGCCGAAGGCCGAAGGCGGGAGGCTGAAGACCGTCTGCCAAAATAACCAATGCGAGTCAGTCCGCAGCGAAAAGGCCGGACCAGGTTCAAAGTGATGAAACGATCAAGACGCACAAAAACAAAAGCTGAAATTTTGAAAGCTGAAAACTGAAATTTATTTCTACTTTCTACTTTCCAATTTTATTACTGAGCCTCGTCACCTCGGCTGCCACGGATATTTCATGCCTTGATTGAATCGGCAGCAAGACGGAGCGCCGGTCTGTGACCGGCTTGGGCGTTCCGGCTGCAAGCCGGCACGCCGGCGGAGGCTGGTAAAATATGCGCTCTATTTCACTGTCACGGCTTCAGTTTCCATGACGTCAGAACGGGCGGAAATGGCGGCCTGTTTTTTTGGATCGGAGGGAATCAACGGCCGTTCTTCGATCAGCGAATCCACCAGTTCCAAGTAATCGTTCTTGCGGACATTCCAGCTGTTTTGCGCGGCATAGTCCAGCGCGCTGGCAATCATCCGCCGGCGCAACCCGCCGTTCTGAAGCATTTCGAGCAGGGCGTCGGCAAGGGCGTCGGCATTGCCAGATTCAAAAAAGCGCACGACCGAGTCATTGAAATAAAAGCGGTCAATCTTGGTGCTGGAAACCACGACCGGCACGCCCAGGGACATGAACTCCATGATCTTGGTGCTGTAAGCCTCGTTGCCAAACGAATCCGCGCGCTTCGGCACCACGCCCAGATCCGCATTGGACATGACCTCCGCAATCTGTTCCACCGGCAAAGGCTCAAAAAAACAGACCTTTTCCGCCAGCCCCAGATTGCACGTCAACTCCACCAGCTCATCCTTCATGTTTCCCGCGCCGTAGATGTGGAGTTCGGCGGCGGGAATTTTCTCCCCGACTTTGGTCATGGCCCGGATGGCGATGTCCAGGCCCTGGTGCCATTGCAATCCGCCTGGAAACAGGATGACCGGCGGCCCCGGCGGCCGGACCCGGTCCCGCCGGTAAAAAATCCGCTGGTTGACGTTGTTGATGAACACGGAACATTTCGCCTCCGGCACCGAACGCGCGACGAACATTTTATGCCACAGATGATTGGAGATGATGACGTGATCGGCGAACCGTGCCGAGGCCCGCTCCACTTTTTTGAGCGCCTTGACCCCGAAAGCATTCGGTTCCAGCTTGAACTTGCTGGCGTAGAACTCCGGAACCACGTCGTGGACATCGAGAATAATCTTCGCCCCGGTCAGCTTGGGCAGCCACGCCGCAAAGACGAGAAAGTCGGGGATGTTGTGGACGTGGATCAAATCGTAGCGCTGGCGGAGATGCTGGCGCGTCAAATAAACGCCCGCCCGCAGGCAGAATTTCAGCAGCGGCAAAAGATGGCCGCTCTTGCTTTTTTCGTTCTTGCCGTATCGTTCCTGAATGCGGTGAACCCGCACCCGGCCGATGGTTTCCACCGCCGGCAGACACGCATCCCATTTGATGCTGAGGACATCCACGGTGTCGCCCCGCCCGGTCAAGGCTTCCGCATAACGGATGACGCGGTTGTCCGTCCGGTAGTCGGAATATGCAATCATGCCGATGCGGCGCGGCGGAACGCGCGGACGCGGCGGCCGGACCACCGAAACAAATTCCGACATTTCACGCGGGAGCGGCTGCCAAAAGAGACCGGCGTATTGGGCGCGGACATATTCCAGAAATTCCCGGTAATAAGCCCAGGGGAATTCCTGGCTGGAAGATTTCCCTGCGCCGTCAAAAGCCAGAAAATCCGGATGAACGTTGACCAGCGCCATGCCGCCATGGCCGGCGATCCAGTCCAGCTTCCGTTTCCAGATTTCAGGAGACGCCTCCCGCAGCACCAGAAACAACGTGGAATCCTGCGGCAGCGTGTAAGGCAGCTCCACATAACCGCCGCCGTCCGGGCGCGGCATCCAGAAGGGGAAAATGGTGCCGACCCCGTCCGGCTGCGGTTCAAAGGGATCGGTGTCGAAGGTCGAGGCGTCATAGCCAACCTTCAGATCATGCAGCCATTCCAGGTTGTGGAGCATGAAGCCGGAGCGGAACCCCGCCGCCCCCCATTCCGCCAGATAGCGGTTGATGCGTCCGGCTTTTTCGGAAAAAATCCGCCGCGATTGATAAAGTTTTCCGTCGTGCCGCAAGTCATGGACGCCGACTTCAAATCCGTTTTCCACCAGCTCCCCGCGCAGCGCGGGCGAGACGCAGTATTCGCCTTCGGGAATGAAATTAAACGAGGAATGGAAACCCAGCTGCTGTTCCATCTGCATCAACCGGCGGCATTTCGCGACGCCGCCGGAACCTTCCACGTCGTGCGTGAGAACCAGGGCGAATTTTTTCCCGCCCGGCCAGCCCGGCCAGCCGGCCGGCATCCGCCCGGCGGCCTCATTGACCGGCCAGGTGTCCGCCGCGCGCCGCCGCTGCCCCTGCGCGAGGATCCGGCGGGCACCGATCCGCACACGCCACGGCAGATAAGGTTTCAAACGGTAATAAAGCCGGCTGCTGAACATGATGGGTCAGGCGGAAAAATAATGGCCGCGAAAACTGCGAAAACAAATGTCAGTTGTCAAACACCGGCCGGTCACGCCTCGGCATCAAGGTCGGGCTGCAGCCGGGCGGGGACATATTTCCGGGTTTTGTTCAGGACGGCGGTCACATTGGACTTCGACTGCAGGAGCAGTTGGTTGGCCTGCTGAACGGCATCCCGGTCGGTTTTTTCCGACTCGATGACGAGCATCACCATGTCCATGAAACCCGCGAGCCGCGTCGTCACGCTGGTCTGGGTCACCGGCGGCATGTCGAAAATGATGTAATCATAATCGCTGGACTTGAGTTTCGGCACGAGCGCGGCAAACCGCTTGGGCAAAATGCGCGGGAGCTGGCCGGCGATGGCCCCCTCGGACACGACATAAAGATTTTCCTGCACCAGCGCGTTTTCGCGCTTGTCACTGACCAGGGCGTCGTCCAACTGGCAGCCGGCCTGGCCGTTGACAAATTGCTGCGCCGCGCCATTTTTTAAATTCATGTCCACGAGCAGCACCCGGCCGTCACCGGTTTCCGAAAGCGAGGCGGCCAGCCCGGCGGCGATGGTGCTGACACCGGCACGTTTGGCGGCACTGGTGACCGCGACAAGCTTGGGCTTGCGCGTGAGGTTGATGACCTCAAAATGATTCACCAGCCGGTCACGCAACGCGTCGTAGTGCGAATGCAAGGCGTGATTGACCAGGGGCGAGGCGACTTCCAGATCACCGTTGGCGGCGGTGGCGAGGCTTTTCTGGTCGCCGTTCTCCAGTTGCCGGCGTTCCGAGGCCGCGAGCCGGCTGCGATGATTGTGGTTCAAGTCCGGGATGGACAGGAAAACCGGAATGCGCAGTTTCCCCGACACGTCCACCGGGCGCTTGATGGAACGGTCCAGATAAAATTCAATCAGGAACGCCCAGGCAAGCCCGGCGATGAGGCCGCCGACCGCCACCATGGCCACGGCCTTGTAGGTTTTTTTCCAGTCCCGGAACGGCGGGGACGGCGTCTGCACCCATTTGATGTTGGGCGTCTTGCCGGTGTCGAGCGCTTCGTCTATGTGGGAATTCTCCAGCTTGGTGGCCAGGTTTTGGTAGTTGGCCTGTTGAATGGTCCGCGTCTGCTCCAGATTTGCGATGGCGGGCGCCAGACTGTTCAGATTGGTGGCCTGCACCTGGAGCTGGTCCAGTTGCGCATTCCAAGCCTTGAGCCTGGCCTGAAGCGCCGCAATCTGGCCGGCTTGCATCCGCGGATCCGCCGCCGGAGTTGCCGGCGTCCCGCCCGCCACCGGCGATGAAACGCCCAGACCGGCGATTTGCGGATATTTTTCCTCAAAACCGGTTTTGGTCTTTTGCGTGTCGTCAATCTGGACGGCCAGTTCCTGAACCACCGTGTTGCTGCCGGTATAGCCCTGCACCAGATAATCCCGCTGTTTTTTCCGAAGCAGATCAAGCCGGCTGCAAATGTCGTTATAAGCGTCCAGCTGATCCGAAGGAACGGACTGCGGCGCGTTGGTGTTTTCCAGTTTGGGGGACGGGCCGTTGCTCATCTGCTTCGCCGCCGCCTCAAATCCGGCCAGTTCAGCCTGGGACTCCAAAATGGCACCCTGGATTTTGGAAATCTGTTCCGCCAGACCCTTTTTTGAGTCGTCCAAGGAAATGATGTTGGCCTTGCTTTTCAGGCTGGCCAGCCGCTGCTCCGTATCGTTAAGCTGGTTCCCTAAATCAGCCCTTTCGGCGGTCAGGGCGTCGTCATACAACCCCCCCATCGAATGAATTTCCTTGTGCTTCTGAAAATAGTCATTGATGACTTCCAGCAGCAGCGGCTGAACAATCAGCGGGTCGGGGTGCTTGAGCGTGACCGAGATGACGCTGCTGCCCTTGCCCGCCGGTTCCGCCTGCAAATTATTCCGGATGAAGACGGCGGCCGCGATGGCATTGCTGTCGCCGCCGGATCCGGGCAGGATTTTCGCCGCGCCGAAATTGGTGACCGCCTGTTCCGCCAGATCCAGGCTGGTCAGAATCAGGATTTCGGAATTGATGATGTCTTCCCCGCTTGAACCGGGCACGATCACGTTCTGGTCACTCCCCGCCACGGACATGGACTTGGCCTGCGACACATATTGAATCAACAATTCCGCCTGGGACTGGTAAGGCGGCTGGTTGTGGAAGTAAAGAGCCACGGCGGCCAGGATGCCCGCCAGGGCAAGCAGAATGATCTTCCACTTGTGGCGGAACAGCACAAAATAAATGTCGGCCGGGCTGATCCCGGCCGGTGCCTCAATGTTTCGACTCGTGCTCATTAATCATCCAGATTAAACCAATTTACGCCCTGATTCACGCCCAATGTTTGTAAAGCAGTTTGCCCGCCAGCCGGGACAGGCAAACCGGCAGCGCCCGGAACACCCGGTTGTGCCAGCCGACGATCCTGTCGGTCTCCGTCACAAACCGGTTCGCCTGCAAATCAAACTTGACATACTCGATCCGCTGCTCGTCCGCACCCAGGTTCAGCTTGAACCGGCGCAACCCCTCGTTCGCCAGCGACGTTTTCCCCAGGTGCAGCGTTGTCACGCCGTTCCGCGCCAGCCACTTCATCGCCGTCCACATCACCAGATTGTTCGGCCGCAAATGCTGCCGGCGAAAATCCGAGGCGCCGTATTTGTAAATGGCGCGCCCGCCGAGGAAAAAATAAACTGCGCCCGCGATTTTTTCCCCGTGCGCGCTCGCCAGCACCACCACGCCCTGGTTCTGCGACAAAATCTGGCGCCAGAGATTCAGGAAAAAACTGAACGGTTGCGGCGGCAGGCCGTGCCGTTTCCGTGTGCGGCATTGCAAAGCGTAAAAATCCCGCACCGCCGCCTCACTTTGCAAAACCTCCACCCTCACGCCGGCTTTCTCCGCCTTGCGCACCGCCTGGCGTGCGGAGCCGCCCATTTGCCCAAACAGCCGGCTTTCGTCCGCAGCCAGGTTCAGACTGTGACCATAAAATGAAAGCGAAGCCGGGGCTTCGCTTAAAAATTTCCGGCCACCGCGCAGTTCAATGGATTTCCAGCCGCGCGACCGGCCAAACTCGACTGCGTTTTGAAACAGCCGTTGAAAATCATCCCTCGTTTCGCACAACGGCCGGCACTCGTCCGTGAACGGCAGCGCGATTCCACGGCGGCCCGTCAGCCAGCTGTCCACTTCCATCAGGGGCAGGAGCGAGTTGTCCGCCGCCAGCCAGACCGGCGTGAAACCATAAGTTGCCTCCAAAACTCCGGCCCAGGCCGCGCCGTGGAAAAATGAAAAATCCGGACGGCGCGTCAGCAGGACATCCCAATCCGGATTTTTGAGTGGATTGAACGGCTGCAATAAAATTTATTTCAGGCAGGCTTCGGACTGCGCGGCCTGACAATCCGTGCGGGATTGCCCGCGACGGTCGCGCCGGGGGGGACATCCCTGGTCACCACGCTGCCGGCGCCAACCATCGCGTTTTCGCCGATGGTGATGCCACACAGCAGCACCGCGCCGGAACCGATGGACGCGCCACGTTTCACCAGCGTCGGAATGCAAACCCAGTCGGCTTCGGTCTGTAATTTTCCGTTGGCGGTCGAGCGCGGATAACGGTCGTTGGTGAAAACGACGTTGTGGCCGACAAAAACCTCCTGCTCCAAAATCACGCCTTCGCAGATGAACGTGTGGCTGGAAATTTTGCAGCGGCTCCCAATTTTCGCGCCTTTTTGGATTTCAACGAACGTGCCAATTTTCACGTCGTCGCCAATTTCACAGCCATAGAGATTGGTGAAATCAAAGATGCGGACATTCCGGCCCAGCTTGACATCCGCCGCAATCCGCTGGAGCGGCTCGTGGGACTGGCTCATGAATGCGGCTCAATGTCCGTTGGTGCTGGAACCGTTCCCATTCAAAACAATTTTGATCTGGGCGTTGCGCACCGGCCGGGGCGAAGCTTTCTTTTCAGCCGAAAGCTCCTTCGTCAAAAGCTTCGCCGTCGGGATGCGCCCGGTCCGCGTCGCGGCCGCCGCCGGGCAACTGCGACCGTTGCGCTGCGGCTCGGAAAACTCCACCGGCGCGCCGCCATTTTGCAAGGACTCGGACGAGGCTTCCAGGATTCTCACGAGTTCCATGCCGCGCGTGCCGCAACTGACCGGCGTGGCCCCGGTGCGGATGCAGTCAAGGAAATGCTGGCACTCGGTTTTGAGTGGCTCTTCCTGCTTGATATATGGCGCATACATGTCGCCGTAATGGTAGGCGTATTGAAATTCGCCAAAGGTGTCATAATGCGGCGGCCGTTCGACGCGCGTGTCGAACACGCGGATTTTTTCGAGCGGCGCGAGATCGTCATAAACCACCATGCGCTTGCTGCCGACAATGGTCATCTCCCGGACCTTGCGCGGATCGAGCCAGCTGCTGTGAATGATGGCCGAACGCTGGCCGGAAAAAGTCAGGCACATCGTCGTCACATCCTCGATGCCGGGCGTGATATGGGCGCTGCCCCGGCAGTTCACGGTGACCGGCTGCTCGCCCATGATGGACAAAATAATGGAGAGATCATGCGGGGCCAGGTCCCAGGCGACGTTGATGTCTTTCTGGAACAAGCCCAGATTGAGCCGTCGCGCGCAAATGTAGCGGATTTCACCGATGTCGCCCTTTTCAATGATCTCCTTGATTTTGCGGACCACGGGCGAATAAAGGAACGTGTGGCCGTTCATCAGCACGAGGCCGTTCTGCCTGGCAATATGCACCAGCTCTTCGCATTGGGCGACGGAACTGGCCATGGGCTTTTCAATGAACGTGTGCTTGCCGGCGAGCAGGCTGGCCTTGGCCATCGGATAATGGGAGCTCACCCCGGTGGCAATGACCACCGCATCCACGTTGACGCCATTGAGCATATGACCATAATCGGTCTCGCCCTTGACTTCCGGATAAAGCGACTTGAGATGCTTGAGCCGCGCCGTGTTGAGGTCGCACATCATCTTGAGCTGGCAGTCCGGGAGCGACCGGAAGTTGCGGATCAGATTTGGTCCCCAGTAGCCGCAGCCGGCAACGCCAACTTTGATTTTTTTTGACATATGTTTTCCTGATTTGCTTTTTTCGTTTCTGATGTCCAACAGAGCAACCTTGGTGCCGTTTGAAAAACAATCAACGATTGGCCGTCCGCAGCGGCATGGGAGCCTGGGTCGCGGACGGACGGGGCAGGTGCTTCCGTTGCCGGCGCACATCCCACATTTGCACCAGCAGCGCGGGGACGGTTTTGAAAATAATTTTTAAATCCAGCAGCAGGTTTTTGGTCCGCGCATACTGGATGTCCAATTGTATCATTTTGGTGAAGGTTGTCCTGTTTTTACCACTGACCTGCCAAAGTCCGGTCAAACCAGGAACGGCGTTGAACCGTTCCACCTGCCAGGGAAGATACTTTGCGGCCTCGTAAGCCAGGCACGGACGCGGCCCCACCAGGCTCATTTCGCCTTTGATCACGTTCACCAGTTGGGGCAATTCATCCAGCCCGGAGGAGCGCAGCAACCGGCCAACCGGAATGATTCTGGCATCCCCCTTGGCATCCATTTTGGTCATCGGCACGTCTGATTGCATCAACTGCTGCAAATGTCCCTGGTGTGTGGCGGTCTCCGCGCCGCAGAACATCGTGCGGAACTTGAGGCACATGAACCGGCCGCCCTGGTAACCAACGCGCTCCTGCTTGAACAAAATCGGTCCGGTTGAAACCATTCGGATGAGAACACAGATGACCAGGACGAGCGGCAGGAGAAATGGCAGCGCCATCAGGATGATGACCATGTCCAGCGCCCGTTTCCAGCCGGGCAATCCATTGTTTTCGCTGTTTTTCATTGTCTCCCAATTTCTTCTCTGATTTCTGCAATGCTCCGCACTTGTTCGTTTGAAAGCATTTTCAAACGAATTTTTTCAACTCCGCTGCCTGCTGAGAACCGCATTTTATGTCCCAACTGCAAAATCACACACGCAACATCCTCTGGCTGGCTGGCGCGGCCAAAAATGGCGCCAGATCAGCCAGTGTGTTTTTTTTCAGACTCACGACTTCACTTCCAACTTCCACCTTTGTGGGCCGTCCCAATATGTCCAGCAAGATTTGCACCCTTTTCTTGGCCGGCAGGCATTTTAACACTTGCGCGCTCATGCCGGCGAAGGCGCCACCCGCCACGGTCACCTCATCTCCCGGAGCCAGACGACGTTCCACATCAATCAAGTCGTCAAGGCCAAAACACGCCTGCAATTCTTCGATGATCGCATCGGCAATCTGCGGATATTTATGACCAAACTGCACCAACCGGCTGATCCCGGAGACATGCTGGATCTCATTGACCTGTTCCTCAACGACGCAATGTAGAAAAACGTAGCATGGAAACAGGGGTTCAATCACACGAATCAGCCCGCGGCGGGTCGGTTTTTCCAGGCGGATTTTGGGAAAGAAAACCGGCAGCGCCAGATGCCGACGCAGATTGGCCGTGGCAATATGCTCATGCTTCGGTTTTGTCCGCGCACAATACCAAGCTGGCATCATGGTTTGCATGGTTGCGTTTTTCAGGTTTGAATCGGATTTTCCAACAGCCTTAAATTAATTGTTCCGCATTAATTACATGCAAATTAAAATTTGACAAATCATGCTTCCCAAAATCTTCCACCACTCTGAACGGCGATGGAAGGACAAAATTTGTCTTTAATTCACACTAGACGGTGTCTCCATGTCTGTAAACTATACAATCTCCAGGTATTTGTCCATCAATTTTTTTATAGGAATGTATAAGCTGACATTCTTCCAATGATCAGACAAGAAAAATTAAACCAGCGATGAAACATGAAGAAAACCTTGCACCCCTCATTTGATCTGCTGACAAGCTTAAGCTCTAAGACTGACGCAGAAAAAAACTACACAACCAAACCTGCACACGGAAACCATCAACCGTCCGATTATCACACAATACACCGTCCATTTTTAAGACACAATTATGGACAGCGGCAACCGCACGTTTACCAAGTTGCCGGCCATTTGATTTCGTTTTCGGCAGTTTTCACGCCGATATGGAAACCAGTCTCGTCCTGATAACCTGTTGGTATTTGATATTTTACGGCACTTTTAAGTTTGGCAATCAGACTTGTCGGTGAGAAACCCATGCTTCCCGTGTGGAACCACGCCTTGTTGATGGTCATTGCGTTTTTGTATGTCATACCTACTTCATAGCATCGGCAATGCCAAGCAGGACTTTAATTTTTACTAAAATTTTCGGAATTGAACTGACAATTGAATCCAGCCACGTTGCTGTCCTGAAATAAGAATGATGGCGCGCTTTCTTCCAAGCCGAAGCCTTGTGAAACGAATTCGAACTTGGCAAAACTGACTGCTTTGGGGAGCTGGCAACGACGGTCAATTTGGCCGCCGGGTTAAAATTCAACGCATCGTACGTAACGACAAAATTGAAAACAATGAAATGCCCGGCATCCTGTTCAATGACCAGTTGTCCTTGAAATGGGCTGGCAATGATTTTCCAGTTCTGCCGGCAGACACCTATTTGCGCCAAAAATCCCGGATCACCGCCACCACCCGCTGGATTTGCGCCTCGGTCAGCTCGGGGAAAATCGGCAGGCTCAGACATTCGCGTCCGGCTTTTTCTGCGTTCGGAAAATCACCGGCCTTATAGCCGAGGCTGGCGTAACATTTTTGCAGATGCAGCGGCAGTGGATAATGCAGTGCGCACCCGACACCGTTGGCTTCAAGATGTTTTTTGAGGTCGTCACGGCGCGGATGGCGCACGACGTAGAGATGCCACACGCTTTCAGCGAAATCCGCCTGGCGCGGCAATTGCAACGGCGTGCCGGCGAGC
Source organism: uncultured Bifidobacteriaceae bacterium (assembly GCA_964449815.1). Classification (GTDB taxonomy): domain Bacteria; phylum Verrucomicrobiota; class Verrucomicrobiia; order Limisphaerales; family UBA11358; genus UBA11358. Next base: position 23,815 of record CAYVGC010000025.1, read on the forward strand.
AATTCCGCGTAACGCCTCGCGACACGCCGGCGTTCACGTGTCCATTTTTCGAGATGTTTCAATTTAATGCCCAGCACCGCGCCTTGAATGCCTTCCATGCGGTAATTGAAACCAACCTCGTCGTGATAATACCGCGCCGTCGAGCCATGTTCGCGCAACGCCCGCGCGCGTCTGGCGAAGTCCGCGTTGTTGGTGACCAGCGCGCCGCCCTCGCCGCACGCGCCGAGATTTTTGCCCGGATAAAAGCTGAAACAGGAAATTTCGCCGAACGTGCCGATGGTTTTGCCTTTGTATTTCGCGCCGTGCGACTGCGCGGCGTCTTCCACCAGCGACAACTTGTGCTTCCGGCAGATTTCGCGGATGGGATCAATGTCAAACGGCTGTCCGTAAAGATGCACCGGCAGCACCGCTTTCGTGCGCGGCGTGACGGCTTTTTCAACCAGCCTCGGATCGAGATTGAAAGTCGCGTCGTCAATGTCCACATACACCGGCTTCGCGCCGACGTAGGAAATCGCCCAGCTCGTCGCGACAAAAGTGAACGGCGTGGTGACAACTTCATCGCCCGGCCCGATGTTCAGCAGCCGCATCGCAACGTGCAGCGCCGACGTGCCGCTGTTGAAGGCCACGGCATGTTCCGCATCGCAAAATCTCGCAAAATCCTTTTCAAACTGCGCCACGTCCGGGCCGAGGCAGAACGAGCAGTGGTCAATGGTGCGGGCGATGGCGGCGTCAATTTCCGCGCGCAGCGGTTTGATTTGCGCCTTCAGATCGAGGTAGGGAATCGGCTCTGACATGATGGTTTTCCTTGAATCTATCCGGCGGCGCCGGCTTTGTGAACTTAAAAGATGCAGGCGCGGGACAAACAACCCCGCATGGAAAAAGTTCGTCCGTGCATCCTGACCGGCATTCAGCGCGGGCCATGAAACCGCCCGTGCGATGTGAAGTCTGAATGGTGGCGGCGCGCAAGCGGACGATCAAAACCACCTCGCTGGCTGCCTGTCGCGGCGCGCCACGAAGTCATGCACGTTTCCGCCAGCCTGTTTACTGGGCTGCGGGCGCAGCCTGCTTTTTCTTTTCGCCGATCCTGACCGAAACGGCCGTGAGCTTGCCGGTCGCATCTTTTTTATAGGATCCCCTTACCGTTGCCCCCGGCGTGATGTCGGCAAAGACGGCCGGCTGGCCGTCCTTGGTGATTTTGGTATCCGAAGTGACCGCAATCGTCATCGTGCCGACCGTGAAGGTCATGGCGGCGGCAGAATCCACCGCCGCGACTTTGCCGTGGAACGGCACGCTGTGTTTCTTGGGGGCCGGCGCAGTCGCCGTCGGCGTGTTGGTCGAATCTCCGGCGAGACCGGCGAACGGCACGGCGACCAGCACGGCGGCGATGAGGGCAAACAAGGTTGTTTTGGCAGTGTTCTTTTTCATTGTTTGATAATGGTTGCTTCGGTTGCTAAGACAAAATTCCCGGTCAAAAGTTTCAGAAAAATCACCACGCGCCTTCGTCCAGAATCTCGGCGATGTTTTGCGCTAGATCCTCCGCCAGCAATGGCATTGCCTGCCGTTCCGCGCTGGCCAGATCGGTTCCGATATTGACGAACGTGTGGCCCTTGACGTCCTTGTCCAAAATCAGCTTGCCAGAAATCCGGTCGCGGGCGGTGACATGGGCCACCACCTCCACACGGTAATTTTCCGGCGTGGCCACGTCGGTGCTCAAATAGCCGAGTCCCTGCCGGGTGTATCCACGGATGACCCCGGTGACAATGACATCGCCGGGATCGCGCGTGGCAAGGTGATAGGTGGCGTCGGCCTGCAAACATTCGCGCAAGGACTGGGTGAGCGCGTCGCCCAGCCGGGGCTGGAGCGTCTGGTTGTTGAACGGCTGCACCTCGATGGATTTTTCGCCGGCCACGGCTCCGTTGACCGGGCCAAGGTGATAACTGGCGCAACCCGCGAGCGCGACGGCGGCAAGACCGGGAAGGATGAATTTCAGCGCGCGCATTTTTATTTTACCGCAGGCAGTTGCAGCCGGGGTTTCAAAATGTCAATGCGTTGCCGGGCCTGGACGGCCAGCGGTGAATTGGCGTCCAGCTGCAGCACGGAGTTGTAATAAACCACCGCGCCGGCCCATTTGTGGCCGTGCTCGTAAAATTGCGCAACCTCGAAGCTGCCGCGCACCTGCTCAGCCTTGAGTTTGACGATCGCCTTCTGCACGGCCGCCACACGCTGGTCGTCAGGATAAAACGTCATGAAATCGGTGTAGGCGGCGATAGCCTGCGCGGCGGCACCTTGATCATATTCGGCGGTGTCGGCCTGCTTTTCCCAGGCGAGGCCGGTGCGATACATGGCATCGGCGGCAATCACCGGCTGGTCATGGTAACGGTCGGCGGCGGTTTCATAAGCCTTGACGGCGTCCGCGTAATCGCTCTGCTTTTCACGCGCCGCACCGATGCGCAACTGCGCGTGCGGGGCGACTTCGCTGTAAGGTCCGCTGCTGACAATTTTGCCGTAGAGCTTCGCCGTGTCGTCCATCGAGGGGTAAAGCGGAATAAGGTTCCAGAGTTTGAACCATTCGCCGCCGAGGAAACGGTTGGCGATTTCATACTGCCGCCAGAGCACTTCGTTGAACTGGCCGCTCCTGGGATATTTTTCGATGATCTGCTGGTAGGCCTTGAAGGCGGCCTCGTCCTTGCCCTGCGTCTCCAGGCACCGGCCCACGAGATATTCTGCGCGCGGCGCATAATCGGACAACGGCCACACGCGCAGAATCCGATGCGCCGCGTGAAGCGTGACGGAATAATCCTTGTTGGTGAACGCCTGCTCGGCCACCTCGAGCTGTTCCTTGGCGCGCGGGCGCTGCCATTTGCCGGTCTCGCCGTAGTTCTCGTAATACCAACCTTCGCCGGGAACATAGATCAAGGGCGCGGGCGAACGTGACGGCAGCAGAACCACCACGACGAACAGCAGAATCCAGATTCCAAACCGAAGCTTCATGCGCGCACGTTAGCGGCCATTTTCCGCCAAGTCAAAGCCATTCAACCGCGATAGATCACCAGCAGCCCGTAATCCGTCATGATCTTCTGGATGCCCACGTCGAATTGCTCGTAAACGACGACGTGGGTGCTGACGATGTTCGACTCGCCAACCTCCTGCAGAAACGCCGAAGCCTTGTCATCGAACAGGTCGTGGCCGTTTTCGATGCACGTCGCGCGGCGGATGGTGCGGATGCGCAGCCGTTTGCCGGAGCCTTTTTGCACCACCTCCAGCGGCGGCTTCGCCTTGCCGATCAGCGATTCCACCGGCTTGTCATGCACCGGCACTTTCAGGTGCAGCTCCACCTTGGCTGCCGCCGACGTGTTGATGGAGCTGGGCGCGGACGGTGGCGGAGCGGGGATTGAACTCGTCGTCACCTTGCCGCTGCCGGGGGGAATGGTGATGGTTTCGCCGCAGGCCGGGCACTCGATTTGCGAGCCGGCGCCAGTCTGGTCCACGGCCAGTTCTTGTTCGCAGTTCGGACAGTTGAAAACGATGTCCATAATTGGCAGGGTTGGTTTAGCCTCAGCCTAAAGCCGGCCGGGGCCGCAAACCAGCAAATAATTTGCATAATTTTCCGGCCGGCCGACCGCAAACCGCCGGCTAAATCAAGCCGTTCAACATGCTCTTCAACCTGCCCGGATGCGGCTCCAGTTTGATGACCGGGGCCGCCACGGCCGTTGCGGCCGCCGGCGCGGCGGCCGCAACAACCATCATGGGAGCCGTTGGACTGGGCTTGGCGGCGCGGCGGCCGTGGCTGTTGGCGAGGTCCAGACGCTGGCGCATGGTCGGTTTGTTGACGCAATAAAGCAGCGCGGTTTCCTCGGTGATCAAATCTCCTTCGTAGGCCTTGAGCAGGGATTGTTCAAAACTGTGCCAGCCGGCGCTGCTGCCGGCCTCAATGATGTCGTGCAGCCGGCGGTTTTCATTTTCGCCGAACTCAATGGCTTCCCGCGTGCGCAGGCTGCTGCCCATCAGTTCCGTGACGAGCAGCCGGCCGCCGTTTTTTTTCGGCACGAGCCGCTGGCCGACAATGTAGCGCAGCGAACCCGCCAGCCGCTCGCGCACCTGCTGCTCCTCGTCCTTGCGGAACATGCCGAGGATGCGGTGGATGGTCTGGTCGGCGCTGATGGTGTGCAACGTGGTGAAAACCAGGTGGCCGGTCTCGCCGGCGGTGAGCGCGATCTCCAGCGTCTCGCGGTCGCGGATTTCGCCGACGAGAATGACCTTGGGCGCCTGCCGCAGCGCCGCGCGCAGTCCGTCGGGAAAATTGAAAAAATCGCGGCCCAGCTCGCGCTGGCTGAACGTGGATGCGAGCTGCGGATGCAGAAATTCAATCGGGTCTTCCAGCGAAACGATGTGGACTCTGCGGGTGCGGTTGATTTCGTTCAGCATCGCCGCCAGCGTGGTGGTTTTGCCGTTGCCCGAACCGCCGGTGACGAACACCAGGCCGTTCTTTTCCTTCACGATCTCCGGGAACACGGACGGCAGGCCGAGCGATTCCAGCGACGGAATTTCCGACTGGAGCCGGCGCAGCACCATCGCGTAATGCCCGTTCTGCCGGTAGATTAGTTGGCGCGGAAGCGGCAGAAATTTTCCAGCGCGTAACTGCAATCGCACGAACCATGTTCCGCCAGGTCGCGCAGCAGCTTGGGATTGTCGCCGAGAATGGCGCGGGCGAGGCTCTTGATGCGCTCGCCGGTCAGCACGGATCCGGGCCGTTCAAAGGCCAGCGGTTCCAGCGCGCCGTTCACCTCCGCCTGCGGCGGCTTGCCGGCCACGAACAGCAGGTCGGAAATTCCCTCGGTGCCCCGGATCATGGCCGTCAGCACCTCGTCGAGTTCGTTGGTTGTGCTCATGTTCATTTTTTCTCCTGTTTTTCATGCGGGTTTTTTGCGGAAAAGTTCCTGCGGGTCCGCGACATTCAGTTCGGAAAGATCCAGGCCGCCCTCCGGGTCGCGTTCCCGCGCCGCCGCCAGTTGCTGCGCAATGCGGCTGACCGCCCCGGTGGAATAATATCTCACGACCCCCATGCCGGACTTCGACGGGAAGATGACCACCAGCAGGCAATGCTCATCCACGTTCACAGTGAACAGGCTGGCGTGTTCGCCCTGCTGGCTGGTGTAATTGAAATTCTTTTCGTTCACCAGTCCGGCGATGGTCTGGCTTGCGAGGAACGCGCCGGACGACAACGCGCCAATCGTTGTGAGATCCAGCTCGCCGGGATCGCCCTGGTGCGTGAGCAGAAAACCGCCCTTGTCAATCAGCAGCGCCACCGTGGCGTCGGTCTGCGTCAGAAAATCCCGCAGCGCCTCGTCCAGCCGCTGGATGTCTTCCTCGATAAGCTGGGGCAAGGTGGCCATGGCTCACGCGTATTGGGGAACCGATTGGTTGATGAATTTTTGCAGCAGCAGCCGCGTGATCATGTTCAAACTCTCGAACACGCCCTCGCATTTGTGCGCCGTGCCGCCGAACGACGGCACCTGCACGTCGCGGTTGTTCAGCAGAAATTCCAGATATTCCATCGGCGCGGCATTGGGCAGGTCGCGCTTGTTATATTGCAGAACGTAGGGGATTTCCGTGAGATTGATTTTCAGCGCGTTCAGGTTGTCCATGAGGTTTTGAAAGCTCTCCACGTTCTCCGGCATTTTTTCGTATTGCGAATCCGCGACAAAAACAATGCCGTCCACGCCGCGCAGCACCAGTTGCCGCGTGGTGTTGTAAATCACCTGGCCGGGCACGGTGTAAAGCTGGAACTTCGTCTTGAAACCCTTGATGGTCATCGCCTCGATCGGCAGGAAGTCGAAAAACAGCGTGCGGTCGGAACTCGTCGCCAGCGACACGAGCTTGCCCTTGTTGCCCGCCGCCGTCTGCACATGGTCGTGGACCTGCACGAGGTTGGTGGTTTTGCCGCCCATCGCCGGACCGTAATAGACGATTTTAACCTGCAGCTCCTTGGTCGCTTGATTGATGATGGCCATAAAAGATTATTTTTGTTTCTTCCGGTCCAGTGCCGCCGCCAGTTGCGCCAGTTGTGCCGAAGGCAGTTGTTCCCCCGCCCGCCCGAAGGCGGCGAAATAAACCGCGTTCACCCGGAAAATTTTCCACGGGACGCTGCCCACCGTGAAATTGATGTTGTTCAGCGCGCCCATCCGCAGCTCGCGCGTGCTCTGGTTCACCCGCTCAAAAATCTGCGGCAAAAACGCCGCCAGCGTGTCCGGATTAAATTCCGCCGGCACCTGGCTGGCCACGCGCAGGCCGTCCTGCATCGCCACGACCGACCCCGCCACGCCCGGCAACGCCGCCGCCCGCGCGACCACTTCCTTCGGGTGCGCCTGCCGGCTCAGGAAATCCGTCTGCGGATTTTCGCCGTGCCGCCACGCCGCCGCATCCGCCTGCGGCAGCCCGACGTTTTCTTCCCGGACAAAATAATTTGTGTCTGAGATTTTTTGACCCGCCGGCCCCGGCAAAGGCGGAACCGCCAGGGCGGCCGGCGCGACAGGCGCGGCCGCGGGCTGCGGAAAACCGAAAAACAAGTCCGGTATCTCGGCGGAAACCGACGCCTTCGCCTGCGGCTTGGCAGAGTTTTTTTGCGCGGCGAGAAACAACGGCGCGATCACGCTCAACGGCAGTTCCAGTTCCAGATTGTCTTTCGACGAAGCCGCCGAACCTGGCTGGGCGAGCGAGCGAAGCTGCTTCCAGGTCATCACCACGCGGCCGCGCTTCAATCCCGGCAGGATGACCGGGCCGTCCAGCGGCACGCTGACATGGGCCAGCGGTGAGCCGAGAATTTCACTTTTCAATTCCTCCGGCCAGTGTTCACACAGGCTGCCGAGCGGCGCAAAAATCGCCGGCTGCGCCGGCCCCGGACTGGGCGCGCCGGAAATTTTTGCTGGCGGCGGCGCGGCGGCGCGGACGTTGCCGTTCAAGGAACCAAGTCGCAAACCCGGTGGCAGCGCCAGGCCGTGGCCATTGCTCCCGGTGCCGCCATTCATCGCGGGCGTCACGGAGCGGGGCGTGAGCGGTGAAGCCGGCAGCGGGTGGCCATGACCGTTGCCGTTGTCATGAGCTGGCGTGGCCGGCGTAATGGAACGCTGTGGAAATTGCGTTGTGACGGGTGGCGATGCCGCTTGCCTGTGCACGACCGGTTTGCCGGCCGCCACCGGCGGCTCCGGGGGCGGAGCTGTAGATTCTTTGAGCGGTTGCGTGGTGAAGCTGAAGCCGCGCCCGCGGCCGGCAAACGGCCCGGAAATTTCTGCGGCAACCTCCACTTTTTTCGCCGTGCGGCGGGCGAGCATCGCGGGATTCAGGCGCGGCAGAATTTCCTGCAACGGCAGACTGACCAGCTTGTGGTCAAGCTCGCCGCCGGAATTCACAAAAATTCCCGGCGCAAGCTGGCGCAGTTCGCCGAAGGAAATTTTCACCGCGCCAAAAGCAAGCTGGCTGATCACGGTTTCCGCCGGCAGCCGGATAATCATGCCCGCTGGCGGCGCGGGCATCAGTTTCGCCCGCATGTCCAGCGGCAGGGCGGCCACCACCGCAGCGAGCGGCAGCTCGACCTCGTCGGAAATTGTCCCGCGAGGCGGGACTGAATGATTGGGCGGAGGCGCGGGCAGTGCCGGAGCGGCGGGCGCCGGCGGCGGGGCGGCGGAGGCAGCCGGGCGAGACGGTTCGCGGTCGTCCATGTGCCGCAGGAGGCCGCGCAGAAAACCTGCAAATTTTAATTTTACCGAGATTGCCATGACTCTTGTTCTTGTTTCATTGGCACTGCCACTGGCAGATGCGAGACCGTTTGAGCAGAAACCGCGCCACCGGCTTGCACCCTGTTTTTAGCTGAATTGGACAGTGGTTTGTCTCACAGCTGGACTGGCGGCCAGTCAAATCTGTCCCATTTGCGTTACAAAACCCCGCTTTTGGCGGGAACGCGGATTGCTGTCAAAGTGGCGGTGTTTTATCGGTTTAAATTTTAACGCTTGAATTTATACGCCATCGCGGTTAGCGATTAGCAACATTTAGGATGGAAACTAGGCACAAAATCCTGATTCTCGACGACGATGCGGACTGGCTCGCGCTGTGCCGCGAACTGCTCGCGACCCTGCCAAGCCGCCCGGAAATTCTCACCGCCAACAACGCCAAACGCGCGCTGGCGCTGCTCGAAACCGAAAAGATCCGGCTGCTGATTTCCGACTTGAAAATGCCGCGCATTGACGGGTTGCAGATGATTTCCATCGTCCGCCGCCGGTTTCCCGAATTGCGCACCGTCGTCTTGAGCGGGCTGGAAGACGAGGAATACCGTTCCCGCGCCTATGCGCTCGGGGTGGATTTGTTCTGGCTCAAAACCGAGATGCAGAGCAACTTGAAGCTGTTCAACGAATGCCTCGAATCGCTCCTCGGCCAGTCCGACCGCGAAGGCGACGCCGGCTTTCGCGGCATCCAGAGCAAAAGCCTGATGGACATCATCCAGATGGAATGTTTGTCGCGCTCCTCGACGGTTTTGCGCATCACGCGCGGGCCGCTCGTGGCGAGACTGTGGATTCAGGACGGCGAACTGATTGACGCCGAAGCCGAGGGGGCCTGCGGCGAAGCGGCCTTTTACCGCCTGCTCGCATGGAAAGCCGGCACGTTTGAAAACCTTCCGGCCGAACCCGACCGCGAGCGCACCATTCAAAAACCGGTCAACGCGCTGCTGCTCGAATCCGCGCAGTCACTCGATGAAATGGCCCATCCCAGCCTGGAACCGGAATCCGTCGAGAGCAGCCTGCACCGCAAAACCATGTGGAAATTGTCGCAGCTCACCCGCGAAGGCGCCGAGTTTGTCATCGCCGTGCCGCTGGCCGGACAAGGCGAACCCGATGCGCTCGGCACCCAGAATTTTTCCGCGCCTGCCCGGTGGGCGCAGCGCGCCGCCGAAACCGCCCGCCGCCTCGGCGACCGGCTCGAAGCCGGCCCGCTCCTGCACGTCGCCGGCCAGAATTTGGAACGCCAGGTGCTGATGCTGGTGCGTGGCGACCGCGCTTTCCTGGTCGGCTGGCCGGCGGAGAGCGCCGAAAATTTGCCGGAAAAAAGCCGCAAACTTGTCGCGTCATGGGATTCTTAAAAAAAATGTTCGGCGGCCATGCCGCCGTCCAGCAACTGCCCACCGGCACCATCACGGTGGACCGGCAGGGCCGCGTGGTTGCCTCGACCGTGTCCTCCGCCTATCCCGGAAATCTGCTGCAGGGCATCGGGCGTGACGTTCTGGAATTATTCCGCGAAGCCCGCGCCGCCCAGATGCCGCTCGCGGAAGTCAGCCTGCATTTCGGCAGCCTCCGCATCACCGCCCGCGAGCTGCGCGGCGGCGCGATCATTTTTCTGTTCCCGCAAACCGCGTTGCTCCCGACGCCAACCTCCGCCCGCCCATGACTTCCAAGGACATCAACCAGCTCATCACCCAGATCGAAACTCACATCGAATGCTGGAAGCAGTTCAACTATTTCATCAACCTCGCCCGCGCGAAAAAGTTCGGCCCGGCGGACGACCATCATTTTCTGGAGATCAAGAGCATCATCGTGCAGGAGCTGGAATTGATCTATGCCTCCGTCGAAGTCCAGTCGCCCACGCGCGAGGAGATCCACTCCCTCATCGGCAATGCGCCGTCCCTCCGCTCCCTGAGCGAGCTGAGCGAAGGCGCCCTGCGCGGCCTTGAAACCCAGTGGCACAAAATTTACATCGGCTGGCACGCCATCCTCGGCCAGCTCAAGGTCAGGCAGCGCGCCGAGGAAAACAAAACCTTCTGGGGCGGGAAAAAATAATCCGTCCGCAGTGACCGGCATTGCGATTTGGCCGTCGTTCGGGCAAGCTTCACAATCATGTTGAGCTATTTTCAAATCCTGATTCTCGCGCTCATCCAGGGCGCGTGCGAACTGCTGCCCGTCTCCAGTTCCGCCCACGTCATCGCGGCGGAAAAACTCATGGGCCTGAATCCCTCCAGTCCGGAACTGACGATGCTCCTGGTCATGCTGCACACCGGCACGATGTTCGCCGTGATCGTTTATTTTTGGAAGGGCTGGAAGCGCGATTACCTTGCCTCCCTCGGCCAGTCGCAATGGTTTGCCGTCCAAGTCATCGGCGCGACCATTTGCACCGGCGTTGTCGGCCTCGGACTGAAAGTGCTCATCGAGAAAGTTTTCATGCGCGGCGCGGAGCACGCCGAAGTTGAAAATCTGTTTTCCAACCTGCCGCTGATCGCCGGCGCGCTGACGGCGGTGGGAATTTTGATTATTTATGCCGGCCTGCGCGAAGACAACATGCCGCGCCATTCGGAAATCCAGCCGCAGCATTCCCTCTGGATCGGCCTCGTGCAGGGGCTGTGCCTGCCGTTCCGCGGCTTCTCGCGGTCCGGCGCGACCATTTCCACGGGCTTGATTCTCGGTCTGCCGAAACAAAAACTGGAGGAGTTCAGCTTTGCGCTCGCCGTGGTTTTGACGCCGCCGGTCATCGCGCAGGAGGCGCATCGTCTCATCAAAGCTCACGCGTTGAGCGGACAAAACTCCGTGCTGCACCTTTTCGTGCCAGGCCTCGTCGGGATGGTTTTGAGCTTCATCGCCGGCCTGCTCGCGCTGAAATTGCTTTCGCGCTGGCTCGAAGGCGGGCGCTGGAAATTTTTCGGCTTCTACTGCCTCATCGCCGCCGCCGGCGTGCTGGCGATTCACTTCAAGATGAAATAATCCGTGCGGCCGGCAATGAAGAGTGGCCGTTGAAAATCCCTTCGCCTCGCCGGTTCACAGGGTTTCCGGCGCGAGAATTTTCCGCACCGCGCCAAGAAGCTGGTTCGGGCTGAACGGTTTTGCGAGGAACAACACCGCGCCGGCCGCCTCGGCCTCGACTCTGGTCAGTGCGTGGCCCTTTGCGGACAGCACCACGACGGGAATGTCCCGCGTCGCCGGATTTTCCTTCAACTGCCGGAGCGCACCCAGGCCGTCGAGGCCCGGCATCATCACGTCCAGCACGATGAGCTGCGGCAGCGCGGCGGCGGCCGTGGCGAGCGCTCCCCGTCCGTCCCGGCAACTGACGACGGTGTAACCGCCTTTTTTGAACGTCATCTCCAGCAGCCGCAGCATGTAAATTTCGTCGTCGGCGATGAGAATGTTTCCGGGGCTGATTGAATTCATGTTTGGTTGCGAATTAAAACAAAAGTCTGGTCATCCGACAACATCGCGTCGCCGCGGTAAGCCGCGAGCCGTTCGAGCAAAAAGAGTTTTCCCGCTTCCGCGTCGCCGGTTTGCGCGGCGGTTTCGGCCAGCATCTGCCGCAACCTTTTTTCGCCGAGCAGTTCGCCATTGGCCGCGCGCGACTCGCTCAAGCCGTCGGTGTAAAGCAGGGCCGCCGCGCCCGGCGGCAGCGCGTGGACGTTCTGCGGATAGACGACGCGCGGCTCGATGCCCAGGGGAAAACCGGCCCGGCCGGGGGCGCTGGCGGCGGCCTCGCCGCGCTGCCAGACGAGCAACGGACAGTGCCCGGCACTGGCGGAAATTATTTCGCCGCGGCGCGGATCGAGATAGACCAGCTCGGCCGTGATGAACATGTTCACGCGCGACAGATCGGGAAATAAAATCTTGTTCGCCGCGCCGAGCAGTTCGCCCGGCTGTGAAAACAACTGCGGCATCGAGCGGATCGTGCTGCGCAGAACCGCCGCGAACAGCGCCGCCGGCACGCCCTTGCCCATCACGTCGGCGATGACCAGCAGCACCGCGCCGTCGCCGGCGGAAATCGCGTCAAAAAAATCGCCGCCCACCTGCAGCGCGCTCTGGCATGAGGCCGCCAGCGCGAACGGCGGGCACGACGGCAACTGCGCCGGCAGCAGCGAGCGCTGGATTTCCGCCGCGATTTCCAGTTCGCGCCGCGTGACGCGCGTGGCCGTGCGCTCGTCGAGCAGCCGCGCGTTGACAATCTGGATCGCCAGAAAATCCACGAACGTGTGCAGCAAGTTCACCTGCGCGGCGGTGAACGGCTTGTCCGCCGCCAGCCGGCCGATGGCCGCCGTGCCGACCAGCTGGTCCGCCACAAAAAACGCGTGGCAGATGCCGTTGCCCACGGGCATGGCCGCGCGCAGCGGATCGTTTTTGGCCAGTGGTTCTTCGGGGCTGAACCAGATATCGTGCCGCGTCCGCGCGGCGCGCGTCTCCGCCGATTTCAAATAATCATCTGTGAGCGCGACCGGCGCGAGCGCCGCCGGTTCCTTTTCCGGCAGCACCCGCAGCGTCTCCAGTTTGTTCCCGTCCGCCGAAAGCAGGCGCAGCACCGCGCCGTCCGCTTCAGTGAGCTGCGCCAGATCATTCAGCAGCCGGCGGGAAAACTCCTTCACGTCCGTGTTCGCGCCCAGCTCGGAGCTGTAACGGAACACGGCGACGAGGCTTTCGTAATTCGCCGCCAGCTCGGTGGTCATCTCCGTCAGCGCCGTCTCGGCCTCAGCCAGCCGGCGGGGCACATCGCCAGGGTCCGGCAAAACACCCGTTCCGGCGGGATGCGCGCGGCGCAGCACCAGGACATTCCGGCCCGGATGACGCAGATAAAAAACTTCATCCGTAAGCGACTTCATCAAATAAAGTCCGCGCCCGCGCTCGGCGTCGGCGGCAGGGAGTTTGATTTCGGCGGGCCAGTCAAAGCCGGCGGTGTGATCGGTGACGCGCGCCTCCAGCCCGCGCGCCCCGGCGGAAACCTCAATGACCAGGGGCAGCCTGCGCGTTTCCGGACGCGCGTATTTCACGGCATTGTTCGCGGCCTCGATCAGGGCCAGTTCCCAGGCGCCGAGATCGGCCCCCGGCAAGCCCAGTTCGCCGAGCCAGCCGCACACGCGCGAAACGGCGGCGCGCACGGCGGAAAGTTCGCACGCGGCTTCCACGCGCAGCGAAGCCAGGTGCTCGGAATGCGGTTCGTTGGCTGTCGTGTTCAAGATGTTGGGGCCACCAGTTCACACAATCGCCCGGCGCTTGTCCAACAAATCGCGTCCAGGCCGGGGATTGGCTTCAGGCCGCCGCCGGCCGGCGGTTGCTGTCCAACCAACCGCGGAGTTGTTGCATCGCCGCCCCGGCCTCTTCGTCCAGACCGGCGAGCGTTTTTTTTGTGCGTTCGGCGTCGGCGGCCCCGGCCCCGTCCTCGATGGCAAGAAATTTTTCCGAAAGCTTCTGAAAGCCGAAGAGCCTGGCCAGGCCCTTGAGCGAATGCGCGGCGCGCTCCAGTTCCAGCCATTTGCCCGCCGCGTTGAGCCGGTGGATTTCCGCCAGCCGTTCGGGAAAATCCTTGAGAAAATCACCGGCCATGTCCACGACGGCGGAACGTTCCAGTTCGTTGCAAAGCTGTTCGAGCCGCGCGGAATCAAAGCTCTCCGCCGCGACCGCCGCGACCGCCGCGACCGGCGGCACGGCGGCGCGCAGCGCCTGATAGAGCTGCTGCGTCGTGAACGGCTTGGCGATGTAGTCGTCCATGCCGGCGGCCAGGCAGCGCTCGCGCTCGCCGACGAGCGCGTTGGCGGTGAGCGCGATGATGCGCACTTGCCGTGCGGTCTTCTTTTCCGCCTCGAGTTTCCGGATGGCGGCGGTGGCTTCAAAGCCGTCCAGCTCCGGCATGTTGCAGTCCATGAGAATGGCGTCGCAGCCGCCGGGCGAAAATTTTTCAACGGCTTCGCGTCCGTTGACGGCCCATTCGGCGTGCGCGCCAAAATTTTCCAGCATCAACTGGCAGAGCTTGCGGTTGAACGGATGATCTTCGGCCACCATGATCCGCAAACCGGAAATGGCCGTGCGCTTCGGCGCGGCAGGTTCGCCGGGAACCGCTTTCGTCGGGGCGACGGCGGTTTCCGGATGCTGGCCCGGTTCCGGTTTGACTTCCGCGACGGCGGCGACGAGCGCGTCAAACAACGGCTGTTCGCGCACCGGCTTGAGCAGCACGGTGGCGAGGCTGTCCGGGCTGGTGGCGTCCGCCCCCAGCGAGCCGGCCGGGCTGGCGAGCAAAATGCACCGCACGCGTTTCTGCCCGTCAAAAAGCTCGCGGCGCAAATCCCCGCCGCCCAGCGCCAGCATCTCGTCGTCGCAAATCACCAGCGGAATGACGGCGGCGCGCAAATCATGGAGCGAGCGGGCCAGCTCCCCGGCGTCGGCCACGGCGCGGCAGACCACGCCCCAGCCGTGCAACTGCTCCACGAGCGACTGGCGCAGGCTCGGATTGGGCACCGCGACCACCGTCTGCAAAAATGCCAGGCCGGGAAAGCTGTGTTCCATGGCGGGCTGCGGCGGCACGGCAAACGGCACTTCAAACCAGAAGGTCGAGCCTTTGCCGGGCACGCTGTTGACGCCGATCCGGCCGTCCATCAGCTCGACAATTTTCCGCGAGATGGCGAGGCCGAGGCCGGTGCCGCCAAATTTGCGCGAGGACGAGGTGTCCACCTGCACAAACGGCTGGAACAATTCCTTTATTTCTTCCGCCGTCAGCCCGACGCCGGTGTCGGCGACTTCAAAACGCAAAACGATTTTGCCCGGCGTTTGGAAGCGGGTCTGGACGCGGACGACCACTTCGCCGTGCTCGGTGAACTTGACGCCGTTGCCGACGAGGTTGAGCAGCACCTGTCGGAGCCGGATCGGGTCGCCGGTGAGCCGGCGGGGAATTTCCCGGTGGACCACGGCGGCGAGCGCGACTTTTTTCCCGGCGGCCCGCGAGGCGGCGTTTTCCAACACGGAATCCACAATCGCGCGGACGGAAAAGTCCTCGTGCGCCATGGTCATTTTCCCGGCTTCGATCTTGGAGAAGTCGAGCACGTCGTTGATGACGCGGAGCAGGGCGTTGGCGCTTTCCACGGCGGCGCCGGCAAACTCGCGCTGGCGCGGGTCGAGCCGCGTCTGGCCGAGCAGCTCAATCATGCCAAGGATGCCGCCCAGCGGCGTGCGGATCTCATGGCTCATGTTGGCGAGAAATTCGCTCTTGGCATGGCTGGCGCGGTTGGCCTGCTCGGCGGCGGCGTGCGCCTCGGCGGCGGCGTTCTGCAACTGGCGGTTCATTTGTTCCAGCGCCGCCCTGGCCTCTTTCGCGGCCAGCTCCGCGCGTTTGCGCGCGGTGATGTTCTGCATCACGGCCTGGATTTCCGCCGGCGCCGCGCCGCCGCGCTCCAGCCGGCGGAGACTGCATTGCTGCCATTCGACATGGCCGTCGGCCGCCTCGACGCGCCGGTCGAAACTCATGGCGGGCTGCTCCAAAGGCAGCGGCGGCACAGTTTCGGTTCCCGGCCGGCCGCCGCCGTTCGCCAGCAGTTTGTAGAAATTTGTGCCGAGCAGCTCCGCCTCGGTTCTGCCGTGGAACGCGCAGCAGGCCGGATTCGCAAACGTGATCGCGCCGTCGGGCTGGAAACGGCAGATCAAATCCGTCTGCGCCGCCATCACGTTGCGCAGGCGCTTTTCATTTTCCACCACGTCGGCCAGCGCGCGGCGGCGTTCCGTGGCGGCGGCGGCGAGCAGCAGGTTGGAAACCGCGACGATGCCGAGGTAGCTGCCGACCAGCCGCAGGCTGTCCGCTTCGCTGCCGGTCACGAACGGGCCGCGTTTTTGCAGCAGCGAATAGATCGCCAGCGCCGCCACGAGCAATGTTCCCGTCGCCGCGCCGCGCGGGCCGAACCGCAGCGCGCTCCAGACCAGAAACGGATACGGCAGATAGGCGAGCGGGTATTGCTGGATGCCGTAAACAAACCAGGTGTCGAAGGAAATCAGGGTGCCGCCCACCAGGCCGGCCGCGCACAGCACCGCCTCGCCGGCCCGCCAGAAATCCAGCCGCACCGACGATGGCGTGGCCCAGGTGATGATGACCGGCGTCACCACCAGCGCGGCCAGCGCGTTCGGCACCCACCATTCCAACATGGTCGGAAACATCGCGTCCGGCAGCGTCTGCTGGTCATAGACCAGGCTGACCACGTTGAACAACGCGTTCACGGTGGTGCCCAGGCCGCAGGCCAGCAGCACATAGCCGGCGGCGTCGCGTGTGCGCTCCAGCGCGTTGTCAAACTTCACGAACCGTTCCAGCAGAAACACGCAGACGATGGCGCCGATGGTGTTGCCCACCGCCGTCCCGAAGGTGAAAAATCCAAACGGCACGCCCGATGTGAAAGAAAACAGGACCGCGCCAAAAAAAATTCCTGGCCAGAAACGGTTGCCGAACAGCAAAATCGCCGCCAGCGCGATGCCGGCCGGCGGCCAGACCAGCGCCTGGCTGTGGGCGAGGAACGAAATTTTCTTGCCGAGCAGGCCGCCCAGGAAATAAAGCGCCGTCAGCATCACCACGCGGGTCACGGTGGTCAGTTGCGTTTTTTTTTCACGGGTCACAACGCCTTTTTCTTTAGCAGGTTTGGCCGCCCGCGCCTAGCGATAAGTGGCGGGCGGCGCGGGCGGCGCGGAAATCCACCTGCGGTTGCGCAAAAAATGTTTTACCGGCCGTCAAAAATAGGGCATTGTTTTCAGCAAAGGAATCGGCCGGAGGACCGGAAGCAAATTACCATGAACAGCCAGCTGCCCGCACATCTCATTGCGCACATCAACGTCAAACTCGCCCTCAGCGGCTGCTCGCCGGCGCCGCTCCCGGGCGACCGGGAATTTGTCGAGATCGCCGCCGCCATGGCCGCGCGCTCGCGCGAAAAGGACCGTCTGCTCGGGAATTATCTCTGCCCCGCCGACCAGCGCATCCAGACGTTTCTCTATGATTATTTGCAGGACGCGCCGGCGCCCAAGCTGCCCGCGCGCACGTTCACGCTGGACCGGCCCGGCCTCGCCCGCGTGCTGTCGCTGCCGGTGGACCGCGATGATTTTTCCTCGGACATCATCAATTCCTACCGCGTCAAACAGGGCGTTCTGCACAACCCGAAAAGCGACCGCCGCACGACGGCGGGCATTTTCCACATCGCGGAAGGCGGCCTGCCGATTCCTGACGACAAGCTGGGCGTGCCGAAGCGCACGTTTGCGAAGCTGCTCGCGCTCGCGCTCGCGCCGCCCACCGAGCTGTTGAAACTGCCGTTCACCTCCACGCAGCCGGACCCGGCGGAATGTTTCGTCTCGCTGCTCATCCGCCCGCTCGTGTGCCCGGAGGTTCCGGGTTTCATTTCCAGAAAAACGATGGAAATCCGTTTCTTCGTGCCGGGCAACCTCGTGAGCAACCTCGATTTCGTCGAGGCGATTTTCGGCAACGGCGGCGACCCGCTGCTGCCGGAAAATGATTCCGCGCTCGACAGCGAGCATTGGACCGGCCACACCGGCTGCGTCATCCTCGCGCCGCACCTGACGAAGGTGACGAAAAAAGCCGCCGGCCTGCCGCACTTTGACCAGGCCACCGAACGCCAGCGCCGCGACGGCATGTGCTGGAAAACAGAGGAGGAACCTTACAACGGCGGCCACGCCTTCAAGCTCACCGCGCGCGATGAAACCGGCGTGATCGTCACCATCATCGCCGACAACTATTTCGGCTACTGCAAAAAAGAGGTGAAGACGCAGTTGAGCTACGCGGCGAACCTGTTCGGCCTCGCGGAGGAGGAACACGCCGGCGGCGCGCTGGTTTTTCCAAGCTATGATTTGGGCGAGGAGTTCAACGGCGACGTGCTGGCGCGCCGCCTGCCGCATTCGTTCGTGGAGATGACCGCGCTGTTTGGCGACATCATGGACGTGCGGCCCGAAGGCTACGCGGTGGACAGAAAATTTCCGGAAATCATCTACATTCCCGCGGCGGCGCGCTTCGACTTGCACGGCCAGAGAATTTTCTGGACGAATCCCGTCTCCGGGGAGCAGAACATCAAACTTTCGCCGGAAAAAACTTACGTCCGTCCGTCCGGCTACAAAATCCGCATGGAAAAGCCGCCTGGCCCCGGCCGCCAGTGGCGGCTCGTCGGCACGGTGGCCGAGGGAACTTTCTGCCACAAGCCCTGCACGGTTTCCGGCGGCGGCAAATCGGAAATTTCCAAGCCCATCACCGACGCCATTCTCACCGGCCCGGTGTTCGTGTCGGATTTGAAAAATGATTTTGACCGCGTCGCCGAACTGATTGACCGCGATTATTCCAGCCGTTTCGCCGACAAGGCGCGCGCGGACCGGCGCACCGTGCTTTCCGCCGAACGCTCGCTCGGTTCGGTCATCAAGCTGCTGACGCCGGACGAACACGACTACACGCCGGAATACAACACGTGGCTCGCATCCGTGCCGCAGCACGTCAAGGAACTCGTCTTCGTCGTGAAACGCCATTACAAACCGGAGTGGCAGGGCCACTGGCGTGAACATTTCAGCGTGGACATCATCAACGGCACGCCCGGCAACGAGTTGAAATGCGACAACCGCAAGCTTGTCACCACCTGCCTGCGTGTCGGCTTCGACGCCGACGGCTCGTGGCGCACGTTCGGCCTGCGCAAGGATTTTCATCCGGCGGTGAAAGTGCAAATGGAGGACGACATCACGGCTTCGACCGTTATGCCGGCGGCAATTTTGGAAAATTTGCCGGAAGGCACGGACAAAAATCTCTCGCTCAAGTTCGCGCAGAACTGCGAACAGCGCCTGTTCCAGCGGCCGGACGACGCGATTCACCGCGGCTACGACAAGCAGGCGGAAAACGATTTCGTCCAGCCGGAAAATTTCTTTTCCAACTACGAACCGCTCACGCCGCCTGACGCCAGGGAAATGGTCGAGGACGCGCTGGGCTTCCACGAGTTCACCGAGCCGATGCAGAAATTCGTCCGCGAAGTGGCCGAGACCGGTGAGCCGAGTTATTTCGTCTGCACTTCCAGCCCGCGCCTCGTGGACGGCAAGCCGACGAAAAATCCGCGTTACCTGCAAAAGCGGCCCGACCTCGTCCGCGCCAGCGAAACGTATCTCGCGGAAATTTCCGCGCGGCTGCGCCGCCGCGTGCCCATGAGCCGGCCGCTGCACACGCCCGTGACCGCCGTGCTGCCGGGCCGCCGCAACAATCCGCCGGACGTGGGCGTCCGCCCGCTCGCGTGCTACAACCCAATTCATTTCATGGAGCTGCCGGAACTGTTCATGGAAGTGATCTGCAGCATGACCGGCAAATCACCGTCCACGACCGGCGCCGGCTCCGAGGGCGCGCTGACCAAAGGGCCGTTCAACGCGCTGCCGCCGATCATTGACCTGAACAACGCGCTCGTGTCGTTCATCCTCACCGGGCACAACGCGTTCATCACCGCCGCCGGCTATGTCGGCCCGCAGTTGCGCGTGGACCATGACGTGAGCCTGATCGTGCCGGAAATCTGGTGCCGGCTCACCGCCGAAGAGCGCGATCCGCAGTTTCTGATCGAACACCGCTTCCTGGAAAAGTGCCAGGATTTCCAGCACCACGGGAAAAAAGTGCTTGCGGGCCGGCTCGGCTGGCGCATCAACGCGCGGTTCGTCCACGCCTTCTTCGGCCGCGTGTTCAACCATCCGCACGCCGTCTTCACCGAGGCGATGCTCAAGCCGGAGTTGCAGGACAAGGACATTTTCGCCGACGGCATGGACAATATCGTCGCCACGCAAAAACGCGTCGCCCAGATGTATTTCGACGACGGCAGCATCAAGCAGGCTTGTCCGCCACTGAACGCGCTGCTGCATATCATGCTCAATGACGGATGGGAGGGCAAAGGGCTGGAACATCCCGCCGTGCGGAAACTGTTCACGCGCGAAAACCTGCTCGCAAGCCCGTGGTATGCCGCGCGCCTCGCGGCGAAACAGAAAGTGGACCGCGCGCTTTGGAAACGCCACGTCGAATGTCTGAACCAGTTTCTGCGCCGCCCAAACTACACCGACGTCGCGGAAGAACTGCATATCGCCGAACGCCTGACCGCCGCGCGCAAAATGCTCGAAGCTGTCGAGGCGCCGGACTTTTTGAACAGCCTTTCCGGCACCCTGGGCGCGGAGCCGATCACGGCATATCTGACCTGAGCCAGGCCAGAATCCGGAATCGAAATAAGGGGCGTGAATTCCGTAGCCGCCGGCGTGAGGAGGTTCGGGCTGCTTTTGCCGAAATTAAGCGGAGCATCCTGACGGCGGCGGCTGAAATTTTGAGGGCGCAAATTCGCAAGGTGCTGATCTTGAATAAATCAGGCAATTTTCCCGCCGGAACAGCGATGTTGCCGGAAGGAATTGTCTTGTTTCCGGCCGGAAACCCGACATTACCTTCCGGCAATCATTTATAGCCACAGTGAGCGCGGCCATTCCGGCTGGAAGCCCGATCTTTCCTTCCGGCATTTTGACCATTCCAGTCGGATACAAGACAAATCCCTCCGGCAATATGACCCTCCCCTTGGAAGCCGGACATTTCCCACCGGCAACGTGATCTTTCCGGTTGGAAAGATGGCAGTTCCAGCGGGACAAATGACGCTTTCTACCGGGCAGAACACTGGGAGAACTGGAAAAAGGACGGTTCAAACGGGAAGGATGGCCGTTCCTGTCGGAATGGCTCCCGCTTCAACTCGCCGCCGGACAATTCCCTTCGGAAGCGGGGCGGCGGCGACTGGAACGGAGTCATATCTCTTCGGGATTGGGACGGTTCCCGCCGGTCGCGAAGCCGGGTCAGGCGGAATAAAAGTCGGAACGAGGCGGGCTAATTGATTTTTTCGGCGACCTGGTATTTGAACATCCGCTTCTTCATCCAGCGCACGGCGAGCAGATCGTAAAACGACGCAAACAGCCGGTTCCACACGCCATAATTGCTCTGCCCGGCGAAGCGCGGATTGTTGCTCACCTCGATTTCCGTGACGGTGTGGCCCTCGATCTTGAACAGCGTCGGCAGGAAGCGGTGCATGCCCTTGAAAAATTTCAGGTTCTCGATGCACTCGCGCCGGAACGCCCGGTAGGTGCAGCCCGCGTCGGAAATTTTTTCGCCGGACAACTTGTTCCGGACCGCGTTGGCGATGCGTGAAGAGGCGATGCGGATAAAGTTGTCGCCTTCGCCGCGCGTTTTCACGCGCGTGCCGCAGACGCAGTCGAAATTTTTCAGCGCCTCCAGAAATTTCGGCAGGTCCTTCGGGTCGTTCTGCAAATCGGCGTCGAGCGTGAAGAGATATTTGCCGCGCGCAGCCTTGAGTCCGGCAAAGCTCGCCGCGCTCTCGCCGCAGTTGAACGCGAACCGCTGCGCGCGGATGCGCGGATCGGCAGCGGCGAGTTCCTTGAGGATTTCCCACGACTGGTCCCCGCTGCAATCGTCGGTGATGACGACCTCGTAGGAAATCTTGAGCGGCTCGACCGACTCGCGGATGGCTCTGACGAGTTCGCGCAGATTGCCTTCCTCGTTGTAACACGGAATGACGAGGCTAATTTCAGGATTTTCGGCGTTCATCGGCCAAATATGAAAACATGAATTTGCCGAACTGGCACGTAATTCTTTTGAGTAACCTGCTTGGTGAAATGGAAGGCCGCTGTTTCGGATTGTGTCTTTTGCATCCGACGCGTATAGATGCAAGCGATGAGCGCACGACCAAACGGCATCTTGACGTGGGATGTCTCCGAAATTGCAAAAGCCCTGAAAATCAGCCCGGAAGACGTCCGCGAATATTTCACGGATGGCAGAAGGGTCAGTTTCATTCTGGAGCGCCGGCTGGCGAATGAGGTTGTCCACGGAACTTTAGCGGCGAGTGAAGGGGCCGCTTATGATCTCCTTGATTCGCAAAATCGAAGGTGGGAAGTTCGGAGCATAACGCGCGGTGGCATTTATTTTTGCCCCAGCTACATGGTTGGTTCAGGACGCTCATTTGATGAACCCGGTTTTCTGGCGAAGTTAAAAGAGATCGAAGGCTACATCATATCTGACGTTGAATCGTTTCCTAATGTGGCATTTTGGATCCTGCCAAAAGTGTTGGTTGCAAATTGGTGGACTGGCGGGAAACTTGGTTCGGCCACGAAAATTTCGCGTGAAAAGGCGTTGAAATTATTGCACGAAATTCCATGAACGCCGTTCCAGCATCAACCCAATCTGTCCGGGCCGCCTCCCGGTTGTCCGGTCCCGACAATTTGTGCGGTGAATTGGCCGGCTTCGATCTGTTTGGAAAGAAGACGAATCGCTCTGATTTGAAGGTTGAAGGGGCCGGCAGCGTTCCGGTTTTCACCAACGAATTCTGGACTTCCAAACAACGCGCCGCTTCCAGCCTGCACGAAATTTCCTACCGCGCCTGTTTCAAGCCGCAGCTTCCGCGATTTTTTATCGAACGCCTGACCCGCCCCGGCGATGTGGTTTACGACCCGTTCATGGGCCGGGGAACAACACTGTTGGAATCGGCGCTTCTTGGCCGGACGCCGTGGGGCTGCGACGCCAATCCGCTCGGCGAAATCCTGGCCGGACCGCGATTGCGTCCGCCAAGCCTGTCCGCGATTAGTGAACGGCTGGCGCAAATTGATTTTTCCCTGGCTCAAGAGAATCCCGAGGATTTGCTGGCGTTTTATCATCCGGAAACGCTGAAGGAAATTTGCGCGTTGAAATTTTATCTGCTGCAAAGGCAGAAAACGAGCCGACTGGATTTCGTGGATCGCTGGATACGAATGGTCGCAACAAACCGGTTGACTGGGCACTCGCCGGGCTTCTTTTCGGTCTACACGTTGCCGCCAAATCAGGCGGTGTCCGCGGCTTCGCAAAGAAAGATTAATGCGCGACGGAAACAAACACCGTCCCGCAAATCCGTGCTGGATTTGATTCTGCGCAAAAGCGCTCAATTGCTACGGGACGTGGATGAAACGATACGACGACAACTTTTCAAAGTTTCGGGACATTCCATGGTCTTGACCCAAAGCGCGAGCGCGACGGAACAAATTCCATCGGAATCAGCCGGGCTGGTGGTCACTTCGCCGCCATTTTTGGATGTGGTGAACTATGAACAGGACAACTGGCTGCGCGCCTGGTTCTGTGGTCTTGAACTCTCCAGGCTTAAACTCTGGCAGTTCAAGAATCTGTCCGCATGGGAGATGGCCATGTCTGGCGTCCTTGCCGAATCGCACCGCATTTTGAAACCCGGCGGCTGCCTGGCGTTTGAAGTCGGCGAAATCCGAAGCGGCAGACTCAAATTGGAAACATCCGTGCTCAAGACCGGCTTGGAGGCTGGGTTCAATCCAGTATTGGTGCTGATCAACGACCAGGTTTTCACCAAAACTTCAAATTGCTGGGGGGTTCAAAATCAGACGAAAGGCACGAACACCAACCGCATTGTTCTGTTTCAGAAATAATTGCGCACCGCTCCCAAAACAAAGCCCCCGCCCGTTACCGAGCGAGGGTTTGGCAATTGGCAACTGCCGCTGGCAGTTATTTCTCTCCGTAAAACTCCGCAATCGCGTCGCACACCTTGTCCGCCGCGTCGAGGCCCATCTCGCCGTGAATCGGCAGCGACAGGATTT